>MWCU01000127.1 GCA_002070205.1 Firmicutes bacterium ADurb.Bin182 | reverse complement strand
CAATATTATTGCAAGAATGGCTCCGGGGATTGCCAATGCGATCATCACTGCGAAAAATAAAAACATGACCAGAACTTTTGAAACAGCTCCTCCCCACAGCCGCTCGACGATAACGTTGCCCGCGGTGAAAAGCATCGAAAAGGAGATGCGCGCAATTATGCAGACAACCGCGATAAGGGCGTCCAAATGAAGGATATACGCGATAGGCACAAAAACCAGCAAAGCCTCTATGACCGTTGACGGAGCGGCCTGAGCCAATCCGTACAACAGCTTTTTAAGAGGGGGCTCCGGCACGAGGTAAATATAAGGTTTTGTCAATTCCCTGTTGAACCGTCCCAGCATTACCGTAAACACCTGCATATAAACGGAGAAAATAAAAACCGCCGGTATGCCTATATCCTTCATAAAGAAAGCAAAAAGCACCGTGAAGAGCGAGAAGATAAGACCCGACTTATTCAATATAAACATACGGGAACGGCGGTCTTCCAGCACATGCTTGTAATAAAACGTACTTGCCCCGAAGCCTCTGTTGATACCGGTTTTGCCCACCTTTACGTTTGAAGGCGAGATATCGGCCGCAACTCCCTCCTTACGGGCATTAATAGCCGACTGGGCGGCTTCCGTGCTCTTTATCACATCCTCATAATAATCTTGATTTTTGAATGTTATAAGGCACACGAGAAAAATCAAAAAAAGGGCGGAAAGACCGAAACCTTGAAGTACATACGCGCCGTTATTTAAAATCAAACCCGACACCGCTCCGCCCATCCAGCCTGATACGGGCACAAGCTTTGTAAAGGCTCCGTTCACGGCGTCAACCGCCCTTGCCAGCGCATCTTTGGAACCGCCCAAAAAACGAAATGCGGCTTCCAGAACAAAAACGCCGATCAAAGCATAAAAAACGGTTTTTACAGTTTTCTTTGTCCTCTCGTCCGAACTTGTAAACGAGTATATGACCATCGCGCTGATTTGCCCGAAAAAAACGGTGGCCGCATAGCCGGCAAGTATTATCAGCAAAGTGCCGTAGGGTATATCGTACAGATTATGCAGCCACGAATACTGAAACAGAAGAAACATACCAAGGGCAAGCGACGTTCCTATCTGGCGAAACAAACCGTAAAAAAGCAGCTTCTGCGGCTTAAAAGGAGCGGGAAACAGAAAATTCACGTCCGGCATGGCGAACATGCTCGCGCCGCCGTGAAATCCCTTATTGACGAGAACGACGAATATAACCGTGTAAAACACCGTAATAATCGCGGTCAATTCTCTGATATCCCGCACAAGGCGGTAAGGATTTCCCTCGGTCTGCTCCGCCCCGAAAATAGTCAAGCCTATTATGGCGATAACGGCTATTAAATAAATCAGCTTTCCGGGGCTTTTTACAATGCTTTTGATTTGATTTTTCAGCTTTGCAAGCAACAAGAATCCTAGCGCTCCGCTCATTTTGAAACCACCTCGAAAGTTTTGCTTCCTTCCGTGATTTTGAAGAACAATTCCTCAAGGCTTTGGTGTTCAACATCCCCGGCTGTATTCTGTTTCACCGCCGCGAATCTGCCGTTCATCATAATGTAAGTCACATCCCAGTAATCCTCAACGCTCTCTATCATATGGGTGCTTATGAGAAGCGTCGCTCCCTCCGCCTTCAATTCCCTAAACATCTGCTTCAATTCTTTAATCGCATGCGGATCGAGCCCGACCATCGGCTCGTCGAAAACGATAACCTTCGGCCTGTGTGCAAGCGCGCAGCAAATAGAAAGTTTCTGATGCATGCCTTTTGAGAGCTCCTTGCCGAGCTTATCCCTTTTGTCCCAAAGCTCCATCCGCTCAAGCAGCTTCCGTCCGTAACCGTCGTCCTCCATTCGGTAAGCTCTTTGAATAAACTCTATATGCTCACTTACGGTCAAAAGGTCATAAACAGCGGGCATCTCAGGGATGTAACCGAGGATCCTCTTCGCTTCTATTGACTTGTTGGGAAACCCGTCAACTTCAATCGTCCCCGTGAATCGAAGCAGTCCCGCAATGCACTTTATGAGTGTAGACTTTCCGGCGCCGTTCGGTCCGAGCAGAACAGCTATTCTGCCGTCTTCAGCGGTAAAGCTGATATCGTCATTTGCGATCGTCTTGCCGTATTTTTTTGTTACGTGCTCAATTTTAAGCATGCGGATACCTCCCGATTGCCGTCGCGGTTATGAATACGATTGAACCCGAAGCAAGTGCTGACGATGCTTCCGCTTTTCATCCGTGCAACATCATGCCGGAAGGGCATAACCAACACGCCCAAACCGCGTCAAATTAAAGACAAACGCAAATAAAGATATCTTGCAAACCGCGATACCTTATATGCGAAACCCTTGCCTCGGTCCCGTAACGAATTTATCTTCCTATATATAGCATATTTTCAGATTTTAATCAACTTGCTGAATTTTCCGATGGCAATCATTTCCTCAAGCTCTTCGGGCGACAATTCCAGCACGTCATCAAGGTGATCGCTGTTTGACGCAAGTACGATTTTTCCGTTGTTTATTCCGACTATTTGATATGTTAACTTAGATCCGGCCGCAACCAGATACTCGCCTTTTTTCATACTATACTCCTTGGGGTTATTTTGCGCACAGGGGATATAGTACAATAAATTACGGTAAATTGCAAATATTTTATGAATGTATGAGAGGCTTGATCTTGATGTAAAAAACTGTAAACTTAAGACGGCCTTCAAATACCTATATCAAATTGTGAATTCCCGGCTTAAAGCACTTGCTGTTCATCTGCAGCGAGCGGGAAAAGCCTACACGCCGTATGTCGGAGCATTCTTCGGAGATTTGCCTTTGATAACGCTTCTGTAATACTCATAGGTCATCGACCTTATGTCAACTCCTGCAAAAGCGTCCTCGACCTGGGCGAAAAAAACCGTATGAGTATCCGTTTCGTATCGGCCGACCACATCCAAAATAAGATAGCCGCAGCAGCCCTCATTCAAAAGCGGAATCCCCTCGTGCATTCTGTAATCGAGCCCCGCGAACTTTTCTTTGTCACGGCCGGAGAAGAAACCCAAAGCGCCGATGGTCCTGGCGGGAGTGGACTCACTTAAGATGCATACGCCGAATCTGTTGTGTTTTTCTATGAGTGAATGCGTATAGTTGTCCCGGTTCATCGATACTGCGACCACTCCCCCGCTCGTGACCTGAAAAAAAGTGTTCACGATGCAGCCGGAGGGTCTTTGCCCGTCCATCAGGCAGACGGCATATAATCCGTAACTCAGTTTCCATAAAATCGATTTGTCCATATTTACCCGGCCTCTCATATTATTACATTTTTCATATTAATTATAAACCATAGAGAACAAAATAACCTCATTTTATTTCCGGAGGCTGCGCAAAGCGATGAGGGGCGAATGCAATGCCGGCTTTAAAAAAGTTCACGGAAAAGACACGTTCCGAAAAAGTCCGAAAAAACCTATGTATTTCAAGCATTTCCCGGATTCAGCCTCAGCCCGCTCCGATTGAACGGAAGGACATTGAATGCTATAATACAAGCGAAACCAAGCGGAGGTAACAGATGAAGAATATCTGCGTTTTCGCTGCATCCAGCCGCGATGCGCCTGAGAAATATCACAAAACTGCAAGCTCGCTCGGGCGGATGATGGCAGAGCGGGGCTATTCTTTGGTATACGGAGGCGGGGAAGCCGGGCTTATGGGTTCTGTCGCCAAAGGGGTAAAGGAGCTCGGCGGAAGAGTGATAGGCGTGATCCCCGAAAAACTCAACCTGCCGGGTATCGCTTTTTGCGGATGCGACGAATTGATCGTTACGGATTCGATGCACGAACGCAAATCGACTATGGAAAGGCTGTCCGGCGCCTATATCGCCCTGCCGGGCGGATTCGGAACGCTGGAGGAACTGCTTGAAGTCATAACTCTCAAACAGCTCGGCTATCATAATTCACCCATTGTGGTTCTGAATGAGGACGGATTTTACGATATGCTGCTCGGGCAATTTGAGTCTTGCGTGCGGGAAAACTTTACGAAAGACGTTTATATCAACCTGTTTTACAGCGCAAAAACGGAGTCCGAAGCTCTTGATTTCATAGAAAACCATGTTCCTGTCAAGTATCCCGACAAATTGAAAGAAGCATTGAGGCATGGATAATTTAAACGGCATCATGGTCTGCGTAACTTATCAAAAAACCTGCGACAAACTGATTTCCCACGGAATCAAGCTTAACGAAGGTTTAAATGCGCCTCTGTATGTGGTTCATTGCGTGCAGACGGGACGCAATTTTTTAGGCAATCCGTATGAGGGAGAAGCGCTGGAATACTTGTTTACGGCCGCTCAAATCGCGGGAGGAGAATTGACACTGCTCAGAAAGGATAACGTTGACGACGCTCTTGTGGATTTTGCCAAAATCCATGACATCGGATTGATCGTGATGGGTTCCTCCCCGGGACGGCATGATGATAACATAATATCCCGCCTTAAGCAGAGGCTGCCGGACGTGAAATTTGAGATCGTGGGCTGAAGCCCTCTTATAAAACTCAACAGGGCGTAAAAACCGGCTTCATATTCAGCGGCAAAGTGCCGCGCTTTAAACTGAGCCTGAACCGAACAGCTTATAGATTTCGTCCGCCTGAGGCGGCTCGACGGCAGGTCCGTTTTTAAGCCGTACGCCTTTGCCGCACGCTTTGCCGATTATTTGAGCCTTAACGCCGCAGTCATTGAGAACCCTTACCATATTCTCCCCGTCTTTGCAGGCGATGAGCATGCAGCCGCTGGAGAGCAGGCGGTAAGGATCAAGCCCCAGTTTAAGGCATATCTTCTCAGTAACGGGATGGACCGGGACAGACGCCAGATCAAGCTCGATGCCGCAGCCCGACGCATAAGCCAATTCCCACGCCGCTCCTAAAACGCCTCCCTCAGTAACATCGTGCATTGCGTGCGCGCCATGTCCGGCTGCTTCAAGGCCTTCCCTCACGGCGCTTATCTGCTCTTTGAATGCCGCCGCAAACTCGAGCTCATCGCGCTCAAGCTCCGCAAGGTGTGAAAAATCCGATGCGATAACGGCTGTGCCTTCCATTCCCGCCCATTTGGTCATTATTATGTCATCGCCTTCCCGCATGCCCGAAGGCAGAATCAATCCGTTCTTCGGCACTTTTGCCAAAACTGCTGTGCAGGTTATCATTCTCGCTACGGAGTCCGTCACCTCCGTATGTCCGCCCAAAATGTCTACATTCGCATGATCCGCCGCTTCGCAGAGCTGATTTGCAAAATTTGAAATATCATCTTCCGACGCGCCGGGAGGGATGAGAAGCGTGACCATAATGCCGACGGGCTCCGCTCCCGCGGAGGCAGCATCATTGCAGTTGATATATACGCTGAGCCTCCCGAGATCCTTGGCGGCGGAAGTTATCGGATCCATTGAAAGCACGGCAAGATTGGAGCCCAAGTCAACGGCCGCACAATCCTCGCCTATCCCCGGCATAGACAGCACCTCGGGCCGACGTTTTTTGAATTTGCTTAAGATCAGTCTCTCAAGAGTATCATTATCGAGCTTGCCAAGCCGCATGTAAACTTCCATTTCATATACTCCGTTCACTGCCAATGAGATTCAAGAATTCCTGCTCGTTGAGCACCCGTATTCCCAGTTCACGCGCCTTGCTCAACTTGCTTCCCGCGCTTTCGCCCGCTATAACATAAT
Source organism: Firmicutes bacterium ADurb.Bin182 (assembly GCA_002070205.1). Classification (GTDB taxonomy): domain Bacteria; phylum Bacillota; class Clostridia; order Christensenellales; family CAG-138; genus MWCU01. The sequence continues at coordinate 398 of MWCU01000127.1, read as the reverse complement.
CCGTTTTCTTGCTGACGCTATCCGAAGCGTTTCCGCCGAGACTCTCGATCAATTTCTCCGCTTCCCTTCTCCCCATAGAGGAAAGCGTACCCGTGATGACCACCCTTTTCCCTGAGAGCGGGCTTTCCGCAATGGCTTTTTTTTCTTCCGGGCGCGGGCTTACGCCGAGCGAAAGCAGCTTGTCCACCTGCTTGGCTATTGAGGGATCCCGAAAAAAATCAATTATGCTTTTTGCAACGATCTCGCCGACGTCAGGAATGGCTGTCAACTGACCGAGATCCGCTTTCCGTATGTTCTCCAATGTGCCGAAAGCCTTGGCAAGATCGGCGGCGGTCTTCTGCCCGACGTTCGGGATGCCCAGCGCGTAAAGAAAAGAGCTGAGCGTGCAGTCCTTGCTT
>MWCU01000126.1 GCA_002070205.1 Firmicutes bacterium ADurb.Bin182 | reverse complement strand
GGATTGTATTTATGCTGTAATAAATAGGGAGACTTTTCATTTGCAAGTCTATTTGGTATGTTTGTTGAATCGATCATTTATTCTACCTGCCTTTAATTCAGATCGGTTTATTATTTTCCCGCCGCTTATTTTTAAATGTAATTAATCGTCAGCTTTTGGTTGGAGGTTAATACCAAACAGTTATTGGATGCGGGACTTCCTGGATTTTGCCCAATGCAGGCAGCACCGGCCGATAGGCAGGATATCGGGAAGCTCGATGTCACAGTTTGATTGCTTTGAAACGAGGTTTATGCTTACGGAATATATTCTTTTTCGCAAGGCACCATCGATATAACTGAAGAAATGGTCCTGACATCATGCGTATTGTTCAAATCGGCTTTTTTATCTCCATAGCGCAGTTCAGCCTTGCCTATTATTGACTTCAGACAATGGTCTACCATTGTATAAAAATTTTCTGCAGTTTCAGCCTGCTTTGTTATTTGAATATTATGCCAAAAGCTGTATACTGAAATCAGCATTAATTTATACGTTTCAGAATATAACATTTTTATTTTTCGGGAGGATTGCTCATGAAGCAACCGGTTGCGAAGCAAAACTACTTATCCCGCCTTCTCATTTCGTTTTCCAGATTGTGGAGTTCCAAGGATGACCTGAGTTTCAAGAATATACGCGTAAGCCATTTACACTATTTTCTTGCTCTGCCCCTGGGACTCGGTTTCTCAAATGCTCAGGAGATATTGTTCAAATCCGACTTCAGTCTGATGGGGCTCGATGCCCTTACCATAGCCCTCAGCGCATATTGTATTGGGGCGGGGCTGCTGTTTGCCCTTGTCAGTGTCCGGAATATGAAAAAGATAGCTATATCTTCGGCGATCCTCACACTGGCGGGTTTTATCCCGTGGATGATTATGTCCGACGGGCCGGCCGCTGTGATACTTGCCGCAGTATTCATGTTCGGCATGGGAGGGAGCGTGTCGTGCGCCGTATTCGTATATACATTTGTATTGAATAATCCGGAACGTTTTTTCGGGGCGATAATTGCCTCGTTTTTCTGTACCGTTGTGAGGTTTGCCGCAGGGCTTCCGGACTTGCCGCCGCTCATAAGCAAAGCTTTCATGTTTCTGCTTGTTGCCGGCACCGTGTTCTGCCTAATCTTATTTAAAGCGACGGATTTCGACAGCGTGCCCTCAAAAAGGAGAGCAAGGCTGAATCCGCCGATACTGCTTGCGCTTTATTTCTTCATCGCGGGTTTCTGCGCGGACTACTTCTATGCTTATCTGCCCGGCACTTCTGAACCCGGAGCAATGATCATATCCGGGCTGTCCGGAGCAGCGGCGGTATGTTTGGCGGCCGTGGTGCAAACAGCCGCCAAGCGCAGCGTATGGCATATGTGCAACCTGTTTTTTATCGCGATGGCTTGCTGCTATGCTCTGTTTTTTGCGCCCGCCGGTTCGTTTTTACGGGACGCCGCCGTATTCTTGTACGGATTCCGGCTGATAGGATACACACTCATGTTTTATCTGTTGGGCTGCGTATTCAAAAAGCACGGAGATTTCAGGCTGTTCAAGATTTGTGTGGTGGTCGTTCTGACAGCCGGCGCGCTGGCATACATCATACCGGACACGATCCATAAAAATGCACCGGAGCTTTTACTGCCGGCGGCAACTGCAACATCCGGCGCCATTTTCCTCGTGTTTATGCTGTTATCTCCCGCCTATGCAAAGCACTTATTCTCGGATGACGCTTCGGAGGATTTTCATCGTTTGGATATGAGTGAGGCTGAGAAAAAGGTCGCGAAGTTCGATCAGCTCGAAAACCTGGACCTCACCCTCCGGGAAAAGGAAGTAGCCGTTTTCCTGCTGCGCGGCATGACGACCCGGCAAATAGCGGGCGAGCTGAGAATATCCTACCATACCGCCAACTTCCATACAAAAAACCTGTATAAAAAGCTCGGAATCTCGGGGCGTATGGAATTGTTTTCCCGTATTGCTGAAAAGGCATAGAAGTACCGTATCATATAATTTAACGCCTACCTACTATAGTTAGTAGGTTGTTAATCCTGAACTTTTATGCAAAATTGAATAATATGGACCATGTGTGATGCCGTTTGAGCAAACAAAATGAAGGGGGAAATATTATGCGAAACCGGCCGCTGTCTCTTTTGCGCTGCGTTTGCATGCTTTTGATGCTGTTTCTTATCGCTGTTCCGCTTTGCGGATGCGGAGCCAACCCGGTTACGGTTCCGTCCGCCGCACCTGAAACCACGACGGCGCCCGTTACAACGCCCGCCTCTACACCTGCCCCGGCACCCACCCCAAATCCATATGACTTCCCGCGTCTGCGTACCGATTACCGACTTGATTTGACGGATGAAGGAACTGCAGTAATCGACCGGGAGAGCGGGGAAACCACCGTGGTTCCGTTCGGGGAAAAGATGTTTTTTAAGGGTGAAATGAAATACAGCAAGGATACGGATTTTATCATTCATCATGTGCGGTCCCACGCAGAGACTTATATCACCATGGATGAATCTGCCGTTTTGCCGGTCGATTTTCTCAGGACAACCGCTTACTGGACATGGAACGGCAAGACAGCCAGGGAATGCCTGGATGAGCGCTTCAACACCCCCTGGCGCTTCCCCGACCAAAAGGACAAAGTTATCGTAGGATATGTAAACGCGATGGAGTATTCCGGAGTGGACAGATGGGACCCATCTTTCGATCCCGCCTGGGACAAAGACGGTGACGCTATTATAGACAATGACGCAAGTCCGCTGCCCGACTATGTGGATACAAGGACATTCAAAACGGGCTTTAGAACCTATGTGGCGAAATACTGGACGGATTCCTGGAGAGAAGAACTCAAGAGAGATATTGACGCCACGGCGGCGCAACATTTTGACGGGATCATGCTGGATACTATGCTCGCATATTCCACATGGGCACAGGCCGATCCCTCTTTAACTCTGGAAACATATATACAGCGCAATGTGGAACTGATCAAATGGATATCCGATTACGCAAAGGAGCGGTACGGCTCGGCATTTGTAATCACCGGCAACTTTAATCCCGATACGGAGTTTTTTAAATACTTTCCGGACCTAAGCGACTACATGGACGGAGGTTATTATCAAAACGCCTTTTTCAGGTGGGAGGGTTCGGGTATAATAGACGGCTATGGCCGCTCCTTCTCCGAAAAGAGGTTTGAGAACCCTTATATCGATTTCATGGTTTCCCAAGGACTGTCGGTACTAGATATGGACCATCTCGGGACCGGCGTCATCCCCGAAGGTCTGGACTTTGCAGACTACAACGACAGGATCACCGAAGAAAAACTTCTTGCGCTTTTCCGCTGGGCTATAGACTCCGGCAGCACGCCTTTTGTAATAGAAGTTTTTATGGCGCAGCCCTATAAACTCGTACCGCGCTTTTCACGCGTTTATGAAGACCTGCCTCCGTTTTCCGATACCCCTTACGCAGACTGGGTGCTGGGCAGCGAGGCCCACGATGTGATACCGACGGGCGCAGGTGATGATATGGTTTACGGCGGCCCCGGCGACGATCAAATCGACGGCGGCCAAGGCGACGACGCAGCCTATTACACCGGGCAGCGCAAGGATTACGAAGTCGTCCGTGAGGATGAAAACGTCATCGTCACCGCAAGGAAGGGCGACGAGGGCAGGGACATGCTTGTAAACATCGAGCGCCTCATATTTTTGGATATGACGGAAACAATTCATTGATGCAGATAACTGAATAAAGGTAACCGGCAGGGAATGCCCTGCATGAGCAAATGGAGGAAGATACCATGAAAAGGCTGATTTCGACGATTTTAGTGTTTTTGTTTACCGCCGCACTTCTTGACGGATGCGGCCGTGGTCCGGTCAGCCCGGTTACGGTTCCGTCCGCCGCACTTGAAACCACGGCGGCGCCCGTTACAACGCCCGCCTCTACACCTGCCCCGGCGCCCGCCCCAAATCCATATGACTTCCCCAATTTGCGCACAGAGTACCGCCTTGACTTGACGGATGGGGGTACTGCCGTCATCGACCGGGAGAGTGGGGTAACCACTGTGGTTCCGTTCGGGGAAAAGATGTTTTTTAAAGGCGAAATGAAATACAGCAAGGATACGGACTTTATCATTCATCATGTGCGGTCTCATGCAGAAACTTATGTAAGTATGGAAGAGTCGGCCATACTGCCGGTCGATTTTCTCAGAACAAGCGCGTACTGGGCTTGGGACAATAAGACGCCCCGAGAATGTATGGAGGAGCGGTTTAATACTCCCTGGCGCTTTCCCGATCAGCCGGCCATGGCGATAGTATCTTATGTGAACATGACCGAGTTTTCCAATATAGATGGTTGGGATGCCGCATTCGATCCGGATTGGGATCTTGATAGCGACGCCATCATTGACGATGGTGCCGGCCCTTTGCCCGAGTATGTGGATACTAAAGTTTTTAATGCCGAATGGAAGAATTATATAGCAAAATATTGGACGGAAGGATGGCGCGAGGTGCTCAAAAAAAGGATCGACCTTGCTGCCGCTCAGCATTTTGACGGTATTATGCTGGATGTGCCGGGAGGTGCCTGGAGGTGGAAAAATGCTTATCCTTCCATGGACATGGACGAACTTACCCGGTTGGACAATGAACTCCTGCAATGGATTTCGGGCTATGTTAAGGAACAGTACGGTTCGGCTTTCCTGGTTACCGGCAACTTTGGAGGCGCACGATCCTTTACCGATTTTGGAAAATATGTGGATGGAGCTTATTGTCAAAACTTCTTTTTCAGTTGGGATGGTTCAGGCATCGTTAACGGATATGGACTATCGGCATCCAAGAAGAAGTTTGAGAACATAGTGGTTGACTTTTACAATGAACAAGGAGTGCAGATGCTGAATATGGAGCATCTGGGCACCGGAGTAGTTTCGGAAGGCTTGGATTTTGTAGATTACAACGATAGGATTACCGAGGAAAAACTTCTTGCGCTTTTCCGCTGGGCCATAGATTCCGGCAGTACGCCTTTTGTAATAGAAGTTTTTATGGCGCAGCCTTATAAACTCGTACCGCGTTTTTCACGCGTTTTCGCCGACATGCCTTCGTTTTCCGATACTTCCTATGCGGACTGGGTGCTTGGCAGCGAGGCCGACGATGTGATACCGACGGGCGCAGGTGATGATATGGTTTACGGCGGCCCCGGCGACGATCAAATCGACGGCGGCCAAGGCGACGACGCAGCCTATTACACCGGGCAGCGCAAGGATTACGAAGTCGTCCGTGAGGGTGAAAACGTCATCGTCACCGCAAGGAAGGGCGACGAGGGCAAAGATGTACTTAAAAACATTGAGAGACTTATATTCTCGGATATGACGGAAGAGGCGCCGTAATCCGCGGGATCGGAAAATTTTATTTATCATAAAGAAAGGAACATGATTTTTATGATCAAGACAGCCGGCAAAAAGTTATGTATTCTTGTACTCGCAGTGATATTGGTCCTTCTTGCGGCGGGATGCGGCGTAAGCGCGCTTATGGACATGATGAGATCCGGCGCGCCCGATCAGCTTGCGGAGCAGCAGCAGCCCACGATGCCTGAACGGTCGACACAGAAGCCCGAGCCGGACGCGCGGAAGCAACAGCCCGGAACGCCCTCTGCGAAACCGCCCGCGCAGGGCCCCGTGACGGGTACGCCGCAGGAGATATATAAGCCTATAATCGATGCGTACATCGAGGCGCAATCCAGCGGATTTGAAAGCTTCGACCCGATCCTCGGCGACACGTTCCTTGCAACCGGGAACTATAGCTTTGATGTGAGTGAAGACATGGAGTTCTCGGAGTTTACGCTATTTTACGCGTTCCATGACATGAACGAAGACCGGGTTCCGGAGTTGTTCATCATTGCCTCGGATTTATATACCGACAGCATTTGGGGCGTATACACCATAGCCGGCAACGCGCCGCGTTCCCTTTTGCAGCAGGCAAGCGCGCACGAGGTGATCGACCTGAACTTGACCGAGGATGGCGGGAGCGCGCTCGTTCACGAATGGTCGCATATGGGCGAAGTCACAACATTGTTTTACACGTTGCAGGCGGGTAAAGACCGCTTGACGCTCGAAGAGGGCTTGTATACCGACTGGAATGAAGCCGCCCAAAATGAAGAGTACTGGGATCTTGAAAACAGCGAGATCGTAAAATACGGCGATCATTATAAAGGCGCTTCCGGCTTATACCCGGATACAGGTGAATTGATCCCGATATCCATGGACGAGTGGGAAACGGTATGGGCGCATTACTCGGCCGGTGTGTTCATATTCCCGGATATGCGTACGATTTCCGATTATCCCTCCTGATTTTTAGCGGCTCCGTGGCCGACTTAATATCGGCGTTTTTGAAGATTTCGGATCATGCAGAAAGGGATGGTGAAGGGTATGAGAATCGTGATGCTGACCGTATTGATTATAGCGATACTTCTGATGACCACATGCTTCCCGCTCTTCTATCTTTCGGACGCTTTGCTCAGGCAGCCGGGCACGGAAGAAACTGCGCTGATACCGGAAGCTTCCTCCAAGCCCGTACCTGCGCCTGAGAACCAAGGGAAACAGCAACCCATGCCGGAACCCGTACCGGAAGAAACGCCCGACTGGATGCGGGAGGAACCGCTTTATTACAGGCACGCCAGCGCAGGAGAGGAATACTTGAAAAACGGTCAGTGGACAGAGGCCGCCTTTGCCTATGAAGCTGCGATCGAGTACGCTATTGAGGAAGGCTGCTCGAAGCAAGGGCTGGCGGGCTTGTATCTGTCATTGATGCGCGCCTATGATATGCAGGGGAAACGAACGCGTTCGCTCTCAGTGCTGCTGGGAGCAAAGGAACAGGGAGCCCAGTCAAGGGAAATCGACGAGCAGATCGCGTATAAGTTGAGTGATTTTAAGGTGGACGCGGGGGTAAAGGAGGCTTATCGGGGTGCGCTCCAATCGCTTCTCGATCAGTACGGCCAATACATTTGCACGGAAGATGACTGGGAGTATCCCCTCGGTGTATTTCATGCGGATATTCTGGACTGCGATCGTGACGGCACCCATGAGCTGTTCTGCATATACGGAGTACCGGGGAAGTATACGTATGCGTATGGCGGCGCTACCTATGAGGATGTCTGCAATATTCCGTGCATAGAGCTTTACACATACCGCGACGGACGGGCTGTACGTTTGCTCCGGGAGCGGGTCGGCAATTACTTCGCCCAAAGCGACGAAGGCAAGGAGGTTGTCCTCGGCGGCACAAACGAAGTATGGCTCAACTTTTATCTGGATACGCAGGATTATTGCAAAGCGTATTATACCGTTCAAAACGGCAATTTGGTCTCTCGGGTGCTAAATGCGGCCCTTCCCCGGGATACGAGCTTTGATATCGACGTAAGTCTTTATGATGTTGCCTTAGGCTACGAAATCGACGGGCAGCAGGTGGACAGGAATACTTTCGAGGAAGAGAGCGTCCGCCTGAGCGATATGATATACGGTCCCGACGGTGAGCCTGCGGAGTATATCTTCATCCCGCCCGATACGTTCCGGGCACGCGGGTATGCGAAACAAATCGAAGCGGTGATGCTTTTACTCGGCGGTTGATACTGCTATCGCGGGAAGCGGATCCCCGTGCAAGCAATACACCGAATACCATATGGAGGGCATACTGCCAATGCGACAGCGAATATCGCTTGCGGCGTATACATTTTCACATTTTTGCGTGGATTTCGCGTGCTTTTACATGCTGTTTTCCGGCTTTCGCAACTTTCTCTCAGCCGGCGGGGCTGCTCTTCAAACGGTTGCCGTGGGCTTCCTGCTGTACAACATTCTCGCATTCGGCCTGCAGCCGTTCATAGGCTATGCATGCGATGCACGAAAGGGCATACCTGTCGCCGCGACCGGCTGCGCTTTACTGCTGACCGGTCTTGCGCTTATTTCGCTTCCCTGGGTCTCTCTGGTGCTGTGCGCACTGGGGAACGCCTGTTTTCACGTGGGCGGCGGAATCGACAGCCTCGTCCATGCGAACGGCAGAATGGCGAGAAGCGGTATATTCGTTTCGTCGGGCGCAATAGGAGTATCGCTGGGCATGATGGCCGGGCAAAGCGAAAGCGTACCGCTTTATGTCCCGATGCTGCTCATCGCGGTGTGCGGTATAGCGCTTCTTGTTATTGATAAACGCACGGGCAGAGAACGCTCGATTATGCGCTTTAACATTACCGGCGCGTTGCTGCCTTTTTCAGCCATGCTCGCGCTGTGCCTGTTTTCCATTGTGATCCGCGCATATATAGGCGCCTCCGTTCCTATCCCATGGAAGACAACTGCGCTTCTGATGCTGCTTCCGAGCATAGGGGCATGCTCGGGGAAAGCGGCGGGCGGGTACCTTGCGGACAAATTCGGCGCAAAAAGTACGGGAGTTGTTACGCTTTTGCTCTCTATACCGTTTCTGTGCCTGGGGTACGGCCATCCGGTTTTCTGCACCGTCGGGATATTCCTGTTCAACATTACAATGCCTGTCACGCTTTGTGCCGTCGCTTCCGGGTTTCCGCACAACCCGGGGCTTTCCTTCGGGCTGACGACGCTGGGGCTGCTGTGCGGAAGTGTGCCTACATTCTTTTTTGCCATTCCGGCCAATGTGGTGCCAATCGTCGCTGCGCTGTGTATTGCGGCCTCAGCAGCGTGTCTTTTCGTTTCTATCATCAACACAAAAAAGGAGATTGCATTATGAATGAATCGGTGCTCTGTTTCCCCAATATTCTGTTGGATATCGCCCCCGACCCGGTATTGATTCCTGCTGTTTCCAACGATATGTCCATTGGTCTTGTCATAGCAGTAGCTGCGTTGATTGCGCTCGCAATCGTGCTGATTGTGAGGGCGTACCGTAAAAACAAGGCGAAGCAGAATCAGGATGCGGGTGGCAAGTCATGATTTACGTGTTTTTTTTAACCAGCCTTGCGGGTACCTTGGTGGTGGAGGGCATTATTATCGCTCTGTGGTTCCGCAGGCGTGATTTTATCTACTACAGCGCGCTGTGTAATTTACTGACCAACCCCGCGATGAACTTGCTGCTTTTGATTATTATCTGGTATACGGGCATGGGCTATTATCCGGTGGTTTTATTTGTGCTGGAAATTGCGGTTTTAGCGGCTGAAGCTCTGGTCATTAAGCTGCTGTGCGGATTCCGGCCGGCAAAAGCCCTGTTTGTATCCTTCGTAGTGAACGCGGCCTCTTTGCTGACAGGGCTGCTTATCAACGGTTTGTACACGGTATGAAATAAAAGCCGGAGTTGACAGTCTGATATTTTAGAACGAACCTTAACACTTCCGCTTTTCGGAAGCAAGCTTGATTGCGCCTTCTAAAGAAAGGAGTTACCGTAATGAAACGCGTATTTCCCATACTGTGCCTTGCGATGGCTGCCGTAATGCTGTACGGATGCGGCATGATCGTTAATGCTATGAAAATGGTCAGGGAGGGGCCGGAGGTCCCGCCCGGCTCGAATCCCGCCCAAACGGTCCGGCCAACCGAACCTGAGCCAAAACCGGAGCCGGAAACTGAGCCCGCATCGCAGCCAGCGCAGGAGCTCATACCGCGAACACCGAAACAGGCGGTTTTTACCGGCGGTACGCCCATGCAGGAAAACATGTCCTATACGTTCCATGAAACCACGTATACCATCACCACCGAATTCTCCGATGAGAACGGCTGGCCGATTACCCGGCTGCTCGCGGAAGAGGAAAACGGCTGGGAATCCGCGGTAACCTATGACCACGAATCTTTTGTAGCCGCGTATTACGTTGAAACCCGTAACGGTCCATGCATATTCCTCACCACGGAGTTCGACAAGGAGCCTTTGAAAACCACCTTCATTCTGAACGCAAGCTCTTTGGCCGAAGCGGACGCCATGGGCGGCATCGTCTACAGCATTGACGGTGATGTGATAACCATTCTTTTTGAGGTAAACATGCTCGGAACGTATCCCGCGATACGCGACTATATCGTCGGCGGCGATTTGACGATGCAGCCCGTCGGCGACGGCCTGTTTTATATCACTAAGGATAAATACTATATCCCGGATGACTACTATCTTGTGAGCGCAAAAAACCTGCAAGTACAGATGTATGAAAACGGACAATACAGGGATGAAACGCTCCCCGCAGGCACTCAGCTTCGCGTGACGGCTACTGATGGAGATTCGATCGTGTATTTCAGAACCCGGGATGACCGGGAGGGTATATTCCCGGTCGTTGTTGAAAGGGATTATTTTAAAATACTCATCCACGGAGTTCCGGCGGAGGAATGCTTTGAGGAATTGCCCTATTCGGGATAGGGGCTTGCAGCTTTAGGGATGTTTGGTCCAAGAAAATCGCAAAGGATGGGGCTGCATCTCGTCTTTTACGGTTTAACTGTCATGATTGAAACGAACCTTCGCACTTCCGCCTTTCAGCGGCAACCTGCTGACGGACGCATAAAAAGAAAGGAGTTCCCATTATGAAACGCATGTTTATTGTACTGTGTTTTGCAGTTGCTGCAGCGCTGCTCTGCGGATGCGGCATTATCGTCAGGGCGTTGAACCCGCCGAGAGTGAAACCTGTATTCCCGCCCGCTACGAGACCCATCCGGACACCTGAGCCCGAGATTCCGGAGCAGGCTGCATTCACCGCAACGCCCATACCGGAAAATACGCCCTGTACGTTCGGTGAAACGACCTATACCATCACAACCGAACTTAACGAGGACTATGACTATGACTGGGGAACCACCCATCTGTCCGCGCAAGGAGGCAGCGGCGGGGACTTTGAAGTATATTATGATGGATACTTCGCAGGCGCGTATTACATTGAAACTCAAGGCAGGTCGTGCGTGCTGCTCACCACGGATCTGCAGGTTTCCGAGAGCGTGATGACCTACATACTTGACGCAGACTCTTTGGCTGAAACAGACAGTTTGGGCGGGACCGTCCACAGCTTTGACGGCGATGAGGTAATAATGTTTTCCCTTATTGACGTACTGGGAACATATCCTACTCTGCGGGGCTATACCTTCCGCAGCGATTTGACGATGGACCCTGGGGAAAACCTGTTCAATATCATAAAGGATGAGTACTTTATGGAGGAGGACTATTACCTTGTGACAACGAGAGATCTGCAGGTGCAGATGTTTGAAAACGGACAATACGGCAGCAGCGAGATGCTTTACCCCGGCTCGGAGTTGTGTATGACAGCCACGGATGGAACCTCGATCGTGTATTTTAAAACCCGGGACGGGCGTGAGGGCAGGTTTCCGATCGTCATCCGGGATTATTGGGAAGTATTTATTGACGGGGTTTCGGCAGAGGAGTGCTTTGAAGAACTGCCTTACGCGGGATAGCTGAATGCTGCATTTAAAGAAAGGCAAAACAAGCGGACGAGGATGCGTCATCCTCGTCCATTTTTGTATAGAAAACCACCCGCTAGGCGAGTGGTTCGGTAGCGCTTATAGCTATGGGAATAAAAGAAAAACTCCTTTTGATTTGGTAAGATATACAAGCGGTCTGGCAACTGCAAGTACAAATCCAAAAGGAGGTCAAGTATGAATGACAATAAAAGCTTAGCACATACAAAGTGGAACTGCAAATATCATATAGTATTTGCGCCACAGTACAGAAGGCAAGTATTTTATGGAGAGAAGAAACGAGCCATAGGAGAAATACTTAGGAAGTTATGTGAATGAAAAGGGGTAAATATTGTAGAAGCAGAGTGCTGCCTAGATCATATCCACATGCTGGTGGAAACTAGAAGAAGATAAACTCGGAGAGCAAAAAAGTATTTAGAGGGGTCTGCTTATTGGCTGATACATTTCTGATAAACGGCAGGTTTAGTGTTGTTGCTTTTGCAGTTTTAACACTAGTGACAGGTTGAGTATCCAAATAAAAATAGGTTTATTCATCGATTTTGCTTTGTTAGATGGATGATAACTTTAGTATGTTCAAATAGATTTATCTACTTAAGAAATTTAGATGTTTCGTAATAGCATACTAAATACACTCAGCGTAATTTAACAATATTTGACACATTATTACTGTTCATGTATAATATTATTGTATAAAAATTAGCGGTTATCCTCGTATGGATGTAATAATAATGCTTGTTAAAAATGATGTTCTGAAAAGTATTAGCTCAACTATCAAAATCATGATTTAAACAATACTTGAAAGGAACTAAAGACAATGAAAAAATCTTTAATCATTACTGTCGCTCTTTTCCTTGTTTTATTACTGCCTGCTTACGGAAGCAGAAGCTCTAATACAATAATACAGCCAAACGAAGCAGCATCGCAGGAAAAACAAGCTGATAACAAGATATTTGAAACACCCGTACAGAACATAAAAGAAAAAAATGATATTCAGGAAGCAAAAACGAAATTTGATCAAGCACAGATTGATGAGACTATACTTTTTGACGAAGCTGATATCAAAATTACAGCTAAAAGCTTGGTTGTTGACGCTCTTTTCGGTGCAGAGCTCAAACTTCTTATCGAAAACAATACTGATAAAAATTTAACTTTCCAATGCCGTAATGCCTCTGTAAACGGATATATGATCGATACTATAATGTCTTCGGATGTGGCTAGCGGTAAAAAGGCTAACGATACACTTACTTTTATGAGCTCTGATTTGGATATTTGCGGTATTAAGTCGATAGCTGATATGGAATTTTCATTCCATATATTTACATCGGGCGATTGGGATAATTATCTTGATACTCCGCAAATTCAGTTGAAAACCCATGCTGCAGATTCTTACAATTATATTTTTGACGATAGCGGTAATACCGTATATGACGATAGCGGAGTAAAAATTGTTATTAAAGGACTTACTGAAGACAGTTCGTTCATGGGTCCTAGCGTTGTTGTTTATATTTCCAACGAAAGCGATAAGAACATAACCATACAAGCTCGCGATGTATCCGTTAACGGGTTCATGGTTGATCCTATTTTTTCAACTGATGTTATGATAGGCAAGCATGCTATAAGTACGATCACTTTTACGAGTTCTGAACTTGAAGAGAATGATATAACGAGCATCGATGAAATTGAACTTTCATTCCATGTTTTTGAAATGGATTCTTGGGATAACATTTTTGATACTGAAAGTATAGCGATTGAATTTTGAACGGAGTAAAATAGGGTGGCACATGTTGATTATTTGCCTTGCTTCCGATTCGTGAAACGCATGATCTATAAGCGCTTTTAAGATTTCGGTAGCGTAACTGTTATGATGTTTTTCTTGTTGAAAACAAATCCGGATTCAATCCGATCCGCACTTTGCGTTGCCGGCGCTTTTAAGAAGGTCATTTAAATTGCGCACAGTCTCGGGCTCCAGTTTCATTTTTGCGCGGTCGAAAGTGAAAACGCCGTTGACCTCATCCTCCATGTCGCTGACCTGGGTATAGACAGAAGCAGACAACCCTTTTTCTACGGCCGGCAGTACCTCATCAAGATAAAGCCGCTCATACGCTTCGGTCAGTTCTTTTGTGCTTTTGAACATGCGGTATCCGAACAAAACGTCTGATGTCGTATGCCTAGTGCGGTAGTGCTGAAAATTTTGTGTTTTCCCAAATGTCGGATAATTGATTGTGCCTTAGGCCCTGACTATAATATAGCAC
>MWCU01000125.1 GCA_002070205.1 Firmicutes bacterium ADurb.Bin182 | reverse complement strand
CCTGTGATGCTTGGCGGGCGCAGCGCGTTCGCTCCTCCGCAAACCGTCAGCAGCGCCGGAAGCGGCGCTTCCAATACCATTTGAGACTGTTCGAGCAGACGAGTGCAGACGATGCGGCCTTCCCGGATCGTACCCACATCGATCACATTGGTCACGCAGGACGCGTCTAAAAGAACCGAGAGCTGCGGGCCTACATGACCGGTCTCGCCGTCTATTGCCCTGCGCCCCATAAGGATCAGATCAAAACCGCCTATATGCTCAGCAGCGGCGTATAAGATGTCGGCAGTCGCGAGCGTGTCCGAACCCGCATAAGCAGGATCGGTAACAAGAACAAGCCGGTCGGCTCCGCGCGCCGCGACCTCTCTAAGCATTGTTTGTGCCTGCGGACGGCCCATGGTAAGAACAGTAACATGTGCGCCGCATCTTTCTTTGAGCTGCATTGCATACTCAAGCGCGGCGCAATCCGCAGGGTTGATTGTGAGCTGCGCCTTATCCCGCCGCAAAGTGTAATTCTTTTCGTCCAGCGGTACATCCGATGTTTCGGGCACCTGCTTAATACAAACTAAAATACGCATGAAACCTCCACCGCACAAAACAAGCGATTGATATTAGTTTATTTCATAATAATTATATAATATTTGAAATTAAATTTCAACGACGAGGTGATTCATGTAAAGGAATGGTTTCAGATATATGTATTGATTTGACTGCTCACATGTTTGAGATCGGCAAGTATATCCTCCACGGCGAATTCGCTCATGCGGTGGGTAGGGCCGGAAAGGCTGATGGCTGCAATTATGCTTCCGCGCGAATCGATTATGGGCACCGCGACGCAAGTAAGCCCGGTTTCTTCCTCCTCCCTGTCTATAGCATAACCGTTCTGACGGATTTTCCTAAGCTCTTTCAGCATGACGTCCCAGTCGGTAATGGTTTTTTCCGTCTGCTGCACCAGCGGATATTGCCGGTAGGTTTCCAATAGCGCTTCCGAGTAATACGCCATCATGCACTTGCCTGTTGCTGAGCCGTGCGCAAGCGTGACGGCGCCGACGTTAGGCGACGTGCGCAAAATGAAAGTGCTGTAGCTAATCTTGAGAATAAGCGCCTGTTGCGCCTGCCGCGGGGAAAGAAAAGAAGGAACCGCGACATATACGGTCTCGCCGTATTTACGCGCGACAATATCCGCAAGCGGTTCTATTATGCTTACGAGAGGCATATTTTCTTTGACCGCATTGCCCAATGCATAAAATCGCATGCCCAGCCAATATTTCGAGGTCTTCTGATTTTGGTATACGTAGCCGTGTTCCTTCAGCGTACGGAGTATGCGGTGTATAGTGCTGCCGAACAAATTCGTTGCCGCACTGATCTCGCTGATGCTTGCCTCATGCCCATGCCGATACAGGAACTCTAATATGCTTAGTGCCCGGTCGATGGATTGTATGGTATTGCTGGACGACATGCTTTCCTCCGTAAACCAAAGTCTTGCGCTGCCATGCGGCGACAGCCTTCAGGATTTTATCACATAGAATTTGTCAGATCGGGATACCAATATCTATACTACGTGGCGAGGCACATTCCGTCAAGCGGAATCATCAGAAAGATACACCCAATACGGCCCGCTAACCGTGATGATCCGTTGACAGCCATATTGGAAACATTTATAATAAAACATAATGAAGTACGTAATAGCATTCCGTATCGTGAAATATTCTTCATCTGCTGCTTCACATTAATACAAAAAACCTGCCACGTAAAAAGGAGTTGACAAAATGGACCGAATCGAAAAAAACTACTTGATCGCAAAGGAAGCATACGCCGCGTTAGGCGCCGATACAGATCTCGCGCTCACAAAGCTTAATGAAATCCCCGTATCCGTACATTGCTGGCAAATAGACGATCTTTCAGGATTCGAATCGCCGGATCGGGGATTGTCCGGCGGCATCGCTGCATTCGGCAACGCTCCAGGCAAGCCCGCTTCCAAAGAAGAATATTTGAACAACCTGACCCGTGCGCTCAAGCTGATACCCGGCCGTAATCGGCTGGCGCTTCACGCGATCTACCTTGAGAATGGCGGAAAGCACATAGAGCGCGATGAAATAGAACCGCATCATTTCGCGTTTTGGGTGGACTATGCAAAGGAAATGAAGTTAGGACTTGATTTCAACCCGACGTATTTCAGTCATCCTAAGGCGGATGACGGCTTTACGCTTTCAAGCTCGAACGAGAGCATTCGCAAGTTTTGGATCGAGCACGGCAAGCGCTGCCGCAGGATCGGCCGGTTCTTCGGACAGAAACTGGGCTCACCCTGCATCACCAACCACTGGATCCCGGACGGGTACAAAGACATCACGATAGACACCCTAGAACCGCGAATGCGCCTGAAAGATTCGCTGGATCAGATATTTTCCGAACCCATCAGCAATACCGAGAACAAGGATTCCGTAGAAAGCAAGCTGTTCGGGTTAGGCAGCGAAAGCTACGTGACCGGCTCACATGAGTTTTACAGCAACTACGCGGCACTTAACAACAACTGCATGGTCTGCATGGATACGGGACATTTCCATCCCACTGAGACGGTTTCAAGCAAGCTCTCATCGTACTTGGCATTCAACCGCGAGATAATGCTGCACGTCAGCCGCCCCGTGCGTTGGGACAGCGATCATGTAGTGCTCTTTGACGATGAAACCCGTGCAATTATGCAGCAAATCGTACGCCACAACGCATTTGACACCGTCCATATCGGCACGGATTATTTCGACGCAAGCATCGACAGGATAGCGGCAACCGTACTGGGCGCCCGCAGTGTCAAGCAAGCGCTGCTCTATGCGCTTCTTGAGCCATATCATCTGTTGCGGCGCTATGAATATGAGGGAGACTTTACCCGCCGCCTTGTACTGCTCGAGCAAATCAAAACGCTGCCCTTCGGTTTTGTATGGGATGAATTTTGCCGGATGAACGACATACCCGGCGCAGACTGGATAAATCAACAGAAAATACTTGGAGGTAACAATAATGAACGTGAGCAAATCTGTTCGCATCCCCAACACTGATATCGCACTTTATCCCGTCGGGTTCGGCACAGTCAGTGCGGGACTGGACTGGGACGGCAAGGAAGCCTTTGCGCTGCTGGACGCTTTTGTGGACATGGGCGGCAATCTCATCGATACGGCCCGAATCTACTCGGATTGGGTCAAGCCTGAAATCGGTCGCAGCGAGCGCGTTTTGGGCGATTGGATACGGCGCCGCGGGCATCATAACGACATTGTGCTGGTCACGAAGGGAGGGCATCCGGACCTTAATCACATGCATACGAGCCGCATGACCAAAAAGGACATGGACCATGACCTTTCCCTGAGCATGAAAGCCTTAGGAGTGGATTGCATAGACATATATATTTACCACCGCGACGACACGGCGCAGCCGGTGGCGGATCTCCTCGGCGTCATGGAAGACTATGTCAAAGAAGGTAAAATACGCTATTACGGATGCTCCAACTGGACAAGTGCGCGCATGAAAGAGGCACACTCGTACGCTAAGGCGCATTCTTTGCGCGGATTTGTAGCCAACCAGATGTTATTCAACATGGGGCTCAAATACATGAACCCCTTCCCTGACGACACAATGGTGTCCATGGATGCCGATATGATGGAGATCCATCGCACAACGGATATACTCGCTATGCCGTATTTCGGCGTGTGCAGCGGGTTCTTCCATATACTTGCCGCTAAGGGCGAACAGGCGGTCAAAGCCAGCAGCTACTACACGCAGGGCAACCTTTCGGTGATGAAAAAAATCCTGTCCATTTGCGAAAAATACAATGTCACAATCACGCAGGTGCTGCTCGGCTTCTTCTACGCGCAGGATTTCCCCGTGGTGCCTTTGGCAAGCTCCGCAAATATCGACCAGCTGCGTGAAATCATGGCTGCGCCGGCCTGTAACATCAAACCCGGGGAGTACGTATTTTGATTATCCGGATCAGGAGGAGGCGCAATGCTGGGCACGCATAGTTTAGGAATATACGAAAAGGCTTTTCCCGCAGAGTGGGACTGGGAAACGCGCTTTTGTACCGCGCGAGAGCTCGGATTCGACTATATGGAGCTTTCTATTGACGAAACGGACGCTCGCCTCGAACGCCTTGATTGGTCCATAGCGCAGCAGCGCGAGTTATTGCAGATCAGCAAGAGCTGCGGCATGCCTCTACGCTCCATATGCCTTAGCGCGCACCGGCGTTTTCCGTATGGCAGCCAAGACAGCGCAAAACGCCGCAGGGCACATGAAATTACGGAACGTGCGCTGGCGTTCGCGGCAGAGCTTGGAGTGCGCGTCATACAGCTTGCAGGGTACGATGTGTATTACGAACCGTCAACACCCAAGAGCCGCGCTGCCTTCCTGGAAGGGCTTCGCCATGCTTGCAGGCAAGCCGAACGCTGTCAGATAATGCTGGCGATGGAGACCATGGATACGGACTTTTTAAACTCTATTTCCAAAAACCTCCGTTATGCTGAGCTGCTTAATTCTCCGTGGTACGGCACCTATCCGGATCTCGGCAATCTGACCGCTTGGGGGAATGATATGGAGGCTGAACTGCGTCAGGGCATCGGCAGCATCGTAGCGGTCCATCTGAAAGATACGCTTCCAGTTACGCCTGATCATCCCGGAACATTTAAGTGCGTGACGTTCGGCTCCGGTTGTGTGAATTTCGCAAAATACTTCCGGGTACTTGAAAAGTGCGGGTATGCAGGACCGTATATGATGGAGCTGTGGACCGGCGCTACCGAAGACGATATCCGTGCCATACGGGATGCTATGCAATTTTTGCGGCAGCAGTTTGCTGCCGCCCTTTGCGAGGAGGATAAGGAGAACATATGAAGTATTATGTCGGGCTGGATAACGGAGGTACAACCATAAAAGCCGCTCTGTATGACTTGACCGGCAGAGAGCTGGCCAAGGCAGACGCTGAGACGATAGTAATCAAGCCGCGCCCGGATTTTATCGAGCGAGACATGGATATGATGTGGGAGGCAAACTGCCGCGTACTGCGCGAACTGCTCAATAAATCGAACATAGACCCGAAAGATATCGCCGCATTAGCCTGCTGCGGCCATGGCAAAGGTCTGTATCTGTGGGGTAAATACGGTCCTAACGGCAATGCGATACTCTCTACCGACAACCGGGCTTGGGAATACCCGATCAGGTGGCAGCAGGACGGCACTCAGCAGCGCGTATTCGAAAAAACCTGGCAGCATATCCTCGCTTGCCAGCCGGTTTCGCTGCTGGCCTGGATGCGCGATAATGAGCCGGAACGGCTGCGGGACATCCGATGGATATTTTCGTGCAAAGACTATATACGCTTCCGGCTGACGGGTGAAGCTTTCGCTGAAATAACCGACTCCTCGGGCTGCAATCTGGTCAACCTCAGAACAAGACAGTACGATCACGAACTGCTCGGTTTGTTCGGTTTAGAGTTCATATGGGACTTCCTGCCGCCGCTGCGCAACTCCACGGATATCTTAGGGCGTATAACCCCGAAGGCATCAGCCGCCACGGGATTAATAGCGGGTACTCCCGTTGCGGGAGGCATGTTCGATGTGGACGCGTGCTGCATCGCAGTGGGCGCAGCCAACATGAAGCGCGTCTGCATGATAGCCGGCACTTGGAGCATCAACGAATACATCCGCAGCGAGCCTGTTACGGACGGAAGCATACTGCTCAACTCCATATTTTGCGATCCGCGCTATTACCTTATAGAAGAAAGCAGCGCGACCTCTGCCGGCAACAACGAATGGTTCATACAGACGCTAATGCCCGAACTGCGCAGGCAGGTTGAATCCGAAGGCCGCTCTGTCTACACGGTGCTCAACGATATGGCGGCTTCCATACCGGCAGAAGAGTTCTGCCCCGTTTTTCTGCCGTTTTTGATGGCGAGCAATGTGCACCCCAACGCAAAAGCTTGCTTTGTCGGCATGAGCAGCTACCACACGCGGGCGCATATCGTGCGCGGCATTTACGAGGGCATTGCGTTCTGCCACCGCTTCCATTTTGAAAAGCTTATGGCAACCCGCGATGTACCGCTCGAATGCATCCGCTTGGCCGGAGGGGTAGCCCGCTCGCGGGAGTGGGTGCAGATTTTCGCCGACGTAATGGGATACCCGGTGGAAACGGTGGAAACCGAAGAAACCGGCACACTCGGCTGCGCAATCGCCGCGGCTGTCGCTGTCGGCGACTACACTGATTACGAAAACGCAGCCATGCACATGGTGCGCGTCAACCCGGCAGTGCACCCCATACCCGCACATGTCGGGATTTACAATAATAAATACTCTCTCTACAGACGAATACTCGAAGCGCTTGATCCCGTATGGGGGGAAATGCAGGCGCTGCTTTAAAAAAGGAGGTTGCGGTATGACATACGGGAAAAAAGTCTGGCTGATACCGGATATGTACTGGCCCGCCAAAACCACTCCGGGCGAATATGTAAGCCATGAGTCCGTTTGCGTGATAAACACTCAAGACACCGATTGTGAAGTGACGCTGACGCTGTATTACGAGGATAGGGAGCCTATTACGCCGCTATACGCTTTCTGCGGCGCCCGCCGTACACACCACATCCGCATGGACCTTATAAGAGACCCTGACGGCAATCCTATACCCAAGGGTGTGCCGTATGCCGCGCTTGTGGAATGCAGCGTTCCCGTCGTAGTACAGTATACCCGCGTTGATACCACCCAGGCTGCAAACAGCCTGATGACAACTATGGCCTATCCCGTGGAATAAGCGGAATAAAGACCATGTCCCTTGCATAAGTGTCGGCGAAATTTATACGTTGATTTCGCCGGGGTCAAAACAGCTTTCCCGGATTGAGGATGTTGTTGGGGTCGAACGCGCGCTTTATTCTGCGCATCAACTCGAGCTGGACATCCCCGAACGCTTCCTTCAGATACTGCCTCTTTGCATAACCCACTCCGTGCTCGCCGGAAACCAGGCCGTTCATTTCCCTTGCTTTACGATACATTTGATCGAAGGCTTCGTTGACCACCCGTTTCCAATCTTCCTCGCTCCGGCCGTCGCGGCAGACATATACATGCAGGTTGCCGTCGCCCGCATGACCGAAGCTTGGGATCCGCACTTCGAGCTCCTTCGCAATCTTATGCGTATATAATATAAATTCCGCAACCTTATCGCGGGGCACCACAACGTCGCATTCGTCCATCTCGTCGGTAGATGCCTTTATAGCTTCCAGAAACGCGCTGCGCGCACTCCAAACCGCCTGCTTGCGCTCGTCCGTATCAACAATGAAAGCGTCGGTTGCGCCCCTTGCAATGCACAGATCGGCGATCATGGCGAGCTCTTTGTCAATAACTGCCCGATCATTGCCGTCCAATGTCAGCAGCAGGTATGCCGGGGCTTTACTGTCGGGGAACCGCTTTCCGAGATACTCCTCGGCAAAGAGTATGGTATCCCGCTCCATAAACTCGATTGCCGTCAAAGATCCGCGGCTCCTTATTATCTCCGGTACCGTCTCGATAGCTCCCTTTATAGACGGGAAAGGTATAAGCAGCGATACGGTAATCGCGGGAAGCGGAACCAACTTGAGTATCGCTTCACTCACGACCCCTAACGTACCCTCAGAGCCCGCTATCATGTCTTTTAAGCTGTAGCCTGAGCTGTTTTTGACCACCTTGCCGCCTGTTTTGATTACGTCGCCGTTTGGCAAAACGACTGTCAACCCGCGCACATAATCGCGCGTAACACCATATTTGACAGCGCGCATTCCCCCCGCGTTAGTATTGATATTGCCGCCGATGGTAGCGGATTTCTCGCCCGGATCGGGGGGGTACAAGAATTTATGCACCTCCGCATAAGCGGCAAGTTCCATAAGGAGCACACCCGGCTGAACGGTAACTGTCAGATTGTCCTCATCCAGTTCGAGTATTTTATTCATCAGTACGGTTTCAAGCATGATGCCGCCGTGCAGCGCGACTGCCGCGCCCACAAGACCCGTACCGCTACCGCGAACCACCACGGGAATACGGTTTTCATCGGCATACTTTAGTATGGCGGCGATCTCCTCCGTGGAGACGACCCTCACAAGCACCTCGGGCATGCTTTCTATGCCGCCCAATTCATCATGACTGTAATCGGGGCTTATAGACTCGCCCCTCAGCACACGCTCAGGCGCAGTCACGCTTACCAAATACGCGATATCCTGCTCGTCGATTTTTTTATAATACATATTTGCCCTCCTTTATGCCTGCAATGAGCAGCGGGACAATCTCATACAGATCCCCCACAAGGCCGTAATGCGCAACCTCAAATATACTCGCGTTCTCGTCGCTGTTTATCGCGACAATACAATCCGCGCCTTTCATTCCCGCGGTAAATTGCACGGCGCCGGATATACCGATTGCAATGATCAACCGCGGCTTGACCGTACGGCCGGAAAGACCTATCTGCCGCTTGGGGTCGAGCCAACCCGCCTCAATCATGGGACGGGTGCCTGCTATGCGTGCCCCGAGCAGCTCCGCAAGCTCTTGAATCATGTTCATATCGTTCGCGCTTTTTAATCCCCTGCCCACCGCTACAATGACCTCTGCTTCGGAAATATCTATCTCGGCGGGCTTTTTGACTGCATCCAGCACCTCGGTGCCGCTTTTGAGCATTTTAGCCGTCACATTCATGCATACGATTTCACCTTGTGCCTGCTCCGAGCGGCGGAGCGCAGCGAATACCTTATATCGCACCGTGCAAAATTGAGGACGCGCGTTGGATGTAACGATCTGTGCCATAATATTACCGCCAAATGCGGGTCGGATTTGCACCAAATCCGTGTTCTCACGCATCTTAAGCATCGTACAGTCCGCAGTCAGCCCGGTTTTGCAGCGGGCAGCCACTCTCGGCGCTAATGACCGTCCTATGTTGGTAGCCCCGACCAGAACAGACGACGGCTTGACGCGCTGTATAAAATCGTAAAATGCGCTTGTATAAGGGGATATGGAGAACATATCAAGCGCTGCGTCATCATAGACAAACACTTTATCTACTCCATAATGCAACAACTCGCGGGCAATATCATCCATTCCGCAGCCGATAGCAATCGCGTATACGGGGTGCCCGGTAACCTCTGTGAGCTCCCGTGCTTTCCCTATCAATTCGAGTGTAACCGGATGCACCGTTTCGTTCCTGCGTTCGACAAAAACAGCGATGCCAACCCACTCGCTTTTATCAAGCTCCTGCTTTTTTTCATCCTCCCAAGTTATAACACCCTTGGGACCTTTATTCACGCAAAGCTTACAGAGCCTGCAGCCTGCGCCGATACTCATAATTCCGTCCTGCTCCTCTATGGCGTTAAACGGGCAGACAGCAATCAATTGTGAGGCGTTTTCCTTGTTTACCAGCGATTGATTTATCTTGAGCGCCATATTTGCTTCCTCATATAAATTTTCTTTCTTTAAGCAATGCCCCTAAAGCATCGCTCAATTGTGCACTGCTGCCGTGCAGCATTTGTTTATCCGCGTTCTTTTCCGGGGGGAATATCCGTTCCACCTGCGTGGGAGAACCCTTTAGGCCGCAACGCGCAAGTTCGGCTCCGGATAGTTCTTCGAACGTCAACACGGCGACCCTTTCACCGTCTGCGTTTACTTTGCACATGCGCTTATACGACGGAAGCCTTGGGGTGTTGATATCCTTTTCGACGGAAAGCAAACAAGGCAGCTGCATCCTCTGGAATTGCAGCTTGTCATCAAGATTGAGGCAAACCGTAATCTCCTTATCCGTTACCTCTAATATCTCACATACATTCGCAGCGTGTTCGATACCGAGCATTTCCGCCATCTCCGGACCGACTTGAGCTGTGTCGCCGTCGGTAGTTTGCTTTCCGCAAAGTATGAGATCGTACTCGCCCATTTGCTCGATCCCGCATTTAAGCGTATAGCTCGTGGCAGCCACATCGGCGCCTGCAAACTTCCTGTCCGAAAGCAAAACCGCGCTGTCCGCACCCATATACAGCGTTTCGAGCAGCGCCGCCTTTGCCTGCGGAGGTCCCATGCTGAGTGTCCTCACACGCCCGCCGTATTTTTCGCAGAGTGAATACGCAAGTTCCAGTGCAAACAGATCATACGGATTAAGCTTGCTGTCCACGCCGTCACGCTTCAACACACCGGTAACCGGGTCCACCTCAACCTGTGAGGTGCCCGGCACCTGCTTTACGCATACGATAATTTCCATTTTGATCTCCGTTTTTCTATATTTAAATCTCTGTACCGCCTTAAATCCGGCACCCCTCCACGATAACGGAAACGCCATCGGGTATCACCGTCACATTTGAGCCGTCCTCATGAGCTCCCGCCATGCGCAGTGCCTGCTCGAAGCTGGAGGCGTATTCCATCTTCATATCGGTTACGATATCCTTTATTTCGGGCCTCGTTACGAATATCACATGATGTTTGATGAGTATCCGGGCGAGTACCTGTGATTCCCATTGATCCGGTATGGTTTTATCCTGCGGCGTGGCCATTATCTCGGCGTAAAGCGCCGCAGGACTTTCGCAATCCCGCAGCGACCGATAAAAAGAATCGCTGCCCGTACCATCCAAACATTCCGCTAAAAGGATTAATGTCGCGCCCGGATTGGCGCTTGCCTCTGCCGCGGCAAGCCCCTTTACGCACTGATATATATTCTGGTCAAGCGGCGCACCTCCGTTGGTCGTCACCACCACATCATTCGGCGCTGCCTTCACCACGCAGTAGCGCCGCAAAAATTCACATCCCGCACTGTGCGCTTGAAACGGGTCCCCGGCAAACGCACTCACAACGCGCTTTTTAGCGTCTATCACGACATTGACGATATACCTGAGCTTTGCAAGTCGGGCCGCTTCAAGCATATCGATATGTATGGGATTATCTTTAAGGATCCCCGTGCGAGCGAACGGACTGTCTATGAACGCACTGCAATGGTTTCCCAATACAGTAACGCGATCACAGACCCCCGGTAGAACGGATTTTCGCCCGCCCGAAAAACCGGCAAAAAAATGGGGTTCAATAAAGCCTTCGGCAACCAAGAGATCTGTTTCCGCAGCCACGCGATCTATAACCAGCGGCGCGCCGGAAGGTAAAATGCCAATTTGCACATTTTTCGCCGCATCCGCGCAGTCGTGCACAACAACGTGTTCACGCTTAAGCATGTCAGGTCCAAGCTTCTTTAAAAGCTCATCCTTTGTGGTACCCCTATGAAAGCCCGTAGCAACCAGCAAGGTAATTTCTATACCTGGGTTCCCTGCACGCATCTCTTCGAGCATAGGGGGCAATATCTCCCGGCTCGGTACCGGCCGGGTGTGGTCGCTTATGATGACCGTCGCTTTCGAGGCATCCTTTGCGAGCTCACGCAACGTCAAACCTCCGAAAGGCTGCTCAATGGCTTCACGTACGAGTTCAATACCCGGGCGCACAGCGCGCAAGCTGTTCACCTCGGAAACCAATACGTTAGCTAAACCACAATCATACGGAATATGTTCGCTTCCGTACGGCAGTTGTACCAGCATACATCCATCTCCTTGCTGTATAATGCTTCTTTAAGCTGCCTGATTTTGCACTCTGTGCCGCCAATATGAAATGCATCCTATTCTGCGTTGCATGCCATAACGGTCATATGCCACATATGCTGACAGGATTTCTGAAATTATATTACACAATTTACATCAGAAATTCAACAGGTAATTTCGGTATGCGGCTCCGATTTTTGCGTCCGCTCACGAAACTACGTGCGGATATTATGTATATAAACTTGAACAAGCCATGTACAGATGAAAAAATGATTATCACATGATCACGGGAAGGCACCCTTTTTATCAACCAATAAAAAAATGTGACGCTTTACTGCAGCCTTCTCGGATATGTTTTCTTGATAAGCGCATTCTAAAAACATAAAGAATTTAAAGGAGCATACGATATGTCATCACTTTGGCGCGAAACCTCGAAAAGCGAGCCCCGCGAGCGGCTGCAGGGCGAAATAAAAACCGATACGGCCGTAATCGGCGCAGGTCTTTGCGGCATACTTACGGCTTATGAGCTGACGAGAAGAGGAATAGACTGCGTCGTTCTTGAAGCAGACAGGATAGGCAGCGGAGTTACAGGCGATACGACGGCGAAAATTACGGCGCAGCACGGCCTTATTTATGGCAGGCTGATAAGTCAGTTCGGTAAAGAACAGGCGGCCCAATACGCCGCGGCAAACAGCCTTGCCATAGGAAGGTACAGGCGCATAATCGAATCCAATTCCATAGACTGTGATTTTTCCGAGCAGCCGAATTATGTATACACGCTGGAGGATACGGAAAAAATCGAGAACGAAGTAAAAGCAGCGAAGGACCTGGAAATAGACGCGGAGTATGTCGCTGAGACTACTCTCCCCTTCCCGGTCAAGGCTGCTGTCAGGTTCAACAATCAGGCAAGCTTTCACCCGCTTAAATTTCTTTATTCCCTTGCTGAAAACCTTACCGTTTATGAAAATACGCGCGTCGTGAACGTCGAGGACCATACCGTCACGACCGACTCGGGCAGTGTTGAGGCCCAAAAAGTCGTGTTCGCATGCCATTACCCCTTTATCAATGTGCCCGGTTATTACTTTTTAAGGATGCATCAGCAGAGGTCATATGTAATCGCGCTTGAAGGCGCCGATTTGGTGGACGGCATGTACAGGGATGAGAACAGCGACGGGCTTTCGCTCAGAAATTACAACAATTTTTTAATATTCAGCAAGGGAGATCACCGTACCGGGAAAAACGAAAAGGGCGGATTCTATCGTACGCTCGAGGAAAAGGCAGCGGAGCTGTATCCCGGCTGCCGCGTCGCTTACAGGTGGTCGGCTCAGGATGCTCAAAGCGAGGACATGGTTCCCTACATAGGCAAATACAGCGCCACAACGCCCGACTGGTTTGTTGCGACAGGCTTTAACAAATGGGGAATGACAACTTCAATGGTATCGAGCGTTATACTGTCCGATATGATAGAAGGCCGGTTCAGTCCGTATTCCGAGGTTTTCTCTCCTCAAAGGTTCAAGCCGGCGGCAGGCGCAATGAAATTCGCTCAGGACGTTAAGGAGGCTGCGGTAAACCTCTTTAAGCAGGGATTCACGCTTCCGGACGCGAAGTTAAACGATGTTCAGCCAAACGAAGCGCGCATAGTTGAACACGAAGAGGCGAAGGTCGGCGTTTATAAGGATCCGGGCGGAAATGTGCATATGATAAACACACGCTGTTCACACCTCGGATGCCAGCTTGCATGGAACGCGGATGATCTTGCATGGGAGTGCCCGTGTCACGGCTCGAGATTTGACATCGAAGGAAAAGTATTGAACGGTCCGGCTATAAAAGACGTAAGTATAACCGAGAACTGAACCTTGAAAAAAGCTGCGGTCACTCCGGGTCGTTTTCAAAACGAAGGGTCGCTTTCATTAAGTCATGCCCCAAACGGGTATTGACGAATATTTCTTTGGCGCGCTCTAAAAATGCTTCGGGGGTTTTGAGCTGCGGGCTGTAATGCGTGAGCCATAACTCCCTGCAGCCGCTTTTTTGCGCTAATTCCGCCGCTTCCGAAAACAGCATATGTTTTTTGGAGATCGCTTTTTCCTTAAAATCGTCGCTTCCGTACATCCCCTCGCATACCAAAAGATCCGCGTTCGAAACAAAAGCCTCAAGGCTTTTTGAAGGCCTTGTATCGGTACAGTAAACAAGCTTGAGTCCCTTTCGCGCTCTGCCCGTTACCATGGAAGGCTCGTACATTATCCCATCGCCGCAAACGGTCAATCCTTTCTGCAGTAAGCTCCAAAAACGTTTCGGAACGCCGTTTTTTTCAGCCTTTTCCGTATCGAACTTTCCGGATCTCTTGAGTTCAACTGAATATGCCAGGCAGGGAAGCGTATGCTCGACGGGCAGGCTGCTGACTGTCAACTCCCCGATTGTCATACCGGACTGGCAGTTGTCCGGAAGCTCCTTCACGCAAAGCTCAAACGGCAAAGCCTTTGCGATAACGGTCAGTCCCTTTACCGCTTCCGCAGCACCGGGAGGCCCGTAAATCGAAACGGGAGCCGTTCTGCCGCTGTTGCCCATAGCGAGCAGAAGCCCCGGAAGCCCCGCGATGTGATCGGCGTGGCAGTGCGTCAAAAGTATAGCCTCAATGGAAACAAAACCCCAGCCGGCCGTTTTGACGGGAAGCTGCGTCCCTTCCCCGCAGTCGATAAGTATCATTTTGCCGGAAGCGCGCAAAAGGAGAGATGAAAGAAACCTGTCCGGAAGCGGCATCATTCCCCCGCAGCCCAACAAACACAGATCTATCATGGATTACCCGAAACCGCGAAACCCTCAATCAAAGCAGTGAGCTCCTTTTAACGATATTTTCAAGTATTTCGCAGACTTTATGCATAGAAGGTATCGGGATATATTCGTATCTCCCGTGGAAATTATGCCCGCCCGTACAAAGGTTCGGGCAGGGCAGCCCCATGTAGGAGAGCCTGGCGCCGTCGGTTCCTCCCCTGATTGGCACGACAACGGGCTCTATCCCCGCGTCTCGCATCGCGTTTGAAGCCAAATCTATTATATACATGTGGGGAAGTATTTTTTCTTTCATGTTATAATAAGAATCGCTCATTTTCACATTGACGGTGCCTTTTCCGTAACGGCTGTTCAAAAACGCGGCGGCCGATTCGATAAGTTCTTTTTTTCTCTCAAAGCGCTCCTTGTCATGATCCCTGATAATATAGCGAAGCTTTGCACTCTCGGTTTCCCCTTCCATTCCGGTCAAATGAAAGAAGCCCTCGTATCCTTCCGTATGCTCGGGGCGCTCGGCACAAGGGAGCATCGCGTGAAACTCCATAGCGACGTTGCAGGCGTTTATCATGACGTTCTTCGCAGAGCCCGGGTGAATGCCTTTCCCGCGAAATTCAATTTTCGCAAAAGCCGCGTTGAAGTTTTCATATTCCAATTCGCCAAGCGCGCCTCCGTCCACCGTATAGGCAAAGTCCGCCCCGAAACCGCCGACATCGAACTTATCGGCACCGCGGCCGACTTCCTCGTCCGGAGTAAAGCCGATGCATATTCGTCCGTGCTTTATTTCGGGGGACTTGACAAGTTTTTCGGCAAACGCCATTATCTCAGCTATGCCCGCTTTATTATCCGCCCCCAGAAGCGTATTTCCGTCCGCCACTATAATATCCTGGCCGACGTAATTTAAAAGGCTCGGATGCTCCTGAGGCGAAAGCGTCACCTCATCATTCAAGCAAATCGGCTTTCCGTCAAAGTTTTTGACTATCCTCGGGCATACGTTTTCTCCGCTCATATCCGGGCTTGTATCCAAATGAGCAATGAAGCCTATGCTTTTTATGTTATCGGCGTTCGCCGGAATGGATGCATAAACATATCCATTCTTATCCATTCTCGCGTCGCTGACGCCGATTTCATGAAGCTCCGAAACCAAAAGCTCTCCGAGCGCGAATTGCTTATCCGTGCTCGGTATTTTTTCCGCATCGGGGCGGGACTGGGTATCGTACGTGACGTATTTCAAAAATCGTTCCGCTGCGTCCGGCATAATTTCCTCCGAATGTCTTTTTCCCCATTATATCCCCGTTCCCCGCGCATTGGCAATCCGAGGCAAAAAAAAGAAGACCGCTTCGTGTCTCCTTCCGGCAAGATGCCCCCGGGGCTGACCCTATTTTTTGCCTACAGGTTAGCGGCAGCGGATACGGCGGATTAAATTCAGCCCTTTTATAGACTTTTCATAATGCTTTCTCCTTTTCTTGAACGAACCCGTCCCCTTAGCTTATCGAATGTTTTAAAATTATCAGTAGGAAATCAGAGCGCTCTCAACAACGGAAACGAAATTGTCGGCAGCGCCCCAGTCAAACTTGAATAATGAACTTTCTCCCCCGCCAGAGCCTATTGCGACAACGAAGCATTCATCCGCTCCGCCCGTTACGACAAGCGTCAAGCTCGCCCTTGAGCTGTTTCGCATATAATACTTTTCAAATACGCGAACGATGACGGTAACATCGCCTATGACCTGCCGGCTTTCCTCGACAAGCGTGCAGCTGAGCGCGCTCGACTCGATTTCACTTGAAAGATAAGCAGCCGTTTCGTCAGCTCCTTTGAATACGGTTTTCGTGAATTTCGCCACCCGTTAAATCCTCCTTGTAAGCTAAAAATCTTTCTTTGAGTATATCACAACGGATACGAAATACGATACCGCAAGGATCGCTGCCGCAACTGAAGCCAAAACATATACGTTTATATCAACTCCGGCCGAGCCGAATATTTCGCTTGACGACATGTTCAGCACAAAAAGCCCGATGAAGCCTATCATGTTGATATAACGCGCCTTTTCCGAGCCGAGCCGGTAATTGAGCGGAATAAAAATCGCGCTGAACAGACAGCTTACCGCAAATGCCAAAAGCGTTCCTTCAACAGTGAAAATCCCAATTTCTTTGAACGAATTTGAAAACTGCGAAGCGATAAGCATAATAACGGTGTAAAATGCAATGCACGCGGCAAACAATACCATCGAAGTGCAGTATCGCGCAAATACGATTTGCTTCCTCGAATATGGCAGAGTGCCCAACAACGCAGAGCCTTTGCACCTGTCATCCATTTGATGGATTGTGCTTAACAAAAGATAATTCATTCCTGTCGACATCAGAACAGGACCGAAACTAAAGGGCATAAATATGGTAATCGCTAAGCCGTACAGAGCCGCAAACCAGACATATGCGCGGCAAACGATGAAATCCTTTTTAATAAGATTGAGCAGCATCATGATCCCTCCTCACATAATATAACATCAGATCCTCGATCGAAGGCTTTTCTATCAACGCGTCGGGCAATAAGGCATGAATTTTCGCTTTATTGTGCGTGAGGCCGGAAAAACCGAACGCATTTACACGAAATCCCACGAGCAGTTTTTTAATTTCGTCGTTCAGGCTGCCGGCATGGCCTTTGACAACGCCGTGCGAATCTATCAGCGCATCCTTTTCCCCCTGCATTATTATCCTGCCGTTATCTATCAATATAAGGTAATCGGCTATTTTATCGAGATCTGAGGTTATATGAGTTGAGAAAAACACAGTCCTGCCTTCTGTTCTCATGTATTCGCGCAATATATCCAGCAATTCCGCTCTGACGAGCGGGTCCAGCCCCGAAGTCGGCTCATCCATTATCAACAGATCGGCATTGTGCGATAAAGCCAATGCGATCGCGAATTTCATGCGCATGCCCTTTGACAGCTCTTTTATTTTTTTCCTTTCCGGAAGTTCAAAGCGGCTTATAAACCCTTGATAAGCGCGTTCATCCCATTTTTTAAAACTCTTCGCTACGATATTCTTCATCTCCTTCAGCGTCAGCATCTCATAAAAGTTTTGGATATCAAGAATCACGCCGATGCGATTTTTAACATTATGGTCCGAGCAGCTGTTTCCAAAAAACCTGATTTCACCGGCATCCGGGATTATCAGCCCCAAAGCGGATTTTATCGTCGTGGTCTTCCCCGCCCCGTTCACGCCGATAAATCCTGTGACCATTCCCTCTGCCAGAGATAAATCGACATTGCACAGCGAAAAATCGGTATAATGCTTTTCGAGCCCCCTGATTTCCATCACATAACTCATCGATTTTCATCCTCCATAAAAAAATTTATTATTTCCTTTAATTTTTCCCTTCCGACCCCCATCCGCTTTGCAAACGCTATTGTTTCACAAACACGCTCCTCAACAGCATTAAAACGCGCTTCATTCAAAAGCTCCGGACTTTTGGAGGATATGAACGTTCCTTTTCCGGGCAGGCTGACTATCAATCCTTCCTGCTCCAATTCCTCATAAGCCTTCCTCGTTGTGATGACGCTGATCTGAAGCTCGTTCGCAAGCATCCTGACGGAAGGAAGCAGTTCGCCGGGTTTTATCTCGCCGCGAAACACCGCTGTTTTTATCTGGTCAGCGATTTGCCGGTAAATCGGCGGGTCTGCGGTATTAGCAATTATGATATTCAGCAGTCTCACCTCCCTGCATGTTGTGTATATACTATATGCACATTATATACATCAAGCAACGATTTGTCAACAACTTTTGGAACCTTTTACAATTTTGAGCGTTTTGTATTTGAGGTGATTATTGTGCTTTCCGTAAAGCCCATGTCCGTATATCCCCTGCCCGCATATCCGACTCAGGACCAGGCAGCGAACGATCCGGAACTTATAAAAACGCTTCCGCTCAGATTCAGTGCAAGGCCCGCTGTCATCAGCGCTCTCGCCGCTCTTATCTCGCTGGGGCTTACGGGATGCGGGACTGGTCCGATTCCTGAGGAACCCGCGCCGAAGTTGACTGAGAATCCTTCTGCCTCTCCTAAACAATCCATTCTTCAAATACCAGTATTCATCCATGGCGGAGGGCGGGGAAGCTACGGGTGCGTCAGCGTTGCCCCGCCCGTTTTCCTTTCGGAGGAGGAGGCAGCGCAGGTCATCCGTGAGGAGGCCGAGCTTTACGGCATCGATTTCTCGGGAAATAAAACGCTCCAGGATATCTCCCTGCCCGTACCGGACCTTAACGGCTTTGAGGCAAATCAAAAACCGCTTCCCTCCGTTACGGGCGACCTTGAGCTTGACGGATATGACGAAGACAGCCGCATCGGATTTGAATTCGTTTCCGTTGAGGATGTAAGGGAGTGGAGCAGTCTCGGAAACAGCGAAATACGGTCCTCAGTCGAAGTTTATGACACAAAAACAACGGCGGATGCGCTGTCGCTGAGCGTTGAAAATACCGCCGTGTTCTATGATCCCCTCAGCGCGGATTACGAAGAATTCAAGCCGCCCGAGTTTGGGGATATGACGGAGGAAGAAGCCGCTTCGGCGTATGAAGCTGCTGTTAAAGATTATGAAATGAGACAAAAAGAAAAGTCGCTGACCGAACTCCGCTCGCAGGTAAAGGACTTTTTTGAATGGCTGAAAGGACAGGGCATAATTTGACCCGCATGGGAAATATACATTATACGCTTCACTTGACAGATTCATGCAATATGGCATGCAAATACTGCTATGTTAAGCAGGACTCCAATGTAATGTCGCTGGAAACCGCGCTTGCGTCCGTAGACGCCGCAAAAAAGCTCAAGGCGCATTGCGGAATAGTCTTTTTCGGAGGGGAGCCGCTGCTTTATAAGGATTTGATGCGCGAAACCGTGGACTATGCGAATTT
The DNA here is from genome assembly GCA_002070205.1 of Firmicutes bacterium ADurb.Bin182. Taxonomy (GTDB): domain Bacteria; phylum Bacillota; class Clostridia; order Christensenellales; family CAG-138; genus MWCU01. The sequence goes on along the minus strand of MWCU01000125.1, from coordinate 28,902 downwards.
CATACAAGCTCGGGGAGACGCAAGGTTTCATTACAAGGTCACCACAAACGGCCTTTTGCTGGACGAGGAATTCCTTCGCTGGTCGAGAGAGAATGAAGTATTCATAGCCATAAGCCACGACGGCGTCAGAAAAGCGCATGACAAGAACCGCAAGGACAAGCAAGGCAAAGGCACTTTTTCAAGACTTGAACCGATACTGGAAGCGCTTTTAAAAGAAAGACCATACGCGCCCGCACTCATGACCGTGGACCCGTCAACGGTCAATCATTACGCGGACAGCGTAGAATATCTTTTCCGAAAAGGGTTCAAATATATAATATGCTCGTTGAATTATGCCGGGGACTGGAACGAAGCTTCCCTCCGCTCGCTTCAAAGGCAATATAAAAGATTGGCCAAAATGTATGAAGCATGGACAAATTGTGAAGAAAAATTCTATCTTTCCCCGTTCGAGGTGAAAATTTCGAGCCATATCAGAGGAGGCTGCATCGGGGAAAGGTGCGAGCTCGGGAAAAAGCAGGTTTCTATAGCTCCCGACGGCACGGTATATCCCTGCGTGCAGTTTGTGGGGGACAAACATTTCGCAATGGGCAACATACATACCGGAATAAACGAAACGAAACGCTATAGCCTTTATCGAATGAACGAGCAGGAAAAGGAAACGTGCGCCGGCTGCGCAGTACGCTCAAGATGTAATCATTTCTGCGGCTGCCTTAACCGTCAGTCAACCGGAAGCATTCAAAACGTATCGCCCGTTCAATGCGCGAATGAGCGAATGCTCCTTCCGATTGCGGATGCACTTGCGGAGAGATTGTATAAAAAAAGAAACGCCATGTTCATCCAAAAGCAATATAACGATATGTACCCGCTGCTGAGCCTTATCGAAGACAGTTAAACTTACCGGACATATACCTTTTTCGCGCTTGTTACAGAACCGTCGCTGATAAAATCGACGGCGAGATGATCGCCCTCGTTCATATAGTACGGGATTTCCTTTTGATCAAGCAAAGCCGCAACCCGTTTGCCCGGTATATCGTCATCCTCCGCACGGTTGCCGGTTATTACTGCATAGGAAGGCTTAACGGCGTCCAGCAGCGCCGCGGATGTCGCGTCATCCTGGCCGTGATGTCCGAGCTTGATTACGTCCGCGCCCAAATCATAGCAAATATTCACAATATCCTGTTCCGTTTCCAAAAGCGCGTCTCCCATAAGCAAAAATGCCGTATCTCCATAAAGCACCCGGATCACCAGGGAATTGTTGTTCTCTTCCTTCGGGTCCGCGACCGCCGGCGCAAGCACAATAAAATTAGCTTCACCGAATTCAAGCACGTCCCCTTTTGACAAAAGCGCGTGTTCCGCGCCCGCTTCCGAAATGGAGTCAAGCTCCTTCGCGCTGAATGTCGAATAGTCGAGAGAGGATGTATAAACTGTTTTGGAGGGATATTTCCCCAAAAGCTTCTTCAAGCCGCCCGCGTGGTCCTTGTGTCCGTGCGTCAGTATGACTGCCTGAAGCTCGCTGACTCCTAGCTGCTTAAGCGCTTCGTCGATTTTATCGAAATCTTTCTTTCGACCCGTATCCACCATCAGCGCCCTGCCGTCCCGATACGCAAATATCAGACAGTCAGACTTTCCAGTATTAACAACCCGCATCAGCAATTCGCCCGTTTGTTCGCGGGGCGAAGGCTCCACAGGTGAATCCGGCAAAGGAACGGGCTTTGGCGAAGAAGGAGGAGCCGCCTCCGGAACACACGACACGGCAAACAGTAAAACGAAAAGTATTATGAAGATTTTAAGCGTATGTTTCATGGAGGCATTATAGCATAAACGAAGGCTGAATCACAGGGATTGTTCCCGCTCAACCGCGTCTGCTTTTGAGTCGCGCGCCGCCCGTACTATAGGCATTGCTTGCACAAATTTCGCGATCATGCGCTTCTCCTTAGGTGCTATTGCGATAGTTTCTTTTGTGTTGGGTATTTCAAAATGGTTAAGCGCTCCGTAAGGAAGCTTGAAAAGGTCGTCGGCTGAAAAGAACAGCTTTACTATACCTTCATTTAAGGTTCCTTCGTAAGTCAAGCCCAACGCCGTCATCAGGATCTTTCCTTCGCCCGTGATAGTGTGCCTGAGCGTTTTTTTGTCCTTATGAAGAAGAAGGAAACAAGGCGCTTCCAAATGAAATTTCCCTTCGGCAAGCTCGTCGGCTATGGCTTTTCGCTGAGCCATTATCCATTCGGACACGGTCTCGTATGCTTTATCCCCGGGATTTTTCGGACAAAATTTCCCGCTCTCGTCAATTACCGCGGTATTGCCGCAGCTCGAGCAAACAACCTCGTTCTCCTTACCGGTCAAAGCGAATTCCGAGCGGCATTTCGGGCAGAGGTACAGAATTCCGTGAATATTCTCAGCGAGGTTTTTCCCTTTGAACGATAGACCGGCTGCCTGCTGCCACGCGTATTCGTCATGCCCGATAGCGCTCGCTATGCGCTCGTTCATCTCAAAGTCGCAAATATTTTTTAAATCCTCAGGACTGAATAACCGCTCCAAAGAGGCTTCCATACGCCCGCGCCGATTAGAGACCGCCCATTTTGGCGAGGACAAGTAACTTCCCCTGATTTTTAGAACATAAACCGGAGCGCCGAGCATTCGGCAGAGCTTTGCAATGCCCTCGGGGTAGATATCGTTTATCCCGTATCCGTTAACCTCGCCCTCGGGGAAAATCAACACCGAACCGCCCCTCGCAATCACACCGCTTATTGCTCTGACGCAAGCCATATCCGGCAGGAATTGGGTCTTCGGTATACAACCCATAAGCTTAAGAAGCTTCGCCAAAACCAGGTTTCCGAAGTAATAAGTCGTAACCACGGCGTTCATCCTGAACGGCGTCATCGCGCAAAACGCGACCATAAAATCTATGGCGGAGCTGTGATTGGCAAGCAGCACAAAGGGCTCGGAAATTTCCTTTTTTATCGAGCAGTCGTAACTCATTCCGTAGCGCAAACGAAGATATGGTTTAAGAAGCGCAACGGCAATATGATATAAAAACGCGTTCGGCCGCTTAACGGCCGCTTTTCTGGTTTGTTTCAAAGGATTTCCCCCAATCATTAAGGCGCCCGTACAGTTCGGTCATTCTCCTGATGCGTCCCGACAGATCCGAAGCCGCTTTCAGGGAAGTCATCCGCCATTTCCAATTACCGCACGGCACGGAAGGCGTATTCATACGCGAATCGTTGTCGAGTTCAAGATAATCCTGCATTTGAGCGATGAACAGGTCCGAAACCGAGCTCATGCCTGCCCGCAAAATGCCCCATACGATATCCTCTTTGCGCGAAACGCATAAGTATTCTTGAATGTACCTAAGAGTCGCATCGGACGAGCTTTTTATGAAGCCTTTAAGCGTTTCATTGTCGTGAGTGCCGGTATACAGTACGGTGTTTTTCGTTAAGTTATGCGGCAGGTGATCGCCGGGTTCTTTCGGATCAAATGCAAATTGAAGGACCTTCATGCCCGGGTAACCCGAATATTTTAACAGGCCGCGAACCTCTTCCGTCATATAGCCGAGGTCTTCGGCAATGACATCGAGCTCCGGAAAATGCGCTTTGAGCGCGTCAATGAACCGCTTTCCGGGGCCCTGTTTCCATTCGCCGTTTTCGGCGGTTTTCTCCCCGAAAGGTACTGCCCAATATTCGGATAGTCCCCTGAAGTGGTCGAGGCGTATCACATCGTAAATTTTCCGGGATCCCTTTATCCGCTCCATCCACCATGCAAAGCCGTTCTTCCCCATGCGCTCCCAGTCGTATAGGGGATTCCCCCAGAGCTGCCCCGTTTTTGAGAAGTAATCGGGGGGAACGCCCGCAACGAATTCGGGCTTAAAATCCCTGTCCAGCGCAAAAAGTTCCGGATGCGCCCAGACGTCCGCCGAATCCAAAGCGGGATAAACAGGGATATCGCCGATTACGGAAATCCCTTTGGACGCAATATAGTTTTTAAGCCGACTCCACTGCTTAAAGAAAAGATATTGGCAAAATACGCAATAATCGATTTCTTCGCTAAGTTCTCTCAAGCATATTCCCAAAGCGTCCTTTTCGCGGCGCTTGATTGCTTCATCCTCCCAATCCTGCCACGAGCGCATGCCGAACCGGGATTTGACCGCCATAAAAAGCGCATAGTCAAAAAGCCAATGCGAGTTGTCTGACTTGAATGCCTCGATTTCCTCCCGGTATCGCGAATACCCCCGGGAAAACGCAGCTCTTAAAATAAAGGGGCGTTTTTGAATAAGCGATCCGTAATCGACATAGCGGGAGTCGCCCGAGCAGTCGAAGTCTTGAGCTTCCCATTTTGTCAGAAGGGAATCCTCGATAAGCAGCTCGGGGTCGATAAATAAAGGATTGCCTGCAAATACGGAAAACGACTGGTAGGGCGAATCTCCGAATCCTGAAGGAGACAGCGGAAGCATCTGCCAGTATTTCTGCCCCGCCGAGCACAAGAAATCAGCGAACTCGAACGCCGCTTTTCCGAAAGTACCGATCCCGTACGGCGAGGGCAGCGATGAAATATGCATTAATATGCCTGAAGAACGATTCATTATATACCCGCTGAATAAGTCGCTGCTATCAATATATCGCATAACAGCCGGCTGTGCAAGCTGAGCGCGCAGGATTTAGCCGCATCAAAAACGCCGGGGAAGTCTGCACTTCTCCGGCGCTCTGAAGCGAACCGCGCATTCGCCGGGCAATATCTCAAATGGCTCTTTCGCTTGAAGAGGCAGTTACTGCCCGCATTCGGGCTCGGCTTTTCCTTTTGTTGAAGCCGCGCCGCCGCGTTCGAGCCTTAAAGCGGAACCTACGCTCTTATAAAGCAAAAACGTGATAACCGAATTGCCGGCTGCCTTGATAAGATTGAAGGGAATGATGACGGGCAGCATCATGGAGCGAACAACCTCAGCTGGCGTACCGTAAAAATGTACGGTAAACACGAGATTGAGCGGTATCATCATAAGCGTCATCGAAAGCGTTCCCGCGATCAGCCCGAGGAAAGCGCCTTTTCGCGTGTGAAAATGCCTGTAAATAAGACCGGCCGCCACGACGAATGCGCCTGTGGCGAAAAAATGCATGACGGCGCCCACCCACCCGCTTTGAGGTGAGATCAGAAGCCACTGCAAAACGGAAACGACCGCCGTAAGAACAAGACCCGAAGCGGGACCGTACATGAACGCGCCTATGAATATGGGCACATCCGCCATGTCATACTCAAGAAACGGTGCGGACGGAAAAATCGGAAAATGCACCAAATACACAAGCACTATGGACAGCGCGCACAGCAGTCCCATCCTGACCAGCTTTTTAACAAATTTGCTTCTCATATAAAGCCCTCCCAAATAAATTATTCAGATGCTGCGAGAAAAATAAAAACCCCGTGCGAAACACGGGGCGAAATGCGCTTTTGGCATTGCTTCTCTCATCCGGACTGTTACCGTCGGCATCGGAATCTCACCGATTCGACCTTGGGAAGGCTCGCGGGCTTATCAGACGAAACTGCATCACCGCCGGTGGGGAATCTCACCCCGCCCCGAAGCATCTGACGGAATTATATCACTTCCGAGCTTCGTTTACAAGTGCTAATTATAACCTGCGGGAAGCACGGCTCAAAAATCCGGCTTGCAAAACAAAGCTTTGAAGCAACGGGCGAAAGTTATTGCATGTTTTAATCAAAAACTATACAATGGTACATACACTAAAAGCTGGCAAAGGATGATTCGATGCAAATATTCAATACGATGACGAGACAAAAAGAAGAGCTGGTCCCAAAAGTGCCGGGGAAGATCTCCATGTACGTCTGCGGTCCCACCGTATACAACCTGTTTCATATAGGTAACGCAAGGCCTTTCATCGTATTCGATACTCTGAGAAGGTTTTTGGAATACAAGGGTTTTGAGGTCACTTTCGTGCAGAATTTCACTGACATCGACGATAAAGTAATCAAGAAAGCCAACGAGGAGAATTCGACCTACAGAGAAATCGCAGACCGGTATATCAATGAGTATTATAAAGACGCCGATTCGCTCGGCATAAAGCGTGCGACGGCAAATCCGAGAGCCACGGAGCATATCGATTCCATCATTTCGCTTGTGCAGCTCCTTATAGATAACGGTCATGCGTATCCGACCCCGGACGGTGACGTTTACTTTTCAGTCAGAAGCTTCAAAGATTACGGGAAGCTTTCCGGCCAAAGCATAGACGACTTGGAATCGGGAGCAAGGATAAACCCGGGGGAGCAAAAGCTGGATCCTTTGGACTTTGCGCTGTGGAAGGGTTCAAAGCCGGGCGAACCCGCGTGGCAGTCGCCCTGGGGCCCGGGAAGACCGGGATGGCACATCGAATGCTCAGCAATGAGTATGAGCATTTTGGGAGAAACTTTCGATATTCATTGCGGCGGACAGGATCTTGTGTTCCCTCACCATGAAAACGAAATCGCCCAAAGCGAAGCCGCGACGGGAAAGCCGTTTGCGAGATATTGGATGCACAACGGATTTATCAATATCAACAACCAGAAGATGTCCAAATCCCTAAATAACTTTTTCCTGGTAAGGGATATCACGAATTCCTATGATCCCCGGGCAGTCCGCCTGTTCATGCTGGGAGCCCACTACAGAAACCCCGTTAACTTTTCGGATGAGCTTATGGAACAGGCGCAGTCCGCCCTTACAAGGTTGATAACAGCCAAAGAGCGCATAGAGGACGCAAAAACTAACGCGCTCCCCTATACCGCTTTGAACGACGAAGAGTTTATACGGTCCGTCAAATCCTATAAAGAAGCGTTTATCGCGGCAATGGACGACGATTTGAACACAGCTGACGCGCTCGGAGTGCTTTTTGATTTCGCAAGAGCGAGCAATGTATTTGTTACGGAAAGATGCGGCATTGACGCCGTTAATAAAGCCTCTTCGTTCTTTGACGAGCTCTCGGGCGTATTGGGATTGGACCTCGGCAGGAAAGATACGGTTTACCCGAAGGAAGCCTTGATGATTTTGGCGGAAAGAACTGCGGCCAGAATGGAGAAAGACTTTAAGCGCGCGGACGAACTTCGCGAAAAACTGAAAAGCATGGGCTTCGCGGTCGAGGACGGCAAGGACGGCGCAAGGCTCAAACCGCTGTAAAAAGCGCGTATTATTCAGTGCATAAACAAATTAACTTATTATTTACATTTGCCTCTTCGGCCGCTGTTGCCCTTTACAGGCGTTTATTGGTAAAATATGATTTGGCAAGTGTGGAAACGAAAGGGGGAAATTATGCCGCTTCAAATGCTGGATATATTTATGCTGGCCGCGGGCGCGTATCTTCTGATAAGCGCTGTCACGGGCAAAGGCAAAATCTACGAAAACCCCAACGTTAAAAAGGGAAAGGAAGAAAAATACCGCAAGACTCTTCGAGCAGCTCTGTTCGGACTGTCTTTCCTTTCGATCTTGCAAGCTCTCTCCTCCATTCTCAACTGGAACAAAACCTTGAGCATCGCACTTTGGTGTGCCCTTATGCTGGGCTTTATCGCTTTAATAGTGTTCACGGTCAGGCTGACGGACAGGAGCGTAAAGCCGGAGGAACAGCTGCCGAAAAGCAAGAAACATCCCGCTTTCGACTTTGACGACGAGGATAAATCCGAATAAGCTTGCTGCGTATGAAATCCATGCATTAAGGAACAATCAATATGATCAAGACCAGAAAGGATACGAAACATGAAACGAACAAAATTGACTAAAAGCGTATGTGCCCTTGTTCTCGGCGTGATGCTGCTGGGCGTTTTGGCGTCTACTGCCTCCGCCGGTTTCGGAAACTGGGCAACTCCTTCAGTGGGGAGCGGTTTCGATTTCGGAACCCCCGCTCCTGCGCAGCAAGGTCCCGGCACAGGCCAGACGGGCATCACCACGGGCAACGTAAACTTCCGTACCGGTCCAAGCACTTCCTACAGCCAGGTAAGCGGCTGCGATAAAGTGCCGAGAGGCGAAACCGTCGGCATTCTGGAAATACTTTCTGGATGGTACAAGGTAAGCTACAAAGGCTATGTGGGGTATTTGTCGGCAAGCTATGTAAAGCTTAACCCGAGTACCGGTCCTGTTACGGGAAATACGGGCATCACGAATGAGCCCGTGTGGTTCAGAATCAACGCGTCTCTTTCTTCCGCGCGAATACCCGAGTGCCCCACAATCGCAACCGGTGAAAGGGTAGAGATACTCGGTTCGAGCGGCAGCTTCTATCAAATCAGATACAGAGGCTACATAGGTTTTGCGAGACAGCAGGATGTGGATTTGGAATCTTCATCATCCCCCTCCCCTTCTCCCTCGCCTTCCCCCGTTCCGTCAACCGGCGTTTTCGGAACAACAAAGGAACTGGTGTGGTTCAGGCAGTACCCCGCCACCGACTCGGTGAGAGTTGCCGGCTGCACCGAGATTAAATCCGGACAGCGAGTTGAGATACTAGGTTCAAGCGGTACATTCTATCTCATCGGATATAAAGGATACACCGGTTACGCAAGGCAGATCGATATCCGCATCGACAGCGGCACCGCGCCGACCCCTACCCCCTCTACCGTTCCTTCGACGGGTGTTTTCGGCATTACCAAGGAATTGGTATGGTTCAGGAAGAACCCGACCACTTCTTCCGAAAGGGTAACCGGCTGCCCCGAGATCAAAAAAGGAAAGCAAGTTGAGGTATTAGGCTCCAGCGGAAGCTTCTATCTCATCGGATATAACGGCTACACCGGCTATGCGAGACAGGTGGATATCGAGATTCTAAGCGGTTCAACGCCCGCTCCCACCACACCCCCGCCGCCTTCCAATATGCCTTCATCGGCAGTACTGACTCAGGAGCAGGCTCAAAAATGGGCGGGAGTCCCCGGCCGCCTCGCGGAAGTCAGGAGTAAAGCCAAGTATCCCGAAGACGTTAAGGGCTGGATATATGTACCCGGCACCAATATCGATTATCCCGTCATGTTCGGTACCAACCTGCACGGAAGCTCCTGGTATTACGACCAGCGCAACTATACCGGCAGCTCCGACAGCAAGGGCTCCATTTACATGTTCTACAACAGCATGACAAAGATCACGCCCATCAACGGGCACAACATGCGTTCGAGCGGGACCATGTTCCACGAACTGCACCGCGTGCAGGATTCTCTTAAGAAGAATCCCGCCGGCAACCGTTTCTTCAACATTACGCTGGGCGGATACACTTCATGGGAGATATTCGCTCTTTATGAAACAAAAGCGAACGAGCCGAAATCGACGCTTCAGTTCAACAGCATGCAGCCTAATATTACCGGCGCGGAATTCAGAACATGGGTCAATTATCAGCTCGGACGCTCCGAAGTGAACTTCGGAGTAAATGTAAACGATTATGATAAATGCATAGTTCTCATAACCTGCGGAGACAATTATGACTCGTCTACAGCGCAATCCCGCTTGTATGTATTCTTAAGAGCGGTCAGCTGACGCATAACAACTTTACGGAAAAGCCCGGCAATCAGCCGGGCTTTTTTACGCATTGGATTCTCAGAGCTCTCGTTTGTTACAGAACAATTCCGCTATGCTTTTCGTATACGGCGGACGGCAAATCCCCTTTTCGGTTACGATGCCGGAAATGAGCGAATTGTCCGTGATGTCAAATGCCGGATTGTAGCATTTCACGCTTTCCGGGGCGATGGGCTCTTTGAAAAACTTTTCTTTTATCTCCCCGGGCTCGCGAAGCTCGATTTTTATATCTGCGCCCGTTTGGCAATTCATATCGATCGAAGAAGTGGGCCCGAACACATAGAAGGGTATACCGTAATATTTCGCGATGACAGCTACGCCGCTTGTACCGATTTTATTCGCAGTATCGCCGTTAGCCGCAACCCTGTCACATCCGACAAAACAAGCGTTTACCCATCCGTTTTTCATGACTATGCTAGCCATATTGTCGCAGATCAGCGTTACGTCTATACCAGCTTTATCGAGTTCATACGCCGTCAGCCTCGCGCCCTGAAGCAGCGGACGCGTTTCATCCGCATATACACGGAATCGCATGCCTTTTTCCCTTCCCAAAAACAGCGGGCCGAGCGCCGTGCCGTAACAGGATGTCGCAAGCGGTCCGGCGTTGCAATGAGTCAGCACGCCGTCGCCATCCTTAATGAGGGAAAGCCCGTGCTCGGCAATGGACTTGCACATAGCCATGTCTTCCTCATGAATGGCGAGGCATTCTTTTTCAAGAAGCCCGAGGATTTTTCCAATCGGCTTTTCTCTGTTTTCTATTACCACGGATTCCATTCTCTTAAGGGCCCAACCGAGATTTACCGCGGTCGGTCTCGAAGATTCTATATAGACCCGTATCCTTTTAAATTCTTCGTAAAATTCATCATACTTTTCAGCGGATATTTGCTGCGCCAGGCAAAAGATGCCGTATGCCGCGCAGATCCCAATAGCGGGTGCGCCTCTAACCTTAAGCTCATATATGGCATCAAAAAGCTGCCGGGGGGTTTCAATATTGAAATACTCGAGGCGATTCGGAAGCTTTGTCTGATCCACGATTACGACATGCTTGCGGTCGTCGCTCAGCCTTATATTGTCCGTATGTGTAAAGCCGTTTATATCCATTGATGTCCGCCTTTCTATGCTGACAGGCTTTCACATTACCCGAGCGAAACAGCCAGATCCAGCACCCGGGCAAACGAAGCTTTGACTCTGTTCGCCGTTTCGATGACTTCAAGATGACTGAGCTTCTTTTCAAGTATGCCCGCCGCCATATTTGTAATCAATGAAATGCCTATGACCTCCATGCCGCAGTGGCGCGCAACGATTGCCTCCGGAACCGTGGACATGCCGACCGCATCCGCTCCGATCAATCTGAGGAAACGGATCTCGGCGGGAGTCTCAAAGCTTGGTCCGCTATACATGGCATATACGCCTTCATATAGATTTATTCCGGAATCTTCAGCCATCTCTTTAATCTTCACCCTTGCTTCCTTGCTGTAAACGTCGCTCATGTCGGGAAAGCGCGGGCCGAATTCGTCAAGGTTTTTTCCTATCAAAGGATTTGAACCCGAATAATTGATGTGGTCGGATATAAGCATCAAGGCGCCCTCCGAGAAGGAAAGATTGATTCCGCCCGCAGCGTTGGTTATAATAAGAGTTTCTACGCCGAGTTTTTTCATGACGCGAACGGGCATCGTTATCTCGCTTTGGCTGTATCCCTCGTAATAATGAAGCCTGCCCCTGAGCGCAGCGACGCTTTTTCCCCCGCAGTTACCTATCACAAACGCGCCCCTGTGCCCCTCAACAGTCGCGGCCGGAAAATCCGGAATCTCGCCGAAGGGTATGACCACAGATTTATCAAAACTATCGCAGAAATCGCCCAAACCGCTTCCAAGTATAAGACCTGTCCCCGGGCGGGAGTCCGTCTTTGATCTGATGAACGAATATGCTCTTTCGATCCTCTCCAAAATATCCGGCAATGATATCATTCCTTTTATGGTATTTAGCCGCGTCCCGCGGCTGTTTTGTTTTCCGGTCCGGTACTTTTTACACTTCGGATCCCTTATCAATGCTTTTATTATAAGCCGGCATACGTATTTGGTAAAGGGATCGGGCGGTTTCTTCTCCCCGCCTGCGCCGAACGCAACCGGACCTGCCGCTTAACTTATACGCCAAATGCAAAGGGTTTTCAGCGCTGATATATGCCTTATGTCCGGCATATTTTAAAGAAGGATATCGGGGGCGGATGAATTTTGAAAAGAGCTTTGGCTGGGCACGCGCTTATACTTACGGGGACGGCTTTGCTGAACCGTTTTGCGGATATGTTTTTCACCGTTTATATTTCCAACAAAATCGGGCCTGAAGGCATGGGGCTGTTACAGCTTATCCTGTCCGTTTATTTCGCTGCGGCAGTCATATCCACATCCGGCATCAGTATGGCGGTCATACGGCTCGTATCCGAGGAAACAGGAAGGGGTTCGGAAAAAAATGCGCGATTCGTATTGAAAAAGTCATGTATTCTAAGCCTGTACCTCAGCGTCTTCGCAGCGCTTGCGCTTTTCTTCTTTTCCGGTCCTATCGGAAATGATATCCTTCGTGACGGAAGGACCGTATCCGCGCTGAAGTTCTTAGCGCCAAGCCTTCCTTTTATGGGAATATCCTCCTGCATACGCGGTTATTTTCACGGCGTCAAAAATACGGTAAAACCTTCTTCCTCGCTGCTTTTGGAGCAGCTCATCAGGTTCCTGTCGACCGCTGTACTGCTTGAAGTCATGCTGCCCAAAGGGCTTGAATATGCCTGCATCGCAGCCTCATGCGGCTCCGTTATATCCGAGGCGGGAGCCTGCCTTTATCTTATTCTGCTTTACCGGTTCGAGAAGCGAAAACGGATGAGCGGGAGCGGGCCTCGCGGAATAATCAAGCGCATCGCCGCCGTATGTTTTCCGCTTGCGGCAAGCTCGTATGTTCGCAGTTTTTTAAACACGGTTGAGAATATCATGATCCCCGCCGGTCTTGAAAAATTCGGTGCTTCGCCCAAAGCGTCGCTTGAGCAATACGGAATTCTGAAAGGCATGGCGATGCCTTTACTCATATTCCCTTCAGTGTTCCTCTCATCAGTTTCGACTATTCTGATTCCCGTCATTTCCGAGGCAAACGTACTCCAGCAGAAGAACAAGATACGATATGTCATTACAAGGGTCATTCAGTTCACGTCGCTTTTGTCGGTACTGATTGCCGGCTTATTCATTTTGTTTGCAGGCGACCTCGGAGTTTTGATTTACCGGTCGGCAGAAGTCGGGCCGGTTTTATTCAAGCTTGCCCCGCTCGTTCCTCTGATATATTTGGACTTCGCGACGGACGGAATGCTTATCGGCCTAAACCAGCAGGTAAGTTCGCTCAAATATAACGTTTTGGACTCCATGCTCAAAGTCGGCCTTTTGTTTGTACTCATCCCGAAAATGGGCGTTGACGGCTTAATACTCGTTTTGTTTTGTACAAAAATTCTGAACATGACGCTCAGCATCGGCAGACTTCTCATGGTTTCAAAGCTGAAACTTCAGCTTATGAACTGTATAATCAAACCGGTATTTTCCATCGTCGCCGCCGGGTTTGCCGCGGCATTCCTCTATCGCAGCACTGCTTCATGCAAAATACATAACGGCGCCATGCTTGCTCTTGAAATGATTCCGGTTATCGCGGTATATTTCTTATTGCTCATTCTGACAGGGTGCATAAAAACCGATGATATCGACTGGTTTAAATCGATATTCAGAAATAAAAGCGCGCCGCATATCGCCGGGGAAACGGCCGGCAGGTCCTTAAGGTGACACATGCTAAAACAAGGAAAGGAGCGGCCGACCGGCCGCTCCTTTAAGGTTGTTTTGAAATTATCTGCCGAACTGGCAATCGTTGTTGCCGCTGTCCGTTATCCACATCTCAAGCATGTTGATGGGGTCGTTGAAGTCGGCGATCCAGCCGTTGCGCGAAATGTCGTAATTACCGGCCTTGCGCTCTGCGAGAAGCGTATCCCAGTCAAGCGTCTTGATCGTCATGTTGATACCGACAACCGCGAGGTCCTGCTGGATGCACTCGGCGATGGCGACATGGCCCGTGCTCTCGTTGATTATATACTCGAAGCTGATAGGTGTTTCGGCGGAAAGCACGCCGTTCTCGAACTTAAAGCCCGCGGACTCGAGAAGTTCGATAGCTGTTTCGACTTCGGGAGTGGTGCCTACATAACCGTCGGAGCCGTTGGGATAATCCCAGGCATTCGCGTCTTTGAATATGCCGCCGTTGCCGTCGAGCATACCTTTGGGCAAAAAGCTCGTCGCGGGAACCTGCCCGGTCTGGCCGACGGTCTCAACGATATACTCGCGGTCGATCAGGAAGCTGAACGCGCGGCGCATAGCGGATGCCTGCTCGGGGGTCTTGCCTTCGAACAGCGGCGATTTGACGTTGAAGCACACATAGTAGGTGCCGAGGTTATCAACCGTATAGAACTCGGGATCGTTTGTCTCGAGCAAAGTTTTAATCTCGTCGTTGGGAACGGTATCGATGAAGTCGAGGTCGCCGGCGCGATAAGCCGCATAGATAGCGACATCGTCCGCAGAGAGCATGAACTCGAGCTTCTCAAGCTTTACGTTCGCCGCATCCCAGTAATTTTCGTTCTTCACATAGACCATGCTCTCTTCATGAGTCCAGCTCTCGAGCTTATACGGACCGCTGCAAACGAAACCGGCTTCAAGTGCCCAGGCACCGGCATCGATGATGTTGCCGCTCGCATCCTTATATCCGGCAGCGGATTCAACTGCAGCCTGAGGTACCGCAAAGAATGTCGGGAAAGCCATGAGGTCAAGCATGTAAGCACAGGGTGCAATAAGGTTGACTGTAAGCGTATTGCCTTCGGCTTTGACCTCAAGGGCTTCGGGATCCTCACCGACTTTGTCATAGCCCGCGATGCCGCTGAACATGTAAGCATAGTCGGCACCGGTCTCCGTGTTGGCGGCGCGCTTCCAGGAATATTCAAAGTCGGCCGCGGTCAGGGGACTTCCGTCGCTCCACTTAAGGCCTTCCTTAAGCGTGAATACGTAGGTCAGACCGTCTTCGGAAACGGTGTAGCTTTCTGCAAAGTTGGGCACAAGCTGACCCTGTTCGTCGTAGGTGTACAGACCGCCGAAACTGGCCGCTGCGAGGCAGGCGCCGTCGACCGAGCTGTTGAGGGCGGGGTCGAGACGATCCGGCTCCGATGCAAGCTGAAGGCGAAGCGTGTCGGATCCTTCAACGGTAGCCTTATCGAAGAATTTGGTGCCGAATACGTTGGCATACATCCCTTGGACGGTGGACCTCATCATGTAGCTGTCATTGTAGTAATAAATGGGCATGACAGCGCCGGTATCCATAAGGATGTCCTCGGCCTGGTGCATCAGGGTAACGCGATTGGCGAAATCGGTCGTGGATTTGATTTCCGAAATCAGACGATCATACTCTGACCAATCGGGACGAGGGTCGACCGGTTCCTGCTCCGGAGCTTCCGGTTTCTGGGTGGGAGTTTCGGGCTCCTTAACCGGCTCTTTGGGAGTACAGCTGACGGCCAATGCAACGATCATGATAAGCGCCAGCAACAGTGCAAAGGTCTTTTTAAAGTTCATTTTTCTTCCTCCTTTTATTTTCCTTTATTGCAACCGCTGTGAATTATGGTAGTATATCATAATCCTCACCGGTTGTAAACATGTATATATGCATTCGTATTACGCGTTCCAGCAGGCCACGAAATGCTCTCCTCCCCTGTCGGTCAGAGGAGGCGTAGCCTCGGCGCATTTTTCGGTAGCGTAACGGCAGCGGGTACGGAAAGCGCAGCCGCTGGGCATCCTTAGAGGACTCGGAACGTCGCCCTCGAGCACTATTCGGCGGCGGCTCCGCGCCATCTTGGGATCCGGAACGGGTACCGCGGACATGAGCGAAACGGAATACGGATGCACCGGATGCTCGCACAGTTCATCGGCATTGGCAAGCTCCACAAGCTTGCCGAGGTACATGACGGCGATGCGGCGGCTCATGTGCTGCACGATGAGAAGGTCGTGCGCGATAAACAGGTAAGCGATTCCGAGCTTTATCTGCAGATCCTCAAACGTATTGATTATTTGCGCCTGAATGGAAACATCGAGCGCGCTCACCGGCTCATCGCAAACTATAAACTTGGGGTCCACCGCGAGAGCGCGGGCGATTCCTATACGCTGCCTCTGGCCGCCCGAGAACTCATGCGCATACCTTGTGGCATGCTCGCTCGAAAGCCCTACCAAATCCAGAAGGTATTCTATTTTTTCCTTGCGCTCCTGCTTATTCGAATACAGGCGATGTATATCGAGCGGTTCGCCGATGATATCGCCGACGGTCATTCGCGGATTGAGCGAGGAATAGGGGTCCTGGAACACCATCTGCATATCTTTGCGGTAGCTTTCGATATTTTTCGCATTGACCGGCTTGCCGTCATAATAGATCTCGCCGCCAGTCGGCCTGTACAGGTGCAATAGCGACCGGCCGACTGTGGTCTTGCCGCAGCCGGACTCGCCGACCAAACCCAGAGTTTCGCCTTTCTCTATTGAGAAGGAAACATCGTCAACCGCCTTCAGCGGCGTTGTTTCGAACAGACCCGTCTTTATCGGAAAATACTGCTTAAGGTTTTTTACTTCAAGAAGCTTGCCGCTCATTTATCGTCACCGCCTTGTTTATTGCCGCTGTCCGCGGCCTCATCATAGACTGCTTTCACGTTCATCCAGCATGCCGCCATATGTTCGGGGCCTATAGCGATCTCGTCCGGCTGGTTTGTGAGGCAGATCTTCATCGCGCGATCGCAGCGCGAAGCGAAGGCGCAGCCCTTGGGCATATTGAGAAGGTCTACGGGCGAACCGCCGATGGGCTTAAGCCTTATGTGCCCCATGCCGAGCTTGGGGATGGAGCGCAGCAAGCCTTTGGTATATTCATGTTTCGGGTTATAGAAGATTTCATCCGAGGTGCCTCGCTCACAGATACGCCCCGCATACATGACGATGATCTCGTCGCACATGTCGGCAATGACGCCGAGGTCGTGCGTTATTATGATGATCGCCATACCCAGCTTCTTTTGAAGTTCCTGCATAAGTTCGAGTATCTGCGCCTGTATGGTGACGTCGAGCGCGGTGGTCGGTTCGTCAGCTATAAGTATGTCCGGCTCGCATGCTAGCGCCATGGCGATCATGACCCTCTGGCGCATGCCTCCGGAAAGCTCGTGCGGATACTGTTTAACGCGCTTCTCAGGGTCGTTTACGCCGACGAGCGTGAGCATTTCGATCGCGCGCTGCCGCGCTTCGCTGCGGTTGCGGTCCGTATGCAGCATAATGGTTTCCATAAGCTGATTGCCGACCGTATAAACGGGATTGAGGCTCGTCATCGGATCCTGGAAAATGATGCTGATTTTTTCTCCGCGAAGCGAGCGTATCTCGCGTTTCGAATATTTCAGCACATCCTCGCCTTTGAAAAACACCTCGCCGCCGACTACCTTTCCGGGATCGACGAGTATGCGAAGTATCGAATAGGCCGTCACGCTTTTGCCTGAACCGGATTCGCCCACTATTCCGAGAACCTTGCCCTTCTCGAGGTTGAACGAAACCCCGTTTACGGCGCGAACGACGCCCGAATCCGTGAAGAAGGCTGTCTGCAAATCTTTAACATTCAATAATGTATCTTTCATATGTCATTTCCTCAATTTCGGGTCGAAAGCGTCGCGCAGCCCGTCGCCCAAAAGATTGAACGCGAGAACGATAAGGCAGATCGCGACCGCCGGGTACACGAGCTTGTAAGGATAGCTCTGCAATCCCTCGCGCGCGGCGTTCGCGAGCGAACCGAGACTAGGCATCGGCGCCTGAACGCCGAGACCGACGAAGCTCAAAAAGCTTTCCGTAAATATCGCCGCAGGTATCTGCAAAGCGGTCGATATGAATATGACGCTTATGCAGTTAGGAAGGACGTGCTTTCTCACGATTCGTACGCCCTTGGCACCTAAAGCGCGTGCCGCAAGCACATATTCGTTCTTCTTAATCGAAAGGATCTGGCCGCGTACAAGCCGCGCCATACCGACCCAATAAAGGAGCCCGAACACGATGAAAAGGCTTATCATATTCGTTCCGATCTTCTCAAGAGAAGTGTTGGCGATGGAACTCTTGAGAAGCGGATCGAGCACGACCGAAAGCAATATGATCATGAGAAGGTCGGGGAGGGAGTAAATGATGTCGACAATACGCATCATCACAAGATCCGCCCTGCCGCCCACATAACCTGAAACCGAACCGTAAACAAGGCCGATTATAAGAACTATCAAACTTGCGAACAAGCCGACGGCAAGCGATACGCGCGCACCGTATACGACTCTGATGAAGTAGTCGCGGCAGAGCGCATCCGTCCCGAATATATGCGGGAATATCTTTTCGCCCCTGTCGATGGCTTCCTGTTCGCGTTTTGAGTAGGTCATAGGCGCAAGGTTTTTCGCGCTCTTGTCGCGCACACCGTCAACTTCGATCATTCCTTCATAGCTGTATGGAACTATTAAAGGAGCAAATACGATTGTGATTATCATGAGCGCCAGCACGATTATGCTGCCCACCGCAAGCGGGTTTCTGAAAAGCTTTTTCATGCCGTCGCGGAAAAACGTGGAAGGCTCGCGCATGTGCACATGCTGTTCTTTTTCCTCGTCACTCGCCGGTTCGAACTTGGAAAGGTCAAGCTGAAGGCTGAGCAGCTGCTTTTTGGGAATCCGATCATTCTCGTTCATATCAACACCTCCTTAATCAAAGCTGATTTTCGGATCCACGAGCTTGTAGATCAGATCGCTTATCAAAGTAGCCACAACCATCAGAACGGAGAGGAATATGGTGGTTGCCATGACCATGGGGTAATCACGGTTTGTGATTCCCGTAACGAATTTTGAACCGAGGCCCCCGATGGTGAATACCGTTTCCACAACAAGGCTGCCCGTAAGGATGTATGCGACCAAAGGCCCCATGTAGGTAATGACGGGGATGAGCGCGTTTCTGAGTGCGTGTTTAAAAATGACCTTGGTCTCCGCAAGGCCTTTGGACCTGGCGGTTCGTATATAATCCTGTCCGAGAACGTCGAGCATGCTGGATTTTGTCAGGCGCGTTATATAGCTCATCGGATAGAGCGCAAGCGCCAGAATGGGCAGAAAATAACTGTGAGACTCCGCTGACCAGACCGGAAACCAGGCGAGCTTTAAGCAGAAAACCAGCAGCAGCAGCGTCGCCAGAACAAAGCTTGGTACGGATACGAAAAGAGTAGTGAAAAATATAATGACGCGGTCAAACACACCGTTGCGCATTATCGCCGCTATGGAGCCGAGCACCAGCCCGGCGGCAAGGGCAGCAAGTGCGGCGATACCTCCAAGCTTGGCGGATATGGCGAAGGATTCGTTGATGGTTTGCATGATGTTGCGTCCGGTTTTAAGCGAAATGCCGAAGTCTCCCCTGAACATATCGGTGAGGTAGTACCAGAACTGCACGGGAACGGGTTTGTCGAGATGAAAACGCGCCTCTAGCAACGCTTTAACAGCGGGGTCGGGCGCTTTTTCTTTTTCAAAAGGACCGCCTGGTATCGCGTTCATTGTGAAGAATGTTATCGTTATAATGATAAACACCGTCACAATGGCGAGACCGAACCTTTTAAGTATGTACTTCCACATAAAAGTCGTTTCTCCCTCCACACAAGGAGCGCAGAATATTATCATGCTCTATAACGATATCAACAGAATTCGAGTTTATGAGTATCTGCGCAGTTTATTAAATGATACTTTACGATTTATAATATGTCAAGGATTTATACATTATCCGCGTTAAGCAATTTATTAAAGATATAGCATATTTATGTACGCAACAGCCTGATTTTATAAAATAAACCGACTTTTTCCGAAAATCCCATGACTGTTTGGAAATAAGCCGCACAAGCACTATCGGCGGATATTATTTGCATAAATATGCAGTTTATGCATATTTATACTCAATTGCTCCGGCTTGTACGGACAATCGATATCCATGCAAAATGACCCGGGTAATAAAAAGCGCACTAGATACAGGCCGAAAAAATATCCAAAATATACTATATATCGGTCGCTGCCCGTGTTATCGCGTTTTTCCGGACCTTGACCGGAATTTTATTTAAACTTGTTCTCGTTTGGGATATAATAACAAACAGAAAGAGGAGAATGCAATGAGCCTTTTGATTAAAAACGTACGCAGCATCGTAAGCTGCGATGATTCGGACACAGTATATGAGGGTACGGACGTTTATATAGAGGAAGGCATCATCCGGCGCATCGGGAATTCGGACGGAATATGCGCGGATGAAGTTATTGACGCTTCGGGCATGATACTTTATCCCGGACTTGTAAACGCGCATAATCATCTTTACCAGATATTTTCTCGAAATCTTCCGAAAGTGCAGAAAATGGAGCTTTTCGACTGGCTGAAAGCGCTTTACGAAATATGGAAGAACCTGGACAGGGAAGTTGTCAGGCTCTCCTCTCTGACAGGTCTCGCCGAGCTCATGAAAAACGGCTGCACGACCTGCTTCGATCACCATTACGTATTTCCAAAGGGTGCGGACCTCCTTATAGACGCTCAGTTTGAGGCCGCCTCGATCCTCGGAATCAGAATGCACGCTTCACGCGGCTCCATGAGCCTTTCAGAAAAAGACGGAGGACTGCCGCCTGATTCCGTTGTGCAGGACGTCGACGAAATCCTTTCGGATTCCTTAAGGCTTATCGAGGAGTATCACGACCCTTCGGAAGGCTCCATGCGCCGAATAGTTCTTGCTCCGTGCTCCCCTTTCTCGGTTACGGGCGAACTTTTGGAGCAAACCGCGGCTCTGGCGCGCCAAAAGGGAGTAAGGCTGCATACGCATCTTTGCGAAACGCTCGATGAGGAAAAATACACCCTTGAAAGAGCGGGAGTCAGACCCTTTGAATATATGCAGAAAGCAGGCTGGACGGGTGAGGACGTATGGTACGCGCACGGTATTTTTTTCAGCGATGCAGAGCTTTTGGAACTTGCGCGCACAAGGACAGGGATATGCCACTGCCCCATATCCAATATGAAGCTTTCGAGCGGCGTCGCCGATATTCCCAAAATGCTGAGGCTCGGCGTTCCTGTGGGACTTGGCGCGGACGGAAGCGCAAGCAACGACGGATCCAACCTTTTAGAGGAAATAAGGGTCTGCTATCTTTTGCACCGGCTGTATTTTAAAGATGAGGCGCCGAGCGCATACGATGTTTTAAAGATGGCCACCGGAGGCGGCGCAAAGCTTTTGGGGAGGAATGACATCGGCAGCATCGAAATCGGCAAGCGCGCGGACCTGTTTATGATCGATTCGCAAAGGCTTGAACTTGCAGGCGCATGCCGCGACCCGATGGCCTTGCTCGGCACGGTCGGAATCAAGGGCTGCGTCGATTATACCGTAGTGAACGGAAAAGTCACGGTGCAAAAAGGACGGCTTGCTTCGATTGACGAAGAGAAGCTTGCATACGATGCAAACAAATGCGCGGAAAAATATCTGTCCTGAAGGAGGAAAATCATGAAAAAGACCATTTATCTTGCGGGCGGGTGCTTTTGGGGCACCGAAAAATATCTCGGCAATGTTCGGGGAGTAATAAATACAAAAGTAGGTTACGCGAACGGAAGAACGGAAAACCCCTCTTATGAACAGGTTTGCAGAAATAATACAGGCCATGCGGAAACTGTAAAAGTGGAATACGACGATGAAGTAATCGGGCTTCGATGCCTTTTAAGGCTTTTCTTTGATGTGATCGATCCGACTGCTCTGAACCGCCAGGGACATGACACGGGAACGCAATACAGGTCCGGGATCTATTATGCGGATCCTTCGGAGAAAGCCGTTATCAAAGAAGAACTCGCTTTGCTGCAGAAGCGCTTCGACTCTCCCGTTGTCGTCGAATGCCTGCCTCTTTTAAACTTCTATCCCGCCGAAGAATATCACCAGAACTACTTGGATAAAAACCCGTCGGGCTACTGCCATATAAATTGGGAAAAAATCCGCAATGCAAAGACCGCAGCGGTTTGGACGGACCGGGCTTAGCGCCCGTATGAAGTCCGGGGAGCATTTAACAAATACTTCACAATATTATGCTGTTCGCTGTGTTATACTGATTACAGAACATTCCCTCCTTCTTCTTCTTTTCACTCCTCCCCGTCCGGTCAGGGCGGGGTTTTTACGTTTTCAGCACGTTCTGAAGGAGCTTCCGCCGACGGAACGAGGGAAGTTCCCGAGTTTTCAACAAAGCGAGGCGCTAAACCCTGTTGTTCTGAGTCGGTCTGAAAAAATTCGAATCATAAACCTCCGTTTGGGGATCGGACGGAAGCACGTCGTAAAGCTCTTTGTAATTTTCCGATTCCTCCTCGCCTATGACCTCGGAAGGTATGAGTCCCGTGCAGTCCATAGCTGACGCTACGCTTGCCCGCTTCATTGCGCTCCTTTCCGTTTGAGCGATTACATCGTCGTCCCGGCTTTTCTCTTTCATAGCTTCTCTCCCTTTCGCCTTTTGGTTATTTTGACGGAAAGGCATATTGAGTATGCGTTTTGTAAACTCATAAAAGGTTTTATCGTTTGATACCTGTCAGTATGCAAATTTCCTTTTCCGGCATGCACCTGAGGAGGATAGAGCGCAGCTTGTTCTAGGGCTCATTTGAGGCTGAAATCTTTTCAAAGCCGCAAAGCAGCCTAAACTGCACATTCCTCATGGAAGCTTTCCGAAATCTTACGGAATCATCTTTTTTTCTGCATTTCTGCTATAATGTTTTCGGAGGTGATATTATGAAATCTTACCGCAAAGAACTGCATTTTCATTTTCCCGTGCGAAGAGGGCTTGAGAATATAACGCGCAAGGTCCAGTCCGCAATCGACGAAAGCGGAATAAAAGAAGGGCTGGTGCTCGTCAACGCAATGAATATAACGGCCGCCGTATTCATTAATGACGACGAGAGCGGTCTGCATCATGATTATGAGGTATGGCTGGAAAAGCTGGCGCCCGAAAAACCGTACAGCCAATATGCGCACAACGGTTTTGAAGACAACGCGGACGCGCATTTGAAACGCACTGTGATGGGACGTGAGGTCGTTTGCGCGATAACGAACGGGAAACTGGATTTCGGCACATGGGAACAAATTTTCTATTATGAATTCGACGGGAAAAGGGATAAACGCGTGCTTATCAAAATCATAGGAGAATAACGGCCGCTTAAGCGGACATGCCCGTATTCGCTTTAAAAGTATATTATATATAACAGAAATTTTTGTTGACTTTGTTAATTGTTTGTCATATATTCTATTAGGCAAAATTCGGAGCTAAAGGAAGTGCTGCAATGCAGAACAAAAAATTGGATATCCTCAACTGAATATTTGACTGGGGATCAGGGATGATCCACAATGACGAAGCAGCTTGAATATGTGCAAACATAACACGCGGCAGCGTGTTTTTTCATGCTTTTGCACAGGGAGAAGAAACGTTTCTTCCGGTTCCGCAGCCAATCGTTCTGCGGATTTTTTATGCCCGGGATACGCCCGACAGGATAACGAAGGCGCATGCCCGGATAACGACGTCAAAAATAATTTTAAATATTTAAGGAGTGAGAATCATGGAAACTTTTGAGAACTCGGCACTGAGATATTACTCAGCCAATTATCCGAATTTTACCGACGAAGCCGTCCCGGCGGCCATTATGATTGCTGACGGGATGTCGAGAAGCTGCGGCGGCGGGATGGAAGCTATGAAAAACGCCGTTATAAAACGGCGGCCGCAATACGGGATTCTCTTAACCGGTTCACGGCAAAAGCGACAAAAGCGGCCGAATGACCAAAGCTTAAAAGAACGGCGGCGGCTTTACGGTTCAAAAGCCCGGATGTTACGAATTGGCTTTGGCCGTGCCGGAAATTCCAAAACTTCAACAGATTAAAAACACGCTCTCGATGCATCCGCATCGAGAGCGTGTTTCTTTTTAGATGTCACACGATGCCGTCCCGCGAAACGCAGATCAGAAGCTTGCCGGATGAACACGATATCTCAGCTTTGGGGGCAATAAACTCGTTGCTGATCCCTACAGGCCACCGGCTGCTCAGCACGGCGCCGTTAAGCTGATACTTTGTGCCCTTTACGCTTACTCCCCTGCATTCATCGGTAAACGAAAGCAATGACAGCTTGAAGCCTTCCTTTTTTTCGATTTCTACGGAGCCGCCTGCGATCATGGTGACCAAGTTATTACTATCGACCATCCAAATCTTTTTATTGTTCTCCACGGCATAGCTCAAGCATTGCAGGTTAGCGACTGTATGGTCCAGCCTTCCGCCCATGCCTCCCGCGATTACAAA
The DNA here is from genome assembly GCA_002070205.1 of Firmicutes bacterium ADurb.Bin182. Lineage (GTDB taxonomy): Bacteria > Bacillota > Clostridia > Christensenellales > CAG-138 > MWCU01. Next base: position 4,991 of record MWCU01000125.1, on the reverse strand, counting down.
ATCCGAATATCCGTGCTCTATTCCGTATTTAAGGCAGAGCATCGTATCCGTTTCGTCCTTTTCGGCAGGGTATTTTTTGATATTGCCGAATTCTCGCGCTTGTGTTTTAAGCGAATCAAAATCGCCTATAACGACATCCGGCACAATGTTTGCTTCTTGGGCATATAAGTATCCTCCATCCGCGCATATTACAAAATCGTCCGAAGACAGTTCCAAAGATTCGTTTACTCCATATTGATTATAAGCTGTAAAAATCACGCATCTTCTCAAAATACACCTCATGGCTTTTATGTTGCGCCGCGTATGACCCGATTCTTCTACCTATTATATATTCCGATATTATCGGCGCATATCCCGTTGATTTTCCGCCCCGCATTCTCACATATAACCGAAAAACCCGGGCGGCGGCACGCATCAGCCCACGATATCATTTTTATGAAAATTCCGGCATCGGATCGGACCGTAATCCCGAATGCCTTTTCAGACGGTTCTGCCGCCGGAATCAAGCTCATTGCTTTCCTGCCCGAAAATTTCCTCCAAAACATCTATGAATATTCCCGCTATAAGCGGATCGAACTGTGAACCGGAATTTTTACGAATTTCACTTTTGGCGTCTTTTATGGACATCGCCTTGCTGTAAGCCCTGTCCTCAGTCATGGCATCGAACGCATCGATAACCGAAATAATGCGCGACAGCAAAGGTATCTCTTCACTTTTAAGGCCTACGGGATATCCCGAACCGTCCCAATGCTCATGATGACATAATATATAATCGGCAACAGGCATAAGGTCGTTTGATGCCATCGCAATCCTGAAGCCTATCTCGGGATGCTTTTTCATTTCCGCCCATTCTTCGGCGGTCAACTTGCCGGGTTTTTTAAGTATTGTGTCATTCACACCGATTTTGCCGATATCATGCAATATCGCCAGAAGCACCAGATCATTCATCATTTGATCGCTGAGTTCGAGCTTCGTTCCGACTGCTTTTGACAGCATTATCATTCTTTGGGCATGTTCTTTGGTCTCCCGGCTCTTTTCCAATAAAGAAGCTTGAATCGATGAAATGACGGAACTGTGCAGGCTCTTGCTTTGCAGCAGTTTTGTTTTGTACATATTTTCTTCCGCCAGCTTCACATAATCGTCAAAAAGCTGATCGGAACTTGTTTTTGTCGCGCATCCCAATGAAATGCTTGCGTGGTACGCTTTATTTTTAGCCTTCAAACGATACTCCTCACAGCGCTTCCTTATATCCTTGATCAATTTTTCCGCTTCCTCCCTTTCGGTGTTGGGAAGCAGGATGCAGAATTCGTCGCCCGCAGTGCGGGCCAATATATCTCCTTCCCGGCAACAGTTTTTCAAAAGACCTGCAATATCGGTTATGAATTTGTCTCCTTCGATATGCCCGAGCGTATCATTTATGATCTTTAAGCCGTCGATATCGCCTATAATGATCGAAAGCGGCAGGCAACGCTCATCGTCCATGGATTGCAGCTGCATGTCAAAGTACCTTCGATTATACAATCCTGTAAGGACATCATGAAAATTTATGTAGTTTAATTCGTTTTCTTTTTCTTTTCTCTCCGTTATATCTATCAATATCCCTTCAAGAGCTTCAATGTTTCCGTTATCGTCATAGATCCCCTGACATTGCTCAAAAATCCATCTTTCGACTCCGTTTGCCGCTCTTATGGGAAATTCGCATTTGATAACAGATTTTGATTTCGCCGCCGATTCGTGCGCCTCGCGCAGCCTGTCTCTGTGCTCGGGCCGAACCAATCCGAAAAAATTATTGAAACTCATCAGTTCTTCCGGCCCGCAACCCGTTAACTCATAGCATCCCCCCGATATATAGGTCAAAGGCCATTGTCCCGAAAAACCGCAGCGAAACGCCATGCCCGGCAGATTTGACAATATCACCGATATTGTTCTTTCCCTTTCCTTCAGGATGCTCGGCCATTTTATGCTGTGTGATATCGCGAAAGCTCCAGACCCGGCCGATGACTGTATCCTTAAAATATTGAGGGATGGAATATCTTTCGATTATTCTTCCGTCCTTAAATTTTAAATCATCAAAGTATACGCCATCGTGTTTACTGTACATTTGCAGGGTGCCATCCAAAAACAACTCCGGCTCCTTCAGCTTTTCTTTAACGTAATTCAGCAATAGAAGGTCATCTTTCTTTTTTGCGATATAATCGGGTACGCCCCAAATCTTTAAAAACTGCTCATTAAAGAACGTTACCTTCCCCTTCAGATCCACGACCAATATACCGTCCGCCGTGGATCGAAGCGTAGTATTCAGCAGGGAACAAGTCTCCTCGTTTTGACTGCTGAGCATCTCTATCTTGTTGTTTTCGGCAATCATCCTTATGAAAGAAAAAATAAGGCCGAACAGCGACAAAGCTAGCAGAATTATATGAGCAATGTATGGAGCCGGAGTTATCCGCCAAATAAAACAGACGGACACATACACCGCGGCAGCGCTTATCGCTGCGTAAAACAGCACCAATAATATCGAGGTCCTTGTTTTTTTCATATTTGCACCGAATCAGGATTTTCTGTATGTCTATAAGTATATGTATAGAATTAACAGTGTCAACAACCGTTATTTTCTTAACAACGCAAGCCGCGTCATCCGGACCTGTCCGGGCGTTGCTGCCGTATCGTTTTCGCCCGGCAAAATCCGTTAAAACGGACATTTATGCATTTTGCATATAGCTTTTTGTGCGTTTTTTCCACATAAAATCTACACATTATTCGGATAAACTGTAACGGCTATATTGAGGATAAGGAGGAGTCTATATGGCAATTGCGGAACGAAAACTAAACATCGACGGAATGACGTGCGTAAGCTGCGAAAGCGGGATCGAAAGAAAACTCAAAAACACCGAAGGTATTGAGAAGGTTTCTGTCAGCTATGCAAAAGGGATGGCCGTGATTTCATATTACGAGGATAAAATCAGCCTGACCGATATAATCCGAATCATTGAAAGACTTGATTATCAAGCTGCTGAAGCGCAAAACCGGGAGTTCAATAAAAATTCAGCTGCCGTTAAGCTGGCCGGTATCGCAGTGATACTGTTTGCGGCTTATATATTCGCAAACAATTTCGGTCTGCCGAACTTTTTCAGCGCATTTCCTACTGCAAAAGAAGGCATGGGTTATGGCATGCTGCTTATCATCGGCGCTTTGACCTCGATCCATTGCGTTGCAATGTGCGGAGGAATCAACCTTTCCCAATGCGTGCCGGCAGCGTCCTCCTTCGGTTCCGGAAAGTTCGCGTCCTTGAAGCCGAGCTTGTTGTATAACCTCGGAAGGGTGATCTCATATACGGCAGTCGGCGCCATAGTCGGGGCCGTCGGTTCGGTCATAAGCTTTTCGGGAACCGCAAAGGGAATCGTTCAGCTTGCCGCGGGAATTTTCATGGTCATAATGGGCCTTAACATGCTTAATCTGTTCCCCGCGCTTAGGAAGCTGAGCATTCGCATGCCCAAAGGATTTGCCGACAAGGTCCACGAAAAGAAGAAAGGCAAAGGCCCTCTTGTTGTCGGACTTCTAAACGGCCTCATGCCATGCGGTCCGCTTCAGTCCATGCAGCTTTACGCGCTGTCAACTGGAAGCGTTGTAAGCGGCGCGGTTTCGATGTTTCTCTTCAGCATCGGCACCGTTCCGCTTATGTTCGGACTCGGCGCGCTGAGCTCCGTACTTTCCAAAAAATTCACCGGCAAAATGATGACGGTAAGCGCGTATCTCGTAGTTATTCTCGGCGTGTTCATGTTTACGAACGGCCTCAGCCTTTCGGGAGTCAACGTAACAGAGCCCGTCAAAAAGGCAAGCGCGCAATCGCAATATGAAAACGCCGCCGTGTTGAAGGGCGGCGTCCAGACAGTAACAACGAAGCTTCTGAACGGCCGTTATCAGCCGATAACCGTGCAAAAAGGCATTCCCGTCAAGTGGACCATTCAAGCGGACGAAAACGATATCAACGGCTGCAATTACAGCATAATCATCCCCAAACTGAACAAGCAGATAGACCTTGTACCCGGGGACAACGTTATCGAATTCACGCCGGAAGAAAACGGAACGATCCCTTACAGCTGCTGGATGGGAATGATCCGAAACAAAATCATTGTCGTCGACGATCTGGAAAATCCCGCTCCTCAAAGCGGCTCCGTTGAAAACGAAAGCGAATACCCGGCCGGCGGGCCGGGCGGGACCGTGTCGGACTACAAAATACCCTCGGATACCGCCATGGTCGCTAAAATCGAGGACGGTATACAGGTCGTCAGCATCGACATGGATGGAAACGGATTTGCGCCCGCCGTCGTCGTCATGCAGCGCGGACTCAAAACGAAATGGACCATAAACGGGAAAAAGCTTACCGAAAGCAACAGCAGCCTTGTATTCCCTTTGTACGGAATAAAAGCCGGGATGAAGGAAGGCGAAAACACGATCGCCCTGATTCCGGAGGAAGACTTTGAGTTTGCGGCAGGCGATTACAGTTTTTTCGGGTTTGTGAAGGTCGTCGATGACATAAAGACGGCGGATTTGGACTCAATCAAAAATGAAGTGAAAAACTTGATCCCGACCATTCCGGATTTTGATTTCGGAGCCGGATCCGGCGGGCAGTCCTGTCATTAACCGGCAGTCAAAGAAGAAACAGTTATACCATAAAGCCGCCGCGTGCGGCTTTTGTATATAGAAGCTTTTATCCGAAAAGGAATTAAATGAAAACCGGAGTTGACCCGGCCCGAACAGGACAATATAATTGCCGTTGAAGCGGGTAAAAACCTTTTAGTGTTTCGGAGAAATAGCAAATGAATCAGACTATCAAGGAACTTTGCGAACGAAAAAGCGCCCGCGTATTTTTAAAAAAGCCTGTACCGGAAAAAATACAGGACTTGATTCTTAACGCGGCTTTTCAGGCACCTACGGCGGGCTGCCAAATGCTCTACAGTATTTTAAAAATAACCGACGGCGCCTTAAAGAAT
>MWCU01000124.1 GCA_002070205.1 Firmicutes bacterium ADurb.Bin182 | reverse complement strand
CTCTACGCATATGGCAGCTGTGGGTCTTATAGTGACGATCATTATAAATACTATACATTTTAGTAAATTTGATCGGCCTGTCGGTTCGAAAGAACTGGCAGGCCGTTACACTTACTTTAAGCTGTTCAACAGACTTTCGTAATCATCAACCCAATCCGAACTGATTATTATTTCTGTATTCTCAAACCAAGCTATGCAGGAAAAGGTATTATCAATGCGATCTCTATTATTCAAATTCATAGCTCAGCACTTCAAAGATCCATCTATTATTCGCTGAGTTTCTTATGACTGTAACTGTCAGGCGCATCGATCGTATTTGGTTTTCGGACAAAGAATCCTCTGTCTTATCTATAGATGCGGGAAAGATTATATAATCGATTGCATACGCAGCAATTGGCTTTTCTTTTGGCTGGGATATATAATTTGCGCAATAAGCCGGAAAAACTTGAGCAATTATCGCTGTGGACTGCCCCGAAATCCTGTATAGCCGGCACCCATCCAAGACAGAATCTATGAGCGCTTGACGCTTACGACCAAGTATTAGTATCACTAGAATAAATTGTCTGATAATACAAAGTACCATTTCTGAACAACTGCAGCATTAACATTTGAGGTTGATTACTGTTTGAAGGTATTTCCGGTATGAGAAGTGATGCAACTTCCTGCTCGATATATTTCTGCCATGGCTCAATCAACTTCGGATTTACACTGTACGAGGTTCGCACCTGTAAAAAATGTGTTTTATTTATAAGGCTTTTCTGAATCGCAAACTCCGCGGCAGGTGTATTCTTGCGAATCAGTTTCATCAGACTTTCTGCATAATACGGTTCGATAATACGGGCAGGTAGGATGATTTGGATATTCTCATAATGCGTAAAGTAGGGTAGGTCTTCCTCCTTATATCTATCCTGCATCAGCAATTGATCATCTGCGTAAATATTGCATATCACTTGTTCACATTTTTGTTTTCTCTGCCCGAGCACATTATCATGGAGCCATTGTTCATAGGGGAAGGAACCGTATTTATCCGTGCTAACCAAGTATAATTTAGTCGACACGAAGCTGCGTGCGCCGTTAATATCGCCAATGCTAACATCTGTTGGAAAATAAAAATCCGCTTGAAGCGTCTCACCGTCCCAATATACCTTTTGATCCAGAAGCGATTTGATGCCATAAGGACCGATAAATTCTGCAGTGGCATCCGATTCAGTGACCTCATATTGAGCATCAGCGATACTGGATATCGGTTCCGGCAAAACTAAAGGCTCGTATTCACTAATATAATCCTGCTCTGCACAGCCGTGAAGCAGAAATAGGCAAAATGCCAGCAACAAAAACCAAATGCCTAGATTTTTCTTCATACAATCAGCCTTTCCTAGTAAATACTGTATGCATTATGATTCTATCCAGGTGCTTCCATTTTGCACCTGGATAGATATTCATACTTATATCTATTTTAGTAAGGGGAAACATACGACATTGTTCGCGAACTAGATACATAAGTATAAACTTCATCAATTTGGTGAATTTGACACCATTTAACATACTCATGGTAACCTTTACACCAGTACTTACCGGTAGGGGGGGCAACAATGGTGGTCGCTGATACAAACGTCGTGTTATATTTGAGATTACCGGAAATGGCAACTAATTCACCGGTATCGTAATTAAAAACACGACACGCAATATATAACATTGGATTTGTAGAAGAAGTTTCTGAATACGAATATCCCTTAAGTGAATTACCATAATTTCCAATTGTTGATGCAAAAACATCAGAATAAGCGTTAGGTTTAAAAGAACCATCAATTGATACTTCTTGAGTCGTTATCCCGTCAAAACTCCAATTTAATGTGTCTAGGTACTGCTTAGCTTTGTCATCAAAAGTGTTATAATATTCTGGTGCAACAATTGATAACACCTCTTTAACAGTTCTTTCAGTACATGTAAATTTAGGAGACTTTGTTAGCGCATTTAACTTTTTTAATTCTGAAGCGCTAAATTGATAAGAACCATCTTCATGATAAACCCCTTTATAGTATTTAACGTCTTGCTTTGCATGTGCTGTATTTGAAACTGAAAAAACTAAAATAACTACTAACAGAACTATACTACAACTAAACTTTCTCATTGTGTTTTCCTCCTACTTAGTTCAAATTTTGGCTTGTCAAACAACTTTACTGGTGTTTTCTATTCAATCATAGACATTCCTCCATTCTATTTTTCATTCAATTATCAATTACTTAAAAAACAAGTTAATCTTCTTATACACTTTTCGATTTACTATTAATACAGTTCAGGATATAAAATAGTGACAGGAACTAAAAATATATTTTTCACCTGTCACTTTTTGGTTTGCTAAACTGTAAATAATTATGGAGCAAAAATATAAACCAACACAGGAGGAATCATCATGAAAAAACGTATCTTAATACTGTTTTTGGCGGCAACATTACTTTCAAGTTCTTTGGGCTTAAGCTCTCTTTCTATGACAATATCTGAAAATCCGGATGTCATCAAACCCATGGCTTCAGTCTATTTAAGCAGCGGTTTGGATAAAGTATCCGGAAGCACCTACAATCTTTGGGCCGAAGCATATTCCGGATCTAATTCTTCTGCCTATGCTTTTGTAAGTCTATATAGAAATGATGGCGGATCTTGGGTATATGTCGCCTCCGCTTCAAGCACCGAAATGATCACTGCTAAGGCTTCAAAAAATGTTACTATTCAGACAGGTTATCAATATCGATTATATGCATATGGCAGTTGCGGGTCGTATAGTGACTATCATTATAAATATTATACGTTCTGAAAAGTATTTCGGTCTGTCGGCTCGATAGAACCGGCAGGCCGTTATGCTTAATCTTCATATCGCCTTAAGCTGTTCAACAAATTTTCATAATCATCAGCCTGTTCCGCGCTGATAATTATTTCCGTATTCCTAAACCATGCTATGCCGGAAAAAGTATTATCGCTGTGATCGATCGTGCAGAAGATAGTAGTATCGGATAGTATCTTTTTTTCAAAATGTTCTCCGTCTTGAGTATATATCGATACATCGGATGGAGCGCCGTTCAGCCAGATTTGATGGATTATCGCGTAATGTCCACCGTCCATGGTGCTGTATACCATATCGACCGTATACCCTTGCGACCCATCCGGCATTGCCGTAATGGATTCGATTTGCGCAAAGGCCGGATCATAAATAATTGGATTAAAACCCGTAGCTGCGACGAATTCTTCCAAAGAGTTGAACTTGATCCTATCGGATTTTGACGGTTCCGGGCTGTGTGGTATCTTCGGAGCGACCGCATCGCCCTCGAATTCGATCCTTGGGCCGGTACCGTACTCATCTTCAATAATGACCCTGTTTTCGGACATGCGGACAATCATATTGTATAACTTCCTTGCAATAGTTCGTCCCGAAGGTATAAAAACAAAGAAACCGATAATAAGAAGAATGCATAAGCAGGCTAACGCAAGGCGCCGATGTCTCTGCAATGTCCATATGATTTTTTTCTGCCTTTGATCTTTTCTGCGAACATGCTCAATAAGCATATCCACCTCTGCCCATACTTCCTCCGGCAAAGATGAACGCGCTTTCGCCGACATGATCATTTCAGCGAATGATTGATATCCTGTTATTGCAAGCTGTACTTTCGCTTGCTTAAGACTCATCGTATATGCGGGATCCAGCATATAAGGGTGTTCTCTTAAATATTCTTTAACTCTCTTCCATCGCATAGACTTGAACCCCGTTCTGTATCATTCGCATATTATTACAGTTGACACGATCATTTCATGACGGACAGTATTTTAAGAACCAAAATAAAGTCAATAAACATTAAGTACTGTTTCTTCATCGAGGTTTTAATGCGCCGGAAAGATTGCGCCAATGTATTGGGTTTGATTTTCAACTCTTTCGCTAAATCGTTAATCCGTTCCTGATATAAAACATGACGTATAAAAGCTTCTCTGATTTCGGATGGTTGCATTTCCATAGCTTGTTTTATCCAATCAATGATTTCAACAAACGATTGTTCTTCATCTTGCCTGCCGCGGGTATCTGATAAGACACATTCATCCTCTGTGGCATAAGTTCTGTTTTCCCTTTGTTTAATATTAATTGCGCGGTTCTTCACCGCTTTGAACAGATAGTTTTTACAATGCAGTTCGCTTTCAAAGTGGGGTTTTATTTCAAGCAGCTTAATCGCGATATCCTGAACTGTCTCCTCCGCAAGGTGAACCTTGCCGACTATGCAATAAGCAACGGTAATAAGCTTATCATAATAATTTTCATAAACACGGAAGACTTTCTCAGTGCTTAAAGCCATTACGCAAACATCCTTTAGAAATGATAATGTCAGTATATCCTAAGAGTCTGATAAGAGCAACGAATATGGTGGATACTCGCTGTAAAGTATTCTCTAAGCAAATTATTTTTTTATGTTGTCATCTTTTTACATGCTGAACGGTAATAAGCATAGATAAACTCAGAAGACGAAAAATGTTGTGGGTGAATATTCGACATGTCCCTACTAAACAAACCTCTGTACAATAAAAGCGGTCGGTTTCAATCCAGCTGTTCTCATTTTTTCGTTACCTGTAATCAATTATCGGCGAAATCCAGCTTAAGGTGCATACAGAAATGAGAGTATATAACAAGCAGTTACATAATCTGCAATGAATAAGAACAAAGTTGGGCATGCATAGTTGAAAGGAGGGGATGACATCCGAATATATAGTTGCTCTGGAAGTCCAGATTGTATACTCTGTAATAAACCAGTAGAACGCATAATTAGGAAGAAGAAAAAATGAAAAAGCTTGTATCTATTTTAATCGTTTGTATTTTCTTGTTTTCTTGCACAACCGTTTCTTTGGCTGAAAATTTAATTACATCCGCACCTTTATCTATATTAATCGAACACTGTACAGTACCAGGGTGTACGGGAGGATATGTTAAAACATATACTTACAGTGAATGGTACAAAACGACATTTGCTAGGTGTGCAACTAATCCATCACTGACAGACAGGCTAGAGTGGTATCATGTTACTGACGCATACCAATGCAATGTATGCGGCGATTTCGATAGGTATGAATATTACTCAGAGTACAAATTGTTTCATGACCATCCAGAGGCTTGATTGATTCTATATGCCGGGCGGGTTTTCCGCCCGAATTATTTTTAAGGAACATCCGGAGGAAGAATATGATGCGTTGTTATAAAGCACTTATAATTGCTATTCTATTGCCTATAATCGCGTTTGAGGGCTGCGCAGTTTCCCCGCCCAATACCGCCCAAGTGTTGCCGGAAGTCAACGTGCTGTCACCGCCGCCCGCCGAACTTACGTTTACCGAGCAGGTATTTCTTGAACTGACCGACGTCAAATACGAAGGCAGGGAATATAAAACGGAAGGAAACACGGCTGCGGGCGAGTATATCGCCAAAACTTACGCTTCGCTCGGACTTGAGCCGTTCTATGAAGGCAGCTATTATTATGGATTTGAATGTGACGGAGGCATTGAAAACAATATTATCGCGTATAAGCAGGGAACCGTTGGCAAAAGCGCAGTCGTGATATGCGCGCATTTTGACGGCGAGGGCAATAAAGACGGCGCCGGTTTGGCGGCGTATGATAACGCTTCGGGCGTGGCAACGATGCTGACCTGCGCAAAGCTGCTCGCCGACGCGCCTTTTGAGAGCGACATCATATACCTCGCTACAAACGTAGAGGAGTATGGCAAGCAGGGTGCAAGCGCGATTAGTGATTACCTCAGCGGTAAATATGATTATATAAATTTGTTCAATATAGATTGCGTCGGCTTTGCACAGTACAGCGGCGTTATGGATGTGTATGGCAAGGATGCGCCAAACAACCTCTCCCTGGCTGTGGCTGACGCGCTTGGAGCGACTCAGAGGGATACCGGCTTTTCCAGCGACTCTCAGCGCTTTAATAATCAAAACATAGCCGTATGCTCTCTTTCGGATACGAAGCATGACGAACCGATGCACAGCCCGGAGGACGTACGGGAGAATGTTGACTGTGCAAAGGTAGAGCAATTAGCGGTCGATCTTGCCGCGTTCATCGGGGGGAACGGGGACCGGATCTTTATCGACCCCGATACCGGATCGATGACGCCGGAAGAGGAAATCATATTGGCGGAAATAAATACGCTCATTGCTACGATCCCCGCCCGGTATAACCTTGCTTATAACGAGGCGTATTGCTGCCGTTTGGCGGCGGATGGGACTCTTGAGCTGATCATGGGTATCGGGAAAGTCGATACGGTCGAAAAGGTCAATTATCTCTTCCCCGATGTTAAGATACGCGAGCGTGTCGGACAGTATAAGTTAAAGGAAATCAGCATAAACGGTGAACCGTACTATGGCTCGTGCAGAGACATTTGGGAACATGGCGACATGCAGACGCTGATGCTGATGGGTACGCCTGAGGACTTTAAGGCGGGCACTTTTGTTGAAGGGGAAATCTATCGTTTCGAACTTCCTGCGCCGGGCTCGCAATTAAATTCGATGGTTCTGCAGTATTCAAACGGTGAGGAATCTCTAATCATCCAGTTTCGCCCCTATGATGCGCTTGAACCGGAGCTGGCGGAGGTGTATTCCGAAAACGCAAATGGTACCCTTGGCAGCGAATTCGAGGGGTACATCACACAGTTCATGAAGATAGACGGAATAACAGAAGGCTATAAGAACGCGGTATACATCGAAAAAGAAACGGGATATGTTTATTTGATTACCGCCGGAAACAAATACCGCAGCGCGAATGATTTTGCCGAATTACTGCGCGAGCTCGATATGCCCGCAATGCTTAAAGAAGCAACCGGAGCACAATAAACCGTAGGGACGGTTTGAGGTGCGCCCTTTTAGGGATACAGATCGGAATAGGGTAAACCTTTTACGGAATGACGGTAAAAGTCAACATCGCTGAATATGACGTTTGTCCGACAGGTACTTAGAGATTTTTAAGATAGAGTACTTTATTATCCGAAATCTTTTAATCTTGCCGACCGGCAGGGTTGATGATCCCGTACATCGCAAGGTCTCCGTGCCTCCCGCTTTTTTGAAGCGTCGCCTCCTTCATGATGCCCTCAAATTGCATTCCGCACTTTTGCATCACCTTGCCCGAAGCGGGGTTATCCGTATCATGCCTTGCCTGGATGCGGTGAAAGCCGACTTTATTAAACAGAAAATCCATAACCGCCGAAAGCGCTTCGGACATTATCCCCTTGTTCCAGTATTTTTTTCCCATGCAATAGCCGATTTCGCACCAACCGCTGTTTTCGCCTATCATCACCACTGAAATAGAGCCTATGGGCTCGCCGAGTTTTTTAAGCTCCATCGCCCAATTGTATGTGGTCTCGGCTTCATAACCGCCTATGACCTTTTCGATAACCGATTTCGTTACTTCAATATCCTCGTGCGCCGGCCAGGTGATATAACGGCACACGTCGCTGTCGCTTGCCCAGTTGTAAAACATCGGTTCGGCATCTTCGTGCCTGAACTTTCGAAGAATCAGCCTGTCGGTATAAATCGTCTGCGTTCCTTTATGCGTAAGCATTAAACCTCCTGTTTTCGGGCGAATCATCCGATAGAATTTTGGTAATCTATTTGCTCCTGAGTAAGTGTGTCAAGTCCCAGCCCCATCGATTCAAGCTTGAGCATCGCTACCTCCCTGTCTATCTCATCCGGGATTTTGTAAAGACGCGACTCAAGGGAGCTAGCGTTTTTCGCGATATATACGACTCCGAGCGCCTGTATGCCGAATGAAAGGTCCATGATGTCCGCGGGGTGACCGTTGCCCGCGACAATGTTCACAAGCCTGCCGTCCGCGAGCACATTGATAACCCGTCCATCCTTTAAAAAATAACCGTCAATAAAAGGCTTTCTCTCCTCTACCTTCACGGCCAGTTCGCGAAGATGCTCCTTGTTGAACTCAACGTCAAAGTGACCGGCATTAGCAACCATCGCGTTGTTTTTCATGACCATGAAATGCCTTTTGACGATTACGTCCTTGTTTCCCGTTGCGGTGATGAAAATATCCCCGAGCGGCGCCGCGTCGTCCATTTTCATTACTCTGTAGCCGTCCATAGCGGCTTCCAGCGCTTTAAAAGGGTCCACCTCGGTAACGATAACGTTTGCGCCGAGCCCCTTCGCGCGATTGGCTATCCCGCTTGAGCAAAAACCGTACCCCGCGACAACGACGGTCCGGCCCGAAACCATGTTGTTGGTAGTATACATAATTGAATCCCAGACCGATTGGCCGGTGCCGTGACGGTTATCGAATAAATGCTTGCATTTGGCGTCGTTCACGGCCATCATCGGAAAATTCAGCCGGCCGGCTTTATCCCTCGCTTTTAGCCTTGTGATTCCGGTCGTCGTCTCCTCGCAGCCGCCCAAAAGGTTTACGGCGTATTCGGGATGCTCCTCATGCAGCATCTGAACAAAATCCGCTCCGTCGTCGATTATGATATGAGGGCGGAATTCAAGAGCTCTTCTTAAATGCTCTTTGTATTCTTCAGGCGTTGCGCCGAACCGGGCATGCACCTGCATCCCCCTTTCGGCAAGCGCCGCGCAGACCTCATCCTTTGTCGAAAGAGGGTTGGAACCGGTTACCGCGACCTCAGCGCCGGCCTCGCGCAATATTTCGCAAAGATATGCGGTTTTCGCCTCCAAATGCACGCATACCGAAACGCGCATGCCTTTAAGCGGTTTTTCTTGCCGGAAGCGCTTTTCCAGAGTCCGAAGCACCGGCATGAATTCCTTAACCCATTCAATCTTTTTGCGCCCCGCGGGAAACAAAGAAATATCGCGTATTGTACTCATCGCACGGTTCCTTTCAAAATTGATCTTCGGTATTCAGAATGCCATGAAAATCGAATTTTAGCAAGCTTGGCCGGCCCGGCTTCCGGACGGCCTGCGCCCTGTTTTAAAACTTCCAAAAATAAATTATCCTCGGCCCTTTTGATACTCTGTCGCCGGTTCTCGGTATCTTAACGACCTTTTCGGGTTCAATACCAAGCGTCCACTCCGATATTATTTTCTCATCGATCATATGATGTTCGGGATAATTCGCATCGTCTTTCGGGCAGTCCCACATATAAGGAAAACTGAGTATTGCCATTCTGCATGTTCGCATGACTTCTTTAAACGCTTCTTTTTGTTTGCCCTCCAAATGTTCCCATACCTGCAAAGCGATAAACAAATCATATTCTTTAAAGCGAATTGGCCATGGAATATCCCTCGCATCATGCTCGTATATCTTCCTGACATATTTTTGAGGTCTGCCCCATACATCGTTCTCCGGCTTGACCATGATATCGCAATCCTTCACAATCGTCCGGAATGAAGGTCCTATCTCTAAAACGCTGTCAATACCTTCGGTTTCGCGAACGATATTCACAACCTCGCTAAAATACGCCCATCTGCCCTCATAATATTTGCCAAGCGGACCGCCGAGCAATTCCTGAAAATCGATTTCATTTATAAATTCCATAAACCCTCTGTTTGCGCACGAATATCATAAAGCCGGATCTGATTTTCATCGCCGTTTCGTGACCGTATACACGATATGATAATATACTCCGCCGCGGTGTATCGCAAGAGCAAAATTGCCTTTTACCGTTACCCTCTTGAACATTCAGCGCCTTTTAACTATAAAGCCGCTTGCGCGCCCGTACGGCTCTCGTATACAATCAAGCTGAATAAAGAAAACAATTCCGGAAGGGATCGGGAGCTATGCTGGATATTTTGTTTACCGATATCACCATAATCACAATGGAAGACGATAAGCCGGTTATAAACAGAGGATTCGTCGGAGTAATAGGCGGCAAAATAGCGCATGTGTCCGAAACCGCGCCGGAAGAAGGCGCGGCGAGAAAAATAAGCGGCAAAGACAAGCTTATAATGCCGGGACTTGTGAATACTCACGCGCATACGGCAATGTGCATAATGAGAGGCTATGCCGACGATTATGCTCTTCACGACTGGCTCTATAAAAAAATATTCCCCGTAGAATCGAGGCTTACCGAACAGGCGGTACTTGCGGGAGTAAAGCTCGGGTTCGCTGAAATGATCCGCTTCGGCACAACCTCAGTATCCGACATGTACTTTTACCAGCTTGCCGCTGCGAAATTTGCGCTGGAGTGCGGTATACGCGCAAATTTGAGCAACGCGGTTCTCGCCTTATCGCCGGATTTCGACTTTGAAACGGACCGCGCCGTTGCCGAACTTCGGGAATTGCTCAAAAGCTTTCACGGCGCGGACGGCAGAAGGGTAAGGGCGGACGCTTCCATACACGCGCAGTACACCTCGACCCCCGACGTTTGGAAAAAGACCGCGAAAATTGCCCGGGACAACAGGCTTATTATGCATCTGCATTTATCGGAGACCAAAAGGGAGCATGAAGAGTGCGTCGCTCAGCTCGGGAAGACGCCCGCCCGCATGTTTTATGAAAACGGAGTATTCGGCGTTCCCGTCATCGCAGCGCACTGCACATGGCTAAGCGAAGAGGATATGGAAATATGCGCCGAAAGCGGCGTCAGCTGCGCTCACAATCCCGTTTCGAACCTTAAGCTCGGGAGCGGGATCGCGAGGATATCGCAAATGCAAAAGCTTGGCATGAATGTTTCGCTCGGAACGGACGGATGCTGCTCGAACAACACGCACGATTTGTTTGAGGAGATCAAAGCGGCGGCCCTTCTTCAAAAAGGAACGACCGGCGATCCCACAGTTCTTAACGCGTACAGCGCGCTGAAGCTCGCAACCGTCAACGGAGCTAAAGCGCAGGGGCGCGAAAACGAGATCGGCCGCATCAGAGAGGGCTTTGACGCCGACCTTATCGTTCTTGACCTTGACGCGCCGCATCTTTACCCCGTTTTTGATCCGTTAAGCACCGTGGTATACGGCGCTCGGGGGTCAGACGTCTGCATGACTGTTGTGAAAGGCAAAGTTTTATACGAGAACGGGGAGCACAAAACCATCGACATCGAAAGAGTATACGACGAGGTGGAAAAATACGCACTTCCGTTGGTCAAATAAACGCAGTTGACCGGTGAACAGGCATATTTAATATAATTAAAAAATCTGCCCCCGGGCAGATTTTTCATTCACTGATCACTAATCACTAACCACTGTCCACTGTCCGATCTATCGGACTGCACGGCTACGCAGTCACTCTTATCATGCAATCGTCGTTCCCGCCCTGCCTTCAAGCGCTTCGACCGCTTTATCGAGCGAAGTGATAATAGCCTTACGTCCGGGCTTGGACTCGGCGAATTTGACTGCCGCCTCTATTTTGGGCAGCATTGAGCCGGGAGCAAAATGCCCTTCCGCCATATATTTTTTCGCGTCGCTCACGCTGAGCGAGCTTAGCTTTATTTCGTTCGGCTTGCCGTAATTGACAGAGACCTGTTCGACCGCAGTGAGTATCACGAGCGCGTCCGCGTCAAGATCTTCCGCCAGCTTTTCGGATGCAAGGTCTTTATCGATTACAGCCGCGGTGCCCTCAAGATCTCCGTTATCAAGCTCTATTACCGGTATACCGCCGCCGCCGACGGTTACTGCTATAAAACCGTTATCCACAAGACACTTTACCGCGTCCAGCTCAATGATTTTCACGGGCAAGGGCGACGCCACGACCCGCCGCCAGCCGCGGCCCGCGTCTTCCTTCATAACATAGCCTTTTTCGGTTTGGATAGTACGGGCTTCCTCCTCCGAATAAAAGGGGCCGATCGGCTTGGACGGATTTTTAAACTTGGGATCGTCCCGGTCCACAACGACCTGCGTTACTACAGTCGCCGTTTGCTTTTTAATGCTTCTCGAGTTTAAAACCTTGGAAAGGCCCTGCTGAATATGATAGCCTATCATGCCCTGGCTCATCGCGCCGCATACGTCAAAAGGCATAGCGGGGGTGATTTTATCGGAATATTCGTTCTGGAGCACTATGCGGCCGACCTGCGGCCCGTTTCCGTGCGCGAGCACGATTTTATATCCTTTTTCAATGATGTCCGCGATATATTCGGATGTTTTTTCCACAACTTGCAGCTGAGCCTCGGCAGTTGCGGGCTTGCCGGGTTCCTGAAGGGCGTTCCCTCCCAAAGCGATAACTATCTTTTGCAATTTGCTTTTCTCCTTTTGCCGGTCGTTATTTGGTATTCCATGGCTTATTTTGCGTTAAACCGCTTTAATTATAGTGAAATAAAAATGGATAATCAAGGGAGCGAAGCGGCAAATCGAATATATTCTTACTTGATCCCGCCGCACTTTTGTGGCCTGTCAACGCCGCATAAAAAGCGGTACATGGGGCCGAGAGCCGCAAACGCGCTTTTAAGCTCATTCAAAAGCTCCGGTGTCATCGACTTTGAAACCTGAGCCGTAGAATAGTGCCACCCGATCCCCTTCAGATTAAGATACGGCCTCAGCGCTTCCGGGGCGTCCGGGAACCGGTCGCGTTTGTACGCGTCCCCTTCGATTTTAAAGCCGGCCCTCTCAAGCTCTTGCGCCATTTCCAGAAACCGTGCGGGTTTCGCGAGCATCCTTTCGCGCATCGGCTTCATAAGCTGCGGATCCGGGCTGTACATACCCATACCGTATCCGTAACCCGACGGCGAGATTTCAAAATACAAGGTAAAGCTTTCGCTGATGCGCTTGCCGGGACGCCTGAAACCGAGCCAGGAATGGTCGCGGTACATGGATTTATCCTTTGAAAAACGCGTGTCTCTGCGTAATCGCGAAACGATAGCTCCGAGCCTCGTATCAAAATCCGGATCGATATTCAATACATCCGGCAAAAGCTTGGCGGCAAGAAGGCGCATGGGCTCGAGAACGGCCTTTTTATACCTTTCCTTGTTGGCTTCATAGAATTCGCGGTTGTTGTTGAACGCGATCTCCATAAAGAATTTGAACGCATCCTGCGTGAAACCTTGAAAATCTGTCTCTGACATAAAAACCTCCCGCAGACCGCGCGAACCAAAAAGCCGCGCCCGCAGTTTTTCCGCTAAAATGCATTATATCACGAAACCCCTTCGCGTAAAGAGACGGCAGCCGCATTATTTTATTCTTTCCACAAACCACCTCGGCTGCTCGTAGAACAGATATGTTTCTTTTGAATTGATCTGGCACTTAAAGCGGATCCCGCTGCCCCCCGCCTTTAAGGACGCCGCGCGCCGCACATCCAGCACGCGCTGTATTTCAAACGTCCGTCCGTCCTCCCAGATAATGCGGAGCGGGCGGATGTTTCCGCCTTCGTCAAAGCGCACGTCAACGCTGACATATACTTTTATATCGTTTTCATACGTTCTTTCCACCATTATTAAAAACCTCATGTTACGAGCGGGAGAACACAGTTTCCCTTAGGTTGTCGAAAAACCCCTCTCAGGGATTATCAAGCTAGACGAAAATCTCCGATTTTCGCAGAACACCTTGATTTTCATTCCGGCTTCAGCGGCATGTACGGTGAAACGGATGAAATCCGCAAGGATTTCGCACCTTGCACGCTTTGCCGCCCGGAAATCATAGATTTTAGGCCGTCAAAAATCTTGTTTTTGACTGCGTGTAAAGCTTCGAAGAAGTCTGTACAGACTTCTTCGACTAAAAAAAGCCGACGGGGTGGATAACGTGCTCTTCCTTGGGATTGATGCTTCCCATCGCCGAATCCTTCAGCATGATGGCTCGCTCTATCGCAAAATGCCCGAACCTTTGCCGTATATCGTCAATAGCCCGCTCCAGCTTCTCTTTTTTTTCGCGTTTGCTCTCGTCCTCCGTAAGCGTAAGCTGAACGGGGCTTCCGTAAGGAGTCAAATCTGCCGCCCTGACTCCTATTGACCGCAAAGGGCGCCGCCAGCTGTAATTCTGCGAAAACAAAGCGAAGGCGGCCCCGGCGATCTCGCTTGAAATATCCGTCGCGCGCCGCAGCTTGCACTGCCTTTCAAATGAGTAAAGCTCGCTGTCCCGAAGGCCGATCTGCACTGTTTTGCACAAAAAACCGCCCTCGCGAAGACGCGCCGCCACGCTTTCGGACAGTACATAAAACATCAGCTTCACGTCCTCGTCAGAGCACATATCCCGCGGAGTGGTGCAGCTGTTGCCTATGGACTTAACGGGCGGATCGCAATCCATAACAGCCACCGGGCTGTCATCAAGGCCGTTCGCGAAATCGTGCAGTACAAGGCCCCATTTGCCCAAAATGCACTTGAGCAGCTCCGGCCGCGCATTGGCGATATCGCCGATGGTTTGCATCCCGTAGCGCCTCAGTTTAACGTTCGTGGACCGGCCGACATAAAGAAGCTCTCCCGCGGGAAGAGGCCAGATCTTGTCCTTGTAATCCGAACCCGTAATGACCGTCACCGCGTCAGGCTTTTTTAAATCGCTGCCGAGCTTGGCGAAAACCTTATTGAAGGACACCCCGACGGAGACTGTAATGCCGAGTTCATCTCTTACGCGCTCCCTGATCTCCTGCGCTATGGCCTCGCCCTCAGCCATATTCCTTCCCGCACTCGATATATCTATCCATGCTTCGTCCAGCCCGAAGGGCTCTATTTGCGAGGAATACCGCGCATATATCTCCCGGCCCATACGCGCGAATTTAAGATACAGGGGATAATTTGGAGGCACCACTATAAGCCCCGGCGCTTTCTGCTTCGCCTGCCATATAGCCTCGCCGGTTTTTATTCCGAAGCTTTTGGCGTATTGGTTTTTTGTGAGTATTATACCGTGTCTTTTATCCGGATCCCCCGCCACGGCTACGGGTTTATCCCGGATCTCGACTCTGTGCAGGCATTCGACGGAGGCATAAAAAGCGTTAAAATCCGCATGCAATATGATGCGCTGCATAGAATCCTCCCCCTGGTGCTATAATCGAACATATGTTCTATTATATTCATTATAGCACCGGAAGATACGTTGTCAACGAAGCAAAACATGGCAAATCCGGGAAGTCAAGGCTGCTTTTGTGAAGCGTTTTTCCGGCCGGCAGAGCAAAATACGAATATTCGCAAAGTTTCAAACATAGGTAAATTATAAAGCTGAACGAGGCGGAACCGTGCCATGGCCAAATGGGAATATATGTCCGTCATCCACCGTTTTGTTTACAGAAAAGGAGCCTTCCATCCCGTCGATCTGTGGTCGGAGAAAGGCAGGGACGGCTTTTCCACAATGGACATTTTGAATGAAAAAGGCAACGAGGGCTGGGAAGCCGTTTCAGCCGAGATCCTGTATATGCGTTCACGGGAGCTTGGACCGCCGGCAACCCCCGTGATGATTTACACGCTCAAGCGGCAGATAGAATGAATACGGCCCGCCCTTGATTTTGCGGGCGGGCTCAGCGTGTCTAAGAAGTCTGTGCAGACTTCTTAGAATTCTACACGTCCCGTGAAACAAAGGTTTCACTCGACCTAAAATCATTTCCGGGCGGACCCGCCGTTAAATCCCATAAGTTCAATCGAAAAAACGATTATTATCCAGCCTTGTGAACTGCCGCCTGTTCTTCCTGTCCGCGTTCTTGCCGGGCTCATCTGACGGGCCGGGCTGAGTCTTCGGTATTTTATCCGTTACCGTCTTGTCGTTCGAGCGCTCCCAATCGTCCTGGTTGTTGAGCGACATGAAAAAAACCTCCCTCCTTGCGATATGTTCATATTTTTATCGTTTTTAAACAAAAAAAACGTTTTTGGGAGCGGAAGATTGCCCCAAGACTTACATCCCGCTCTTCGTATGTATAAAAGCGCCGGGTTTTAATCCGACGCCTATTTTTCTGCG
>MWCU01000123.1 GCA_002070205.1 Firmicutes bacterium ADurb.Bin182 | reverse complement strand
ATATTCCTGAATTTACTTCTTTTCTTACTATGATTGAGAACTGGCAGCCATACATTCTTAACGCATTCAATTGTCCCTATTCAAATGGATTTACCGAAGGCGTTAACAATACCGTGAAGGTTAT
The DNA here is from genome assembly GCA_002070205.1 of Firmicutes bacterium ADurb.Bin182. GTDB lineage: Bacteria > Bacillota > Clostridia > Christensenellales > CAG-138 > MWCU01. Next base: position 25,152 of record MWCU01000123.1, on the reverse strand, counting down.
TAAACGTATCGCTTACGGGTACCGTAACTTCCGGAATTTCCGCGCCCGTATCTTTGCAACCGTTAATACCTAAAGGGAGCTGACCGCTTCCGCGTTCAGCCCCCTGTTACTCTTAGTCTATTGCTCTACCCCAACTATTGACATAGAGCCCTTTTTAACCCCTATTTCGATTCCTTTACTTCCTGGTCCATCGTGTTCTCAACCTCGGAGTCCTCCACGGTTGATATAGCGCCTCTTGCGAAAACGAGCTTGACTTTATCGGGTCCGACAAGCAGAGTGATAACATCTTCCTTTACCGAGCTTATGGTTCCGTAAATGCCGCCGATCGTTCGCACGCGATCTCCGGGTTTGAGAGCGGAGAGCATTGCTTTGATCTTCTTTTCACGCCTGCGCTGCGGTATTATCATGATGGCGAACATAGCTATCATCAATACGATCAGCAACCCGCTGCCGGAAAAGAATTCGCCGATACTCTTCATAAAATTTTGATCCATTATTAAAACCGTCCTTTTCTTTCATATCGACCGTTAACACAGATTTAATACTATATGATTATTGCCGCAGAGTCAAGCACATCTATGCCGATTTAGTGAAATCGAGACCATGCCGCCTGTCCGTTTGCGGGTCTCAATATCTTTCAAAAGCGTAATTCACGGCCTTCCCTGAAAATACATGACCGGAATATAAATGTTGAGAAGGCTTCGCTATGCCGCATGCAGCAAGCATAAGTTCGCTGATTTCAGCTGTGTCACCTTTTATTTTCGCGCTTATCTTCTCTATCTTTTGAACCGTATTTCCGGCAGCGGTCAGCCTGAATCGTCCGCAGTTTTCTTCGATCTCGCCGTCAATAATGCTGAAAACAAATTCGCCGTTTTCAGCGGGGAGACCCTGCAAAAAACCTTCCGCGTCAAGTATTCTCAGCATATTGAAGGGTTCTGGCGCAAAATCAAGATCGGGAATGATTAGATTCTCGGGCAGCGGAAACTTGACGGCGTCAAACCCCATAAAGAGCAACGCGGCCATTAACGAAGTCAGGTTTTCGCCCGCGGTCTCCGTTACGACAGCCGTATTCCCATCCGTTTCACAAAAGGCATAAGCTTCACCGGATTGAACAGCCAACCCCCGGGTGCATGCGATCTCATCCAGCAGCAATTCAAAATCCTTAATGTCGCGTTTCCTGTAACCGCTGAAGCGTTGCATGAATTTTTCGTATATGTCTAGCATCCGCTGCGCGGATGGCTCTTGAAGATATGCTTTTTTGTATTTATGCCGGTCTGATTTATCAAGAGCGTATATTTTTCTTGTGACAAAGGTTTCAAAACCGGTTTTCCGATAAAAATCGTGAGAGAACGGCTGGAGCATGGCAGCACACAGACCCGTTCTTCTCATAACGCGAAACGCTTCCCTGAGCAGCATATTCGCAAACCCCTTGCGCCGGTATAAAGGCAAGGTCGCAACTCCTGCGACGAACCCGATCTCCTTCGGCGTGTCAAAAAAGCATGCGGTTTGGCGAAGTATATGCAAAGAGGCCTTCATTACCCCGTCCTCGAATAAGGCAAGAACGTTTTCGGGATTTGTTCTTTTGCTGAAATAATGATCGCTGAATCCGTTTTCGTCGCCCGGAAAACAGACGTCCCACATCCGCTTTGCTTCTTCGTATTCTAACGGCAGAATAGATCTTATCTCAATGCTCATTTTCTAAGCTTAGCCGTATACTTTTCTATCATCACGGCCGGGTGATATGAAAGCTTTGCCCTGCGCAGTCCTTCAAGCCCCATATCCTCTTCCCTGTTAATGAATTTTGTACCGACGCATTCATGCTCGACGTACTCCCTGTTGATCATCGCATACAGCCCGTTGATTTTAGCGTCCGCTTTTTCTATATGAATAAGCTCAGTGTCCGGAGTAATTCTTTCGCCGAGCGCAAACGCTGTCAGTTTTCCGTTTATGCGTATGCATCCGCCGTGTACGCCCAGAGCGTTCATATTCGTAATTATCGTTTTTATCGCATCCAATTCACCGAGAATTCCGGGTTCAAACACATCCTTGCCGCTCAGCCATTTCAGATAGACCTCAAGGCATTCATCCAGCATTGACGGCGAAAGCTTTTGATATTCATATTCATAGAGCGATGTGAACTGATTTATATGATTGCGTTTGGAATGGTACTTTTTACCCGATAGGGTCAGCAGATCCTGAGTACGGTATACATAGTCGAAATTGTCCCGGTCTTCCGTCAGCTCATATTCGGGACAGGACTTTTCAAATGCTTCCTTAAGCGGACCCGTGACCGCGTGAAAAACCGGCTCCGCGCCGATTTTACTAAAATAATCCGCCGCGGCCGCAACGGCTTCGCCGTAATCCATGTTCTTTGACTGCGTTATCGGCGCAAACATGAACGGCGGACGGGTGCCGTAATCGAGCAATATATATAACACCTTGTTCAGATGCGCAGCTTTTATTATCCCGTTATGCCCCCAAATGAATATGTTCGTAAATGTGTGCTCGGAATTGCAAAGCCCCCACGCATGTCTGTATTCTTCTATTGTTTCCCTCAGGTTTAACGATACGGGATGAAAATCCATAAGCGGTTTTGGCTGATATTTCAATAGCATATAATACCCCCTATGAACTATTGTAGCTGTTTTTTATTTTTTGGCAAGCGGGGTTATCAAGGCCGAAATTCGTGAACACCGAATAAAGAAAACCCGGCGGCAAATTACACGCCGCCGGGATGATATGCGGTAAACCGCTTATCCCTGTTAGTCCTTTATGATTTCATATGTGACTGCCACCTGTGCGCTAATGGTCAACTCTCCTTCGCTGACAGGGATGTTAGTCGCCGCAAGGTCTGCTGCTCTTTCGATACTCTTATACTCAACGGGAGCATAGCTGTAGCTCGTTTCATCGACAGATAAAGGCACGGAGGATATGTTCTTTATGCCCGAGGCTTCGGCTATCGCTTCGGCTTTGCCCCGAGCGTCCTCCATTGCTGCTTTCAACGCGTCTTTGTAAGCCTCCTGAGAATCGTTTATACCGAATGTAATGCCGTTTACGTTGTTTGCGCCGGCGTCAACGGCTTTGGTCAAAACATCGCTCAGCTTATTGATATCCCTGACAGTTACCGTCAGTATATTGCTTACGGTATATCCGATAATTTCCGGCGGTTCTTTTTCATAGCTGTAATCGGGATACATGCTTAAATTGGACGTCACGATATCCTCTTTTTTGATGCCGAGCGCTTCCAAAGTCGCAAATATAGCTTCCATGGAGGCGTTGTTCGCATTTTGCGCCGAAACGGAATCCTGTCCTTTTGTCGTAACTCCCAATGTGACGGTCGCCATATCCGGCTTGGCCGTAACTTTGCCTGAGCCCTTTACACTGATAAGGTCCTTCTCCCGGGGAGCTTCCTGCTTAATCACGATTTCCGAAGGCATCTGCTCCGGCTCGTTGCCCTGCGCGATCTGCTCCGGTGACTTGCACGCGCCCATCAGCAAAGCTATGCTCATTATTGCCGGAACAATTAATACAATTTTCTTGTTCATTCTCTACAACTCCTTAAAATTCGCGTCATTGATTGTTCTTTGTATCGTTATCTGCCCTCTTCGCAGCTTTTTTTCTGTTCGAACGCCTTACGAGCAAAAGCACGACCGCCGTTATTGCGCCGAGTATAACCAATACGGGCGAAGCCGATATCAGGAATACGAAAAGGTTCTCGAAAAACACGCCGACTCCCGTCAATGTCGAGGTAAATCCCCTGCTTATCCGCTCTCCGACGGTTAATTCATCCGCGGGACCTTCAACCGGGGAAAGCTCGTCAAGGTATATAGAAACTGTGGCGTAATCCACGAGATTATCCCAGCGGCGCAGTTCGGACGTAAGTTCCTCGATTTCAATGGTTACACGAGCGATTTCCTTTTCAAGCTCAATGATGTCCGCCAGGTTGTCGGTTTCAACGAGTATGCTTTTCAGCCTCTCAAGCTGTACGCGAAGAACATTGAGCCTTGTTTCCCTGTCGAAATACTGAGCGGAAATATCCTGCGCGTAATCGTTTGAAGACAGAAGCGTGCCGACGCCCTTAGCGGAATTTACGAACTCGCCAACCTTATCGGACGGTATCCTGAGGCTCAAGTTCGCATACCTGCCGTTGTCACGATAGGTAACGGGTTTACGGCCGCTTACGCTTGAAGACTGTGCGTAACCTCCGAAAGCCTCGACCTGCTGCATTATAAACTCAAGATCCTCATCGAACCTGTCGGTCTCGATTGAAAGTTCATAGGTCAGGATTATCTTATGGCCCCCGAAATTGTCTGCCGAGTTCGATCCTTTGCCGGGGCCGGTCAAACCCCCGTCTTTTCCGTAATCATATTCGCCCTCTTCAGCCGGAGCCGGAACCGGAGCCTCTTGCGGCGCTTGCGGAGCGGCGACGCCGCCCTTGGCATCGCTTGTTGACTCATCATAGCCTTTATTATAGGATGAGCATCCGGATACCGCGAATACCGCCAAAATGATACAAAACAGTATGATGCTTGTTTTTTTCATCTTATTACCCCCTTAACTTTTCATAATCAATACGTTTTCAGAGTCAAACAGGTTCCAAAGACCACGAGAATCGTTCTGAATATAAAAGTTGATCACAGCATCATTATATTTGTTTTACCGCCGGTTGTAAAACAGGATTATCTGATTGATTTTATGCCGTTGAATAAAAGCAATTGCAAATGAAAAAATTCTGTGGTAAAATTGCATCTGCGCCGAAGTGATGGAATTGGCAGACGTGACGGACTCAAAATCCGTTGGTAGCGATACCGTGTGGGTTCGAGTCCCACCTTCGGCACCACATAAGACCACGTGTATTGGTACAATGCATGTGGTCAATATTTTTTTTGTAACCTTATTTATAAAGTGTCGGTTTCGGTGCTAGCATTCCTTGAAAGATAAACACAACGTCTCTTGCACCTACAAAAGCGGAACCCCACATCCTATCAATAATTCAAGATTAAAATAATTCAAACGTATGGGGTTATGATTTATGGCTACTATTTACTGTTACTTCAAAGAACATTACTCTCTTTATCCAATGTTCTTCTAAGCAAATCTTGTGAGCGACTCGCTGCAGCGATAGATGCTTCAAGATTTTCTATTGAAGTCAGAACCTTTTCACCAATAGCTTCAATTACTGTCCGGTCTTTAGGAATAGGAATGGGAATATCAGCAATAACATCTGGCTCAAGATGTTCCTGATTTGTTCCGTAAGCATTTTTTAACATTAAACTTTGGCCCAAATCACCCATTAAAAACTCATATAGATAACCACGGAGATATACATCATCAACTACAATGCGGATAAGATTATTAGTTGCTATATGTCCATCGTGCTGGGATAGTGCATATGTTACTCTCCCAAGAGTCCCAGAGTCTGAGACTAATATATAGCCCTTATAGATAGTAAGGGCGTCAAGTTGCTTCTGCACTTGCGGTGTTGCCTTTGCACTATCTAGATATTTTACATTGTCAGAATTAAGTTGAGTTAATGCTGTTCCAGTAAAGTATTTTCGAATGGTAGGACCGCTGGATATTCCAAGTTCTGCGTACGGGCGCTTAAAGCGTGGTCCGTTGTAAACGTTAGCAAGATCACCAAGTCGGTGTATTTCAAAATCATCACGTTCACCTATGGTAATAACTCTTTTTAATGCAGCGTTATGCTGCGGAAGGTAATGTACGGGATTAAGAGAAAGAGAATCCTTATCCAGTTCTGAAAATGCTATTGAAAACCTAAATTCACTTTCCTTCAATGTACCTGTTTTGAAGGAATAATAACTATCAGCAATTTCAGAAAGGTCCTCATCTAAAAGATGTTGCCCATTTTTAATTACCGGGTTCCCTTCCGCATCCTTTTTGAAAATCGTTTCTCCTCGGCTCGTCTGCCCTACTTTATTTGAAATAGCCATAAAAATTCTATAATCCTTGAGAGGTCGCATTGTCTTTTTTAAAAAGATTACAGAAGCTTTTGATCCACAAAATGGTTCAAATGTGTCCTCATGTAAGTTAATAACGGCTAAAACTTGAGCTTTATCACATACAACCTTTCGTAATGCTAGTGCTTCACGGTTGTCCAACTGACCTTTGGCCATTACAATTCCAACTATACCCCCTTCTTTTACCCAAATGAGGCATTTCTCCAAGAACAATAATTCCGGAGCTACTCCTTGACGATCATTAAGTTTTTCTGAATAAATAATTCCACCGTTCGAATCAGATTCCCATTGATGCCCAATCTGATATTTTTCCAATATGTTTATCTCTTTGATTCTTAAATCAAATCCAGAACCAAATGGAGGATTTGTTAATATTATTGAAGGTTTTCCGATACCACATAAGTCGTTAAATTTCGGAGTTAGCTTAGAAACACTGTCCAAACTGTTACCGTGTTCTACACCACCGTGCCCATCTTTTCCTAATAGCATATTTGCTTTTGCAATTTTTACTAGTTTTGGAGAAATATCAACTCCAAAAAGCTGGTGGACTGCATTTCGTTTTAAAACCTCTTTTGCTGTTGAAGAACGCTGTGATTCATCGATTCTATCAAAAATATAATTCATTGCAGATAATATAAAACCACCGCTACCACAGGCGGGATCTAAAATCACATCTTTTTCGTCTGGCGCGGCCATTTTGACCATCATATTCACAACTAGGCGATTAGTAAAATATTGACCTCTTTCGCCTTTTAAATGTGTAGCTACATATGTTTCATACGCGGTACCTATTACATCATGTGGCGAGTCCATGAAAGAATACTGTTGCAATTGAGAAATTACAATAGCAAGTTGATCATTAGATGCAGTTATTTCTTCCGTTGTAGTAAAGACATCTTTATAACGATCTCTTACTAAACAAAACAATTCCCTTACGCGGTGACAAGCTGCCTCTCTCGCTTTTGGGTTATTATATTCTTCTGGCGTAATATGGAATTCGCATTCGTCTTTCGTACTAGTTTCATCTTCAATTTTTGACAAAATAATACGTACCATGTCCAAAGCAATATCTTCAGAATCTATCCCTGTACGATATATTGCATTGTGACATCTACGAAAGGCCAACTTCAAATCAACGGGAACGATTAAATCACTTTTTTTATATTTACCGATACTATCCCAGGCTTGTTCATGCTTTGGTATCCCTAGCCAAGGAAGTAATACTCCGGAAGACAGATCCTTCCTATAAAATTCAATTTTATTGCCATTTGTCCAAAAACCACCTTGAGCTGAAGTGGCACTTATATATGATCTAATCTGTCCACCTGCGTCAATGATAGTTGGAGCTTTGATTTCAGCAGTAAAAAAAATATTACCCTGATCATTGGTTGAACAAGCTGTAGCCGAATTGTAGACAACGATATCAGCTCTTTTAATTTCACGCCCAATATTTATAGGTCTTTCTAATCCTATTTTATTTTTGGGATATCCCCATTCATGGTTAATAATCTGTACCATCTTTTGGCGTATGCGTTCTTCTGGCGTGTTTTCCCTTTTCAAATCTGGATCGAAAAAATCAATTATTTTACCTTGTGCATCAAGGGATATTTGGAATTCTTGAGCTTCTATCCACTTATCGATTTCTGGCATAAGCTATCCTCCTAAGTGCAACAGTCTAAATATATCATTTATACTAAATTTTCGCAATAAAGTAGAATAAAAGGTTTGTCTCAGAACTCGATAAAAATGTAAATTACACACTCACCGCACATAATAGGTTTGCGAAAAAAGTTTTTTCACACCCTCTTTTCTATGCTAGAGCCATTTTTGAAGTTAAAAATTAACTCATTCTTCGATTTAACCGTTACACTCTCGACTGTAACGTTCCAAAGGCCCTCATCAAAATCATTAAGTACTTCGCTAGTTTCAATTTTAATGTGACTTATGCCGCAATGGTTCCTAAGTTAGTGCCTTGCTTGACATCTCCTCGTTTTTCTCTTGCAGTCACACGCTCGGTTAGCACGTCATGGCATACTGGCTGTAAGGTATCTCTTGCGGGATAAGTTATTGAGTTTTCAAGGTTCATTCACAAGCGGTTTCACGGTTTTGCCTTGTGTTTGATTTAATTGTAACGTATAATATTACCGTGCAAGGGTTCTCTAACGGTAAAAGATACGGTAAGGTGATTGCAGCTATGGCGAAGAGCATTATGGATAAATGGCATAAAGGAAAAGAGGCTACTCATAAGAAGAATTGGCGAAATGCAATAACAGGCATCACTATCGGAGGTTTGGGTGATATAAAGAAAAAGGCCATCCGCTTTAACTATTATTCAATAGAGGAAATGAATGGCCGAATAATGGTATGTCCCGAATTTGATGCGGATAACAAACCCGAAACGCAGGAAGTTTATACTATTACCGGTCAGGAATTGCTTGTCAGCCTCCACAACCTTTATGAACGGATCAACAGGCCCACAGATAAAAGGCCGCCGTATGATTTGCTTATAGCTGAATGGTGTAAGCGGCATACCCACCCGTATAACGTATCCGGTATTCTCGAGGAGATGGCAGCAATAGATGATGATCAATCCTTTTATCATGCTCAAGGCAGACTTGAACGTTACGCTTCCTTTGAACTAGATCGTTTTATACGCGATCTCTCGAGCATAAGTCACGCTCTGGATATGTACGTGGCAATTACTGATCTTCAAACAAGAAATGATGGCACTATGGCTAAAAACTTGTATTATGAAGGGATATTTGATGATGGCCTTCCTTTCTTCGAAAAGTATAGAAATACAAGAATAAAACTGACCGATGAGATTCTGATAACATATGCTTCTCTTTTCCCCGATTTGAGCATGAAGCTTGAATATCAGGGCGAAGATAAAAAATTCGTGATCGCCCCCGTAGTCTACTCAATTTTTGACATAGCATGGTATACTCTTAGTTGTATGTCCGGGATGACTGGAGCAATGGAAAACGGCTATACGAAACTGCCGGTTAGCAGATGTGAATGCTGCAACATGTTATTTGTCAAAACAGGTAACAGACAAAAATACTGCAGTGATCAGCAGTGTCAAGCATATAGGAACAATAAAAAGTCTAAAGCCTATGAAGAACGGAAGAAGTCCCAAAGTTAAGATAGCGATCTTAAAATAAATAAACATATACTCGGAGCCATGCATGTCTTATTAAAGGGGAGGTTTAAGCTATGCAAAAGACGAAGAAGCAACACTATATACCTCGTGCAGCATATTTGCGTCGTTTTTCAGATACTCACTATGATGACGATAAACAAAATCATCTAATTGTATACGACAAAATAAAGAAAATCTCATATCGATCGAACGTATATTATTGCGGTTTTGAAAATTTTCTATATGAAACTGATACTTTACCACCCAATTGCATTGAAAATATACTTAGTGAATTTGACGGTGTTTATGTACCCTTACTAGATAAAATCGAAAATATCTGCGGTAGTAATAGCAATGAAAATGCACTTGTGTTGCACAATGCAATTGAAAAATCTAACCTAAAATTTTTTACGTTACTGCAATATCGTAGAACTTCCAAAATAAAAAGACTGTGCGACGAAATGGAAGATACTCCTGACCTTTTTATATATGGCCTTACTGGACGGACCAGTGACGGACAAATATCAATAAATGATGATCATGCCAAAATGAAAAATGATATAATTGTTTTTGAACGAAATATGTCAAATACACCGTTCGTTTTGTCTGATCATCCAATTCTATCATATCACGTTAATATGGATAGTTATGGCACCATGAATTATAGATTCCCGCTTACACCTTGGCTGCAAATATTTGTAATTAGTCCCAGAAGCTATGAATATAACATTCAATGGCCATATAGAAATCGAATTAAGTTCATTAGTAACGTTGCCCATGTCAACAAGTGGAATGAGCATAGTTTTCAAAAATCAAATAGAGCAATATACCTGACGCCGGGCTATGATTTCAATTTAAATGAAGGAGATTCTGATTTTTTAACGATAAAACAAAAGGATTAATAAAAATATTAGCCAATATATATATAACCTATCCAACGGTGTGCACTTGATGCAATAAGAATAGCTTAAATCATAGGAGGGCATGATTATGGACTCAAATCAGATCCCCGAACTAGATAAGTTATACAGAGACGTCTCATCGTATCGAAATAGTAATGCATATAAAGAGTTATTGAATTTTGTAAAAAGGTTTCCCAAATTAGCTCCATACAACGCTATGCTCATATATATGCAGTATCCTGGATGTCAGTATGCTGCTACCGCATATGAATGGGAACGCTTTGGTAGGTATGTCAATCTTGATGCTCGGCCTTTGGTGATATTACGTACATTTGGACCGGTCAGTTTTGTATTTGATGTTAACGACACAACTGGTACAGATCTTCCAGAAGATGTACTTAATCCACTCAAGGTAAAAGGGGAAATTACAGAGGCTATGTTTAAACATCTAACCTCTAATATGCTGAACGAGGGTGTGAGGTATTCGTTTGCAGACCAGGGGTCTGGAAGCGGAGGATTAATAAGATATGGCGGTATTCCAGAAATAATTTATGAAATTAAGCATGTGAACGCTAATTCTATAAATATTAGAACCATTTTTGAAATTGTACTCAATAAAAATCAGACACAGGAAACAAACTATGCAACAATATTGCATGAGCTTGGGCATATGTACTGTGGACACTGCCCGCACCCTAAAGCCAAATGGCTCCCTAAAAGAGAATTTCTTACACGAAATATTATTGAATTCGAAGCTGAATCCGTCAGCTGGTTAGTATGTGAGCGCCTCGGTATTGATAATCCATCAGAGAAGTATTTGAACGGTTATTTGGATAATAATGCAAGCATACCTGATATTAGTGTAGACTCCATTATGAAAGCAGCTGGGAAAGTGGAACGACTCATTCAAACGAGTATCCAACCTCGCAAAGAGCTTGTAATAAAAGACAACGAATAACGGCATTAGGAGGTTTAATACAATGGTAAGTCAAGTACTGGGCATTGAAACACTATGGAACAGGATTATCGCATATGAAGGTGAAACTTTCACACAAAAAAAAAATCAGGAATTCACCTTTATAGTAAAAGGTAACTCCATTGTACCGAGCACGACAAACTGGAATATCCCAAAATCTAGTTTTGAAAAGGCACTTGAATATGTTCCTCTAAAAAAAGTTTCCGTAATCCGAAGGGTATGTCAGGGGCCATCATATGTATATGCAATCATGATGGATCAACGGATAAGAAACGGTTTCTGGTGAATTGTAGTTGATAACTTGGAACCCCCTCATGGAACCTCTCCAGCTAATTTAGTACGGAAATTTTATTGTATTAACAACACAGTTATTACACAATATAAATGCCTACCCCAAAGGGTAGGCATTTATATTGGTCTTGAATTTAAAAGGGACTCGAAGGGCGGATAAGAAAAAGCTGCAGTGCAGCCTTTTCCCGCCCAGGGATTTCGTGTCAGCTTGCGGAAGCCAAAAGATTTCATGCCGAGATGATCGAAATTGAATTCAATTTTCGCAATTTTTCCTTAGAGTTCTTAAAACAGACCTTAATTTCGCTGCCCGTAATAAGCGTCTTTCCCGTGCTTTCTCAAAAAATGCTTTTTAAGAAGCGCATCCTGCAACTCAGCTTCCGGGTTTATCCTCGTGGATATAAAAGCCATCTCGGCGGAGTATTCCATCACCGCAGCGTTTTCGACAGCTTTATCGCTTGAAACTCCCCAGGAAAAAGGCCCGTGGCCGGCTACTATTACAGCGCTTACGTCCAAAGGATCTATACCCTTTTCAGCAAATGTCTCTGCGATGACCAGCCCGGTATTTTTCTCATAATCGTTTTTTATCTCTTCTTCGGTCATCTTCCTTGTGCAGGGAATGTCTCCGAAAAAGTTGTCCGCGTGCGTAGTGCCAAGAGCCGGTATACTCCTGCATGCCTGTGCCCATGCCGATGCCCATTTCGAATGCGTATGCACTACCGATCTGATTCCTCTGAACGCTTTGTACAATTCAATATGAGTCGGCGTATCAGAGGATTGTTTGTACCTTCCTTCGACTTTTTTGCCGTCAAGATCGACAACGACCATATCATCTGCGCACATCGACTCATATGGCACACCGCTCGGCTTGATTATAACGAGTCCAGTCTCTTCATCGAATACGCTCACATTCCCCCATGTAAACAACACAAGGCCGCAGCTTACAAGCTTCAGATTAGCTTCCAATACGTCATTTTTTATCTCTTCAAGCAAACTCTTACACCTCTTTTATTCATTGCGTAACGCTCGGCAAGCATAAACGTGTTTTATTTAACCGAAAACGCATATCTCGTTGAATAAGCGCGGTATTCACCGCTCTCGATAACCGGCTGCGCGAAGTGCGCATGGTTTACCGCATCGGGGAAATATTGAGCCTCAAGGCAGAAAGCGCTGTGCCGTTCGGCCTTTCTTCCGCCCTTCACGGTCATTCCGCTGAGATGATTGCCTGTATATAACTGCAGGCCGGGCAAGTCCGTGTAAACGCTCATATATATCCCCGTACTTTCGCAATAAGCCTCCGCGCAGGGCTCGCCGTTTTTTGATTTGATTATAAAATTATGGTCATACCCGTTGCCGTATATAAGCTGAGTATTCCCTGCCCCAATATCTCTCCCGATCTTTTTCATTTCGCGAAAATCAAACGGAGTACCGCCGACATCCGTTATCCTTCCCGTAGGTATCAACTCATTATCTATTTCCGTAACAGCGTCCGCACGTATGCGCAGAAAATCATCGAGTATCGAGTCTTCATTCTGCCCGCCCAACATAAAATAAGCGTGGTGAGTCATATTGAAAACCGTCTTTTTATCCGAAAATCCGGAATAAGCAATATCGAGCGCGTTGTCCTCCGTTACTTTATAAACGACGCAGACTATAAGATTGCCGGGATAGCCCTGATCTTTGTCAGGGCTGAACAATGTCAGCTTAAGGGTATCTGGGGCCGTCTGCTCAGCATGCCAAATCCTTTTGTTGAATCCGTACTGTCCGCCGTGAAGGTGATTTTTTCCTTCGTTGCGGCTTACATCATACTCCATGCCGTCAATATTAAACCGGCCGCCCTTTATCCTGTTTGCGCATCTTCCGACCAGCGCGCCAAAATATGCGGTATCCGCCTCGTACTCCTTCAGAGTATCGTAGCCCGTTACGACGTCGCATTTCCTGCCATTACGGTCTTTCACGATAAGGCTTACCAAAACCCCTCCGAAATCGCTGATATTCGCTTCCATGCCGGAGCTGTTTTTAATTGAATAAATATGTGCCTTCATTCCGTCAGCGCAAGTTCCGAATATTTTTTTGTTCGCTGCCGTCGTTGACATACAGGATTTACCCCCGCCAAATAATATCGCTTAGCGCGAGCTTATCTCTCAACTCCGGGATAGTCGTATTCTTATTGATATGTATAAACTCTATTCCCATTATCTCCGCAAAATCGCGCATATGCTCCGCCGTCAGGTCGTAAGAGATGACGCTGTGATGGGTTCCTCCGCAGAGTATCCACGCTTCATTTCCCGTTATCATATCAGGCTCCGGTCTCCACATTACGCTCGCGACCGGCAGATTGGGCATCTTTTTCAGCGGCGCTATAGCATGTATGTCGTGCGATATCAGCCGAAACCTTCCGCCCATGTCCACTATCGTAGTGAGCAGCGCGTCTCCTTTTTTACCCTCGAATACAAGCCTTGCGGGATCGGCTTTCCCGCCTATTCCCAAAGGATGCACCTCTATCCTCGGCCTGTCGGCGGCAATAGCCGGAGATATCTCGAGCATATGCGCGCCGAGAACAGCCTCGTTACCAAGTTCAAAATGATAAGTATAGTCCTCAATGAACGACAGTCCGTTGTCAAGCCCCTGAGACATAGCTCTCATAACCGCAGCAAGCGCCGCAGTCTTCCAGTCCCCTTCCGCCCCGAATCCGTATCCTTTGCTCATAAGGTTTTGGGTGGCAAGGCCGGGAAGCTGCATTAGGCCGTAAAGGTCCTCAAACGTATCAGTATATGCATCAAATCCGCCCTCGGTTAGCATCTGTTCAAGCGCTGTCTCAAGCTTAGCCTGATATCTGACCGCTTCGATATTATTCGTATTAAAAGCATACCTGCTTCTGTATTCCTCTATCTTTTCATTCGTCTCGGCATCGCTCGCATTGTTCACAAGTTCTGCAAACCCGCCTACGCCGTATGTGTTTACGCTCCAGCCAAAGTCTTTTTCAGCCTGTATCTTGTCGCCTTCCGTAACGGCGACATATCTCATGTTGTCGCCCAGCCTCATAACTTTTAAGCTCCTGCTGAACAAAGCACCCGCTGCGCTCCTCATCCATCCGCCGATTCTTCTCCTGAATGCTTTGTCCTCCCAGTAGCCGCAGATCACCTTTCTCTTCATCCTAAGCCTTGCCGTAATGAAACCATGCTCCCTGTCGCCGTGTGCGGACTGGTTCGTATTCATAAAGTTCATGTCTATTGTGTCGAACGGAATGTTCCTGTTGAACTGCGTGTTCAGATGCAAATAAGGTTTATTTAATATGGATAATCCCCCTATCCACATCTTGCTCGGAGAAAAAGTATGCATCCAGGATATTACCCCTGCGCATTCGCTGTCCCCATTCGCTTCGACACACACTTTTTTTATCTCTTCCGGAGTCGTTGCAACGCCTTTGAATACTACTTCAAAAGGTATGATTTCATCACTGTTCAAGCCTTTCGCCATTATGTTCCCATGCTCCGCCACCTCTTTGAGAACCTCGGCTCCGTAAAGATGCTGGCTTCCTACCATAAACCAAAATTTATAACTCATCTTTTTCCTCCATTTGCTGTTAAAGTTTTTAATCTATGCTTTTTCGCTTAATATTAAGATCATTTACGGCTGCCTTTTCGACGGCGAGACAGGATTTGAACCGTTCCATAAATTCCCTGAATCCGTCACTGTCGGAATGATTCGGTTCAATGACTGAGCAAGCGGCGTTTGCGAACACATTGTCAGACAGGTAGTCAGCAAGCGTTTTTCCTCCGTTGCTGTGCGCATATTTAGCCAGTATCGCCATTCCCCAGGGCCCGCCTTCCCCTGCCGTCGCCATTACGGACACGGGTACTTTTAATGCAGAAGCCATAACGCGCTGGCCTATGCCCGGAACCTTGAAGAAGCCTCCGTGGCCGGTGATGAAATCAAGCTCGATATGTTCATTTTCAAGCAGAATATCCATTCCGATTTTCAGCGAAGCGCATGCGGAATAAAGATGGGCCCTGATGAAGTTCGCGAGGCTGAAATTCGCGTCGGGCGTACGCATGAACAGCGGACGTCCCTCAGAAAAACCTGTAACATGTTCTCCGGAAACATAATTATATGAGAGTAAGCCGCCGCAATCCGCGTCGCCGTCAAGCGCGCTGTTTAAGAGTTTATTGTACAGCGCATTGGTATCGAACTCCGCTCCGAGCAAAGCCGCGGCCTCGCCAAGGAGTTTAATCCAGGCGTCCATATCGCTCGTACAGTTGTTGCAATGCACCATCGCCACAGGATTTCCCGAGGGCGTGGTGACCATGTCTATTTCCGGATATGCTTTCTTTAGCGGCTTTTCGAGCACGGACATGGCAAAAACGCTTGTGCCCGCGCTTATGTTTCCAGTGCGCTTCCGTATGCTGTTTGTAGCCACCATACCTGTCCCGGCGTCCCCTTCGGGAGGGCACAACAAAATGCCCGCTTTAAGGGTGCCGGTAGTGTCCAGAAGCCTTGCGCCTTCTTCCGTAAGGACACCAGCTTTTTCTCCCGCAGGCAGGACCCTCGGAAGGATATCGGCAATCTTCCATGCAAAGCCCCTGCCGGCAATCAGTTCGTCAAACTGCTTGAGCATTCGGCTGTCAAATTGCCGCGTCGCGTCATCTACCGGAAACATTCCGGATGCGTCTCCGATTCCCAACGCCTTTTCCCCTGTCAATTGCCGGTGAATGTACCCGGAAAGCGTAGTTAAGAAACTTATATTTGAAACATGTTCTTCTCCGTTAAGAATTGCCTGATACAGATGAGCAATGCTCCAGCGCTGCGGAATATTGAATCCGAACAGTTTTGAGAGTTTTTCGGCCGCATCGGCAGTCATTGTGTTCCGCCATGTACGGAAGGGAACAAGCAGCTTTCCGTCTTTGCTGAACGCCATGTAGCCATGCATCATGGCCGATATGCCGATTGCGCCGACCTTTTCGAGTTTGACTCCGAATTTATCGTAAACGTCGGAATAAAGCTGCAAATAGCATTTTCGGATGCCGGACCAAATATCATCGAGCGAATATGTCCAGATCCCGTTTTCAAACCTGTTCTCCCAGGATTCGCTACCCTCCGCTACCCGGTTATGCTCTTTATCTATAAGGACTGCTTTTATGCGCGTAGAACCGAGCTCTATACCGAGGTATGTTTCGCCGTTTTGAATAATACTTTTATTTTTTTGAGCTTCCATGTTTCTTCATTCCTTTTGACAAGCGTATTTTTATATTTATATCAAAAGACTACGGATTCAATCCCGGCGATCGGCGCGCAACAGCGTGCCTTAAAATAAATACTTCCGGTTGTTATAAAAATTATAGTATTCGTTCTATATTATGTCAATGGATTTGCCTGATACCTGTATTTTTTTTGTATTTGTGTTATGGTACATTTTATCGTTATCTCGCATTTTTGTATGTATTCTGTCTTTACTCATTTCGGACCGTTTTCCATTGCGATAATATAAATTTATCGAATAGAGTTTGCTTTTTACTCTTGAAAGTTGTATCATACATATAATGGATTATTTAGCGTAAGGAAAACATCTATGAAGCAGACGCCTAAATATATGCACCTCGCTGATTCCTTGAGAAAAATCATTGACGAAAATCATTACCCGGACGGCTTTGCGCTGGAAACGGAATATGAACTGGCTAAGCGATACTCTCTAAGCCGCCAGACCGTCCGTCATGCTCTCGACATTTTGGCAAGCGAAGGCAAAATCAAAAAAATAAAGGGCAGCGGCACTTATGTAAAGCGTAATGCTGTTTTGAACAAAAAGACAAAAATCATAGGCGTTATCGTAACGTATATCTCTCAATATATTTTCCCGTCCATACTCCGCGGCATAGAATCCGAACTGACCGCCAACGGATATTCGATGGAATTGTCAAGCACTTCAAACCAGGCGGATAAAGAACGCGATTTGCTCAATGAATACATTAATCGGCCGGTTGACGGATTGATTATCGAAGGCACCAAAACGAATTTTCCAAATCCGAACATCCGGCTTTACAGGGAATTATTTGATATCGGCGTGCCGTACGTTTTCATAAACGGGTATTACCCGGAGCTTAAAAGCATCTCCCACGTCATTACGGATGATTGCGGAGCAAGCAAGAAGGCTGTTGAATACCTTGCACAAAAGGGTCATACGCGGATAGCCGGCATATTCAAAAGCGACGATATGCAAGGGATTGAAAGATACAGGGGATATTTTGAAGGTTTTGATTCAAGCGGTCTGGAATTTCACGATAACTCCGTTTTTTGGTTCAATACCGAAAACCGGAATTATCTTTTCAGAGAAGACTATTTAATGAAGCTGCTGAACGGTTATACGGCAGTTATCTGTTATAACGACGAAATTGCGATACAGGTATATGAATTGATAAGAAAAGCAGGAAAATCGGTTCCGGGAGATATTGCTGTCATCAGCTTTGATAACAGCATATTCAGCGACTTGAACACAGTAAAAATCACATCCATGAATCACCCGAAAGAAGAAATCGGAATCATCGCTGCCCGTCAGCTTATAAAAATGATAAACGGAGGAAAATGCGAGTATATCGTTTTGCCTATGGAGCTTATCGAAAAAGAAAGCACCTGAACCACAGCCGATACAAGCTTCAATACGGCATATCCCCGATTATTCTTGCAATAAACTCCTCGGAACTTATTCCGCCTCTTCGGGAATAGCGGCATAAGCCGAACAGGCTTTCCGGAGTCGTTATGACATTCATGTTTTCATCACAGCTCATCGATGCGCGAAAACCTAATTTTTTTAAAAAGCCTTCATCGGCAGGCAAGCTTCGTGAAATCGAATAAACGTAGGCAGCCGGCGTTACCCCGGATTGTTCCTGAAGCTTTTTGTTGAGCTTAAGCGCATCCTTGTATAAAAATTCATCAGAAAAAGCCTCCCCGTCATTAATGTTATAGGATTGGCCGTTGATTTCAACCAGGCCCGATTCATACAAATCGGAAATCTCGTCCCAAGTCAAATACGCGGCGGTGAGTCCTTCCCGTTTATTCTTTGTTGACAACTCTGAAAGGTGTCCGACGACCGATACAGAGGCTTTGAAATTATATTTTTGTAAAACCGGCAGTACTGCGGTTAAGCTGCTGAGGCCGTTATCAAATGTAAGTACAACGGGTTTTTCGGGGAGAGGCTTCCTGTCATACACAAAATCGATAAGGTCTTGTATAAACACCGGCTCATATCCTTCTTGTTTTAAGCTTTTGATGTCCGCTTCCAAATCCCGCCATGTTACGTTCAAAGGGTCAGTCAAGACTGAATCGTCCGATATATTATGGTAAACGATTATCGGGCATATAACCCTTTGAGAAGGGTCAGCAAATACAGTCATGCTTTCATTGTCCGCAAACATAAATGAAAAAACGAGCATGCCCGTCACATACAAGATCGTAATAAAAAAGCTTTTTATCCGATAACAAAAACTTCCGTTTTTCATAATCAATACCGCCGCGCTTGCTTATATGCCTAAAGATACGCATAAGCGGCAGTAAATATTAAAACGGTGCGGAATAATCCGCACCGTTTTCACTTATTCCTTACTGGAGTAGGTTGCCGCCGGTTCCCCCGGGACCGGCAAAATTCTGCTCGGCATAAGCGATCATCCGTTTTACCATTTCGCCGCCGATAGACCCGGCCTCCCTCGCCGTCAAATCGCCGTTATAACCCTGCTTAAGGTTAACATTCAGCGATCCGGCTACCTCTGTCTTAAAGCCGCTCAGACGTTGCTTCAACTCATTGTTGTTGCTGCTATTGCTGCTTCCGCCGCTTGTGCTGCTTGATACATTGCCAACGCTTCCGCTGCTGAAGCTGCTGCCGGTATTTATGCTGTTGCTGTTATTAGCCATATGGTTTCTCCTTTCTTGAGTTTACTTTACGTTTTTTATCGGTTATCTCATGTTCTGTTCCGCATATGAGATCATGCGCTTTACCATTTCACCGCCGATTGAACCGGCTTCACGTGTCGTCAGATCGCCGTTATAACCCTGTTTGAGGTTAACGTTAAGCGAGCTTGCAACTTCAGTTTTGAATGCATCCAATTTCTGCCTCTGTTCGGGAATCAGAATTCTGTTGTTGCTCCTTGCCATCATTGTCACCTCCTTATATAGTTGATGTGATATTAATTTGTGCGATATCAAAAATAATATAAGTGGAAATATATATTAAATAATGAAAGAGATATGTATTATGCGTTTTTAAATAAGAAACCTAATTTGAAGCTATATGAGTAAATTTGCTCAAATATTTATTTTGTGCTGCTGCGATTATTTTATTCGCGATTTTTTTATTTTTTTCAAAATTTAAAAGCTCTTCGGCCGCTTCCTGAGCTTCAAACAGCAGCCCGGTATTTGCAACATATTTCGAGGCCGCGATATCCTTGCCGTGCTGCCGCAGCCCGATAAACTCTCCGGGGCCCCTGAATTCCAAGTCTATTTTCGACAATTCAAAGCCGTCCTGTGTTCTCGCCATCAAGTCCAGCCTTTCTTTTGCGTTTGGCGAGCTTGACCCGCTAAGCAGGAAGCAGTAGGACCGCTGGTTTCCTCTTCCGACTCTTCCCCTTAACTGATGCAGCTGCGACAAACCGAACCTGTCCGCGTTTTCGATAACCATTATGGATGCGCCCGGAACATCGATGCCGACCTCAATGACCGTAGTGCATACAAGCAGATCAATTTCTCCGTTTCGGAATTTTTCTAAAGTATCCTCTTTTTGATTGGATGGGAGCTGCCCGTGCAACAAACCGATCTTGACATTTGGAATAATTTCCCGTAATTCGTTATAAACCTCAAGCGCGGAGCGGGCATCCAGCGAATCGGATTGTTCAATAAGAGGGCAAACGATATAACCCTGACATCCTTCTTTTACTTTCTTCTCGATATAAGCGTACATTTCCATCCGCTTGTCAGACGCGACGTTCTTCGTAAGTATCTTCTTTCTTCCGGGCGGCAGTTCGTCCAGGACAGAAATATCCAGATCACCGTACAATATAAGTGCAAGCGACCTCGGTATCGGGGTAGCCGACATTACAAGCACGTCCGGCGCAGCCCCTTTCGCGGAAAGAAAAGCGCGCTGGCGAACGCCGAAACGATGCTGTTCGTCCGTGACTACCACGCCCAGATTGGAAAATTCGACGCCCGATTGAATCAATGCCTGCGTACCGATAACAACTTTCACATCGGCGGAGCGTATGCGGGAATACAGCTTGTCCCTTTCCAATTTTTTGACTCGCCCCGTAAGCAAACAAACGTCTTCTCCGAAAATATCAATAAAAGTCTGAAAATGCTGTTCTGCCAGAACTTCGGTCGGAACCATCAAAGCTCCCTGATAACCGTTGCGCACCGCCGCAAAGATTGCATACATAGCGATCACGGTCTTGCCTGATCCGACGTCGCCCTGTATCATCCGGTTCATCGGGCTGTCTTTTTTCATATCATCGGTTACTTCCCTGATGACTTTTTTTTGAGCCGATGTCAGCTCAAACGGAAGCAACTTGACAAACTCCTCCGCCAGTCCTTCAGTTCGAAAAGCAATGCCTTTCCTGTCCCGGCCGGATTCCCGAAACGAATAAAGCATTGCCAAAAACAAAAATATCTCTTCGAATTCAATCCTTCTTCGCGCCGGCAAAACCGACTCAATGCTTTGAGGAGTATGTATCTGCCTTATAGCCTCCGCAATATCCATCAGGTTATATTTCTTTTTGAACCGATCAGGGAAGATATCATCAATAAGATTATGGCCCGCATCGAGCGCTGCACGAACGATATTACGCATTTGGCTCTGGGAGACACCCTTTACCTGCGCATAGACGGGAAGTATTCCCGGCGGTTTATCGCAAATAATGGGGTTGAGCATACGAATATTTCGACTTTTATCAATTTTCCCGCATGCGTAATACTGTTGGCCGGCCTTCAGCCCGCCCGCCCGAAACGGCTGGTTGTACCAGACAAGTTCAATGCGGCCGGAGCTGTCTTCTGCCGAAATGCTTAAAATATTAAGATTTTTTTTGATACGGTAAAGGTGCGCGTTATTGACAGCGCGCACCTTTATTACCGCAACATCACCGTGATTCAAATCACTCGTCAATCGAACCTGAGAAAAATCGCAGTAGTCATTCGGCATAAGGCGCAGAAGGTCTTCAATCGAATTAACGCCCGCCTTTTCAAAAACAGCGGCTCTTTTTGGCCCGACGCCTTTAATCGTCGTTAACGGTTTCAGTGTCATATTATTCTACTGAAAAATAATAATAGTATAATGGCTGACCACCGAATTGTACAATAAATTCAGCGTCTTTAAAATCGTTCTCCAGTTCTCTGACCAAAGCGTTCGCATTTTCCTCATCCATATTTTCGCCGTAGAACACGGTGACGATACAGTCGGGGGATTTTTCAGAGATCATCTTTCTGAGAAGTGCGCTTGAAATACCCTCAACACTGCTGCCCGAAAGCACGATATCCCCGTCCATCAATCCTATTATATCGCCTTCGTTAATATGGGTTCCGTTATATTTGGATTTGCGCACCGCATATGTCACGGCTCCCGATAGCACAGACTCAAACGCTTCATGCATATGCTTTTTATTATCCGAAACGCTTGCCGAAGGATTAAAAGCCATCACTGCCGAAATCCCCTGAACGATTGTCTTGGTCGGAATAACGATAACATTGCGATCGGATAATTCGGCAGCTTGCTGAGCAGCCATTATGATATTGGGGTTGTTCGGGAAAACGAAAACATTTCTCGCATTGACCTTGCGAATTGCGCGGCTGATGCTTTCGATGCTCGGATTCATTGTCTGGCCGCCCTGTATCAGGCAGTTAACGCTCAACTCGGTAAATACGTTATCGATGCCCTCGCCGGAACTTACCGCGATCAATGCATATTCCTTTTCGTTTTTCTTGAGATTCTCCTGCAATTCACGGTTTTGCTCAAGCATGTTTTCGATTTTTACTTTATCGATTTCACCGAGCCTTAACGCGAGCTGCAGGGTTTTACCGGGAGAATTTGAATGAACATGAACCTTGACTATTCCGGCGTCGTGCGCCACAACCACCGAATCGCCGATTCGCGCAAGTTTTTCACGCAGCTTTTCCAGATCCTCCTCGACAAACGAATCATCTAAATGAGTAATGAAAAATTCCGTGCAATAAGCAAATTTAATATCATTGATATCCTCAAAACTGATGTTGTCCTCTTCGGTCGCGGCAGCCTCGGCTTCTTCCGAATAATCGTCGATCTCATCCCCGTCAATGGCCATTTTGAAACCGCGGTAAATCGAAAGCAAGCCCTTGCCTCCCGAATCCACAACGCCCGCTTCTTTAAGGACCGGCAACAGATCCGGCGTTATAACTAGCGCGGCGTCCCCGCTTTCGATCATGATATCGATAAGCTTATATACATTGGCTCCTTCGGCCTGAGCGGCGTTAACGGCATCGCTGATCAAGCGCGAGACCGTCAGCATCGTGCCCTCTTTTGGTTTCATTACCGCCTTATAAGCGGCCTCGGTTCCCTTTGTGAGCGCTTCCGCCAAATCTTTGGCCGTCAGCTCTTCCGCTCCGGAAAGTGCGCGGGCAAATCCCCTGAACAGCTGAGAAAGTATCACGCCCGAATTTCCCCTTGCTCCCTTTAAAGACCCGAGGGAAAGGGCATTCGCGATTTCAGATACGGTAACAGCTTGGGAATTCTTCACTTCCTTCACGGCGCTTTGCATGGTCATGGACATATTTGTACCGGTGTCGCCATCCGGTACGGGAAATACATTAAGTGAATCTATAAGTGCTTTGTTTTTTTCAAGCAGCGCAGCTCCGGTATAAATCATATCTTTGAACATTGCGCCGCTTATTGTAAGATCGCCCAAATCATTTCCTCCTTACAAAAGCGGGCGTACAGCACGCCCGAATTTCGGATCGGGTTTGTGATATGGTTAAACGCGTATTGCTTCAACATGAATGTTTACGTTCCGGACCTCAAGACCTGTCATGTCCGATACGCGGTAACGAACATTTTGGATCGCATTTTGAGCTACGGCAGGAAGTGATACGCCATATTCAAGTGTAACGAATAAATCGATATCCACCTGATTGCCCTCGTCAAGCGTTGTTACTTTTATGCCGCGCTTGATATTGTCACCGCCAACCAGCTGAATAATGGCGTCAGAGGCAGACTTGGAACTCATTCCCACTATACCGTAATTTTCGATTGCAGCATACCCCGCGATGTTGGCAATCAAATCCTCGCTCAAGACGATTTTTCCAAGATCGTTTTTTATAACACCCGGCATATATTTACCTCCTTGCGTAATTTTTGCAATAGCGTTCAACTAAGATTATATTCTATCGTATTCATCTTATACATGCAACACATAATAAGAGCAGGAATTGTGTCGAAAAAATAAACAATCCTGTTCTATTTTTTGCTTGCAAATTAAAAAACACCGTGGTAGAATAGCTTTGTTTGATTTTTAAGCTGCGCTTACAAACGGCAAGGAGGTGTACAGAATGGGTAAGTATTGCGAGATATGCAACAAAGGGTTTATGTCCGGCAATTTGGTCAGTCACTCCAACAGGAAGACCAAAAGAAAATGGGCTCCTAACGTTCAGCGTGTTCACGTTTTAATAGACGGCACTTCTACGAAAATGAACGTTTGCACCCGCTGCCTTCGTTCCGGCAAAGTAGTTCGCAGCATATAATAAATCTGCAGTATTTTTAAGCGCGGATAACCCGCGTTTTTTTATTGCCGTTCACTCTGCAGTATTGATTTGTTATTTCTTCCACTTCGTAAAATAAAAGTACATCAAACATATTACCGCGCAAGAGATCAAGACAAGCAGCCAGCTAGGCGCGCAAATCAGCAATACGGCCAGTGCCGCAATAATAGCGCCCCATGTCAGCAGGAATCTCTTATCTCGTATCGGCTTGCAGCTTCGGCGAGGCCGTGCATATCTGCAGTAGGCATCTCTATGCAAATCAAGAGCGCTCCTTTCATGGAATGATATATTATAATACTCTTTTAGGTCAATGTATGTTCACGCCGCGATTAATAAACGAATAGATTGGTATTAAGTGTTTTGGCATCACGAAACCAAGGAGGTAATTTAATGGACTCTAACGTTGTAGAACTTGACAACGTCAGCCTTACATACCATGAACCGCATGCGGAAACACATGCCTTGAAAAATCTGAATCTGACGGTCAGTCAAGGAGAGTTTACGGCCATAGTCGGACCGTCCGGCTGCGGTAAAACAAGTATGCTCTCATTATTGGCAGGAATCATCCGCCCGTCCGAGGGGTCGGTTTATGTATTGGGAAAAGAAGCGGACGGTCCGAACGAACGCGTAGGATACATGCTTCAGCGCGATCATCTTCTTGACTGGAGAACGATAGAAGGCAATATCATGTTGGGACTCGAAGTCAAAAAAAAGAAAAACGCGGCGTCGGCAGCGCATGCCATGGATCTTCTTGATAAATACGGTTTGTATGATTTCAGAAATCATTATCCCCGTCAGTTGTCGGGCGGAATGCGGCAAAAAGTTGCATTGATCCGCACACTTGCTTTTGATCCTGAAATACTGCTGCTTGATGAACCGTTCTCAGCGCTTGATTATCAGACGCGCCTCATCATATCCGAGGAGGTCCACGGTATAATTCGAAAAGAAAATAAAACGGCTTTGCTGGTAACCCACGATATAGCGGAAGCAATATCAATGTCCGATCGGGTGGTGGTGTTTACTCACAGGCCGGCTAAAGTAAAGCGGGAATATATGATAGATCTTCCCTGCTCCCCGTTCGCAAGACGCAATAAAGTGCAGTTCCAGGAA
>MWCU01000122.1 GCA_002070205.1 Firmicutes bacterium ADurb.Bin182 | reverse complement strand
TTTTACTAACTCCAATATACCATCTCGGAGCTTCCCTTGCTTCTTCTTCTGTTACCTATGTATTGTACCTCAACATTCCGTATATATCAATAACGGCGTCGCTGCAGCCGTACATCCGCTCATCCCCTCAGCAGAGCTCCGAATTTTTCTTTTAATGTCCGGACGACGGCGTTCATTGCGGAAGTTATGTCTTCGTCCGTCAAAGTCCTGTCAAGGCAGCGAAGCGTGAATGAATAGGCCATGCTCTTTTTGTTTTCCGGAATGTTCGAACCGCGGTAAACATCGAACAACTCCGCATTTTCGATGAGGACTTCCGCCGAAACGGATTCGATGGCTTCCTTAAGCTCACCGGCGGTAACCCCGTTATCAACCACGACGGCGATATCCCGCGGAACGACCGGATACTTCGGAAGCGACGCATAGCGCGCGTGAGAACGCTTATGCGCGGTAAGCCTGTAAAAATCCAATTCCGCAACGTATACCCTTGCCGGAATATCGTAAGAAGACGCGGTAACGGGGTGGATCTCGCCTAGTTCTCCGATGCATTCACCGTCTGCAAAAACCATGGCTTTGCGTCCCGAATGCAGATATTCGCCTCCGCCCGCGGCGAATTTGCAGTCCGTGAGGCGGAACGTTTCCAAAAGCTGCTCAATACAGCCTTTGAGCGTATAAAAATCCTCGCCATCTCCCATCAGCGCGATTCCGATCATTTTGCGTTCATCCGGAAGCTGGCCCTCAAGATCGAGATGCACGTTGCCGACTTCAAAGAAACGGCCGTGACCTGTTTTACGGTTGATATTGGTTTTAAGGGATTTAAGCATACCCGGGATCAAGGATGTCCGCATCAGGCTCTGATCTTCGCCGAACGGGTTCACTATGCGGACCGCCCTTCGTTTCTCATGCCCGTCGGGAAGCAGAAGAGAGTCAAGATCCGAGGGGCCGATAAAGTTATAGTTGTACATTTCGTATGCGCCCATACAAACGAGCGCGTCTTTTACGGCGTCCTCGTCTTGGAACTCATCGCTGATCCTGCCGCTGAAGGTATCCGATCTCATCAGTTTTGCTTTGATGTTGTAATACCCGTATAGCCTTGCTATCTCCTCGGCGATATCCGCTTCCTTTTCAATTCCGCTCTCGATATCCGTCCGATAGTGGGGCACGCTTATAATGAGATTTTCCCCCTTCGGTTCCGCCGGGATATTGATGGCCGATAACAAGTCAGCCATCTGTCGGGGCGTAAACCCGGAATCGATTATGCGGTTCACCCGGCCGCAATCGATTTCGATCATGCGGTCGGAAAGGTCTGCCGAGCAGGCATCAAGCGTGCCTTTTAGCACCGTCCCGGCTTTAAGCTCATCAACGAGTTCTATCGCGCGTTCCAATGCCTTCATTGCGTTCACCGGCTCCACGCCCTTCATGAACCGCGCGGCCGCATCCGTCATAAGCTTTAATTTGCGCGATGTATTCCGTATGCTGCTTCCTTTGAACACCGCGGATTCAAACAGGACCGCTTTTGTGCTTTCCGTTATTTCGGAGTTTTCTCCGCCCATGACTCCCGCAATTCCGACGCCCTTTTTGGGGTCCGCGATCAGCAGCATATCCGTTGTAACGTCCCGCACCTTTGAATCCAGGGTCGTGACCTTCTCGCCCTCATATGCCGTGCGCACGACAATGTGACCTTCTTCCACGCACGCAAGGTCGAATGCGTGCATAGGGTGGCCGTATTCGACGAGCACGAGGTTTGTGATATCGACTATGTTGTTAATAGGGCGCAATCCGACGGATCTGAGCTTTTTTTGCATCCATGCGGGCGACGGGGCTATAACGATGTCCTTGACGACCCGCGCGCAGTACCGGGGACACTTTTCAGTATCCATTACGGTTACGGAAGCCGCGTCCGAAACGTCGCCCGTACCCTCCACTTTCCGAATCGCCGGTTCTTTGAATTTTTGGCCGAGCGCGGCCGCGGCTTCCCTGCACATGCCTATTATGCTTTGGCAGTCGGCTCTGTTCGGCGTGATTTCGATATCGAATACGACGGAGTCCATGTCAAGCGCCTTCTGTATCGAAATGCCGGTTTTACACCCGTCCTCCAGTATCAAAAGACCGTTCGCTTCGGCGCCCGGATGATCCGCTTCCGTAATGCCCAGTTCTTTGCCCGAGCAGAGCATGCCGCGGCTTTCGATTCCGCGCATTTCGGCCGGTTTTATTACAATGCCGCCGGGCAGATTTGCGCCGGGAAGCGCAACGGGAACAGTAATGCCCTCCCTTGCGTTGGGAGCGCCGCATACGATTTGAAGAACCTCTCCCGTGCCCGCGTCCACTTCGCATACATGCAGCTTATCGGCATTCGGATGCTGCTTACAGCTCAATATGCGCCCGGTCACGACCCCGGATACGCCGGGAAGCTCGGGTTCTGCGGAAGCCACTTCAAATCCGCGCCACATAAGGCGCTCGATGAATTCCTCGTGGGTAACGTTGTAGTCGACATATTCCTTAAGCCACTTCAGCGGTAATTTCATTTAAGCTTACCTCCTTAAAACTGTTCCAAAAAACGTGCGTCGTTTTCATAAAGCAAGCGGACATCGGGTATGCCGTATTTCAGCCCCGCTATCCGGTCCACGCCCAAACCGAATGCTAAAGCGCTCCATTCCTTTGGGTCATATCCGCAGTTTTCCAGTTCGTGCGGATTTGTGATGCCGCATCCCATGATCTCTATCCAGCCGGTCCCCTTGCAGACGCCGCAGCCGCTGCCGCCGCATATCGTGCATGAGATATCCACTTCGCCGGACGGTTCCGTAAACGGGAAATAGCTCGGGCGAAGGCGGCTCTTTACGCCTTTGCCGAATACGGCCTTTACGAACACGTCTATTGTTCCCTTAAGATTCGCAAGCGTTATGTTTCTGTCCACAGCAAATCCCTCCATCTGCATGAATACGGGGGAATGAGTGGCGTCCACCTCATCCACGCGGAACACGCGCCCCGGGATAACGAGGCGGAAAGGAGGCGACAGCTCAAGAAGCGCCCGTGCTTCGCAGGGCGAAGTATGCGTTCTCAGAACAACGGAATCACTCACATAGAACGTATCCTGCATGTCCCTTGCGGGATGATCGGGAGGAACGTTCAGCTTTGTGAAATTAAAATCGTCAAGCTCGACCTCGGGCCCGTTGAACATTGTAAACCCCATGCCGATAAGAGCATCCCGGATCTGCCTGTAAACCTGAGTCATGGGATGAAGCCTGCCTCTCGGCAGAAGCCTTCTGCCCGGTTCCGTTACGTCGATGGATTCATTTTTCAGGCGCTGCCGCAAAAAAGCATCGGAGAGTTCCTTTTTGCGCTCCGTAAGGGCTGTCTCCAATTCCTTTTTGACCTCGTTTGCCTGCTGGCCCGCTTTTGCGCGTTCATCCTTATCAAGCCTGCTCATGCCGCGAAGGATCTCTGTCAGCGAACCGCTCCGCCCAAGTACCGATACGGATATCCTGTCTATATCGGCTTCGGTTAAAGCTTCCCTGACAGCAGCCATAGCATTCAGTTTTATTCTTTCAAGCTCTTTGTTCATTGTCTTTCTCCTTTCAGCAAGTGGGATCAATAAACTAAAAACGCATTCCATCCCAAAGGGACGAAATGCGTTCGCGGTACCACCCTGATTCGTTCCGCTTTTTCAAACGGAACCTCATTTAGCTGTATCGGGCATACCCGCCGCCGGCTACGCATCCAAAAGACTTCACCGGCGATGCTCCGGAGCGAACTTTGTACGAGCGCTCTCCTGCAGGCTGCTTTCAGCTTATAACAGCCCTCTCTTTCGCATTCGGCGGCGTTTTTCTCCGTCATCGCGTTACATGTTAAAATGGATTATAACATAGTATGCACCGAAAGCGCAACAGGTCAATCGACAGCTTTCAGGGGTTAAAGCACAAAAGAAGCTTTTTAAAAGGAAACTATAATCAACAGCAGCGGTCCGGATCCGCTGCAGCGCCTATATCGCGAAAACCGAAATAAACCCGTTCGCATGTAATCACAGGGATTAAGGCTTTTGTAAAAAGGCCTTATACCCGAAGCAGTTTTTCCCATTTCTCGACAAACGTCCTGATATCCTCTTCCATGATATCGAGTTTGAGCGCCACGTCAAGCGACCGCTTGTCTTCCATGCTTTCAAGAAGCTTGATAATGCGTTCCGTTTCTCTTCGAATGCCAAAACCCCGTTCCCGCTCCTCAAGTGCTGCCGCATGCGTGTCCGGCGCCTTCACGGCTTCATTGATATGCTCAAGGTCGAAAACCTCCCCGAGCTTCGGGATAAGGACGCTGTAGCCCAGCGAGCGGACGGATGAAGCGAACGAATCGAGCACATCTTCCTCGCCGTGAACAAGGAATACTTTCTCCGGCTTGGGTGAAATCGCTCGTATCCACGCGAGGAGCTCATCCTTGCCGGCGTGCCCCGAAAAACCTTCAAGCTTTTCGATGCCTGCGTTTACCCTTACATCCTCACCGAACAGCTTGACCTTCTTGGCGCCGTCCAGGAGCATCCTTCCGAGCGTGCCTGCGGCCTGATACCCCGCAAAAATAACCGTGGCGTCCGCGCGGAACAAATTATGCTTCAAATGATGGCGTATTCTGCCGGCGTCGCACATTCCGGAAGAGGAAATTATGATTTTACGCTCGTCGATTGCGTTTATCGCTTTGGATTCATCGGCGGTCTGAGCTATTTTCAGAGTCGGAAAATCAAAAGGCGATCCTCCTTTTGCCATTTCCAGAGCTTCCTTATCATAGTAGCCCTCCATGCACCTTTCATAGATTTGCGTTGCGCTGATGCCCAGAGGACTGTCCACAAAAACAGGTATTTTTTCAAGCCCCGGCACGCTGTTTGCTTTCAGAAGCCGCTTTATATAGTACAGCATCTCCTGCGTGCGGCCTATCGCGAAGGAGGGTATAACGATGTTGCCGCCGCGTCTGATGGCTTTTGCCAAAACATTCGCGAACTCGCGCATTTTTTCGCCATCCGTCGCGACCTCATGATTCCTGTCGCCGTATGTCCCCTCGCAAATAAGATAATCCGCGCTTTGTATGGTTTCGGGATCGTTTATTATAGGCCTTTCAGCCCTTCCGATATCCCCCGAAAACACCAGCTTTGTCGCCTCTTTGTTTTCTTCAGCCCAAATTTCGATTGAGGAGGAACCGAGCAAATGCCCCGCATCATTGAAACGCACTTTAACGCCCGGAAGCAGCTGAAGTATCTCCCTGTAGGACGCAGTGCGGAAAAGTTTCAGTGTTTCTATAACGTCCTTTATTACGTAAAGCGGCTCGACAGGTTCCTTTCCCGCCCGAAGGCGCTTGCGGTTTTCCCACTCGGCCTCTTGTTCCTGGATATGCGCCGAATCGGGAAGCATGATTGAGCATAGCTGAGCCGTGGCTTCCGTCGCCAAAACGGTGCCGCGAAACCCGCGCTTCACAAGCAGCGGCAAAAGGCCGCTGTGATCGATATGGGCGTGCGTCAATAATACCGAATTTACGAATTTCGGATCAAAGGGAAACCGGTCCTCGCCATACTCGCCCTTCTTATCCGAACCCTGGCGCATACCGCAATCGACCAATATGTTTCCGTCGTCATATTCAAGAAGATAGCACGAGCCCGTAACCGAACGCGCCGCGCCGCAGAATTTGAGTTTCATCATTTACCTCCGTTCTTGGGCAGAACAACCTCCTGCCATCATTATATATGTTTCGACGAACCGCCGCAACATAGCAGGCAATACAGATGTCTTATGCTATCATACAATTCACTTTATTTTTCATATACATGACCATGCTTATTTTAGGAGCGGCGAAGCATGAGAAAAAAACTGCTGTATTTGCTGATTTTTACCCTTTTTATCTCAGGCTGCGCGGGTAAAACTCCGTGCGGTCCGAAGGACACGGACCCTCTGCCGCTCGTTCCGATGTATGAACCCGATCCCCTGAATGCTGAAAACGGAGTCTATACATTATGCTGGATGACCGATACTCAGTATTACTCGAAGTATTATCCTTGGATATTCCACTCAATGACACTTTTCTTAAAAAATAACACTCAAAGAATGAACTTAAAATACATTTTTCACACGGGAGATATCGTAAACAGCAAAAACGACGATAATCAATGGAATACGGCGGAAAAATGCCTATCCCAAATAGAACATATACCCATGAGTATACTTGCGGGAAATCATGACGTCGCTTATGACAGTCTCGACTACTCCGATTTTTCAGAGCGGTTCGGAAAGAACTACACCGAAGGCAAAAGCTGGATCGGAGGCCTTTATGAAAATAACCGAGGGCATTACGCTCTTGTCGAGCTTGGCAGTACCGAATATTTGTTTGTTTCAATGGGATACGGAACGGATAAAAAGTGCATCGAATGGATGAACGGCGTTTTCAAAAAATACCCCGAAAGAGCCGGATTTCTGCTGCTTCATGAATATATCAACACGAACGGTACTTTTACGGATAACGGAGAAAGCATATTCAACGAAGTCGTTAAGAATAATCCGAACATATACATGGTGCTGTGCGGCCACCGGTATAACGCGAACATGCGCATAGATGAATTTGACGATGACAAAGACGGCAGCCCGGATCGCTCGGTCTGTCAGATGCTCGCCAATTATCAAAACAACTCATGGGGAGGAGCGGGCTACATGCGATTTTTCCGGGTGGATGAGCAAAAAAAGGAGATAAGCGTGCTGACTTACTCCCCGTACAAGGATGATTACAACTACTTCGACCCGGACGAATTTCCCGGGAAGGATGAGTTTACGCTCGAAGCCGAGTGGCTGGGTCCGGCGAGGCCGGACAGCGATTAGCGGTGAGTGGTTAGTGAATGAAGAATCCGCAGAGCGGATTCAGAGACTGTCAAAAAATTTACTTGGGGATTATTAAGGGGCTGGCGGAAATCTTTGATTTTCGCGGGACCCCGTAATTTTCAATCCGGCTTCAGCGGCATGTACGGTGAAACGGATGAAATCCATATGGATTTCGTACTTTGCACGCTTTGCCGCCCGAAAATCTCTGATTTTAGGCAAAGTGTGTAGAACTCGAAGAAGTCTGTACAGACTTCTTTGACACGCTGAGAATCCGAGAGCGGATTCATTTATTGAAAAAGGGTTTTTATTTTAATCATCTATATTTTTTTAATCAGGGCTTACCTATGTCCTGAATGTTTACACTTACCTATATCCTGAATCCGGACAGTTGTCCGGAAATACAAATGCGGAACGACACAGGGGTCGTTACCTACAATATGTTGTGTTGTGTTGACAGGTCATACCTATTTTGTAGGGGCGATTCACGAATCGCCCGCCCTTTTCCGGACAGCCCCATTTATTAAAATCAGTTTCCCAACTATATTTTATAATCAAGACTTACCTATGTTTTGAATGTTACACTTACCGATGTCCTGAATCTGCACACCTGATTGGAGCAGATTTATGATTGGGAAGTTATCGATTAAGCGCCGTTCCCCGCCGGGTTGTCGATGTAGTCGGCGTGGTGTGAAACAAAAACCGACAAGCGGACACATCCATATAATCGTGATTTTCAGCGGCATGCACGGTAAAAATCACACTTTGCAATATAAGGGATACGACAAACCGAAGGTACGAGTATTCCTTATATTGTAAACCCAACCACAGTTGATCACGCTCGTAACGCGCAAGCGTTATGAGCGAAACAGCTATGCTATTTCAAGCGCAAGCTCCATCATCTGCGTAAATGAGGTCTGGCGCTCCTCAGGCGTACAAGCGGCATCGGAAAACAAAAGGTCGGATATCGTGCATATGCAAAGCGCGTTCTTGCCGGCTCTTGCGGCGTTAGCATACAGGGCGGCGCTTTCCATTTCCACGGCTAGTATACCCATCTTCTGCCATTCAAGGCCGCTGTTCGCGTCATCATAGAATGTATCGGAGCTGAAAATGTTGCCCACCCTGTAATCGAGTCCCATTTCCTCAGCCTTGTCCGCCGCTTTCCTCAAAAGCGTATAGCTCGCTATGGGAGCGTACGTACCGGGCATTCTAAACTGCGAAAGGTAATTGGAATTCGTGCAGGCGCCCATGGCTATCACGATGGAGCGGAGCTTAAGGTCGGGGTGGATAGCGCCCGCCGAGCCTATGCGGATTATGTTGTCCACATCATAAAAATTAAACAGTTCATACGAATAAATGCCCATGGACGGCATACCCATGCCGCTAGCCATCACGGACACGCGTTTGCCTTTATAAGTGCCCGTATAACCGTGGATGCCGCGAACGTTGTTGACCATGACGGTGTCCTTTAAAAACGTCTCCGCTATGTGTTTCGCTCTCAAAGGGTCTCCCGGCATCAATACCGTCTTTGCGAAATCTTCCGGTTTTGCCGAATTGTGTGGTGTGGGCGCGCTCATATATTTTCCTCCTGCCGTGTTACTATTATTTACCGGTATTTTGCTACTATTCTAACACATAAAGGTTTCGCAGTGAAGGAGCTGTGAGAACGCAGTGGTTAGTGGTTAGTTCATGAAAAATCTGCTTGCGTAGATTTTAATTATTTTAAGACAGCATTACGATTAGGAGTTCTGGTTATGACGTAGACGTAGTGGATAGTAACTAGTGAAAAGTGGTTAGTGAATGAAAAATACGCAAGCGGATTTATAAAATTGGTTTTCTCATCAGGACTTACCTATGTGCTGAATATTTCACTTACCTATGTCCTGAATGTTTACACTTAACTGTGTTGACGGACGCAGCAGATACTGATCGTTAAATCTGCCCCCGGCAGATTTTTCCTTCACTAATTACTAACCACTAATCACTTACCACTGTCAATATAACCATTCACCTAAATATTTTTCTTTTCATACTGTGCATCAGAAAGGCTGGTGCATTTATGGAATATAACCGTGAAAAGGCCGTAGCTTACGCGCATCAATGGGCTTACGGGCGCAATCCTCGTTATTTTGATTTTACCGGTATAGGCGGCGACTGCACGAATTTCGCGTCCCAGTGCGTGTTTGCCGGAGCCGGCGTGATGAACTATAAAAAAACTTTCGGATGGTACTATGTCAACGCAAACGACCGCACACCGAGCTGGACGGGCGTACAATATTTTTATAATTTCATTGTCAACAACAAAGGACCGGGACCGTATGCTGAGGTCGTGCCGCTCTCGGATATCATGCCGGGCGACCTAGTCCAGCTTCAATATCCCGGCAGAACGCACTGGTCCCATACGCCTTTCGTGGTCGAGGTCGGCAAGCATCCGGCCCCCGACAACATCCTGATTGCCGCGCATACGTTTGACACTGATTACAGGCCGCTCGCGTCCTATACTTACGCGAATCTGAGACCCTTGCACATAATAGGGGTCCGGGCGCCGGCTGAAAAGGCCAAATAAGCCGTCTCGGCTAATATCTTTTAAATAGTCCTGCTTTATGATAGTATATATGTACTTCTTTCCAGGCAGGAGGTTATAACTTTGAGCATAGATCAAAAAAATGTTAAGCGGTGGGTCATCACAGCGGTTTTTGTCGTATTTTTGATAATAACGGCCGCAACGTGCTTTTTTACGGTGGACGACAAGCAGCAGGGCGTTATTACGACATTCGGCAAGGTCACAGACATTGCGGACGCCGGGATGCATTTCAAGCTGCCCTTCGGAATTCAGCAGGTGCATAAGGTGGACGTGAATGTTTACCAGAAAATCGAAATGGGCTACAGGACCGATCCTTCCAAGCCCGAAGGCTATGTTCTTGTCGGCGATGAAAGCAAAATGATCACGGGCGATTATAATATCGTGAACGTGGAGTTTTTTGTTGAATACAAAATCTCGGATCCCGTTAAATATCTGTTTTCCTCCTATGAGCCCGAGCTGATTCTGAAGAACCTTATTCAGAGCCAGGTGCGCAATGTGGTCGGCTCTTCAAAAGTAGATGCGGTGCTGACGTCCGGCAAAGAACTCATTCAGCAGCAGATCAAGGAGCTGATAACCGATGTACTAGCCACATATGACATCGGGCTCATGCTGACGGACGTAAAGATTCAGGACAGCGAACCTCCGACTGAAGAGGTAATAGCCGCATTCAAAGAAGTCGAGACCGCAAAGCAGGGCGCCGAAACCGTCGTAAACCAGGCAAAAGCGTATGAGAACGCCGAGCTCCCGAAAGCGAAAGCTCAGGCGGACAAGCTTTTACAGAACGCCGAATATCTGAAGCAGAGAAGGATAAACGACGCCGTAGAGCAGATCGCGTTATTTGAAGCGATGTATTCGGAATATGCGAACAATCCCGAAATCACTCGCTCGCGCATGTATTACGAAATGATAACCCGGCTTATGCCCGGCGCAAAAGTGTATATAAACACTTCGGAGAACGGCGTCGATATGATGCTGCCTTTGGAAAGCTTTTTTGAGAGCAAGTCGCCGGTTCAGCAGCCGACCGTAAAGGAGGGCAATTGAATATGAAAAAGAGAATTGCGCAGGTTTTAACAGTTGTCATCCTGTTGTCTGCCGTCATCATCGCGGGCTCAAGCATATACGTGGTGCGGGAGAACGAATATGTCTCTGTAGTCAGGTTTTCAAAGATAATAGACACAAAGGATTCGCCGGGGCTGTATTTTAAAACGCCTTTTATAGACAGCATAAGGGTATTCCCGAAAGCTATAATCTTCTATGACATTCCGCCTTCCGAGGTGCTGACAGCAGATAAGCAGAACATGACCGTGGACAGCTATGTTCTGTGGCGCATAGCTGACCCGTTGAAATTTTTCCGCACTCTCGGCAGCATCGGAGTGGCGGAAGAGCGGTTGGACAACCTGACGTATAACACTTTGAAAAATATAATGGGCACGCTGGCTCAGAGTGACATCATCAACGAAGACGACGCATCCGAGAGAAACGATATCTACGACGGCATTGCGACCAGCGTGGACGCCGCAGCAGCCAACTACGGCATCGACATCGTGGACGTAAAAATTAAAAGGTTCGACCTCCCAGCGGCTAACGAGCAGGCCGTATACGCCCGGATGATTTCGGAGCGCAACCAGATAGCCGAAAAATACGCCGCGGACGGGGAATACGAAGCGTCCATAATTCGAAACAACGTCGATAAGCAGGTGAATATCATCGTATCCAACGCTCAGGCAACATCCGCAAAAATAGAAGCCGAAGGCGAGCAGGAATACATGCGAATGCTTGCCGATGCTTACAACACGGACGACAAACGGGACTTTTACGAATACATGCTCGCGCTCGACGCGCTTGAAGCATCGCTTGACGGGCAGAACAAAACGGTTATACTCGGCAGGGATTCGCTGCTCGCCAAGCTTTTGATCGGTCCCGAGCAATAGCGTAAAGCCGCGAAGCAAAGAAGCGATACAGCTAAGAAGAAAAAATTTGGAATATATGAATAATTTATCAGGCAGGAGATATTATTAGTTGCTCCTGCTATTTTTATTAAGTTTCAATAATGTCTTCATATAAGATAATTGCTTAGGTCCGCCTGTAGCTTTATATCATATCGGTTTTTCAGACCTCCTCAAGAAAAGCGATTCCCGGGCAGACAGACAAAATGTCACGCGTTTCTGAATGGTTTTGCTTCGGCTGAAGCTTAAGCATAAAGGTTGCGCTCACGCCGCTGCCCATCATGTTTATCTGTTCAAATTCTGCAAGAGTTATGCCAAGTTGCTTTAGATAGTTTAGAAATACCGTGAGGTCGTCCGCGTTTTTAAGCATCACAAAAATGCGCATCCGGGAGCCTCTTGACAGATATTCTTTTTCTATCTTCTCGCCTAGCAGCATAACAAAAAGAGTAATAATAAGCATCATGACGGCGCCGGTATAAAATCCGATCCCGATCGCAAGCCCGAGGGAAGCGCATAGCCAAAGACCTGCGGCGGTGGTGATTCCCTTAATATGAAAATAGCCCGTAACCATTATAGTACCTGCTCCGATGAAACCTATTCCGCTTATGACCTGCGCCGCTATACGGGAC
This sequence comes from Firmicutes bacterium ADurb.Bin182, assembly GCA_002070205.1. Taxonomy (GTDB): domain Bacteria; phylum Bacillota; class Clostridia; order Christensenellales; family CAG-138; genus MWCU01. The sequence goes on along the minus strand of MWCU01000122.1, from coordinate 6,525 downwards.
GGATCAGCTTTACCTGTTAACTCGGATACAAATTCACCCGTCATCATCGCCATCGCTGCGCCGAGGCATACCAGCATGTAGGTGCGAAGTCCCGCGCCCCTCATTTTTCGCGTACGCTCAAAACCCAAAATTCCGCCTGCCAATGCCGCTAAAATTAATTTCAGGGCAATAGAAGAGAAGCCAACTAAGGTAAATTCGAAACCCTTCATAAATATTTTCTCCTTTATCCTTTTTGCACATTTCTTTACCAATAGCCAAGGTACCATCAAAATCCTCATATTCTGATAAAAAATGTGCACTCGGCCGATTCCGGAATAAGCATCACTTTACATACGCCACGATTTGTATGTTTATCTTTCAATGCATACCGGCAACTCAAATGCCGGCCCATTCCAAAGCGATTAAATATTGCAGCAGCATACGAAATGTCCGGGGCGAATTTCCGTAAGAGGAGGTTCTTTTTTTATACATTGATCACAAGCTTGGCTGCATCGTTTTGCAAAGCGGCATTCGTCCGGCAGATTCACCGGCGAAGTTACCTCGCCTCGGAGAATGATCCGCTTGTGTTTTTCTTCTCTGTATTCGGGTATGGGAACAGCAGAGAGCAGCGCTTTGGTATAGGGATGCACCGGATTAGAAAACAATTCTTCAACCGGCGCTTTTTCCACCATCTTCCCCATGTACATTACAGCGATATCGTCGGAAAAATAATTAACTACCGACATATCGTGGGTGATAAAAATATAGGAAAGCCCCATTTTTCTTTGCAACTGCTTTAAGAGATTCAGAATCTGCGCTTGTATAGATACATCCAGAGCAGACACCGGCTCGTCGCACACAATAAATTCTGGGTTTACCGAAAGTGCTCTGGCGATGCCGATACGCTGACGGCGACCGCCATCCAGTTCATGCGGGTAGGAATTTACAAATCGCTCCGCGAGACCTACCATATCCATCAGCTGCGCTACACGCTCATCAAGTTTTGCCCTATCACTAATCATTCGGTTGAGCGTGATAGGTTCGCGAATAGTCTGGCTGACGGTCCGCCGAGGATTCAGCGAGGAATACGGGTCCTGAAAAATGATCTGCATCTGAGGACGCATCGACCGCATCTGGTGTTTGTTGAGTTTGTTAATATCCGTTCCGTTAAATCTAATTTCCCCGGAGGTTGGCTCAATAAGTCTCAATACTGTGCGACCTATAGTGGATTTCCCGCAGCCGGATTCGCCCACGATACCCAGAGTTTTTCCCCTCTCAAGCGTAAAGCTCACTCCGTCAACAGCATGCAATATCCCCTGTTTTGTTTTGAAATATTTTTTCAGATTCGAGACTTCAAGTATATTATCAACCATCATTTTTTATTCCTTTCGATGAGGAATTCAGGCTTCTCGTAGGCGGTACAGGCAACCATGTGAGTTGCGCTTATCCATTTATCCTTTGGAACGCGCTTGCCGCATTCCGCGCAAGCGTATCGGCAGCGCGGTGCAAACGCGCATCCCGGCGGAAGGTCGGTAGGATCGGGCACCAACCCCGTAATGGGCGTAAGCTGAGCATTTCTATCATTTATGTTGGGTAAAGAATTAAACAAGCCTTCGGTATATGGATGCTTTGTGTCCGTGAATACCTCTTTAACCGTTCCGCACTCTACTATCCGCCCGGCGTACATTACGCTTACCTCGTCGCACATCTCCGCTACTATACCCAAATCGTGCGTAATAAGCAGCATAGAAGTCTTGTAACTTTCGCGCAAATTGTCGATCAGTTCTAACACCTGCGCCTGAATAGTGACGTCTAATGCAGTGGTCGGCTCATCGGCAATCAGCAAATTCGGATTACAACAAAGAGCAATAGCGATGACTACGCGCTGCTTCATACCGCCCGAAAGCTGGTACGGATAATTGTTGGCGCGGTTACCGTTTATACCAACCATTTCAAGCATTTGCTTCGCACGCTCCAAGGCTTCCGTCTTGGATATCTTTTCATGCATCAGTATGCTTTCAGCAATCTGCTCGCCGATGGTCAGCACCGGATTAAGCGCGGTCATTGGATCCTGAAATATCATCGCAACCTCTTTGCCGCGAACCGCGTCCATCTCGGTATCCTTCATGCTAAGCGTCTCATACCCATTAAGCACGATTCTTCCTCTGCGGATTATACCCGGCGGGCTGGGTATCAGATTCATAATGGCCAAAGCCGTACTGGTTTTGCCTGCGCCGGTTTCTCCCACCAGTCCCATGCAGCTCTGACGCTTTACAGTAAGGTTGATATCATTCACAGCGTGAACGGTACCGTCCGCCGTCACATATTCTACAACGAGGTTCTTTACCTCCAATGCGATGTCTTTGCTGTCCATTAGTGTCTCCTTATTTCTTCAGCTTTGGATCTAAGCTGTCGCGAACACCATCACCTATAAGATTGAAACCCATAACCGTTATCATAATGGCAAGCCCGGGAAACAGAGCCATATAGCTGTGCCCTCGAATATAACCGCGGGCGGAGGACAGCATAGCTCCCCATTCAGGAGTTGGAGCGGTGATCCCCAACCCGATAAAGCTCAAAGCCGCAATAGCAATAATAGTACCGCTTATACGCAGCGTTGCCTGTACTATTACGGGAGCCAACGAATTGATAAGCACATGACGGAATATGATCACTATATCGTTTGCGCCGGCAGCCCTGGCTGCCTCTACGAATTCCATGTCCCTTACCGTCATCACGGATGCTCGGGAAACGCGTGTCATCGCAGGTATTGCACTAACGGACACCGCTATTACGAGCATAAATATATTCTGGCCAAACGCAGAAACCAGACATATCCCCAGAAGTATCGGCGGCACGGCCATGAATATATCGGCAAGACGCATGATGATAGTTTCCGTGACACCGCCGTAATATCCCGCTAGTGCACCAAGCGTTACGCCTACAAGGCTGGATAAAAGCACCGATGCAAACCCTATGGAAATCGAATATCGTGCACCCCATATCACTCGGGCGAATATGTCTCGCCCGTATTCGTCCGTACCGAACCAGTGTTTAGCAGAAGGCTCCTGCTTGCTTTCTGAGACGTTCTGACCCACAACATGCTCGTCATAGTCAAAAATAAAGTTGCCTGCGACGGCTGCGACCACGATCATTCCGACGATAAAAAGGCCGAGCATAGCTCCAAAGCTCTTGCGAAAATTACGCCATACCTCCGCCCACATGCCGCGCGACCTGATCTTTCCCTCTGCTCTGATTACCCGATTTTGTGTTTTTACAATACTGCTCTGCATTCGCTTCACCGCCTTATTTAGAATATTGACCTTTGATTCGTGGATCCACATATGCGTAGATAATATCGACAATCAAAAGCAACATGGCTACTATCATCGTGGTCAGTATCAAACAGCCTGTCACCATGGGCGTATCCCTTTTGCCGATGCTGTCCACAATGAGCCGTCCTACACCGGGCCATGCAAAAACGGTCTCAACGATAACAGAACCGCCGAGCGACGATCCCAATTCGATGCCGATTGCCGTAATAATGGGAATCAATGCGTTTCGCAGAGCATGCTTCCTTACCGCATCCTTTTTACTCACTCCTTTTGCGCGCGCGGTACGGATATAATCCTCGTTGATTACTTCAAGCATTGACGAGCGTGTAGTGCGCGTAAGCAGTGCCATTTTAGCCACCGCGAGCGTGACAGCCGGCAGCACCAGATACTCAATCCCCTCGGCGCCTCCCGGCGGCAGCAAGCCAAGATTAAGCGAAAAGCAGATGATCAGCAAAAGTCCCAGCCAGAACAGCGGCATTGATAATCCTATCAACGCAAGTATCATCACAGAGCTGTCTATTATCGTTCCCCGCCTTAAAGCCGCGATCACCCCTAATATAATGGAGAAAAATACAGCCAGCAGGGTACCTGAAAACGCCAGTTCCAACGTATACGGCAGTTTTTGAAGATAGGTTTGCAGCACGTTGCGATTAGTTATGTAAGACGTTCCCAAATCACCGCGAACTATACCCAACATGTATCGTGCATAGCGAACGAACACCGGATCATTAAGTCCCCGTTCCTGGCGGTATTCAAACAACTGCTGCTCGGTTGCATTATCACCCAGCGCAGTCATTGCTGCGTCACCGGGCGCAAAATCCATAATAATAAAAATAAATAAGGAAACCCCGATCATGACGGGAATCAGCATCAAAAGACGCTTGAGTATGTAGCGAATCATTATCTGACCTCCGGGAGCTTGCTATTACCCCGCTATGCGTTTCCCTGCGGGGGTTCCATAAACCAATCCCTGTGGCGCTGCCCTTTCATAGGATACAAAGATGTGTCCGGGAACACGGACAAATGCCCGTGCTCCCGAATATAAAACATTCACCGTCCCTTTGGACGTCAAGATTCCGGAAGGCAAGCGTAAGTGAAATCGTGTGATGTGTTTCCTGAATACTTAGCCCCCTCAAGTCCGGTCTTTATAGCCGCAAATACCTGCGGTATACATATCGGAACCCAATAAGCGGTGGTAGTAATGTATTCGTTCAGTTCCCTATATATATCAGACCTCTTATCAAGATCTTTTTCCACAGCTGCGGCTGCGATCGTCTGGTCAACATACGGATCATTAATCCGGGAACGATTTGCGGATGCCGTAGAAGCAAAAACATAACTGAAACTGATGTCGGGACCTCCTGTATTTCCGAACTTCTGAATGCACATCTGATAATCATCGTCTTTCCACTTGGCCTTCAGAGTTGTCGCCTCAAGGCGGATTACCTCAAGATCGATGCCGATCTCCTTCAAATTTTCTTTGAACAAAACAGCCATCTGCTCCTCATCGGCGCGGTCTACCCAAACCGTAGCTTTAAAGCCGCCCTCATATCCCGCTTCCTTCATAAGCACTTTGGCCTTATCGACGTCAAGTTCCCATACGGATACGTCCTGATACAACGGTATGGCCGGGGCCATGACATTGGTCGCGACTTCAGCGTAACCATCGAAAGCTACGGTGATTGCGTCCTCCTTATTGACGCAGCATGCGATTGCCTGCCTTACTTTTTCATTGCTGAAAGGCTCAGCCTGTGTGTTAAAGCCGATATAGTAAATGTTCACGCCTGATACGGATATCAGTTTTAAATTATCATTGGACTGAATATAAACAAGATCTGCATTGGCGGGAGAATAGCACACATCGATTTCGCCTGTCTCCAAAGCGAGCTGACGCGTAGAATCCTCAAGGTAAATAGCGAACTTTAAGTTCTTGGTATTAGGCTTCTCGCCGAAGTAGTCTTCGTTGCGCTGAAGCATTACATACTCGCCCTGTACATATTCGGCAATTGCAAAAGCACCGGTACCGTATTTTTCCCCCTCGTCCCCCTCGGCCTCTACTGCGCTTTTACACACGATGCTGCAAGGAGGTCCGGCAAGAGTATACTTCATATCCTGTAACGGACCTGTAAGCGTGATCTTGACGGTGTATTTATCTACAACCTCAACCGAAGCGATACTTGTAACCAGAGGAGCAAGAGCGCCGTTCGGAACCCGCTGCTCAAGCGTGAACTTAACATCCTCGGCAGTGCACTCCTCACCGTTTGAAAAAAGCACGCCCTCATGAATCTTAAATGTGTATTCGGTGCCGTCAGGTGAGACAGACCACTCTTCTGCAAGATCATTCGTTATCTCACCGGTTTCAGGATCCAGATCAAGCAGCGTACTGTGAGTGCTGCGTGTAATCATCTGGCACATCGCATTGGTGCCTTTGGTCGGAGTCATTACAGTGGATGGTTCCTGATTGATTCCTATCGTCAGAGTTTCCTGGTAGGTCGGAGCAACGTCGACCGGAGCTGTTTCGGTCGGTTTTTCGGTGTTCACAGGCAAGTCGGTCCCATCGGTTTCGTTTTGCTTGACGTTTTCGGCACAACTGACACAGGACAACAGAATGCAAACGCAAAGCACAAACGCAAACAACCTTTTGGTTCTCATAAATTTCCCTCCTTATGTATTAATAGTGGCCTTTGATTATATACAAGCAATTACAGTGCCAAATCGATAAGATATGATTTTATTTGCTCAACAACCGAAATAACAAACGTTTAAATTCTTTTACTATGATATAATCAACAAACAATGAAGACAAAATGAAAATATTGCATTCTATACCTGAAAATATTTCACCCAATACTATTTCAAACCATATTCGCCGATCTTATTTATAAGCCCGCGAGTACTGATTCCAAGCTGATCCGCTGTAATGTCACGCCTGCCTCCGTTCTTTTTGAGTGTGGCATCTATGACTATTTTTTCAATGTCACGCAATTTCCTTCCGGCGAGATATTCAGCTGCCGCTTTATCGCTCATTTGAAAATTCCTGCCTGATGATCCTCCGCGGATTTCTTCTGGCAGATCCATCAGGTCTATCTTCCCTCCGGCTGAAAGAATGACGGCGTATTCCAAAATATTGGCAAGTTGACGGACATTGCCCGGATAACTGTATTGCATCAGCTTATCAAGCGCAGGTTTTGTAATGCTTCCAAGCGGCTTG
>MWCU01000121.1 GCA_002070205.1 Firmicutes bacterium ADurb.Bin182 | reverse complement strand
ATAAACTCATTCTGACCAACAATGCCTGCTACAAAGCGGGCAAAACCATCACACCGAAAGGTATTATGGTACATTCCACGGGAGCAAACAACCCAAACCTGAAACGCTACGTGGGTCCCGACGACGGTCTGTTGGGTAAGAATCAGTATAACAACCATTGGAATCAGGATAAGCCGGATGGGCGACAGGTCTGTGTACATGCCTTTATTGGCAAACTGGCAGATGGCAGTATCGCAACCTATCAGACTCTGCCCTGGAATCACCGGGGCTGGCACGCCGGAGGTTTTGCTAACGATACACATATTGGCTTTGAAATCTGCGAGGATGGTCTGACCGATACCTCATATTTTTCTGCCGTATACAAGGAAGCCGTGGAACTTTGCGTCTATCTTTGTAAACAGTATGGGCTGGCAGAGAAAGATATAATCGGGCATTACGAGGGGTATCAGAAAGGTATCGCTTCAAATCATGGCGATCCTAAAAATTGGTTCCCAAGGCACGGCAAGAGCATGGATACTTTTCGTGCTGATGTAAAAGCCAGGCTTGCGGCAACGGAAGTACCCGCTCCCGTCACACCTACTGCACCGAAAAAATACTACCGTGTGCAGGTCGGTGCGTACACCGTCAAGACAAACGCAGACGCCTTGCTTGCCAAGCTTAAGGCGGCTGGCTTTACAGATGCCTTCATCAAGTACAGCGAATAAACATATACGTAATGATGCCTACTGGAGAATATCTCTCTGGTAGGCATTATTTTTTTGCTCTTTTTTGTACGAAAGGCTTCTTTTTTTCCAGTGGGTAGTGAGGACAAGAGTTCTCGGACTGGAGGACAATCTCATGACAAATGAGCAAAGAGAGCGAATCACTACCATGCGACAGTGCGGCATCGGATATATAAAGATAGCACAGGAGCTTGGGCTTTCCGAAAACACGGTAAAGTCTTATTGTCGCAGGCAAAAAAGTGTTGTCACTACAAAGGAAGAAACCACTCGGTGTGCAGAATGCGGAAAACTTATTGATATCAGTAAGCGCAGCAATCGGCGCTTCTGCTCCGACACCTGCCGAATGAAATGGTGGAACAAGCATCCAAAAGCCGATATGCCGTACACAGCGTTCTGCGTCTGCTGCGGTAAAGAACTGCATATGCGCCGTAAAGGCGAGCGCAAGTATTGTTCTCACCACTGTTACATCGTTGCTCGTTACAAGGATGGTGGCGGGAATGATTGATTTTCAGAAAGTCCAAGCCTACCAATCCGCTATAGTACAAGCACAAATCATGCTTAAAAATGGCATCATCGATAAAGATGACATTGTATCAATTGAGCACAAGTTAGCTGAGAAATATGGGCTTAAAACCGGCAGTATATATCGAGAAATTGACTTGATAAATGTTGCTTTTAGAGCAAACATGGTGTAAGTCGAGGAGGTGATATAATGCCGAAAGCAATAAGAAAAATTCCGCAGAAGCCACGATTGGAACAGCCCAAAAAGGTCGCCGCTTATGCACGTGTTTCTACTGGTAAGGACGCGATGCTTCACTCGCTATCTTCACAGATCAGTTATTACAGTAGCTTAATACAAAATCACGCAGGGTGGCTATATGCAGGCGTTTATTCAGACGAAGCGCTGACCGGCACAAAGGACAGTCGAAGCGGGTTTCAAAATCTACTCGCAGACTGCCGTGCTGGAAAAGTGAATTTGATACTGACCAAGTCCATCTCACGTTTTGCTCGGAACACGGTAACACTGCTGGAAACAGTCCGTGAACTAAAAGCTTTGGAGGTGGATGTTTTTTTCGAGGAACAGAACATCCATACGCTGAGTGCGGAGGGCGAACTGATGCTGACCATTCTTGCATCCTATGCACAAGAGGAAAGCCTGTCAGCAAGCGAAAATCAAAAGTGGCGTGTGCGTAAAGGCTTTGAGAACGGTGAGCTGCTCAACTGGCGGTTTCTGTTCGGATATCGCATATCGAAGAATGGTATAGAGATTGATACAGAAACTGCACCAATCGTTCGTGAGATATTTGCCCGCGTTATTGCCGGAGAAACCTTTGGAGCAATAAGTAAAAATTTGAATAGCCGAGGCGTGTCGGGGGCGCTTGGCGGAAAATGGTGCGCCCAACGTATCCGCGATACAGTCGGCAATGAAAAATATACGGGCAACGCCATGCTTCAAAAGCACTACCGAAATAATCATCTGGAAAAAAAGAAATGCCGTAACACTGGTGAGCTGCCGAAGTTTTTCGCGGAGGAAACGCATCCTGCCATAATCGACATGGATACCTTCAATGCCGCACAGGTAGTTTTGCAGAGAATGGAGGAAGCTGCAAAGGGCAGACCCCGCCCACAGAAAAGCGAGTTCACCGGTAAAATCTACTGCCCCTTCTGCGGAAAAAATTACAAGCGAAATACCTGTAACGGCTCGGTTGGTTGGAACTGCTCAACATTTCTCACCGAGGGTAAATCGTATTGCCACGGCAAAAAAATACCCGAAGCAACGCTACAAGCCATGTGCGCCGAGGTGCTTGGGATAGAAACCTACAATTCGACAGTATTCGATGCAAAGATTGACCATATCGAAGTGCCGAAAGATAACCATCTGCGCTTTGTATTCAAGGACGGTAGCACAGTTGAGCGCACATGGGCAGACCGCTCGCGGCGGGAAAGTTGGACACCAGAAATGAAGCAAGCCGCTGCCGAGCGAACACGCATCCAAAGGAGGAAAAAACAATGCCAAGAGTAACGACAATACCAGCGACAAAAAACAAGTTTACAGCTCTACCTACAGCGTCTATTTCAAAGCGACGCACTGCCGGGTATGCCCGTGTTTCCACAGATAAGGACGAGCAGTTTACCAGTTACGAGGCACAAGTCGATTATTACACAAAATACATTCAGTCCCGAGAGGACTGGGAGTTCGTAAAGGTTTATACAGATGAGGGCATTTCGGCTTTGAATACTAAGCACCGCGAGGGTTTTCAACAGATGATTCAGGATGCGCTGGATGGCAAGATAGATCTTATCGTCACAAAATCGGTTAGCCGATTTGCGCGGAACACGGTTGACAGCCTTGTTACCATCCGTAAGCTGAAGGAAAAAGGTGTGGAGTGTTATTTTGAGAAGGAAAATATTTATACCTTTGATGGCAAGGGGGAGCTGCTTCTTACCATTATGAGCTCTCTGGCACAGGAAGAAAGCCGCTCAATTTCTGAGAACGTTACATGGGGACACCGCAAGCGTTTTGCGGATGGCAAGGTTAGCGTTGGATACTCGCAATTTCTCGGTTTTGATAAGGGCGAGGACGGAAACCTCAAGGTCGTTCCTGAGCAAGCCGAAACGGTGCGGCTCATCTATAAGTTGTTCCTCGAGGGGAAAACCACACATGGCATTGCAAATTACCTCATGAAGCATGGCATTCTCACCCCTGCCGGAAAGAAAACATGGCGATCATCCACGGTTGCCAGCATCCTCACCAACGAGAAATACAAGGGCGATGCGTTGCTCCAGAAACGGTTTACAGTTGACTTTTTGACAAAAGAGCTGCGGATAAATAACGGCGAGGTACCGCAGTATTATGTGGAAGGTTCACACGAAGCCATCATAGCCCCGGAGGAATTTCAAGCGGTTCAGGATGAAATGGCGCGGCGCAAAGAGCTGGGCAGAGCATACAGCGATAAGGCTTTTCACAGTAAAATCATCTGCGGAGACTGTGGCGGCTTCTACGGCCGAAAGGTCTGGCATTCCACAGATGAATATAGAAGCGTGATATTCCAGTGCAATCAGAAGTTTAAAAATGAGAACAGATGCCAAACTCCGACACTCACCGAGGACGAAATCAAACAACGTTTTCTTACTGCCTACAATGACTTGATGGGCAATCGCTCCACAGTGCTTGCCGACTGTGAGCTTATCCGGCAGACGCTCTGTGACACTACAGCACTTGATACTGAAATGCAGAAGGAACAAGATGAAATGGCGGTCGTGTCCGAGCTCATGCAGGCGCATATAAAAAAGAATGCCTCGGTTGCTCAGTCGCAGGAGGCTTACGCGCTGGAAACCGAACGTATCGAAAAACGCTATTACGCCGCTTATGAACATTACACCGCACTCGAAACAGAAAAGGAAAGGCGGATTCGGAAAAGCAAGGAAATCAGCGCTTTTATCACAATGTTGAGAAAGCAGCCGCTGACCGTACCCGAATGGAACGAGCGACTTTGGATTACGCTGCTCGACAACGCAATCGTTCAGCAGAATGGTAGTATCGTGTTTCGGTTCAAAAGTGGGAAAGAAATAACGAAATAGTGTCACAATTAAATACGCAAACAAAGGGATAAAGTTATTTTGCTTACGCTCTTTTTTATATTCAATTCACAGTTGCGCCTTGAAAATGAAAACCAAACGGCATACAATATACTTGGAGGGTAACAGCTATGACTACATCTGGGCTCGTTAAACAGTTATGTAAAGAGAAACACATCTCTCTGTCAGAATTGGCCCGGCGCCTAGGGCAGTCCAGACAGAACTTATATAAAAAACTGAATCGTGAAACGCTGACCTTGGAGGAACTCAAGCAGATCGCCGACGTCCTCGATGTTAAATTTAAGCAATCGTTTATTTTATCGGACTGGACCGAAATCTCAACAGGCATCAAGTAATAGTCCGACTTAGAGTACAGTTTTTGATGTACTTTATGGTGGAGTAAATGCCTCGCTTGGACGATCCCTTCATACGGAATATAGCTACGGCAAGCGCAAGTTTAATAGCGCTCTAATGAAAGCTTTTCCAGTGCTCGCCGATGCTAGAAATGATGATCTTTCTTCCATCGTACCGACCTACTTTCAGTAGGAATAAACTTTGTATAAGGAGCCGGACATGGAATTAATTAACGAAAAAGTAAACCACAAGAGCTTAGGCGCTGGCGAGATTATTAGCGTTGACGGACAGTACATCGAGATTCAGTTTGCAAGTAAAATCTCAAAGTTTTCTGATCCAGCAGCTTTTGAGTCTTTCCTGACACTGGAAGATGCCGAAAAACAAATGGCGATTCTGGCCGAACATGCAAAAGAAGAACGAACCATAGAGGAAAAGAAACGTACTGAGGAAGAGGCTCAGAGAAAAGCCGAAGAAGCACGCAAAGCAGCACTTGATGCAGCCAAGCCCGCTCTTGGTAGAACAAAGAAAAGCATTGACGAGATGTTCTCCGAAGACTACCACGCGGCGCACCTGGCAAGACAGCCGATTTTGACCTATCAGCAGGTTGAGGAACAGTTTGGAATTCAGATTTCCGGTTTCGGCAGAGGAATTAATCCCACGCCCACCAAGGTGGTGCTCATTTCGTCAATTGACAAATCCGGCGGTAAGTTCGTTTATCACGACAGATGGACTACCGAAGGTGATTCCATTTATTCCGGTGAAGGTAAATCCGGCGACTAAACTATGTCCAAGGGCAACTTGGCAATTAAGAACGCTACTCGTGACGGCAAAAAGATACATCTCTTCGTCAAGTTTTCTCCAAGCGAATATTATTATCAAGGTGTGTTTGAATTAGTTGATTACATATGCGAAGATGAAAAAGACGAGAACGGTAAAACTAGAAAAGAGTATAAGTTCCGCCTTAGGAAGGTGCTGTAATGATTGAAGTAGTCGCAGCTCTCATTCGGGAAGATAACAAATTCATGATCTGTCAGCGTCCAGTAAACAAAGCACGTGGACTTTTATGGGAGTTTGTTGGCGGAAAGGTTGAACAGGGCGAAACAAAAGAACAGGCCCTCATAAGAGAGTGCCAGGAAGAACTTGCAATAACGATATCTGTTGGCAAAGAGTTTATGGATGTTGTCCATGAGTATCCTGATATTACTGTTCACCTGACGCTCTTTAATGCCTCGATAATAGATGGTAAGCTGAAACTGCTTGAGCACTTGCCAGAAGGCACGCGCAAAATACTCGCGCTCAAAAAAGATGTCCGGACCAGCAATTCCGAAACCCTTGCCTCATACTATTGCCGGATTTATGGACACTTGCTGGAAGATATCAGCATTTGGGAAATCGACAACGATGCAAATATGTTTGTTGTGAGATAATTGGATAGAGGAATATTATGGCTAATTGAATAGAAAAGGAGGATTCACCAAATGAAAAAGATACTACCCGCATTGCTCGCCCTGCTGATGCTCACTTCACTTGTGGCATGTGACGCACCGGCTTCGACACCATTACCAACGCCAACGCAGACAGAAATGGCGACGACTAGCGTTGTGACCATTGCCGACCCAACGCTTGAGGTGATAGTGCGTGGTGCGATGGGCAAACCCAGTGGTGATATTACGGTTGCGGAAGCGAAAACTGTGACAAGTTTGAACCTCGCTTATGAGGAGTGGCAGAAATACATATCGGAAAAAGAACCCATTAGCAGTATCGCCGGATTGGAGAACTTTACAAGCCTCGAAAGCCTTGATTTATCCGGCAACGCAATCACCGATATTGCACCTCTGTCAGCTCTGACCAACTTAAAAGCATTGATACTCACCGGCTGCGCGGCAGAAAACTATGCTCCGCTTGCCAGTTTGACCAA
>MWCU01000120.1 GCA_002070205.1 Firmicutes bacterium ADurb.Bin182 | reverse complement strand
ACGCACAATACGGCCAAAAGGATTGCCGACTCAACATAGTCGCCTTTTAACAGTTTATTGCCGACGGCGCAAAAAACAAGTATGGGAATAAAACTTCCGAAATAAGCCGCGACGGCAAAATGCAAAGTCTTTATATTTGTTTTGGCAGCGACGTAAGGGATTATGCCGTTCGGCACAACGGGCATAAGATTTGCTATTACGGTCATATAGGAGGGGCTGATCGATTTCAAGAGGAAATCCAGTTTTGAATCTTTTTTTTCTACGGGCAGATATTTGTCCAATTTCTTCCCGAATCGTCTTGCCAGGGAAAAAACGATGACATTTGAAGCAACGAAAGATAGGTGGCATGTAAAGAAACCTCGCCATGTCCCGAACACTATGCCCGCGGCGACTTGTATCGGAAGGCCGGGCAGCACAACGGAAAAAACCTGAACCGCCTGAAGCAGCATAGTAAAGAGAATGCCCGGAAGCCTGCCAATTGACCTCAGGTATTCTTCTATCTGCTCGGCGTTTCCGCTCTCAAGAAGCGGTATCAAATCCGGCATGATTTCAAGAAATGCGAAATATACAAGAACTGCGGCAAGTACAACAGTCAAAGCTATGCTCGCGATGCGTATCAATCGGTTCCTCTTCATAGCGCCGTCTCTTCGTCAATAATAACCAAAATCTTTTCAGGCTTTCGATGTAATTGAATTATAGACTAATAAGCGAAAATCCGCCATCATTTTCTCTTAATCAAAACTCAGGAGCGTGACCGGCTCCCGTAAAATCGGCAACGAAAACGTATAAAAAAAGTCGAAAGTCCTCGATTAAAAAACAATGCAGTAAAAATACGGTAAATGACTATTTTTAGTCCCAAAATGTTCTTAAAGCTAAAAACACAAGTCCCGAAACCTTAGCGTTCCGGGACTTTTTATCTTTGGTAGCGGCGATCCGACTTGAACGGATGACACTCCGGGTATGAACCGAATGCTCTAGCCAACTGAGCTACGCCGCCATATCAAACGCCCATTAAAATATAATGGGCGCATATTTGGTAGCGGGGATGGGATTTGAACCACATGACCTTCGGGTTATGAGCCCGATGAGCTACCAGACTGCTCTACCCCGCGCCGCGCCGTTTTCGACGGCAGAGATTATAATAGCATGAATCGAGGGTCAAGTCAAGAATTATTTCCCCCCGCATAAACGGTGACGCGATGGACTTTTGTGGAAACGTTATTTTAAATTATCGCGGTTGATGGGCATGCTCATGCAGCGGGGGCCCCCTCTTCCTCTCGAAAGCTCGCTGTCGGGGATGGTGTGGAGCTTGATCCCGTGCTTGACAAGAAGGCTGTTCGTAATATCGTTCCGTGAATAGGTTATTATCTCGCCGGGCGCGACGGTCAGGGAATTTGAACCCATGTTCCAGTGCTCGCGGGTGGAATCTATATAGTCGTCTCCGCCCACCTGAATAAAATCTATTGCCCTTAAACCGAGCGCTCGCTTGAAAGCGTCGCGCATGCTTTTCGTCACCAGAGAGGCGCGAAGCAAACCGGATTTTTGAAGCGTGATTTCGTACATATCGAAATCGCCTTTGGCAACATGGGGCGACACGATGAATTTATCGTGGTCGATCATTGTGCAAAGCACGTCCAAATGCATGAACCTGCGTATCTTCGGCAAATTGAATACGAGAATTTTCTCATATCCGTTTCTTAAAATATTGTTTGCGATATTCTCAATAGCCCCGATGGATGTACGCTGGCTGTAGCCGACCGCTATCACTTTGTCGGAAAGGACGAGCAGATCCCCGCCCTCAACGCTGTACCCGAGATTGTAATCATACCAGAGAGGAGTGTCATCCTCTCGGAAGAAAGGATGATATTTATAGATATAGCGCATCAAAAGCGGCTCGCGCTTTCGAAACGGCATGCTCATTGAGCTTACGATCATTCCGTTGCCTATGCAAATGCTGATATCCCTCGTAAAATAAAGGGATGAGACCGGATCGATAAAGAAGGGATAATCATCCTGTATCACAAGCGCAAGGCAGGAGGAAGGCTTGACTTCGATGTCTTTTTTCCTGATACCCCTCATTATGCACTCGAAGAATTCTTCGTCCGTTTTTGAAAGGAGATATTCGCGTATCGCCTGCTTCAAATATTCCGACTGCGCTTCTCCCACTATGAGATAATCTTCAATGAATTCATGCTTTGCCTGTTCGATTTTGATAACGTCCAGGAACAGATCGCGCAAATATAAAACATTCGCTCCGCTCTTCCTGATTACGTCCGCAAAATAATCGTGCTCTTTGGCTGCTGTGGGCACATGGGGCGTGTCCTCGGAAAGCATCCGCTCGAGATACTCGGGTATAAGCTGCTCGACCTCGATTCCGGGCCTGTGCAGCATTACCGTGTTGAGCTTGCCGATTTCGGAAAACAAATTCACAAATCTGCTCATGATTTACCTCATAATGTATAAAATCATGTATATCCAATATCAGTATACACAACTTCTCGTTCGATTTCCAGTATCGGAATCCAAAAAAATGCCAAACTGTAAAATATATTGTATTTATGAATTGATATGGAGCGATTCAGATAATATAATGAGGCTGAATGGAAAGAGCAGCCAAATACTGCCCTTAAATATCATATTAAGAACAGGAGAACGCATATGAAATACGAAAGGATCTATAATTTCTCAGCAGGACCTTCCATGCTGCCCTTAGAGGTTTTGGAGAAAGCGCGCGACGAAATGCTCAATTACGGCGGTTCGGGAATGAGCGTCATGGAAATGAGCCACCGGTCCAAGGTATATGAAAGCATTATAACCGAAGCCGAATCCAAGATGAGAAAGGTCATGAATATCCCCGATAATTATAAAGTATTGTTCCTTCAGGGAGGCGCTACGCTGCAATTTGCGATGGTCGCCATGAACCTTATGACCAAAAACAGAAAAGCGGATTATATATTGACGGGCAACTTCTCCACGAAAGCGGCGGAGGAAGCCGCAAAATTCGGTACCGTCAACATCGCGGGCTCTACGAAAGAAGAAAAATTCGTCAGGATCCCGCGCCAAAACGAGCTCAAGCTGGACCCTGAAGCGGATTATGTGCATATCTGCTATAACAACACGATATTCGGTTCGGTTTGGGACTATATTCCGGATACCGGTAACGTTCCACTTGTTGCCGATATGTCCTCCTGCATAATGAGCGAGCCAGTCGACGTAACGAAGTTCGCTCTTATTTATGCGGGCGCGCAAAAGAACATTGCTCCCGCGGGACTTACGATAGTCATTATCAGAGAGGACCTTATATGCGAACCTTTGGCCGGCACGCCCACTATGTGCAACTATTCGATTCTGGCCAAAAACGACTCAATGTACAATACGCCTCCGACGTACCCGATTTATATCTGCAAGCTGGTCATGGACTGGCTGATCGATATGGGAGGCCTGACCGAAATGCAGGCAAGAAACCGCAAAAAGGCGGCGCTTCTCTATGAAGTTATCGATAACAGCAAGCTGTTTAAATGTTCTATTGTGAAGGAAAACCGCTCAATGATGAACGTTCGCTTCTCAACTGGCAGTGAGGAATTGGACGCAAAATTCGTAAAGGAGAGCGCCGCTTCCGGTATGAGCAACCTGAAAGGCCACAGATCGACGGGCGGTCTTCGCGCTTCGATATACAACGCAATGCCTTATGAAGGCGTTGAGTATCTGGTCAAATTTATAAAAGAATTCGAGAAGCAAAACGCTTAACAACACAAAGGAGGATACGCCATGATACGGATATTAGCAACCGACGGGATGGATAAAACAGGCGTAAAGCAGCTGACCGAGCTTGGGTATGAAGTCGTACAGCAGTTTTACGAGGTCGATGACCTTAAAGATCAGGTCAAACAATTCGATGTTCTTGTTGTAAGAAGCGCAACCAAGGTTCGAGTGCCCGTAATCGACGCCGCGGCCGAGGCGGGCAGGCTTAAGCTCATAATCAGGGGCGGCGTGGGCGTTGACAATATCGACGTAAAATACGCGGAAGAGAAGGGAATAAAGGTATTAAACACTCCCAAGGCAAGCTCCGATGCGGTCGCCGAGCTTGCGCTCGGTCACATGCTTTCCGTTTCGAGATTCATAAGCATCGCGGGTCACACCATGCGCGAGAACAAGTGGGAAAAATCCGCATATAAGGGCATCGAGCTTACGGGCAAAACGGTCGGAATAGTGGGGTACGGCCGGATCGGCCAGGCGCTCGGTTCAAGGTGTCAAGCGCTCGGCATGAAGGTGCTCGCGTACGACATCTATAAGATCCCGGAACTTGAGAATGAAAACATGAAATACGTCGAAATGGATGAACTGCTGAAAGAATCGCACTTCATTTCGCTGCACATCCCCTCGCTTCCCGGAGAGCCGATGATAAATAAAGAGTCCATACAAAAGATGAGGGACGGCGTTGTGATAATCAACACCTCCCGCGGAACGAATATCGATGAAAACGCGCTTCTTGAAGCTCTTGAATCCGGCAAAGTATACGGAGCGGGTCTTGACGTGTTCGCTGAAGAACCCCCGAAGAACAGCGCACTCTACTCGCACCCGAAAGTAAGCTGCACGCCGCATATAGGCGCATCGACGTCGGAGGCGCAAAAGCGCATCGGCGGGGAGATAGTCAGCATAATAACGAAGTTCTTCAAATAAAATTATTAAAGGACCCGGCTGAGCCGGGTCACTGTTTTTTTCAGCCCATTATCCTTATGATCTCTTTATCGGTCTCCCTCATTCCGTGCTTTCCCAATTTGCAGATATTTGTGATCGTCGCCTCAACGTCTTTAGCTATGATCCCTTCCCCGGCTTTGAAGCGCTGCCCGTGCTTCATCATATAATACCCTAATAGTCCCGCGTCCACGGACGCGGCGATTTTTGCCGCGCAGGAAGATTTTGCTCCGTCGCATATGACGCCGGACACTATAGTGAGCGCGTTGACAAGCGTGAGCTCGATTTCTTCATATCCCCCGCCCATCAAATACGCGATTCCGGCTCCGCTTCCGCAGCCTGCGCATACGGCTCCGCAATAAGCCGACAATCTTCCGATCCCTTTTTTTTGATGCAGCGTGATCAGGTTGGAAACGACCAAAGCCCGGTAAAGCCGGTCATTTGAGCAGCGAAGCTCACGCGCGTATTCGATTACGGGCACGGACGCCGTCAACCCCTGGTTACCGCTTCCGGACACGATTACGACCGGCATCCCGCAACCGTTCATCCGTGCATCCGAAGCTGCGGCGGCTTTGGCTTTTGCCCTGATTTTTATGTCGTCTCCGTAGCAGGATAAGAGGATCTTGCCTATGTTGGCACCGTAATCCCCTTTCAAGCCTTCCTCGGCGATCGCCATGTTATAATTTATCTGCTTTTCGATGATTCCCCGGATATCCCCGATACTGACCGTATCCGCGAATTCAACGATATCCTTAACACTTAAAAATGCGTTCTCAAAATTTTCATCCTCGGTCATTTCATATACCGGAGTATCAAATACGGATTTGCCGTTCTTTTCTATGCTCACGATGTTTGTGTGCAGGTCCGCAATCCTAAGCTTGACGCACTCACTTCCGTGCTTAAGAGTTACCGTCATATCAAATACCCTTTCGGATTGCACGGTAATCACCTTAACTAAATGGTCCTCAAGGAATTTGTTGATACGCTCCCTGTCCTCATCCGTAATACCGGAAATAACCTCGAGCCCTTTGTCCGCATTGCCGGCGACTATTCCGGCCGCAGCCGCCGCCGCGATACCTTTCAATCCGTTCGTATTGGGAACGACAACGCTTTTAGCGTTTTTCATTATGTTTCCGCTGATTTCGACGGTCACTTCGTCCGGAAAGGCTCCCAACACAGACCTCGCTTTCGCCGCTCCGTACGCAATTGCTACGGGCTCCGTGCAGCCGAGCGCAGGGACCAGTTCCTCTTTCAAAAGACCGATATACGCATCATACTTTTCCTGTGTCAAAACAAAACTCCTTTTCATCGAATCGACTGTAAAAAGCCGGAGCGGCCGATAGATGCAAACTCCGGTTCGTGCAACAAAGCGCCGCGCGCTTGCTACTGCTTTTCCGCCGCTTTCTTGCCCCTCGGCTTTCTTTTCCGCGCGGAAGCGGCATTTGATTCCGAGTTCCTGCCTGTCTCCGATTTGAGCGAAACTCTCATAGATGTGCCTTTGCCCTTTGTGTCGATGGTCAAAAAATCGAACTTCTTTAAGAATTTTGAAAGCTTTGTGTCCCCGTAATTCCTTACGTCGAAATCCGGATACCTCTTAACAAGCCTGCTTCCGAGCTCTCCCATGTCTATGCTCTGATCCTCCGCATCGGATTCGCTCACCATTTTAATAATCGCCTTTTTTATTACTTCGATATCCGTCATTACCTTTACGGCATCCTGCGCTCCTGCGGCTTTTGCAGGATCCGGGGCTTTTTCCGCTTCGGCCTGTCCCGCTCCGGGCTTTTTTTCCGTCTCGGCAGCTTTGGGGACCGCGCTTTGTATGGCTTCTATTTCCATGCTCTTTTTCTCGGATTCCGCGAGCACGTCAAGATATTTGAACTGATTGCACGCGGCGATAAACGGTTTTGGGGTTTTTCTTTCGCCCATTCCCACTACCATCATTCCGGACTCCCTGAGCCTTGACGCAAGCTTTGTGAAATCGCTGTCGCTTGAAACGATGCAGTACCCGTCCACATTTCCCGAGTACAAAATATCCATCGCGTCGATGATCATGGCGGAATCGGTCGCGTTCTTCCCGGCGGTATAGTTATATTGCTGAACGGGAGTCACGGAGTTTTCCAGCAAAACATCCTTCCAGGCCGCTCCCGCCGCTCTGGTCCAGTCCCCATATATCCTCTTGTAGGTCGCAATCCCGTAGTCGGCTATTTCTTCCATGATGTACTTGATGTACTTTGAAGATACGTTATCCGCATCTATCAAAACAGCAAACCGTTTTTCTTCCATTCGCTTTTCACCTTCTTAACCGGCCTTGCAGGCCTTTCCGGCCGCCGCATTATCAGCGGAACGGCTGTCGTTTTTTTATTCATGTTCCGGAAACGCGTAAGCTTTTGTAACCACATCGTCAAGAAGCGCCATGACGAGCAGCGTGCCTTTACCCGCACGATTTTCGATAAGAATCTGCTCCGTATTGAATACGGTTTCGGTTCCGTGAAGCTGAACGACCGTAAAATCAAAAGGTTCCCTGACATAGAAAGCGGCGGCAACGCATGTCCCGTTCGAGCCGTTCTTTTTAAAATCAAAAGTCTTAAGGCCCTTACCGTGGCGTTTTTGGATTTCATAATCAAAAATCAGGCTTCTTTTGGCATATCCTCTGTCCGAAACCAAAAGCACCTCTCCTTCGTCAAGCACCTGCCTCGCGAATACCACAAAATCGCCCTTCTCAAGCTTTATGCCCATTACCCCCGCGCTTACCCTGCCGGTAGCGGGAACCTCTTCCGTAAAAAAACGGATGCTCATGCCTTTACTGGTAACAAGCAAAACGGTATCCCGTCCATTCTGCTCGACGCAGATGACCTCGTCGCCGTCCTTGAGGCTGATTGCCTGAACGCGCTTCATTCTCGTTCCGTATTCCGAAGCCGCGGTCCTCTTCATCATGCCCTTTTTAGTATAAAAGAAGTATTCGCCCTCATCCGATTCATTGAACGCGGATACGATGGTTTCGTTTTCCTCAAGGGTCAGCAGCGCGGCAAGATTTTGCGGCCTTGCGCCGTTTCTGGATTCCTGTATATCCTCGGCGCTGAGCGTATACGCGAATCCCAAATTGGAGAAAAGCCGTATCTTCTTATCCGTTCCGGTGTGAAGGACCGCTATAGGCTTTTCCTGCTGCGCCTGTTCCCTGCTAAACAGCCTTTCGGGTATCCTCTTTATTTTCAGTTCGGGCAGCAGTGCTATCGCGACTTCCTCCACAACCGTAAGATCGCTCTTGTCGATAACTATCTCGGGCTCGTCCTTCAGGATCTCAGTTCGCCTCGGCATGCAAAAATTGTCCCGAATTCCGATAAGCTCCTTTTTGATAACGCCGCGAAGCTTGGCGGGCGATTTCAATATCGCCTGCAATTCGACGATAAGCTTTTTGATATCCTTGTATTCGCGCTCAATGCTCAGCATTTCCAAATTGGTCAGCCTCTGCAGCCTAAGATCTAGTATAGCCTGAGCCTGGATCTCCGAAAGACCGAACCTTTGCATCAGGGCGTCCCGCGCTATTTTTGGGGACTTTGAAGCGCGGATTATCGCGATAACCTCGTCGATATTGGAAATCGCAACCATAAGGCCTGAAAGTATATGTTCTCTTCGCTGCGCGTTTTCAAGCTCATACTTCGTTCTTCTGGTAACCACGTCGATTTGATGGGTTATATAATGAGAAATCAACTCCTTAAGGCCCATCTGCTGCGGCTTGCCGTCCGCTATGGCTACGATATTGATGCCGAACGTACACTGCAAAGCGGAATACTTAAGGAGATATTGAAGGATCTTATCGGCATCCGCGTCCTTTTTTACCTCGATTACCGCCCGCATGCCGGTCCTGTCAGACTCATCCCTGATATCCGAAATGCCCTGGAACAAGACCTTTTTATCCTGGCTCAGCTTCAAGATATCCTCGAGCATTTTTGCCTTGTTGACCTGGTAAGGGATCTCTGTGATGACGATCAGCTTTTTGCCGTTCTTCAATTCCTCGATATGCGTTTTTGCGCGCATAAGCAGCTTGCCGCGTCCGGTTTCGTACGCGGTTTTTATCTCTTCGGTCGCCAGAATATATCCGCCGGTAGGAAAGTCCGGGCAGGGCATGATTCTCAAAAGCTCGTCCAGCGAAATATCCGGCCTTTCCATTTGCGCAATTACGGCATTCACGGCTTCACCGAGGTTATGTGGGGGGATATTGGTGGCAAGCCCGACCGCTATCCCGGAAGCTCCGTTGACAAGCAAGTTGGGATATCGTCCCGGCAGAACGTCCGGCTCCTTCAGAGTATCGTCAAAATTCAGGCTGAATTTCACCGTATCTTTATCGATATCCCTGAGCAGTTCCATCGCGAGCGGAGTCATGCGAGCCTCGGTATACCGCATTGCGGCAGCGCTGTCCCCGTCCACCGAGCCGAAGTTTCCGTGCCCGTCCACAAGCGGCATCTGCATGTTGAAATCCTGTGCCATGCGCACCATTGCGTCATAAACGGACGTGTCGCCGTGCGGATGGTATTTGCCCAGGCAGTCTCCCACTATACGGGCGCTTTTGCGATACGGCTTATCAGGCGACAGGCCGAGTTCCATCATAGTGAAAAGTATGCGCCTCTGTACTGGTTTCAGCCCGTCCTCGACGCGAGGCAAAGCGCGTTCAAGAATCACATGCTCCGCATACGGCATTATGCTCTCATGAAGGATATCATCCATGTTGCGAGGGATTATGGTTTCGCCCGCCGGGCGCGTTTCGCCCGGAGCTTTTTTGTTCGTCATCTTTTAACCTCTTAATTCCGGGTTTTAAACAGTTATTCTTTCAAAATCATCCTGAGCGGGAAGTATTATGCGTTCTTCAAAGCTGTCCGCCTTGTTGAAGTTTGCGAATTCGCTTATGTATTCTTTTCTCGGCGCGACCTTGTCCCCCATCAGCACCGTGACCATATGCTCCACATCCGCCGCATCCTCGATGCCGACCCTTATAAGCGAGCGGTTCTTGGGATTCATAGTCGTTTCCCACAGCTGCTCGGGGTTCATTTCTCCGAGCCCCTTATACCGCTGCAGCGTATATCCCTTCATCCCCCTGGTGAGCTTTGCAAGCTCAGCATCCGAATACGCGTATTTTATTTCCTGGCCCTTTTGAATTTTATAAAGCGGGGGAAGACCTATATATATGTGTTCGTCCATAATCAGCGGCTTCATGTATCTGTAGAAAAAAGTCAAAAGTATGGCGCGGATATGCGCGCCGTCCTGGTCAGCGTCGGACAAAATTACGATCTTATTATATTTTAAACTGCCAAGATCAAGATCTTCGCCGATGCCGGTACCTATTGCCGTGATTATGGAACGGAACTCCTCGTTGGCAAGCACCTGATCTATCCGCTTTTTTTCGACGTTGAGCGGTTTGCCCCTGAGCGGCAGTATCGCCTGAAATCTTCGATCCCTTCCCTGCTTCGCGCTGCCGCCGGCTGAGTCGCCCTCCACTATGAAAAGCTCGTTCTCGGCAAAGTTGCGTCCCGTACAGCTTGAAAGTTTGCCTACGAGGGGTGCGTTCTCAAGCTTGTTTTTCTCCCTTGCCATCGATTTTGCCTTTCGCGCGCTCTCGCGGACTTTAGCGGCTTTAATCGCCTTGTCGGCAATGAGATTCGCGGTTTGCGCGTTTTTCAAATCTTCCAGGAAATTTGTGAGCTTGTCCGTTACCACGGCTTCAACGGCTGTGCGCGCCTCGGTATTGCCAAGACGCGTTTTGGTCTGGCCTTCAAACTGGATGGTGCGCATTTTAAGTGAGAGTATGGCGGTCAGGCCCTCCCTGAAATCCTCTCCCGCAAGCGAAGCGTCTTTATCCTTTAAAAATCCCGCCTTACGGCAGTAATCGTTGAGGACCTTGGTCAGGGCCGATTTGAATCCCGTCTCATGAGTGCCGCCCTCTGTGGTCGGGATGTTGTTTACATAAGAAAAAATATTGTCCGAATATCCGTCGTTGTGCTGGAGCGCCACCTCGACGAATATATCGTCTTTGCTTCCCGAAAACGTGACGGGCGGATCGTAAAGCTGCGTTTTGTCCTCGTTAAGATACCTCACGAAGTCCGAAAGTCCTCCGTCATACCTGAATTCCCTGGTTTTTTGGTTCCCGCGGTCGCGAAGGTCAAAAAGCCGCATCGTTACGCCCTTGTTAAGATATGCAAGCTCGCGCATCCTTTTGGCGATAACTTCGAAGTTCATCTCCAGCGTTTCAAAAACCCTTGCGTCAGGCAAAAAGGTTACCTTTGTGCCCTGCTTTCTCGTGCGGCCGGTTTCAGCAAGAGGCGCCACGGGACGCCCGGATACGATTTTTCCGTCTTTATCTTGAAAAGACCTGAATTCCTGATAATATGACCGTCCCTGCGTATATACCTCGACCATTACATATTCCGAAAGCGCATTCACCACAGAGGCACCGACTCCGTGCAGCCCTCCCGAATACCCGTAGGATTCGTTTCCGAACTTGCCTCCGGCATGAAGATGCGTGAATACCACCTCCACGCCTGAAACGCCAATCTTTTCATGTATGCCGACGGGTATTCCCCTGCCGTTGTCCTCCACGGTCACGGAATGATCTTTATTAAGAGTTACGCTGATTTCATCAGCGAACCCGTTGGCGGCTTCGTCTATGGCATTGTCTACGATCTCCCATAAAATGTGATGCAGCCCCCTCTGCCCTGTCGAGCCGATATACATGCCCGGCCGCATACGGACCGCTTCGAGCCCTTCGATCACCTTTATATCGCTGACCGTATAGTCTTTTGCCATTCGTTTCCTCCGATATACATACTTTTACATATATTATTATAATACTCATGAGCTCCGGTATGCAATGACGGGCTGAATGTTCCCGTTTTATACCGATCTGCCAGAAAAAGGCAGGCGCTTGCCTGCCCTAAAATTTTTTCGGCCAAAGTTTATAAGCAAAGCGCCCATAAAGAGATTATCACCGCGATATTGAATATGACCTCGCCGAATTTCTTTTTCTCAAAGAAAATTCCGTTTATGACATTCAACAGCGCGTAAACCATCACCGAGTACGGCAGAACTGTTTGAGCATAGGACGCAAGGACGGATATGCCGAACCTGTCAAGAACGACCAGAACAAGCGCAACGGCAAGAATTATCAATACAACATACTTTAAGGCAGACAAAAACTTCTTCATAAAAACCTCCCCGATTTTTTATTCCGCTTATTTTCCGCTTACCATGACCTCTTCTATATAAAGGCTCGGCGAACCGAACCGGGAATCCCCGGGTATTGAGAACCGCAGATCCGAGCCGACCGCCCGGACGGAATCGAGCAGCGCCAGGAACTTGCCCGCTATCGTGATCTGGTCCACCGGCCGTATTGTTTTGCCGTCTTCGACCAAATGTCCTTTCGCCAAAAGAGAAAACTCGCCCGACACGGGATGCACGCCGGAATGAAGCCCGGACAATTCCGTGATAAGGATGCCATTATCCATCTCGAAAAGCAGTTCGCTTAAATCCTTTTCGCCGGGCGCCACATAAAAATTGCTCGGCGCGACTCCCACCGGCGAACCGGGCCCCGGTCTGCTCGCGTTTGAAGTCGATTCAACACCGGCCTTTTTGGCGGTCTTGAGATTGTGCAGAAGAGTCATGAGCACGCCTCTGTCCACGACGGTCTTTGCAACGGAAGGGGTGCCTTCGTCGTCAAACGCCGAAGGATTGTCGGGATGGAGCGGATCGTCGATTATCGTGATCAGCTCAGAGCCTATCCGCTGCTTTTCCTTTCCCCGAAGCGGCGAAAGGCCTTTTTGCGCCGCATCCGCGCTGAACATGGGCGAAAACGCTTCAAAAAAGTCGGCTGCGGCATCGGCGTGCAGCACTATCCTGTACCGCCCGGGAGCCGCCGAGGCGGAGCCGAACTGGGCGGCAGCCTTACGGACCGCTTCTTCCGCGCAGGATTGGATATCCGCGGCGTTTTTGCCGCTCCTGAAAGCGAATGCGTTTTTCATCTGCCCTTCATGGGAAAGTATCGGACACGCCACGCAGTATCCCGAATTTATTCGCTTTTGCGCCGAAAGACCCAGCGTGTTGTCTATCCTTACCGCCGTGCTGAAGGAAGCCGTCAAGCAATGGCCCATCCTTATGACCCGGCTGTCTTCCGATTTTGCGGCTTGCTCCAGTTCCTTTGCGAGCTTTATCTTCTGCTGTTCATCCATTAGGTTCAAAGGGCTCTCGGGCGGCGTGACTTGTTCATATTCGCATCTTCCCTGCATAGGGGACTCATCGTCGTTTTCTATGACATTCGCGTTGTCGATTGCATGGTCCACAAGCCTGGCCGGATCTTCCAAAGCCTCGGTATAAGAATATCCGTTCCTGCCCTTCACCTGGACCCGCAGGCCCAGTGCGGAAGTCTTGCTCACCACATAGCGGTCCATCTCGCCCTCGAGTATGTTTACGCTGAACGTATCTCCTTCAACATAATACGTTTCCGCCGCGGAGCACCCGCTCTTTAAAGCTGTTTGAAACAACCGGTCCCTGAAATCCTCATAAGTCACTAAAGAGCACCTCCTTTTCCGCCGATAGTTATTTCGCTCACTCTTATTCTGGGCTGCCCCACATTATTCGGAATCGAACCTGAGAGCGAGCCGCACATCCCGTGCTCCATCCACATCTTTTTCCCGACGCGGTCGATTTTCATCAATACATCCGCGCCCTTTCCTATCAGCGTGGCGCCTCTTACGGGAGATACTATTTTGCCGTTCTTAATCCAGTAACCTTCGTCGACTGAAAAGTTGAATTCCCCCGTCAACGGGTTGACGGAACCGCCGCCCATAGAGGCCGCATACAGCCCCTCGCCGAGGGTCCGTATCATCTCTTCGTCGTCGTCCTTGCCCGGAGCTATAAAAGTATTGGTCATCCGTGACGTGGGAGCAAACGTATAATTCTGTCTTCTCGCGTTGCCTGTCGGCTTCATGCCCATTCGCCGTCCGCCGAGCTTGTCGATCATGTATCCTTTCAGAACCCCGTTTTCTATCAAAACATTTCTTTGCGAGGGCGTTCCTTCGTCATCCATATTGATGGAACCCCACTCTCCCGGGATAGTGCCGTCATCGACGGCGGTTACTATACGGCTCGCGATCTGCTCGCCCAGTTTTCCCGCGAAAACCGAGTTTCCTTTGGCGACGGAGGTCGCCTCCAGAGAGTGTCCGCAAGCTTCATGAAATATTACGCCTCCGAAACCTCCTCCTATCACGACGGGAGCTACCTTGGCGGGGCATTCCGGC
Organism: Firmicutes bacterium ADurb.Bin182; assembly: GCA_002070205.1. Lineage (GTDB taxonomy): Bacteria > Bacillota > Clostridia > Christensenellales > CAG-138 > MWCU01. Next base: position 317 of record MWCU01000120.1, on the reverse strand, counting down.
GCGTGAAGCATCGTTACCGCCATTTTTGCCGCCCGTATTGCGAGAGACTCGATATCCGCCTCATCGTATGCTTCAAAACCCATTCCTCTCGCATAGCTTAGGTAACCTCTCTGCGCGTCATCGCCCTTTGAGGCTACCGCGGTTATGAACAGACGGGTTCGAGGACGCCTGTCCGCTGCAAACACGCCCTCGCTGTTGCATACGAGCACGCGCTTATCCTCATCCATATACCGAAGGGACAACTGCGTTATTTCACTCGAATATTCCTTGGCTGCCCTTTGCGCCTTCTTTAAAAGCGCGATTCGCGAAGCGTTGCC
>MWCU01000119.1 GCA_002070205.1 Firmicutes bacterium ADurb.Bin182 | reverse complement strand
ATTGTAAGAGTTTTATGCCCTGACCGTGCGCGCGAGATGTAACCACCTCAGCTTCGGTTTGGCATAAAGCTACGCTTTATGCCCTTACCTTTCTGGATACCACAAAGCCGGCAGCGACGAGCGCGAGAGCGATCATCACAAAGCCCATTATGGAGGCGGCGTCGCCGGTCTTGGGTACTTCGGGTCCGTTCGGGAGAACGATGGAGCCGGTGTAGAGGTTGATTGCAATCTGGTCCTTCAGGAAGAGGTTGGAGTCCTTCGCCTCGAAGTGCTTGTCGCGCAGCTTGCCCTCGGCATCGTAATTGAAACCGAAGAATTTCATGACGCCTTCGTATACCTTCTTTGCAGCGGTAAAGTCTTCATCCTCGAATTCACCGATAACGTTCACTACGGAACCGCCCCCGGAAACGAGTTTCTTGAACTCAACTTCCTGAAAATCACCGGTAAGATCAGTATCCTCGGGATCGGAAAGCGCTACATAGATGGCAAGAACGTCACCGTCGTCAACTTCAAAACCGACCTTATTTTCTTCCTCGTCCTGAACGACATAACCGTCGAACCCGTGTAATCCGGTTGTTGCATAACCGACTTTATACAGCAGGTCTAAGCCGTCGTAAATAAACAGATCTCTGTCCTCGAGCAAGGTTTCGAGCTCGACCTTAGCCGTCAAAGCGCCCTTTCCCTTAACGACGCTCTGGCCGAAGAAATATGCGGATACTCCCTTATCGGTTGCCCAGGGACCGTAATCGTATATGCCGTCATCATCGTGATCCAATACCAAGTCGCCTAATCTAACGTCAAGAGCGCCCTTGAGATCCGCGCCGGAATGATCCTCGTCATCGAGAAAGACAGGGCCAAAGGCACCTTTCACAACCTTGCCGTCGCCTATCTGACCATAAGTATGTTTTTCGGGGACGGTTTTGAGCGCAAAAGCATCGCAGGAGACAGTCAGCACGGAGCCAAGATAATCGTCCTCATGCATACCAAGGACATTATCCTCATCCGCTTTTGCAAACTGCAGGGCGACGCCCCAGAACACTACTTCGTTGACGATATACAATTTGTTCGCGGCGATATTACTCAGGACGAGGTCGCCCGCTACCAGGGACTCGGGAGCCGTGAACAGCTCGACGGAGAGCGCCACGGGAGCGACTTTCTTAGCGGTCTCATCGGGAGTGGTGTCGCCGGTGATGGCGTGCGCCGGAGCGGCGAGCGCGAACGCGAGCGCGAGCGCCAGAACGAGAGTAAAAAGCTTTTTCATGTCTTCATCCCCTTTCAGTGCTTTTTGAACTGCTGCATTAGACAGAAATATTATTGTAAAACGATATTATCAGCAATCACATATGTTGTCAATAATTTTTCTTACGATTTTATTACGAATATTTGATGTGCTTAGTGTTTAGTATTCAGTATTTAGTATTAAGTTTTCAGTTAATGAAAAGGTCCGCGGGGCGGATTTCACTGGAACTGAATACTCATTACTGATTACTTATAACTTATTTAACACTCAAAAAGAAGTAATCCGCGGGGCGGATTTTTCATTCACTGACCACTAATCACTAACCGCCCCCGTAAAACAGGTCCTGACCATGTTTTACTCGGACTGACCACTTTTATAAATATTAGGTAATCAGTTTTCAGCCCGAGTATAACAGGTGTCTGCTATACGGGGAGTTAATGGAAAAAACCTGCAAAAAAGCAGGTTTTTCCTTAACTTATGACTGATTACTTATTACATATAAATTGTTTTTTCATGGTCTCAACCCGTTTATCAGCTTCTCCGCATTTTTCGCAACGCTTTCAAGCGCTCCTTCCTTGAAGGGGGAAACTAGCCCCGCCTCCTCGATGAGATCGGCGAAAAGCTTTTCGCCGCCCCTGGACAGGAAGCGGACGTATTTTTTGAACGCGCCTTCATAGTCCTTAAGCGATTCGAAAAGGAACTCGAAAGCGACTGCCTGGGCGAGGCAGTAATCGATGTAATAAAACGGCGATTCGTAAATGTGCATCTGGTACTGCCAGCGCGTTCCCTTCGAAAGATACGTTATGCCCTCCGCGGAAAGGTACGGGCGGAATTGCGATTCCAGCCCCTTCCAGGTCTCGTTACGCTCGGCGGGCGTCATATCCGGGTTCGCGTATATGATATGCTGGAAATAATCGACTGCCGTTCCGTACGGGATAAACGAGAACGCGTCGAACGCGTGCATGAATTTGGACTTTTCGGCGTTCGTGCCAAAGAACTTGCCGAGATACTTCCACGCGAAAAACTCCATGCTCATTGAGTGGGTCTCCGCGGTATCCATCCCGCCGACGCCCAGCTCCGTGAAAAAGCGGTTGCCGCCCGCCATGTAATCCGCGAACGCGTGCCCCGCCTCATGCGTTATGACGTCCACGTCGCCCGATGTGCCGTTGAAATTGGCGAGTATGAAGGGCTGCCTGTATTTATGGAGATACGTGCAGTAGCCGCCTCCCCATTTGTTCTCCCGCGAGTCGACGTCAAAGGCATCGTTTTCAAGCATCATGTCTATGAATTTGCCGGTTTCAATGCTCAAATCGTGATACATCTCGCGCGCCGCCCCGAATATCCCGTCCCTGTCCAATACGGGCTTCGGGTCGCCGCCCGGCACGGAAACGTCGTTATCGTAAAGCATGAACTTGTCTATGCCCATGCGCTTCGCGTTCTCTTTTTTGAGCCTCGCGACCGCGGGAACGATGAACTCAAGCACGTTTTGCCTGAACTTCCCGACCATTTTCCCGTCAAAGCTGAGGCGGCCGAGCCTGTGATAGCCGAGCTCGATGTAGTTTTCATAGCCCATCTTTTTGGCCATCCTGTCCCGGACCTTCACGAGCTTGTCGAAAAGGCCGTCCAGAGTTTCGGATACGTCCATGAGCCCCGCGCCCAAAACCTCGTACGCTTCGCGCCGCGTCTTCCTGTCGTCATCCTTCATGTATTTCCGAAGCAGCGTGAGCGGCATCGTTTCGCCCCGAAACTCAAACTTCAACGAGGACATAAGGTTTGAATACTGCGTCGTTAGCTTGTTCTCCTCGACCATGTCCCCTATTATGGCGGGCGACATCGCCTTTTTGTAAATCTCAAAAGACTTGAACACGAGCGGGGACGTCTTTTTTTCAAGCTCTGCCCGGAACGGGCTTTCAAGCATCGCGTTCGCGTACTCGAGCATGAGGCTCTCGACTTCGGGCATGACCTCGTCGTAGTATTCCTTTTCCTTGAGATAAAATTCGTCAGCCGTGTTAAGCGTGTAGCGCATCTCGGAAAGCCTGGCCGCCGTCGTGAATTCCTCATACAGCGAAACATATCGCTCGCGCGCTTTGAGGACGTCATCGGCGGTGGCCGCGCTTTTCACAGCGGCTGTTACCCTTTTGAGTTCCTCCGTGATATGCTCAATGGTTATCCGCTCATACTTCAGATCCGGTACTTTCATCGCAATGCTCCTTCGAATGGATTTACCTAATCATACCATAAATGACTGCGGGGTTAAACAAATGTTCCCCTGCAGCGCCGCTCTTATTCTATATCAGCGCAATTTCCACCCTTCCGGACCGCTTAAGGCTCCCCTGTGAGGGGATCTGCCACGGGCGGCTGAGGGGTGTGTACTCCGCACCCTTCCTGTCCTGCGGATAACATATAGGTCTGTTTTCCGTAAAACGAAAAACCTCGGGGCGGTATGCAAGCACAGCATACTTGCATGTAACGCCACGCATTATGCTATCGCTTAATGCTCGGACCGCCCGTTAAAGCCTTAAAACCATTCACCGGATGGTTTTATACTGCGGCACCGGCTTTAACCTCAGAGGGGAGGCCATAGACACGGCTCCCATCGCAGGGGAGCTGCCGCGGGCGGCTGAGGGGTGCAGATTTCTCACCCTTCCTGTCCCGCGGATCTGTTCCCTGAATATGCCATAAGTGATATAATCGGGTAAAGGCCTTGTGAGGGATCAACATGAATAAAGTAATAATTATCGGAGCCGGTATAGCCGGGCTTGCGGCCGGGATATTGGCGCAGCAGAACGGATTCGAAACGGAGATCTTCGAGATGCACGATCTGCCCGGAGGCCTCTGCACGGCATGGAAGCGCAGGGGGTATACATTCGACGGCTGCATCCGCTACGTCTACGGCTCCGCCGAAGGGAAGATGCTGAGTGCGCTGATGCGCAGGATAGGAGCGGCAGGAACGCGGGAATATATCCATCACGAGGAATCCATCCGTATAGAGACGAGGGACGGAACTTCCGTCATAATCTACTGTGACCTTGATAAGCTACAGCCGCACCTTATCGATCTCTCGCCGGAGGATGAAAAGCAGATACGCGGGCTCATACGCGCAGCACGCTCGATGAGCCGCGCGGATATCCCCTTTGGCATGCCTTCAGGCCTTCGCGACATCATCCCGGCAATAATGCATTTTCTTCCCCCGTTGATGAGGTATTCGCGCGTATCGCTCAAGGATTTTGCGGACGGTCTGAAAGACCCGGCGCTCAGGGAAGCTTTCCTGCATTACTACGGCTATGCAAAGCTCGACGACCTGCCGCTTTTCGTTTTGATTATGGACCTGGCCGAGCACCACTCACGGAATGCCGGTTGGCCGCTTGGCGGGTCGCTGGAACTGATGCGGGACGTCGAGAAGGAATATATATCGGCGGGCGGCAAGGTGCATTACGGCTTCAGGGTCGAGCGCATATTGACGACCGGCGGCCGGGCGTCCGGCGTTCTGGCCGGCGGGCGGGAATTTCCGGCGGATAGCGTGATTTGTGCAGCCGATGCGTATACCGCGCTGGAAGGGATGCTCGGCGGCGGCTTTACGCCGCAAAAATACAGCGAAGCATTCCGCTCGGAAAAGCCGATAACGCCCGTCATTCAGGTTTCACTGGGAATAAGCTCCGGCCTTTCCGGTATACCGCACAATCAGGCGATTGCTCTCGGGGAGCCCATCGAAGCGGCAGGCATCAAATACGACTGGCTTTCGTTCAGGCATTACGGATATGACAGATCGATGGCGCCCGAAGGCAAGAGCGTTATCGTCGCAATGCTTGAAACAGACTTCTCCGTGTGGGACAATCTCGGCAATGATAAAAAGCGATATGCGGCCGAAAAGGAAAGCATCGCGTCGCAGGTCATCGCGCGGCTCGATGAGCGTTACCCCGGTCTTAAGGAAAAGGTGGAAGTATGCGATGTCGCTACGCCGCTTACATACCGGCGCTACACAGGCAACCGGGAGGGCTCTCCGCAGGGTTGGCAGACGACTGTCGGGCACATGGGTAATTTCCCGAACAAGCTGCCGGAACTCAAAAACTTCTATATGGCCGGGCAATGGGTACGGCGCGGAGGCGGGCTGCCGGGCGGCGCGATGTCGGCGATGAGCGCGGTAAAAGCTCTGTGCAAGGACAGCGGACGGCGCTTTAAATAATATGTATTTTTACGGCAAATGGGGCTGTCCGGAAACGGGCGGCCTAATAATGTTCAGCTTTACTCCTCCGCTGTCGGACTTGTGCACGGCCTCGGGCGAGACAAGCATAATAACACATAGCCAAAAGCGTCAGGTTATGATACAATCCATCTGCAATAATTTTTGTCAGACAAAAAGGAGCGATTCATGATCAAAACCACCGCCTTGGCC
>MWCU01000118.1 GCA_002070205.1 Firmicutes bacterium ADurb.Bin182 | reverse complement strand
AAAAGGCTGACGCCGAGTCCGCTGTCAAATATCTTGCATGAGATATTGTTCTCGCGAAGGTGCCGTAGGGCGTCCGCGACCGTGAATACGGCCTCCAGCTCGTCGCGGGTCTTTTCCCATGTGAGTATAAAATCGCCGTCATACATTTCTTTAAAGTTCAAACTGTCGAGTTTATCGGTAAATTGTTTGATATTGCTCATTGCTGACTCTCCTTTTTAGGTTTTGATATCCGCTCTTAATCTAAAGCGGCATGTATTCATTTTTTGACATACAGGGATGGCAGGCCCGCGTAGACCGCCGCGCATTTGACGAGATCCGCCTTCCAGGTTTTCTCGTTTGGCGCGTGCGCTTCCTCTTCCTTGCCCGGCCCGAGGCCGACGCAGGGGATTCCGTAGCGGCCCATTATGGAAACGCCGTTTGTGGAAAATGTCCATTTGTCGATCTTGGGTTCACCGTACATGCCTCTGAAGGATTCGGCGAGGGCCCTGCATGCGGGGTGGTCCTCCGGAATGACCCATGTCGGGAAATAGCATTCGGTTTCAAACACTTCGCCCGTCCAGGAAGGGCTATTGTAGTTGTACATCGTTACTTCAGCTCCGTACTTCTTGACGGAAGGGAGCTCTTTGATCTCATTTATTGAGGTGACGTCGTTCTCCCCGACCGTCAAGCGGCGATCGATGGATATAGCGCACATGTCCGCCACCGCGCAGCGGCTGGGGCTTGTATAAAAGATCTGGGTAACCGTGAGCGTGCCTTTCCCGAGGAACGGGTCGTACGCAAGGCGGTTGTTAAGCTCTTTTACCTCGTTTATGATTTCGGCCATTTTATAGATGGCGTTCTCGCCGCGCTCGGGAGCGGAGCCGTGGCAGGAGATCCCCTTGACTTCGACCCGTATCTCCATGCGCCCTCTGTGCCCCCTGTAGATATTGCCGTTCGTGGGCTCGGTGATCACTACGAACTCCGGAGTTATGCCGTCTTTGGTGTGGATGTACTGCCAGCACATGCCGTCGCAATCCTCTTCCTGAACCGTGCCCGTAACAAGAACGGTCACGTCCTCCGGGATAAGGCCGAGGTCCTTCATTATCTTCGCTCCGTATACGCTTGAAACTATACCGCCGAGCTGGTCCGAAGCGCCTCTGCCCGCTATAAGCTCCTCGGTCTCATACCCTTCGTACGGGTCGAACTCCCAGTTGCTCATTTCGCCGAGGCCGACGGTATCTATATGCGCGTCATAAGCTATGATCCTTTTCCCGCTGCCCATATATCCCAATACGTTGCCCAGCTTGTCTATTTCCACCTTATCAAAGCCGACAGCTTTCATTTCGGCCTCGATGCGGCGGATGACGCCCTCCTCCGTGCAGCTTTCGCCGGGGATTTTTATGAGGTCCCTGAGAAATCTGGTCATTTGAGGAAGATAGTTTTCCGATGCTTTTTTGATTTCGGAGAAATCCATTGTTTTTTCATCCTTTCAGAATTTATTGTTTTGCGTCTAAATAGGAATACAAAGTGTATTTTGAGATCCCGAAGTATTTTGAGATCTTGTCGCCGGATTTTGTGATGAGAAACGCTCCCGCGTCATTCAAGAACTGCATGGCTTTGATCTTATCCTCTTTCGTCATCATTGCGACGGGTTTTCCCGCGACTTTTACGCTGCGCTCTATCAGGTCATCCAAGAGGTCGTTTACGTTAAGCGGAATGTATTCGGGTTCTTTTGTATTTTCCTCATGATCCAAAAGCGATTCGATGGTTTTTTGGGCCATAACGAGGTTCGTGACGTCATAGTTTATGCAGAAAATCCCCGTCGGCTTACCGTCCTCATCCCTTATGTAAACGGTGCTGGATTTTAAAATGCGCCCGTCATGCGTTGTCGTCAGGTAATTGTAACGGTCTTTGAGCCTGTCCGGAGTTTCTTTCAGCGATTCGAGCGCGATTTTCGACGGGCCGTCGCCTATTCTGCGGTTGGTAATATGCCCGTTTTCGATTACTGCAACCGTATGCTCCGGATCCTTTGCCGTCAGGTCATGAACAACGACTTCGCAATTGCTTCCGAACTGCGCCGCAAGCGCGGACGCCAGGCGCTTAAGAAGATCCAGGGTGGGGGTTGTCATCGCTATCATCTCCTGACCTAAATATTATCACAGATTTGGATGAATACAATACATTAACCAAAATATTTTTTATGCTTAAAAATATTTTTTAGGTATTGATTTCAGACAAATGGAATGTTAGAATTATTGTAAGAATTTTGAAACAGAATAGAGGATAGCTGTAAGGAAGTGCTTCGCGCACGGGCTTCACTATCACTCATAGTTTAATGAGTGTTCAGACTTAGGTCATGAAAACTCATTTTTTATCAATGGAGCTTTTCTTTGCACATCTTGGAACGGGAGGCTGCTTTTATGATTCATATAGGAAACGGTAAAGTCATAACGCGAGACAAATCCAACCCGTATATACGAAACGGGGGAGTGATCACGGAAGGCGCGCTCATAAAGGAGGTCGGCGACGAAGCTGAGCTTAAGCAAAAATACCCGGACTGCGAATTTGTGGACGCCGGAGGCGGCGTGATAATGCCCGGCTTTATAAACGCGCATTCGCACATTTACAGCGCGCTTGCAAGGGGACTCTCAATAAAGGGACATAATCCCGTGAATTTTTATGAGGTATTGGACGGCATGTGGTGGAAGCTCGACAGGCGGCTCACCCTTCCGTTAACGCGCGCATCGGCTTATGCCACATATATAGACTGCATAAAACAGGGCGTCACGACTTTGTTCGATCACCACGCAAGCTACGGAGAGATCCGGGGCAGCCTTTTCGAGATCGCGGAGACGGCTAAGGAGTTGGGAGTGCGCACATGCCTGTGCTACGAGGTCAGCGACAGGGACGGGACGGAAAAATGCGATGAAGCAATAAATGAAAACGTCGATTTCATGAATTGGGCGGCAAAGCAGGAGGGCGACATGATAAAAGGCATGTTCGGCCTCCACGCGGCGTTCACGCTGTCCGATAAAACGCTTGACAAGTGCGTTTGCGCGAAGCCCGAAGGGCCCGGGTTCCACATCCACGTTGCCGAGGGCATGAACGACGTTTATGATTCGCTTCAAAACCACGGCAAGCGCACGGTCAACCGCCTTCACGACATGGGCATACTGGGGAATAAGACAATACTCGGGCACTGCATCCATGTGAGTGCTTCCGAAATGGACATAATCAAGGCGACGGATTCAATAGTCGTCAACAATCCGGAATCCAACATGGGAAACGCGGTCGGCACATCGCCGGTGCTTGAGTTCTTCAAAAAGGGCATTCTTGTGGGGCTCGGAACCGACGCGTATACGAACGACATGCTCGAAAGCGTGAAAGTCGCACTTGCAATTCAGCGCAACCACGCATGCCTTCCGAACGTCGGCTGGGCGGAGGCGACCGCTATGCTCTTTTACAACAACGCCGCGATAAGCGCGAGGTTTTTTGATACTCCGCTCGGAGTTCTTAAGAAAGGCGCGGCGGCGGATATCATCGTTATGGACTATAAACCGTTTACGCCTTTCTCAGGAGACAATATAGACGGACATATGCTCTTCGGAATGACGGGACGCCAATGCGAAACGACGATGTGCGGCGGCAGGCTTTTAATGAAGGACAGAAAACTTATCGGCGTTGACGAGGAAGCCGTCAACGCAAAAATTCTTGAGCAAAGCGCCAAACTCTGGAAGGATATCAACGCGTAAAGGAAAAAGGAGGTTACCATGAGCGACAGAATGACGCCCATCCCTTTCGGGAAGATAATGACGCATATCCTCACCGAAAGCGAATACGAAGGCACTGTTTACGGGGTAAAGCGCCTGTATAAGGTAGAGGACGACAAGAGGCTTCCGATATTCGGCGAAACGATTGAAATGCCCTTCGGACCCGCCGCGGGGCCCAACACGCAGCTTGCCCAGAACATCATCGCCGCGTATGCCGCGGGCTCAAGATTTTTTGAGCTTAAAACCGTTCAGACTCTGGACGGCGAGGACCTCCCCGTCAGCAAGCCCTGCATAAATGCGGAAGACGAGGGCTATAACGTCGAATGGTCCACGGAGCTTACGGTCCGGGATGCGTTTAACGAATACGTTAAAGCGTGGTTCGCGCTCAAGCTCATATCAAGGCAGCTGAAACTCGGTTCGGATAACGGCTTTGTGTTCAACATGTCCGTGGGCTACGATTTGGAAGGCATAAAATCCGAAAAGATCGACTCATTTATCGAGGGTCTCAAGGACGCTTCGAACACCGATATTTTCCGCGAATGCAAAGAGTGGGCCCTCAATAACCTCGACAAGCTGCCCGCGTGGGATAAACGCAGCATAGAGGCTGTCTCTCCGAACATTTGCAAGTCCATCACGCTTTCCACTCTGCACGGCTGTCCTCCCGAAGAAATAGAGCGCATCAGCGCGTATCTTCTTGCCGAAAAGAAGCTCCACACCTTCATCAAGCTGAACCCCACCCTTTTGGGCTTTGACTTTGCAAGAATGACTCTTAACGACATGGGATACAGCCACCTTAAGTTTGACGACCATCACTTTAAAAACGACCTGCAGTATGACGATGCGATCCCCATGATAAAAAAGCTCCTATCCCTTGCGGATGAACAAGGGCTGACGTTCGGCGTGAAGCTCACAAACACTCTTCCGCTGGATATAGCAAACGACGAACTGCCCGGCGAAGAGATGTACATGAGCGGAAAGGCTTTATACCCGCTGACGACAGCTCTTGCGTATAAGCTATCAAAAGAATTCAAAGGTACGCTTCGCATATCCTATTCGGGCGGAGCCGACGCTTTCAACATCAACCGCCTCTTCGAATGCGGAATATGGCCCATCACCGTCGCCACGACCATATTGAAGCCTGGCGGATACATGCGCTGTTACCAAATCGCCCGCGAGCTTTCAAAGCTGCCTTTCGGAGAATTCCGTTATGTCGATACCGAAAATCTGAAAAGAATCGCGGAAAACGCAATAAAAGACAAGCATCACGTAAAACCCGTGAAGCCGCTGCCGAGGCGCAAGCTTGACAGCAAGGTCCCGTTGTTCCAATGCTTCACCGCTCCATGCCGCCACGGCTGCCCCATAGACCAGGATGTTCCCGAATACATCGAGCTTTCGGGGAAAGGAAAAAACAAAGAAGCATTGAATGTCATACTTCAAAAGAACCCGCTGCCCTTTATAACCGGCACTATCTGCGCTCATTTTTGCCAGGATAAATGTTCCCGGAATTATTACGAGGGTCCGGTGCTTATACGAAGCGCGAAACTTAACGCGGCCGTCAACGGCTTTGAACAGGTATTGGAAAAGATGCAGCCCGTTAAAAAGGGCAAGAAGCGCGCGGCTGTAATCGGCGGCGGTCCCGCGGGCATTTCGGCTGCGTACTTCCTGGCGCGCGAGGGCGTGAACGTCACCCTGTTTGAAAAACGCGCTTCCCTAGGCGGAATAGTGCGGTATGTCATACCGGAATTCAGAATCCCGAGCTATGCAGTTGATAACGACGTCAAATTCATGGAAAAGCTCGGAGTGGACGTAAAGCTCAATACTGAGGCTCCGCCCGTAAAGGAACTTTTTGAGCAAGGGTTTGACAGCATACTCTTCGCGACCGGCGCTTGGGTCCCGGGATATGCGCCGATGAAAGGCGAGCAGATAAACGTCATAGACTTTTTATACCGCGCTAAGAATGAGCCCGATAAACTGGATTTGGGCAAAAACGTCGTCATAATAGGCGGAGGCAATACCGCGATGGACGCTGCAAGAGCCGCTAAACGCGTGAAAGGCGTTGAAAACGTGCGCATAGTTTACAGGCGGACAAAGAAATACATGCCCGCGGACGAGGAGGAACTTGAGCTCGCTGCCGGGGACGGAGTGGAGTTTCTTGAGCTTCTCTCGCCCGTCGAGCACAAAGGCGGCACTCTCGTTTGCCGGAAAACGGTTTTGGGATCCGCCGACTCATCCGGCAGAAGGACGCCTTTGGAAACGGACGAGACAGTAAATGTCGAAGCTGATACCGTAATCGCCGCCGTGGGCGAAAAGGTGGATACCGCGCTGTTTGAAAGCAACGGCATCGCTCTTGACGAGCGGGGCAGACCGATTATAGACGAAAAGACAGGGATGACAAATATACCGGGAGTCTACGTCGCAGGCGACGCGCTCCGCGGACCCGCGACCGTGGTGGAAGCCATCGCGGATGCAAGGAGGTACGCGGATTCCGTCAAAAATATGCTCAACCATGTCATACCCGACGACGCCAGGGCGGGATATGAGTCGTCCTGCTTAAAAAAAGGCATATTGAGAGAGCCCGGGTATCCTTCCGAACAGCACAAGCGCTGCCTTGTCTGCCCGGTTGTCTGCGAGATCTGCGCGGACGTCTGCCCGAACCGGGCAAACATAGCGATCAAGGTGCCGGGAAAGGATATGCGCGAGATTCTGCATATAGACATCATGTGCAACTACTGCGGAAACTGCGCCACGTTCTGCCCGTACGATTCCGCGCCGTATAAAGAGAAGTTCACGCTCTTTCGCACCGAAAAAGAATTCGAGGGGAGCGATAACGCGGGCTTTGTGGTGCTGGACAGGGACAAGAGGCTCGTAAGGGTAAGGCCAGAAATCGGCTCCGAAACTTCCGACTACGACATTTCAAATAACACGGATCTTGACAAAGACGCCGAACTGCTTATATTGACTGTATTTGAAGAACACAGCTATCTTCTGTGAAGAGGAGGAAACGGAAATGGCGACATTCTTTGTGAACGGGAAGACCGTAGCCCTCGAAAAAAATCAAAAACTCTTGACTTTCCTTCGTGAATCGCTTGACCTGACGTCTGTTAAGAACGGCTGCTTTGAAGGCGCGTGCGGGACATGCATGGTGCTTATCGACGGGAAAGCGGTCAAAGCCTGCGTACAGCAAACGGACAGGCTTGAAGGCAAAAACGTCGTAACGGTCGAAGGGCTTTCAAAAAGGGAGCGGGACGTTTACGCTTATGCCTTCACGGAAGCCGGCGCGGTTCAGTGCGGCTTTTGCACGCCCGGAATGGTGATAAGCGCGAAAGGGCTTATAGACTCTGTCCCGGACCCTTCTCCCGATGAAGTGAAAAAAGCCATTCGGAATAATATCTGCCGCTGCACCGGCTATAAAAAAATCGAGGAAGCGATACTGCTCGCGGCGAAAATGCTGCGGGAAAACATTCCGGTGCCGTGCAAAGAGACAACAGGCGCGCTCGGCGAGAATATGCACCGGGTGGACGCGGTTAAAAAAATCCTTGGCGAGGCGGTCTATGCGGACGATATCCGGATCGACGGCATGATATTCGGCTCCGCACTTCGCTCGAAATACCCTCGCGCGCGGGTCGTTTCCATAGATACCTCGGCTGCGAAGAATGTCCCGGGCGTCGTCGCGGTGTTGACGGCCGATGACGTGCCGGGTTCAAAAAAAATCGGGCACATACGGCATGATTGGGACGTTTTGATACCCATAGGTAAAATTACTCATTATCTCGGCGACGCGGTCGCGCTTGTCGCTGCGGAAAACACGGACGCGCTCGAAGAAGCAAAATCCCTGATAAAAGTGGAATATGAGGAGCTCCCGCCCGTAACCGACCCCAAAATGGCGCTTCGCGAGGATGCGCCGAGGGTGCACGAGGAATGGAGCAACGTAATGAGCAAGGAAAACCTTGTTCGAGGCTTTGCGGACGACAAGATAAAACAATCGAAATATGTTGTCACGAACCATTATTCCACTCCTTTCACCGAACACGCGTTCCTTGAGCCCGAATGCGCGGTCGCACTCATGGAAGGGGACGCAGTCCGCGTATACAGCGCGGATCAGGGCGTTTACCAGACGCAGAGGGAAGTCGCTTTGATGCTCGGGCTCGAGCCCGGGAAGGTGCGCGTTACCGGCTGCGCCATAGGCGGAGGCTTCGGAGGAAAGGAAGACATGAGCGTTCAGCACCACGCGGCGCTGCTCGCGTATATCACGAAGCGCCCGGTCAAGGTGCGGCTCACCCGCGCCGAAAGCATACTCGTGCATTCGAAAAGGCACGCAATGGAGATCGACATAACTACCGCATGCGATGAAAACGGATACCTGACTGCCATGAAGGCGGTTATTGTGGCGGATACCGGCGCGTACGCGTCGCTTGGCGGGCCCGTGCTGCAAAGGGCGTGCACTCATGCGGCGGGACCGTATAATTATCAGGACATAGATATCCTCGGAATGGCCGTATATACGAACAATCCGCCTGCGGGGGCTTTCCGCGGCTTCGGAGTTCCGCAGTCCTGCTTCGCGATGGAGTGCAATCTTAACCTTCTTGCGGAAAAGGCAGGCATTTCGGCGTGGGAGATCCGCCGAAGGAACGCGATAATGCCCGGGCAGGTTCTGCCGAACGGACAGATCGCGGATGATTCGACGGCGCTTTTGGAGACTCTGGAAGCGGTAAAGCCCGATTATGATAAAAATCCCAAAATGGGTATAGCGTGCGCAATGAAAAACAGCGGACTCGGCGTCGGTATCCCGGATACCGGAAGATGCAAGCTGGTCGTTGAAAAGGGCAAGGTCCATATCCGTTCAAGCGCATCCTGCATCGGCCAGGGCGTAGGAACCGTCCTCATGCAGATGGTTTGCGAAACGACCGGACTTGCCCCTTCAAACTTTGTTTACGACGCGCCGGATACGTTTTTGACGCCGGACGCCGGAAATACGACGGCTTCCCGCCAAACCCTCTTTACCGGCGAAGCGGCGGTGAGGGCTTCAAAGCTGTTCATGGAAGCTCTCGGCCGTGAGGGCAGCATAAAAGCGCTTGAAGGACGGGAATTCCTCGGAGAGTATACCGGCATAACTGATAAAATGGGCGCCGATGTACCCAATCCCGTCAGCCATATTGCATACAGCTACGCGACGCACTGCGTTGAGCTGGACGGGGAAGGACGCCTGAAACGCGTCATATCCGCGCATGACATCGGCAGGACGGTCAACCCCAAAATGCTGGAAGGTCAGATGGAAGGCGGAGCTGTGATGAGCCTCGGCTACGCTCTCACGGAGGACTATCCCCTTGAAAATTGCATGCCCAAAGCCAAGTTCGGCACTCTCGGTCTTTTCAAATCCACGGATGTTCCCGTCATAGAGACGCGAATAATCCAAAAGAGCAAAGAGCCCCTTGCGTACGGCGCCAAAGGCATCGGGGAAATCAGCTCGATCCCGACTCCACCGGCAGTCCAGAATGCGTATTACAATTACGACGGCATATTCAGAACGAAGCTGCCGCTCTGCGATACTCCGTATCGCAAGTGATTAGTG
>MWCU01000117.1 GCA_002070205.1 Firmicutes bacterium ADurb.Bin182 | reverse complement strand
CGGATGAAAGCGTAAACCTGTCAAAGAATGGGGCAGATTTGCTCCAAAGAGCGAACACTGCAAAAGCTATGGGCAGCCCAACGGCATGATTGATAAATGAAACTTGCAGCGCACCGACGTGTTCCGTCAGCCTTGCGTTGATCGTGCGGGAAAACACGACCGCAGCGCCTGCTCCCAGGGAAAGCGCGGCTGCGTACAAAGCGCCCCCTGCGGAACTATTAAGCATAACGACAAGACCGATGGCGGAAAAACCCAGCCCTGTCAGCATCGGCGCTTTCAACGGATATTTTCGCATGCCGAACAAGCCGAAGGCGTCGATTAACAGGGACGTCGCGGTTTGTCCCAAAAGGCCCAGGGCAACGATGCTTGTCAGACTGATCTTTCCGTAGGCAAAGTTATTGAACACTGCCGTTAATACGCCGATGCAGCCTCCCATATACAGCCAAATGGGAATGCCGCTCCGGTATAGTGCTTTCTTCGGGCGTATTTTGATGAGCAGAAAAGCAAAGAGACTGCCGACGACATGAATGATGACCGTCGCGCCGAATACTCCGTATTGCATCGTCAGGCCGCCGTTAACCGCAACCATGACGGCAATGATCACTCCTATCAAAAGAGATAATAAATCATACATGTCAATACCCCCTGACCAAAGTATAAATCACTGCGCCGGTAGGGGGGGTATGACGGATGTCATGACCATGGTATAATAGTTCAGGGAGATGAGCTTATGCAAAAGGAACCTTTGAAAGCGGAATATGCGTTAAAGCTTGCCGACTATGATATCACGGATATCAACCTCAGCGACGCGGTGCTGTTGCGTTTCCGGCCGGGCGAGGCGATCATGCGCGAGGGAATGCCCATGGATTACCTTATGTTTATCATCTCCGGAAAAGGGAAGGTCCGCTCCATTACGGCAAGCGGGAAAGATCTTATACTGTGCTATTATGTTTCGGAAGGCATTATGGGGGATATGGAGCTGATGACGGATGCCGACTGTGCCTGCAAGACGATGATCGCGCTTACCGAATTCCTGTGTATCGGGGTGCCTTATAAGAAGTACAGAAGCATATTGAAAGCCGATCTTGCGTTTGTAAACAGAGTCGGGCGTGAATTGGCTAAAAAGCTCATTTTTAGTTCCAGATACAGTACGGTCATAGCGCTGCATTCCGGAGAGGAACGCCTTTGTTCATACATACTTCAAGCCGCTCGAGGCGGAATTTTCTGTGAAATACTGACAGACGTTGCCCGCTCGATCGGCATAAGCTACCGGCACCTGCTTCGCATGCTGAGCCGGCTCTGCGAAGAAGGCGTGCTGTTGAAGGAATCCAATGGTTACCGCATACTTGACGAACCGGAGTTGATCCGCAGGGTGCCGGATCTCGATCTGGAGCAAGTATAGAGGAAGCCAAACCGTACCCGCAGTTTTTTACAGAACTTCTTTTCATCAACAGGTCAAGTGATCAAACGTTTATCATGAGGATTATTCGTACCCGAAAATCTATATGATTAGGAGAAAAGCAATGAAAACCAATTTCGCATGCTGCCTGTTTCTCGTCATTGTGCTGATCATATCATCATGCAGTCCCGCCGTTGCAGAGCCGGTACAGTCGCCGAAAATACCCGCCGCTACGGTTTCCGCACCGGCGTCCACACCTGAGCTTGCATCCGTTTCGCTGCCGGTCATCACGCTTAATCCGGGCGATTTCTATTTCAGCGTGGACGGAAAGGAAAGACCTGTATTTTTGCGCAACGTTGCCGCTTATGACCTGAGCGATTACGAAAACTTTCTTGATTGGTCGAAGTCGGGCGGGAGCAGCGTTGCCCGCGTTCAACTCAACGCCATAAAGATGGGCTACACGGGCTCAGGAAAAGTGGACGAGGCTTGGGCAAAAGAGTGGGATAATATATTCGATGCCGCTCGCTCTAAAGGCATATACGTGCTGCCCGTTTTTTCAAGCTGGTTCGACTGGAATGCAAAAGACAACCCCTATTCCGATTACTCCACCTGGGATAAAAACAAGTTCAATGACGCTTTAGGGGGGCCGGCAAAATCTCCGTCGGAGCTTTTCGAGGAAGGCTCAAAGACGCGGACCGCGTGGTTCGAATGGGTGGAAGCCCTCGTTCAGCGCTGGAAGAGCCGCGATAATATAATAGGGTGGGAAGTGTTCTCGGAGGTGAATTTCATCTCCGGCGCGACGGAACCAAAGGGCGTCGAGTTCGTCAACGCCGCAGCGGGGATGATACGTTCTGTCGACCCCGGCCGGCCGGTGACCGCGTCCATCGCAGATACGGGGGAATGGAAGAAATTCTATCGCGACGCTGATATAGATTTTATCAATATCCATCCTTATCCGCCGTCTGCCCAGCTTGACCGGACTGTTGTTCAGGGAGTCAGGGACTATCTCGGTAAATTTGACAGGCCTGTCCTGATAGGCGAATCGGGACTGAACCCTGTAAGCCCGAATGAGTATCCCGAGAACGCCGAAATCGGCGTCCGGCATGCCATGTGGGCGGGCGCTGTTTCGGGCGCCATGAACGGACGCGGCCTGTATTGGGAAGACAGTTTCGGGCTGTTTATTGAGGGCGCAGGCATATTATGGATGGGAAAATACAAAACGGCAGAGCTGCCTGTATCGGAATTCGTAAAAGGCGTTGATTTCTCCGGTTTCAAACCGCTCACATCAGGAATGACAAAAGGCGTATGGGGAGCGGCTGCAGGCAATGAGAGCAGCTTTATCGGCTGGTTCCGCGACTCCGGCTGCGAGCCGCCGGACTATAAGCTCAATCCCGTTATCTCGGGGCAAAGCGTGATAATAATAGTTCCGGGCGACGCGGCGGCCTGGCAGGTGCGATTCTACAGCACAAAAGACGGTACTACCGAACTTGGAGTTTTAGATGTCGAGCGGAAGGGCGATAAGCTGACTATACCCCTTCCCGATTTCAGCGGCGACATCGCCTTTAAAGCGAATGCGAAATGATCGTAATTTTGAAATCTATTTTTCAGACAATCGCACATTGCAGCTCCCCGCGAAAGTATTCGCTCGGGACGCTCGAAAATGATTTTAGTTTGTCAAAAATCTTGTTTTTGGCTGCGTGTAAATCTCGAAAAAGTCTGTAAAGACTTCTTCGACACGCTGAAGCGGGAGATGGTTCTTTTACTTGTGTAATAAAGCTGTTTGTTGTAGTATACTGCTGAGTGAATAACTATAAATCCATCCGGATCTAAAAGGTCAATTATATGGGGGCGAAACAGATGGTTATCAGCAAAGGCAACTTGGAAAAAGGGTGTTTGCGGGACCGGGTCGTTTTGATTACGGGAGCCGGCGGAGGGATCGGCTTTGAGGCCGTACGCTGTCTGCTTTGGCTCGGCGCAAGCGTTATTATTGCGGAAATCGATAATGCTAAGGTAAAACAGGCTCAATCAAAGCTCGAAAAAGAATTCGGCAGTGAAAAAATTCTCGTTGTCCGGTGCGATATCAGCGAAGAATCCGGCGTAATTAAGCTTATACGGAAAGCCAAAGAGAAGTTCGGAAGTATCGATACCGTAATAAATAACGCGACGATTGCGCCGATCGGACCGGTGCATGAGGTCGGCATCAAGCAATGGGACAGGAGCTATCAAGTAAATCTGAGAGGGCCGGTGCTGCTTATATCACATTTGCTGCCGGATATGTTGAGATGCAAAAGTGGCGTTATCGTTTTGGTGCCTTCTTCGGGAGCCGCGCCGTATATGGGGGCATATGAAGTTTTCAAAACGTCGCAGGTGGAGCTGTGTAATACGCTTTGTGCAGAGCTCGAGGAAACGGGCGTTATCGCATTCTCTATAGGGCCCGGCATCGTTAAAACGGAAACGGCGGACAACGCAATAAGGAAGCTTGCGCCGCTATACAACAAGAGCGTCGAAGAGTTTTATGGAATGAACGAGGCGGTTCTTATAAGCGCCGAAGAAGCGGGAGCAGGGTTTGCAGCTGCCGTTGCTAATGCGGAATCATACGTCGGAATGGAAATAAGCTCGCTTCAGGCATTGCAGGATGCAGGCATAACGATACAAACAGGAAGCGAAACAGCATCCGTAAAGCTTGATCCTAAGCGGGCTGCCGCTATGCAGAACGCGATCAAAGATATACTCGGCACATTTACGGAGCAGTCCGAGGGATGGAAGCAGCGCAACACGTTCGAAAGGCAGTGGATCGTCAGAGACTTTAAAAAATACACAGGCTCCGCCGCAGAGACGGTAACGGAACAGATAAAAGGGTTTACGCAGGAAGTCCTCCGGGGCAGTGTACGGCACGCATGGACCGATCTTCCGTTTGAAGCGCTCAAGAAATATTACGAGCACCAGATGGATCTGTTGCGGGGGTATGAAAAGGATCCGGAAAAACTGCAGAAGAATATTGAACTGATGAAGCGATGGGTAAACAGTATTGAACTGCTCAAGGGTTTGTTTTTTGAATCATGACATACAGCTGTCGTATTTTCCGTGATAAAATGGCGATATAAAAACTAAGGGAGGAAGCGCGAAATGAAACTGGACGGATTCGGAGTGTTCGTAAAAGATATGGCGGCAATGATTCGCTTTTACCGGGATGTTCTGGGGTTTGAAATCAAGGAACCGGAAGATACCAGCAATGTTTATCTGGAAAAGGACGGAACGCTGTTTCTGTTCTACGGCAGGCAGGATTTTGAGCAAATGACCGGGCGCGGCTTCGGATATGCAGAAGGCGTCAACGGGCACTTTGAAATAGCGTTGAGCGTTGAAAACTTTGACGCAGTGGACAGAACCTTTGATGAAATCGTTTCCAAAGGCGGACGGCCTGTGATGCCGCCCACGACTGAACCTTGGGGCCAGCGTACCTGCTATATTGCGGATCCCGAGGGAAATCTTGTCGAGATCGGTTCCTTTGTAAAATGAGGGGTGTCATCATGAAAGCATTTGATTTTAAAAAAGAGTACAAAGAATTCTATTTGCCGAAAAGCAAGCCGGAAATCGTAACGGTACCGCCCATGAACTATATTGCCGTCCGGGGAAAAGGAAATCCGAATGATGAGGGCGGCGCGTATCAGCAGGCGATCGGCATTCTTTATGCGATCGCATATACGATCAAAATGAGCTGTAAGGGTCCGCATAAAATTAAGGGTTTTTTTGAATATGTCGTGCCGCCGCTGGAGGGTTTCTGGTGGCAGGATAATATCTGCGGCGTTGATTACGGCAATAAGGACTCGTTTAACTGGATCTCCGTTATACGTCTGCCGGACTTTGTTGCTGAATATGATTTCGATTGGGCAGCAGCGGAAGCTGCAAAAAAGAAAAAGCTGGATTGTTCCTCAGCGGAATTTTTAACGGTCGATGAGGGATTATGCGTTCAAATCATGCACACGGGTCCTTTTGATGACGAACCCGCTACCATTGCCATTATGGATCAATATCTGAATGAAAACGGATATGCGAATGATTTGACGGATACGCGCTTACATCACGAAATCTACCTTTCTGATTTCAGAAAAGTCGAACCTGTGAATCTTAAAACCGTTATACGTCATCCGGTCAAAAAAATCCGATAGTCTTTAAAAGGCAAGGCGCCCTGCGTTAAATATTTGCAGGGTGTCTTGTTCGTTCGGTCCTATTCTTTCAGAGACGCGCGGGACGCATGGGGTCGGTTCATTGTGCTTCCGCATGCTTCCGTCCCCCCATGCTTGTGACGTCACAGAATAATATCCGTTTACAATTCGAATGTTGTATTATATAATAAATAACAAATCATGAGGTGCAGGAAACCCGTTTGGAATGTTATTCCGGGAGGTAACCGTACGGGTATTTTCAAGGGCGTCTGCCTGCGGTTAACGGGAAAAATCGTGTTGCAGGTCTGAAGAATTTAAAATCCGATAAGGCTCAAAAGAGCACGCAAGGGCAATAACTGAAACTAAAATGACGGAGGTTATCAATATGAAGAAACTGGATGGCTGCTTCCTGTTCGTCTTAATTACCGTCTTCATGACTGCCTGCGATCCGGTTCTTGATTCAAACATCCCGCCTGCAAAAACCCCGGAACTTTCTTTAACCCCGGAACCTATGCCCGCGCCTTCGGCTTTGCCGGCATCCGCGGCCAAGCGGGATATCGAGGGCACGGCCCGTGTCTGGATGAGCCTAAACAGCCCCGGCGAACTGCTGGATATAAGCAAATGGCAGTATGTATATGAAAACGTGGATGCCCTTCAAATCCGCATCCATGACCTGAACGAAACCGACTCGGATGATTTGTCCGATTTCGCTGCGCTGCTCAATAGTTCCGGTATCCGGCTCACGATTGAGTGCGACGGCCTTGATTATACGATCTGTGAAAAATTCAAGGGGAAGCCGGCGTCGGTCGGCAGGATTAGCGCAATGAAGGAGGTTGCGCAGCTTGAACGGCTGAGAAAGGCGGGGTACGAAGCGGACTATGTCATGTTTGACCACCCAACCATAAAGGCTGTATTTCCATACGAAAATTACGAGCAGCCCCCGCAAGTCACTTATGCGGAAGCGGCGGAGGCGCTGGAATTTTGCATGAAATATTGGCGGGAATCATATCCGGACATAAAATTTTATTTCTGCCCGAATTTCCCAAACAACGGATGGAAAGGCGGCTTGGCCTACTGGTATTTGCACGATGAGTTTGGACGCGGGGATTTTTACGAGGAATTTCAGGCGGTATTGCAGGCAACCCGAAAAGGCGGTGTGGAATTTGAAGGGTTGATTTGCGATAACCCGTACGATTACATCACCGGTGAAATAGACAGTAACCAAAAGAACAAGATAAAGGATATCGACTGGTTTGAACGCGTTATGGATCTGGAACGCGAGGTAAGGAGCGCGGGACTTGAATTTGCGCTTTTCTATAATTCCGACCAGCCCGGGATGAACGGTCCGGCGGGTTTGTACTACCGTGATACGCTCAAGTTTATCAACGAGTATGCTGCAAAAGGGGGCAGAACCGATATCGCGGTCATAGAGTCTTGGTATCCGTACCCGGCCGCATGGGTGCCTGAAGACGAGCTTTATACCATGACCAACCTGACAAGGGACGTTATCCGTCAGCTCAAATACGGCCAGGTCGCGGACTTGGAGAATATCGATATGTCCGCCGGCGCTATCCCCGCAGCCGCCTCGGCTGCAGATAAATGGCAGTTTGACAGCCGCGTGGAAGGCTGGATAGAGCGGAACGATATAGCTGAAATGCGTTGCGAAGAAGGCGCACTGTATATCAACTGTACAGGCGGCGACCCTTATATTTATTCCGCGCCGGATTTGCATATCCCGGCAGATCAATACGGCAAGCTGCGCATCAGGATCATGTATTCGGATTCCCTGACGGGGCTGCAGGTCTTTTTCGTGCCGAACGGTCCGCCTGATTTTTCCCCGAAAAGGTGCTATACCGTTACGGAATTTTTTACAGCCGGAGAATACACAGAAGTCATTATCGATCTTGCTTCGCACCCTTTATGGAAAGGAGATATCGGCAGGCTGCGGATAGACCCTGCAAGTCAGCCCTGCGAGGTCTGGATAGACAGTATCGTACTGGAACATTGACCACCGAAAGCATCGGAGGGATGTTTTAAACCTCTGAAATTATTCTTCTGCATTCACGAACGGATAAATCCAAAGCCCGTAAAACCATCTCTTTCTCTCTGCCGGAACGCGTATTATGGCTGACCGCTGTAAAAGGTTGCGCCGGTCTGCATAGCGCATTGAAGCTCATAATTACAAACACATCGAATCATTCCCGCATATCCAAACCAATATATACTCTGCTATTAACAATATATCAATCACGCGCTGATGGTAAACGAATATTATGTTAATAGATATTCGGTGGCTTTCAAGCGTTTATTATTGCTGAAAGACCTGTTTTTTCAGCGAAATATAAAAGGTGGCCTGAATGGAATTAAGAGATTACTTAAATGTTTTGGTGAAAAGGTTATGGGCTGTGATTGTGATACCGCTGCTGGCTGCCGCCTTTACGGCCGCGGTGAATATTTATGTGATTGAGCCGATATATGTATCAAGCAATACGTTATATATAAGAATGCCGTATGACGACTTTCTTGACAGCCAGGTGATAAAGAACTGCCGGGAGCTTATCAAAAGCAAATTGGTCACAAAGGAAGTCATTGACCGGCTTGATATCGGCTTAACGCCCGAAGAACTGGCTGAGAAAATAACGGTAAGCCCGATAAACGATACGCAGTTTGTCAGAATAGAAGTTGCCGATAAAGACGGTGAAAGGGCGAAAATGATCGCGGATGAAATCAACGTCGTTTTACAGTATAAAATTCGCGATTTGATAGATATCGAGGGAATCATCGTGGTGGATAAAGCGGAAATCCCGTCTGCGCCCGATTTTCCCAAACCTTACAGCAATATGGCTGCCGTATATTTCGCCGCGCTTTTATTGTAATATGCGTCGTATTCATTATTGAGTATTATGACGATACGTTAAAGGGTCAGGAGGACGTTGAAAGGCTGCTTGGGATAAAAGTCATAGCCATCATACCTTCGCTTGACATTGAATAGGGAGGCTTAAAATGAAGCCAACTGTAAATATAACAAAACTCAGCGGTCCCGCCGAGGAAGCATATAAAGTTTTATGGGCAAACCTGTGTTTTTTGGGCTTTAACAAAGTTATAAAAATCGTATCGGTAACGAGTTACGGCCCGAATGAAGGCAAGTCGACCACTTCCTTCAATCTTGCGAAGTATGCTGCGGGAACGGGATTAAAAGTGCTTTATGTGGATGCGGACATTCGAAAACCCATGCTGATGAAGCACCTTAAAAGTCTCGGCTTCAACGGATTATCCAACTATTTGATGGGGCATACGACGGACGCCGATGAGATTATATACAGCACCGAGCTTGACGGTTTTTTCTGTGTCCCCAGCGGCGCAAAACCTTCGGATCCCGTCTCTCTGCTGAACTCGGATAGGTTTGACTCTTTTTTGGAAACCGTCTGGCAGGAATTTGATATGGTCGTCATAGATACGCCTCCTTTGGGAAGCGTTATAGATTCTTCAATAGTGGCAGCAAAGACGGACGGCGTATTGATCGTAATAAGGCCGAATTCGGTGAAACACAAAAACGCACTCATGGTAAAAGAGCAGCTGGATAAGTCAGGCGCGAACATTCTCGGCGTTGTCTTGAACGATGTCGATCAAAAGTCGTACAGAAATTTCTACGCCAACTATGATTACTACGGCGTCAAAAGGAAATACGCGAAAAGCTGGGTGAAAAATCTTACGGCGGGCAAGAGGTCATGACCATGATAGATATTCACAGTCACATCGTTTTTGATGTCGATGACGGACCGTCAACTATAAAGTAATCGATAAGGATGGTGCTCGAGGCCGAAAAGCTCGGAATCAGCGAAATAATCGCGACTCCTCACTACAATGACTTTCTGTATCCGGGCAGCGGTATAATTGAAAATTTTTCGATAATCAAGTCAAGAGTAGCCGGCTGCGATATTCAGCTCCATCTTGGTTATGAGGTTTTTCTGTTTTCCGAGCTTTTCGAAAAAACCGGGGAGCTTAAGGAAAAGACTTTGAACGGCTCAAACTGTCTGTTGTTCGAGCTGCCTTACGATCATATTCCCTTATATACCGGAGATCTGTTGTTCAGATTCAACATTGAAAAAATGATCCCGATACTTGCGCATCCAGAAAGAAACAGAAGTTTTGTCCGAAGCTTTGATTCGTTTATCCGGTTTATTGAGAACGGATGTCTGGTTCAAGTGGATGCCGCAAGCATAGCGGGCGCGTACGGAGCGGAAGTAAAACGCTTTGCGGAAAGAATCATAAAGCTCAATCTTGCGCAATTTGTCGCCTCGGACGCGCATTGCGCTGAGGATTACGCAAACTGGTATCTGCCTGCTTATAATCAGGTCAAAAGGTGGGCGGGCGAAGACTACGCAGGCCGGGTCTTCGGTGAAAATGCCCGGGAAATTATAAGCGTAAACGGGCAGAAAGCGGGGGTAAACGAAAGTGAATAAGCATCAAAACATAATGGCGGCCGCCGGCGGTTTCGACGAGAAAAAATATTTTATCAATAATGTATCCCGGAATTATCTTTTTGTCAAAAGGCTGTTCGATATTGCGTTTTCACTCCTCGCGATTTTGCTGTGCGCGCCCGTTTTTTTGGCGGTGTTCCTATGGTCGAAATTCAAATCACGTGGCGCCGTTTTTGTCTCCGGGGAGTTGATCGGGTTCAGGGGTATCGGATTCAGAGCTTATTTGTTTTCGGCGCATATGCCCTTTGCCTGTATCCGCAAGCTTCCGCTGCTTATTAACGTGCTTAAGGGGGATATGAGCTTTGTTGGGCCGCGTGCGGTATCCGCCGGAAAGGAATTTGATGCCGAATGGCATTATCTTCGCAATTCTGTAAAACCGGGGCTGACCGGCCTTTGGCAGATAAGCGGAAGCACGGGGGCTTTCGATGAAATGGTGCGCGCGGACATGAAGTATATAAGGGAAAGAAGCCTTCGTAACGATTTTAAGATCCTGATTAAAGCGTTAAGTCTCGCATTTCGGCGCTGCAGGGCGCTATCCAAAGGAATCGGAAGGAATGAGCGAAATCGATGAAAAATGGTATGCCCTTTTTGTACTGACCGGAGAGGAGATCAAAGTAAAAAGAAGATTGGAGCGAAAATTCAAAGATTCTTCCGGACTGACTTTTGTTGTGCCGAGGCGCAGGCTCATAGAGAGGAAAGCGGGAAAATGGGAAGAGAAAATAAGAACCGTTTTCCCGGGCTATATATTGGCAAACGGCACTATCAGGGAAAAAGAATATTACTCGTTTGAGGGGATTCCGGGTTTGCTTCGCGTGCTGAAGGACAGCGGCGGACCTCATGAAATCCCCGGCGAGGAGATCGAGGTAATAAAAAAACTGATCCGCGGCGGCGAAATCATCGATCCGTCAAGCGCTTTCGAACAAGCGGATAAAGTCATTATCACAGACGGTCCGCTTCTCGGCCTGGAAGGCCTGATACATTCTGTGGACAAAAGAAAAGGCAGGGCTAAGGTGAGATTAAATTTCGCCGGGGAGCCGAGGCTTGTGGACTTAAGCGTCAATATCATTCAAACGGTTTGAAGGAATCCGGTGCAAAGATCCGGTGTTGCGGCCCTGATCGAAAGCGAAGGAGGATATACATATGAGTTGTATGGAAGCATCGGCGTCCAAAAAAGAACCTGTCAAAAATATAATGACAGCCTCGCGTCCGTTCATACGGGCGTTTGTTTTTAAACAAGTAATGCTGTGGAGCAAATTAAAATGCAAACAAATAAAAACAAAAAAATATGCGTCATCGGCGGAGGGAGCTGGGGCGGGAACCATATAAAAGCGCTTCACGGGATGGGCTGCTTAGCGGGGATAGCAGAAAGCGACATTGAACGCCTGGGCGATCTGGTCGATAAATACAAACCTGTACGGGGGCACAATCGCGTTGAAGAAGCGCTGAAAGCCGGGTATGACGGCTTTATTGTTTCGACTCCGGCACAAACCCATTATGAAATAGGAAGCTTCCTTTTAAAACAAAAACAAAACGTACTTATCGAAAAGCCTTTGGCTTTGAATTCGCGGGATTCATCGGAGCTCGTCAGATTATCAGAAAAGCATAACGCGAAGCTTATGGTCGGTCATTTGATGCTGTTCCATCCCGCAATAGCTAAAATCAAACAACTGATAGATGACGGGGCGATCGGGGACCTCAGGTATATTTATTCAAACCGGTTGAACCTCGGTAAAGTGCGGACGACGGAAAACGCGTTATGGTCTTTGGCTCCCCACGATATATCCATATTCAATCACTTAACGGGCGGATTGCCTGTATCCGTAAAAGCCTTCGGCGGATGTTACCTGCAGGAAGGTATTGAAGATACGGTGCTTGCGAGTTACGTATATCCCGGCAACGTTCTTGCGCATGTCTTTGTGTCCTGGCTGCACCCGTTTAAGGAACACAGGCTCATCGCAGCGGGCAGCAAGGCGATGCTTGTTTTTGAGGACTCCTCGCCCGAAAAGAATATCCTGCTTTATGACACGGGAATCGAATTCATCAATGATAAGCCCGTAAAGAGGGAAAATCCCGCCGAAATCATTCCGTATGACCGGGCGAGCCCGCTGGAGAGAGAACTGGCTTATTTCATCGAGCATCTTGACTCGAAAATATCGCTCGCTTACGGGAAAAGCGGGCATGAAACGATAGAAATACTTGAAAAAACCGATGAGTGCCTGAAAGCGCAAAGCGGTCATGCGGGGAGGTTTAAAATGCCCGGCAAAAAATATTTTATTCACGAAAGCTCATATATAGATGACGGCGCCTCCATAGGTGAGGGCACAAAGGTATGGCATTTTTCCCATATTCAAAAGGGAGCCGTGATCGGGCGGAACTGCTCCATAGGGCAGAACGTGAATATCGGCAGTAATGCTGTTGTCGGCAATAACGTGAAAATTCAGAATAACGTTTCGGTATACGAGGGCGTTGTTCTGGAAGACTACGTTTTTTGCGGACCTTCAATGGTATTTACGAATATCAAAACCCCCCGGTCGAAATATCCTCAAAATGAAAGCTCTCTTTTTTTAAAGACGTTAATAAAGGAAGGCGCGTCCATCGGCGCAAATGCAACGATCGTGTGCGGACATACGGTAGGCAGGCACGCGTTCATTGCCGCGGGCGCCGTTGTGACCTCGGACGTGCCGGACTATGCTTTGATGGCCGGCGTCCCTGCGAAAAGAAAGGGCTGGGTCTGCGAGTGCGGGGAACAGCTGAAGGATGTCGCCTGCAAAAAGTGCGGCAGGGTATATGTTGAGGAAAAAGGCTCATTAAGAGAGGTGACCTCAAGTGATTGAATTTATAGATCTTATGGCTCAGTATCGCCGTATAAAGAGCGATATAGATAAGAACATCGAGGCCGTATTGAAGTACGGCAAATATATTCTCGGTCCCGAAGTGAAGGAACTTGAACAAAAACTCGGCGAATACACAGGCGCAAAGCACGTGATCACGTGCTCAAACGGAACGGACGCGCTGCTTATGCCGTTGATGGCATGGGGGGTTGGCAGAGGCGACGCGGTGTTTACTACGCCTTTCACGTTTATCGCGACCGCGGAGGTTATCAGCCTGCTCGGCGCGGTTCCGGTATTTGTCGATATCGATCCCGACACTTTTAATATTGACCCGAACTTGCTCGAATCGGCCATTAAAAAAACGATAAGCGAAGGAAATCTCACTCCCAAAGCGATTATACCTGTCGATCTGTTCGGCCTGCCCGCGGACTATGATAATATTCTGAGAATAGCCGAAAAATACGGCTTAAAGGTATTGGAAGACGCGGCGCAGTCATTCGGAAGCGTATATAAGCAAAAGCGGACAGGGAGCCTGTGCGACGCGGTCGCTACGTCATTCTTTCCCGCAAAACCGCTGGGATGCTACGGCGACGGTGGCGCGATATTTACCGGCGACGATCATTTGGCGGAAAAGCTGTTTTCAATAAGGGCGCACGGGCAGGGGAATGCCAAGTATGAAAACGTAAGGACGGGGATAAACGGCCGTCTGGATACGCTGCAGGCGGCGATACTTTTAGTCAAGCTCAATATTTTTAACGAAGAACTGATCTCCCGGAAGCGGATCGCTTCCCGGTATATCCTTCTGCTTAAAGATGTTTTAAAAACGCCCGTCGTTCCGGACGGACTTGAATCCTGTTGGGCTCAGTATTCGGTTTTGGCAAAAGACGATGGCGAAAGGGAGTACCTCAGAAACGAGCTTAAAAACGCGGGCGTTCCGACAGCGGTTTACTACCCTGTTCCTTTGCATTTACAGAAGGCTTTCTCGTATTTAGGTTATAAAAAAGGAGACTTTTCCGTATCGGAATACGTCAGCAGCAGAATTTTCAGCCTTCCCATGCATCCGTATATCGAGAACGAAACGATTGAAAAAATAACGGGCGTCATACAAAGCTGCTTCTCACGAACATGAAATTCTAAATAATCGGGGATGTGAATATGGACACAAAAAAAGATTTGCTAAATAAAATAATCAACAAGACAGCGGTGGTTGCGGTGATAGGCCTCGGTTACGTCGGTCTTCCCCTGGCGGTTGAAAAAGCTAAAGCGGGGTACAAAACCATCGGTCTCGATATACTTGCGGATAAAGTCGAAATGGTAAACAACGGAATAAACTATATCGGCGATATTATCGACGGCGAGCTGGCAGGCGTCGTCAAAAGCGGATCTCTCAGGGCAACCGCCGATTTCAGCGTCATTAAAGAAGTGGACTGCGCGGCAATATGCGTGCCCACACCACTTGACGAGCATTATCAGCCGGATATTACGCATGTGGTAAACTCAACGAAAGAGATCGCCAGATATCTGCATAGGGGTATGCTGATAGTTTTGGAGAGCACAACATATCCCGGAACGACCGAAGAGGTTATCAAGCCGGTTCTGGAAGAAAGCGGGTTGAAGTGCGGGACCGATTTTTTTCTCGCGTTTTCGCCCGAGAGGGTGGATCCCGGCAACAAGGAATATAAAACTAAAAACACTCCCAAGGTGGTGGGCGGCGTGACGAAGGACTGCACGGAAGTCGCGGCGGCCCTATACAGGAATATTCTTGAGGGAGAGGTTTTTGAGGTCTCCAATCCCGCTATTGCGGAAATGGAAAAAATACTCGAAAACACCTATCGAAACATCAACATTGCGCTTGCCAACGAAATGGCGATCGTGTGCGATAAAATGGGCATAAGCGTTTGGGAAGTTATTGAAGCGGCCAAGACGAAGCCGTACGGGTATGCCGCGTTTTACCCGGGGCCGGGGGTCGGCGGGCATTGCATCCCGATCGATCCGTTTTATTTAACGTGGAAAGCAAGAGCCTTTGATTATCACACCAAGCTGATAGAAACCGCCGGCGAGATAAATATTTCAATGCCGATGTTTGTGGTAGACAGGTCTATCCGTATTTTGAACAATAGCGGAATTGCTCTCAACGGGGCGAGGATTTTGCTGCTCGGAGTCGCTTATAAGCAGGATATTGACGATTACAGGGAAAGCCCTGTTTTGAAGATAATTGAAAACCTCGAAAAGTACGGAGCAATAGTAAGCTATAACGATCCCTATATACCCGAGTTCCACCATAAAGGCAAGCGTTACATCAGCACGGAATTGACGGCGCAAGCCCTGAAAGAAGCGGACCTTGTTGTGATAACGACAATGCACAGCTGTTATGACTATGACTTTATCCATGAAAATTCAACGAGATTGTTTGATACAAAAAACGCTACGCGAGATTTGGCAAACAGGGCAAAAGTTGAACTTCTCTGATTTACTGCTATGACCGATAAAGAAAAATACAGGGCATTATGCCGCGAGGATGAGTCCATCCCGGTTTTCTCAAAGGACTGGTGGCTGGACGCCGTTTGCGCGGAGGGCGACTGGGACGTCTCTTTGGTTGAGGAAAACGGGAAAATCATAGCGAGCTTGCCTTACTATATAAAAAACAAATTCGGGTTTAAGGCAATAACTATGCCGAAGCTGACCCAGACTGCGGGTATCCGTATAAAGTATCCGGATAAACAAAGTACGGAAAATCGCATAGCGTATGAAAAAGAGCTCATATTCAAGCTCGTTGACAGGCTGCCCAGACTGTCCATATTCAGACAGAACTTCCATTACAGCTTTTCAAACTGGCAGCCCCTGGCCTGGAAAGGCTTCAGTGAGACTACCTTTTATACCTATGTCATCCGGGACCTGAGTGACCTTGACAAGGTATATGAGGGCTTCGGCAGAAGCACAAAAAAGAATATCAGGCGAGCCGAAAGGCATGTAAAAGTCTTTAGCGATGAGAGTATAGAAGATTTTTGCGAAATAAACAAAAAAGTGTTTGAAAGGCAGGGGCTTAATTACCCGTACTCCCCGGAGTTTTTGAAGAGGCTGGACAGCGCATGCGCAGAGCACAACAGCAGGAAGATCTTCTTCGCGAAGGACGGCGACGGAAAAATCTATTCCGCCGTCTACATCGTCTGGGACGCTGAAAGCGCCTATCTGTTGATGTCGGGAAGCGATCCCGGGCTTAGGAATTTCAACTGCAAGACCCTGCTGGTTTGGGAAGCTATCAAGTTTGCGTCCGCCGTAACAAAAAGGTTTGACTTCGAGGGCAGCATGATAGAGCGCATCGCGGAATATAACAGGCAGTTCGGCGCCGAGCCCCTACCATACCACTATATTTTCAAAGAGAATCCCGCGGTTTCAAGCTTAGCACGATTATATAATTTTTTAACCGGAAAGCATTAAGAAATATGATAGATGTACATATATTGAACAAGCGGTATTATCCGGAAATTAAATATGTATTTGACACGATATTTTTCTCTTTGGGGCTTGAGTGTGCTTACGGGCAAGACCTGCGCGAAATAAACGAAAACAGCGAAGGCGTCCATATAGTTTATGGTAAAGATACATATGCGCAGGAACTGCCGGACGCCCGAAATTTGATTTTCATCAAGGAATCGGGCATGCTTTTCGGCAGAGATTACCTGAAGCCTTGTTCGGTTCCCCGGAATGCCGGCATATACGAAACAGGCGGAGTTTTTAACGGAGGGATCATTTCGATTTATAACGACGGCGAACCTCTGTATATAAGCTCGGACGCTGAGCGTAAACGAACAGAAACAAATATCGATATTATATCGGATATTTTCTTCATGCTGACGCGGTATGAGGAGGTTGTGAGCGGCGGCAAAAAGGATAAGCACGGCAGATTCCCGGCTGCGGAGTCTCTGGCTTATAAAAACAACTTTCTTTTAAGGCCAATAGTAAACGAACATATTGAGCTTTTATGGTCATGGCTGTATAGCTTTTCAACCGGCTGCAGGCGGGTCGACCGGTGGAACGGTAAAGCCTTTGCCGCTTGCATTTCGCACGATGTGGACCATGTCATGAAAAACAAAGGACCGTATTCTGCGTTAAGGCATGCGCTCGGCGTCCTTTTAAGGACAATGAGTTTAAAAAAGACGTTCGAATACCTGAAAGACTATTTGAAAAACAGGCGTGACCATACGAAAGACCCCTATTGGACTTTCGGGTATTTGGTAGACCTCGAAAGGAAATACGAGTTTAATTCGTCCTTTTACTTTATGGCGTCAAAGCTTTCCGATCCCGATTGCCGGTACGATATCGGCGACGTAAAGGTCAGAGATCTTATAGCCGAACTCGAAAAACAGGGGCGTGAAATCGGCCTTCACGGGAGCCTTCAAAGCTGCAGCGACAAAGCGCTGATGCTTTCGGTAAAATCAAGGCTGGATGAAATAGTGAAAAGCAAACCGTACGGCTGCAGACAGCATTATTTGAAGTTTCAAATACCGGTTACATGGAGGTATCAGGCCGAATCGGGCCTGTTATACGATACTTCATTGACGTTTGCGGGGCATGAGGGGTTTAGGTGCGGCATGTGTCTCCCGTTCAAGCCTTTCGATATTTATGAGCGCAAAGTATTGGATATTTACGAGATACCGCTGTTGATAATGGAGGGAACGCTGCAAAGCTCCATGTACAGAAATTTATCTCCGAAAGAAGCTCTTTCAAGCATTATTGACATTATCGAGACTGTCAAAAAGTATGGGGGCGTGTTCTCTGTTCTGTGGCACAACTCTTCGTTTGACCTGATCTTTGAAGGCTGGCATACGGTATACGAAGATATGATGGGATATTTGGGATCGTCGGGTTGCATCGGCCTTTCGGGAAGGGAAATAATCGAGGCAATGAGACTATCGCGGGTTTCAACGGCATGAGAACGGGCGGATTTTCAGAGCGGGATTTAAGGGGGAAAATAAATTCGAATATAGAGCCAAGGAATAATATTTTTGTCGGATTGGTTCAATATTTATTTTCTTTTGAGCTTACATTCGCTCTTTTCCTGTTTGCATGGGCTTATAAAGCTGATCCGAGGTTCAGCTTTTCGATAGATCCGACGCAATTGTTTTTTATGATCAGCGTTTTTTCCGGGACCCTTGTCTTTATAGCAGAAAAGAAGCGCATCGGAAAAAAAGCCGGTCTAATTGTGTTATCGGGGATCGCATTTGTTATGCTTGCGCTGCTCAGCCTTGTTTGGACGGAAGGTGATTTGTACGCTCAAAAGAAAGCCTTGTATTTATCGACACTGACATTATGGGCGCTTATCGGCGCGGCGGTGATCATCGCGTCCGATAAAACCCGAATGGTCCGTTTTCTCAATTCGGTATTGTTGTTTTCCGTTTGGATAGCCGCACAAAGCACTATGGAATATATCAACAACGGACCCGGCGTGATCAATTTGAATTCGAATTATTTGGCCCTCGGATACACGATGGGAATGGGCTCGCTGATTCTTGCCGCGTACGGGTTTTTCTCGGATGAAAGCCGGCTTAAACGGGCATTCATGCTGATAGCTTGTGTTTATTTTATATTCTTATTGCTTATAATGGGAGGCCGGGGGCCTCTTATCGGCTGCCTTGCCTCTCTGTCGGTTCCTTTGCTGGCCGGCGGAAGGAGTCAAATAGCCGATAAATCAAAGCTTAAGGGATATATATTGTTTACGGCCGTTTTGTTTTCGGCGATAGTTTTGGCAAGCCTCTATTTTTATTTAAAGGATCTTCCCGCCGCGACATTGGAGCGGATGCTTTTGTTTTTGGACTCCGGCATGGGCACGTCGGTCGGAACAAGAATAGAGTATTATTCTGTCGCTCAAAAGCTATGGCTATCACGGCCTTTGTCAGGATACGGAATCGGGTCTTGGCCTGTATTGAACGGATTGCCCGATTCAATTGCCTATCCCCATAATCTGATACTTGAGATATTGGTTGAAATGGGTATTGCGGGCTTGTTGCTTTTCGGGCTTGCCGTATTTTTCGCGTTCAAAAATTTCAATAAACAAATCGCTCCCTCGGCGGCATTTCCGGGGCCTTTGAACAAGATGTTGTTTTTTAATGTCATTATAGGCGCAATGTTCAGCGGCGACTTGAATGATAACCGTATTCTTTTTGCGGTTTTGGGGCTCATGGCTTATGAAGAAAAACAAATTGAAGAATAAAGTATGCGTTCTGACTTCCGGGCATGAGGCTTTCGATATACGCATTTTTTATAAAGAATGCAAAAGCCTCTTTGAAGCCGGGTATCAAGTGTATCTGGTAGCAGGCAGCGAGAGGGACGCGGCCGTCGACGGTATAAATATAGTTTCCGTAAAACCCGGGAGAAGCAGAGCCTACAGATTTTTTGTCAAGGGCTTGTCGGTATTATTCAAAGCGATAAAACTTAATGCCGATATCATCCACTTCCACGATCCCGATTTGATACCTGCGGGGCTTATATTAAAACTGCTCGGGAAAAAAGTTATTTATGATATGCATGAGGACGTGCCCAAAGATATTTTAAGCAAGGAATGGATAGGAAGCCCTGTAATCAGGCGGTTCGTATCTTTATTATTCAAATCGTTTTTAAACTTCGCGTGTTTGTTTTTCGACGGCATAATTGCAGCAACGCCGGGCATTTCAAAAGGGTTCCCGACCGATAAGACAATTGTTTTGCGAAATGTACCGTACGTTTCCTTTATTGAAAACATTGAGCCCTCTCCATTGATAAAAACGGGCTTTTCCGTCATATACGCCGGAGGACTGTCGGAAATAAGGGGGATACGGCAGCTTATCGAAGCCGCGGGATTGCTTGACGATTCGGTCGAATTATGGCTCATGGGCGGATGGGAAGACCCCGTTTATGAAAAACAATGCGCTCAGCTCGCGGGATGGAAGCGCGTAAGATATTTCGGGGAAAAAACTTTGGAAGATACCTATTCGATAATGAAGCGGGCGGATATAGGGATAGTAAACTTTTTGCCCGTCCCCAACTCAGTCCAATCGCTGCCCAATAAGGTTTTTGAGTACCTGGTGTGCAAGCTGCCCGTCGTAATGTCAAATTTCGATTACTGGAAGGAGCTTTTCGGGGAATGCGCTGTTTTTGCGGATCCTTTCGATCCCGTGAGTATTGCTAAAAAAATCAGAACGCTGCTCGATGACCGCGAGCTTAGGATGAAGCTCGTACGGGCGGGAGCGGTGCTTATCGAAAATGAGTATTCATGGGAAAGCGAAAGCAAATCGCTCATTGACCTGTATAAAAGATTAACCGGAGGAAACAGCAGTGAAACTGATAACGGTGCTGGGGAACAGGCCGCAGTTTATTAAAGCCGCGCCTGTAAGCGAATATATTAAAAATCATTCGAGTATTCAAGAAACCATTATTCACACGGGACAGCATTATGACAAAAACATGTCGGACGTTTTTTTTGACGAGCTCAGTTTGCCCGCTCCCAAGTATAATTTGTCAGTAGGTTCCGCAACTCACGGCAAACAAATCGCAGGCATGCTGGAAAAAATCGAGGAGATACTTATATCCGAAAAGCCCGGCGCCGTGTTGGTTTACGGCGATACCAATTCAACTCTTGCAGGAGCTCTCGCTGCAGCAAAGCTTTTGATACCGGTTATCCATATCGAAGCGGGATTAAGATACCATAATAAGCTTATTACGGAAGAAGTGAACAGAGTTATAACGGATTATCTGTCCAGCCTGCTATTTTGTCCTACCGAGTCGGCAGTGGAAAACTTGAAAAGGGAAGCGATACTGATTGGTGTATACAATGTCGGGGACGTCATGCTGGACTCCGTATTGAACAACAGGGATACGGCGCTCGGGGAAATATCATATGAAGAATGCTTGTCAAGGCTTGAACCGTACCCGGATATCCGGTTTGCGCATAAAAAAATATCCGATCTCAAAAGCAAGGGATATTATCTCGCGACGGTCCACCGCGCGGAGAACACGGATGACATCCGAAAGCTCGGCAATATTATAGAAGCTTTCGAGGCGCTTGATTTCCCCGTTCTCTTTTTGGTCCACCCGCGGACCCTGAGCATTTTCAGAAAATACCTGAACGAGTGCGCTTATGAAAACATATTGTTCGTAAATCCCGTTTCGTACCGTAATATGATAGTTCTTATGAATAACGCGAAAAAGATGCTTACCGATTCGGGCGGCATTCAAAAGGAAGCGTATTTTCTGCGGATACCGTGTGTGACGTTGACGGAACAAACGGAGTGGAACGAGACCCTGGACGGGGGATGGAATGTTCTTTCGGGAACTGATAAGAACGAGATCATACGCTGCGTCATGAGCACGCGCATCGACTCAAAAGCAGTGGAAAAGAATTATTTCGGCGACGGAAAAGCCGCCGAAAAAATAGTGAGAATAATTGAAGCTGAATTTATGATTCGCCGATGATTTCGGCTTAACGGGGGGCGGCAGCTATGGTCGTTTCGGTGCACCAGCCGAATTATATTCCGTGGCTCGGGTATTTTTACAAGATACATAAAAGCGATCTGTTTGTCATTTTAGACGATGTCCAGTTCATCAAAAGAGGCTTTATCAACAGAAACAGGATAAAAACTCCTCAGGGGATATCATGGCTCACTGTGCCGGTCGAAAACAAAGGCAGCTACGGACGCAATATAAAAGAAATAAGGATTGCGGATGAGGGCTGGGAGGAAAAGCATTTAAGGACTGTTGAATTGAACTATAAAAAAGCGGATCATTTCCGCGATTTTTTTGATGTTTTCAGGGAATGTATCATGAAAGGCCATGGATATCTGTCCGAGCTGAACATCGACGTCATAAAAGCAATATGCAAATTCTTAAATATCAAGACGGGTATTGTACTGTCTTCCGAGCTCGATATAAAGGAAACAAGCACCGAACGGATAATCCGCATTTGCGAAACAGTCGGAGCGGACCGGTACCTGTCCGGCAAAGGCGGTATCAAATATCAGGACGAGAAAAAGTTTGAAGAGCATTCAATAGAGCTCATGTACTCGGATTTTAATGAGAGGCCGCATCAACAGCTGTGGGGGGATTATACCGCCGGGTTATCCGTCATCGATTATATATTTAATTGCGGTCCGCAAATCGAAAACGCATGGGACGGTTGAAAAACAGGTACTGTTATGGATGAGATTCTTTGTTCGATCATTATAGCCGCGAGAAATGAAGAAAAATTTATTTGCCGCTGCATTGAATCGCTTGAGAACCAGGAGATTGACAGATCGAACTATGAGCTTTTGATCGTCGAGGGCATGTCCGTTGATAATACGGCGGATGAAATTTCGCGAATGCAGCAAAAGTACGGGAATATCGTTCTTTTACAAAACTCTGAAATGATAGCTTCCTCAGCCTTCAATATAGGCATCACGCACGCTAAAGGCAGGTATATTTTTATTGCCGGAGCGCACGCCGAGTATCCTCCGGATTTCATAGGCAAAAGCCTTGAGAGCATAAAGGAAAACAACGCGGACTGCGTCGGCGGGAGGGAAATAGAAGTAAGCGAAAAGCGGCTCGGCAAAGCCTTTGCCGCGGTAAGGAATACCGCTTTCGGAGGCGGCTTGTCCGCCTATCGCTATTCCAACAAAAAGCAATTCGTCGAAACGGTTGCGTTCGGATGCTACACAAAAGAAATACTGACTGCGGTCGGCGGTTTTGATGGATCCTTGGTCAGAAATCAGGATAATGATTTGAACAAAAGGATCGTTGAGGCGGGCGGGAAAATACTGTTTGATCCCGCGATAAGTTTTTATTATTACGCTCGGGATACCCTTAAAGGCATGATCCGCCAGATGGCGGGTTACGGATACTGGGAGTCAAGGCTTATAAAAAAGAGAAAGTCGCAGTTGTCAATCTCAACGTTTATACCGGCGGTTTTTGTTTTGTATTCTTTATTTGTAGTGCTGCTTTTTTTATTAAAGGGCACGGCTTTGCCCTTATTGCTTGAATTTGTTCCTTACTTAGGTATTTACGCTTTTTTCGCGGTAAAAGATTTGATCCCGAAGCGGGTGAATTTATTGACCGCATTATTTTTATATCTGCTGATACATTTCTCTGTCGGCACAGGCTTGATTGCGGGTCTTATAGGAAAAGGGAGGAGTGAAGTATTATGTGGATGATAATCTGCTTTTTTGCCGCGGGTATATTGAGCCTCATAATTACTCCCCGGGCAAGGAGATTGCGAATCATGGACAGGCCGGACTACAGAAAAATTCATAAAGAGCCAATACCCAAAGGAGGCGGTATTGGCATTTTTATACCTGTTATCCTTTTGGAACTGGCGGCATTTTTGATTTTTAAAGTATATTCCGCTCCCGAAAGTTTCAGATTTCTGACGGTCATATTCGTAACAGCAGCGCTTAGCGCTACAGGTTTGCTGGACGATAAATATGACTTTAACTGGAAAATAAAGCTGGGCGTTCAAATAACGCTTACGATATTTACTCTGGCCGCGGGACTTAAATTTCATTTTTTTGATTTTGAAGCTCTGGATATTCCGTTGACCGCTTTATGGATTCTGGGCATAACAAACGCGGTAAATTTGCTCGACGGGCTGGACGGTTTGGCGGCGGGCGTCGCGGTGCTCTCCTCGGCAGGGTTTGCTTTTATCGGGGCGGTCTTCCAAGCCCATTATTTGATGCTTTTATCGCTTACGGTCGCGGGAGCGTGCTTGGGTTTTCTGAAGTATAACTTCAGGCCCGCGCAAGTTTTTATGGGGGACGCAGGCAGCGTACCTCTCGGGTATAACCTCGCTGTCCTCGGGATCCTCTCGGGGAATGCTATAGGCGGGAGTTCCGCCGTCATTATTCCCGTGCTCATGCTCGGGATACCTATATTCGATACCTTGCTTACCATCGTCAGGCGTATGGTCCGCCATAGACCCCTGTTTCAGCCTGACAGAAGCCATTTTTATAATTTGATGATCGACATTTCCGGCATCGGACACAGGAACACGGTTCTCGTGATATATGCAGTCCAGGCAGGGCTTATAGTGCTTTCCTGCGGACTCGTTTACTCGGGCTCGATTTGGAGGGTCGCATCGATTTTCATCGTCGCTTTTATAGCCTGTTTCATAAGCAAAGTTTCGGGATTTTTGAAAAGCGACGGGGATTATAAAACAGAAGATGGATCTATAAACGAACCGGCGCAGAAAAGCCATTCGGGCAGAACGGACGGCGTCCGTTGGAAATTATATAACGGAGCGCTTGTGCCGGATGCTCCGCCTCACACCCGAATACTCATGTCCGCAACGGCCGCAAAGAAATTGTTAAAAGAATACAAAGCGCTTTTAATGGAGTGGCCGAGCGATTTCGACTGCGGGTTTGAGACGGATTGGTGGTATATAATCAGAGACAAAATAATAGAGCTCGCCGAATTTAATTCCAAAAGAAGGCAGCATATAAAAAACGGCCTCAAAAAGTGTGTCGTAAAGAAGGTGGACGCGGCGTTCATAGCAAAGCATGGCTATGAGGTATACAAAAGCGCGTTTGACTCTTACGATACGTACCAAAAGCCTTCCGGTCCTGAAGAATTCTATTTAAGCATGATGTCCAGGCAGGACATCCCGGTTTTTGATTTTTGGGCCGCGTTTGACAAGACCGATAATAATATAATCGCGTATTTCATGAACAGAGTGGGTCACGGCAGTTGCGTATACTCAACCGGCAAGTTCAAGCCCGAGTTTTTAAAGCTTGGCGCGCATCCGGCTTTAGTTTACACAATGACAAATTATTATCTCGGCGACCTGGGCTTTAAGTATGTTTGCGCGGGCGCGAGGAGTATCAGCCACAAGACGGACGTGCAGAAATTTCTTATGGATAAAATGAATTTTCGAAAAGCATTCTGTCGTCTGAATGTTGTTTATGCCCCCGCATTAAGATTTCTCATCGCGCTTTTATATCCTTTCAGGGCTTTGATATCCAAATTAAAAACAAAAGCCGCCGGAAAAATAACAGCACTTCTTGCGCTCGAAAGCATAAGGAGGAGCTTTCAAACGAAAAACGGGGGTAGACGATGAATATTCCGCTTTCCAAACCGGACATCACGCAAAAGGAGATCGATTCGGTAACAGAGGTTTTAAAGTCCGGTATTTTGAGCATAGGTCCCAAGGTCAGTGAATTCGAAAAAAAAATCGAGGAATATATAGGCGTCGGGAACGCGATTGCGGTCAACAGCGGCACGAGCGGACTTCATTTGCTTGTGAAAGCACACCGAATAAAGGCGGGAGACGAAGTCATTACGACGCCTTTCAGCTTTGTGGCTTCCGCGAACTGCATTCTTTTTGAAGGCGCAAAGCCCGTATTTGCGGATATATGTCCCGATACATTCAACATAAACACGGCGCTTATCGAAGACAAGATCACCGAAAATACAAAAGCAATCCTCGCTGTGGATGTGTTCGGCAATCCCGTTGACATTCAAGGTCTTCGAAAAATAGCGGAAAAGTACCGGCTGCTTCTGCTTGAGGATTCCTGTGAAGCTCTCGGCTCGGAATACAACGGCATAAAATGCGGCTCCGGATCGGACGGAGCTGTTTTTGCGTTCTATCCCAATAAACAGATAACCACCGGCGAAGGCGGGATGATAGTAACGGATAACGACGAAATTGCCGGGCTTTGCAGAAGTTACAGAAGTCAAGGGAGGGCGGTGACGGGCTTGTGGCTGGAGCATGAACGGCTCGGCTATAATTATCGGCTCAGCGAACTCAATGCCGCGCTCGGCTCGGCCCAGATGGACCGGCTGGACGAAATTATCGAAAAGCGAAGCCGGGCCGCTCAAATATATAACGAAAGGCTGTCGGCAGAAAGGGAAATCACGGTTCAGCATATTCCTCCCGAAGTAACCGGAATAAGCCGGTTCGTATATGTTATAAGATTGGACTCATCAATTGACAGAAACAAGGTCATGCGGCATCTGATAAATAACGGCGTCGCCTGTAAACCTTACTTCACGCCGCTTCACCTTCAGCCGTACTTTAAAAAGATGTTCGGTTACCGGGAAGGCGATTTCCCCGTCACGGAAAAAGTCGCGGCTTCCACTGTGGCGCTTCCGTTTTTTAACGATATAACGGATGAACAAATCGATTATGTGGTCAGCGTGCTTAAAGAAGGTATAGCGGCCGGCCGCTGAGCGGAGACGATAAAAAATTACCGGACAGGAAAGGGAACGAGCATGCTTGCCGGAAGGGCCGCAAAGTCGGCTGCCGCAATAATGATAATATCTGCGCTGAGCAAGTTTTTAGGCCTTTTTCGCGAAAGCGTGATTGCGGCTTTTTTCGGAGCCGGATCGGAGACGGACGCGTACAGAGTTGCGTTCGAAGTTCCTTCCGTTTTAACAGGCGTTATCTATGCGGCCATCGCCACCACTTTCATTCCCGTTTACAGCGATTTTAAAAATGAAACCCGTGAACGAAGGCTGTATTTCGTAAACAACTTATTTAACATCGTCACACTGATAACGGCTTTGATAGCGGTCTTCGGCATGGCAGCCGCCCCGTTGCTGGTCAAATTCATTGCTCCGGGGTTCGAGGGCGGAACACATGAGCTTGCCGTCAAATTTACCGTTTTGTTGTGCCCGTCCGTTGTATTTTTAGCGCTTGCATATCTTGCAAACGGATATTTGCAGAGCAACCGGAGATTTGCGATTACCGCGTTTATGGGCATCCCTCTCAATTTGACCGTTATTTTCAGCGTGATTTTATTCGGGTCAGCAGGAATCGAAGCTTTGGCGGTCGGAAGTCTCCTCGCTATGGCAAGCCAGTTTTTAATTCAGGCGCCCACGTTGTTCAAGGAGGGGTACCGCTTTTTTCCGGTTTTTGACTTTAAGGAGCCGGGCTTCAGAAAAGTTCTGATTCTGTCCGTCCCGGTGTTTATCAGCACCGCTTTTAACGAGGCTTCCATATTGATAGACAAAATGCTGGCGTCCGGCTTTGATGCGGGAAGCATATCGGTACTCGATTATGCTTCGAAAGTAAACGGCATTGCGGGGGGCATTTTTTTCAGCTCGCTCGCTATCGTTTTGTTTCCGGAATTGGCGGCCGCGTCGGAGGATGCAGGCAAATTCGCCAAAGCGGTCACGGCGGGGCTGAAAACCGTTATCCTGATATCCTTCCCTATAATGGCGGTGATTTTCGTTCAAAGGGTGCCTATCATAAGGCTTTTATTCGAAAGAGGGGCGTTTGACCCGGTCAACACTAAAACTACGTCGGCGTTATTGGGGTTTTATTCGATCGGGATCATGGGCAGCGGTGTGACCGCGCTGCTGAACAGAACGTTCTATTCGCTTAAAGACACGAAAACGCCTATGGTAAACGGGATACTTTCCATATGCGTAAATATCGTTCTAAGTTTCATATTTGCAAGGATTTGGGGCATTTTCGGCCTTGCGTCTGCCTCGGCTTTCGCTTCATTGTTTTGCGGGTTATCCTTATTTATTAGGATCGGTAAAAGAATAAGCCTTCGCTTCGGGGATATGGGAAAACTGCTGATAAAATGCGGCGCGGCTGCTGCTGCGGCGGGGAGCCTCATGTACTTCCTCAGCTCGCGCGGGGTTTGGCCGCTTCATGAAGGCGCCGCTTCCGTCACCGTGTTTTTAAAGCTTGCCGTCATCTCAAGCGCGGGCTTCATCGCTTATATATGCATGCTGTTTATTTTAAAAACAAGCGAACTGACCCATATTGTAAAACCGGTTTTGAAAAAGTTCGGCTGGCCGGAAAGCTTCCTTAAGATTTTTTAGCTTACAAGAGGTGTGTAATGCTCGATTGCGGATTCACATATTCGCACTACGAAGAAATTCTTCGTTTAATAAATAACTCGGACTATAAGGTCGTTTTTTTCGATACCTCCCGCCGCCGTGATATGGAATTGATAATAAGGCACGACGTCGATGTGGATTTGAGCTTGGCGCATAAGATGGCCGTATTGGAAAACAGGTACGGAATAGGGACAACCTATTTTATTATGCTGAGGTCGCCCTTTTACAATATTTTCGATAAAGCGAATTTCGCCTATATCAGAGGGATATTGGCTCTCGGCCATCAAATCGGACTGCATTTTGACGAAAGCTTCTGCGATTCGGACGACATTGATACAATCGCAAGCGATGTGGATTGTGAGGTGCGATTGCTTAGGGATTCTTTTGAAGCACCTGTTTGCGCTGTATCTTTCCACAGGCCGTCACAGCTTATACTGAACTCTGATATCAAGCTGAATGACGGGCTCGTCAACACATACGGCCGGATTTTCACGAAGGAGTTCAAATATATATCCGATTCAAGGCGCGCCTGGAAGGACGGTTGTTTATGCGGGTTTTTGAAAGCCGGAATAAATTCTCCCGACCGGATACAGGCCCTTGTTCACCCACTTTGGTGGACGGACAGTACCCTCGACGCTCAAACGGTTATTGAGGGTTTTCTTGCGGATAAACTCAGAGCTTTCG
Source organism: Firmicutes bacterium ADurb.Bin182 (assembly GCA_002070205.1). Classification (GTDB taxonomy): domain Bacteria; phylum Bacillota; class Clostridia; order Christensenellales; family CAG-138; genus MWCU01. Next base: position 50,029 of record MWCU01000117.1, on the reverse strand, counting down.
ACAGCGAGCTTGAAAAGAACATCGGCATATACAATAAAATATTTTAGTTTCAGAATTCCGATTTAATAAAACTCAATGGTTTCGAAGCTTTTTGCCGAGAAATCATTTTTCTATATAATGTGAGGCTTCCATGAAATTTATAAGACTGCAAAAAACAGCGCTGCTCATCGCGGACGCCTGCCTGATTATCATTTCTTTCACTCTGGCGCTTCTTCTTAAATATGACGCACGGTTTGAGAGCATGCCGTTTGAAATCCCAAGACGCGGCGCGTTGATACTAGCCGCCATGATACTCATAAAATTGTCTCTGTTTTATTTATTAAGGCACTACGACAGTATTTTGAGATTCGCCGGGATGCACGAGATGATTGTGATAATAACCTCAGCTTTCATAAGCAACGCGGCCATATTCGGCGCGTTTAAAATATTAGGCGCGGGGATTCCGGAAAGTGTTTTTGTTATAACGTTTTTAACCGATGTTTTTCTGATAGGCGGCAGCCGGTTTGCTTACAGGGGTATAAGGAGAATCAAAAACAAATATCTGTATGACAAAGAGGGGGCAAAAAGGATACTGATAATCGGCAACGGCGAGACCGGCGCCGTTTTGGTAAAAGAGTTTAAAGAGAATCCAAAAATGAAATGCGTGCCTGTCGCTATAGTCGATGACGATAAAACAAAAGCGGGCAAGGAAATAAACGGTGTGCCCATTGCCGGACAGATCCAGGACATCAAAAGCATCATCCGTGAAAAAAGAATAGACGAAGTCATTATCGCATTAACGAGCTTTACCCGAAAAACGATCGAAAATATCAATGACACGTGCAGCGAGCTGAACTGCGAAATCAAGATCGTGCCTTCTTTCATGCAGCTGCTTGACCGGCCTTTCGCATTCCCCGAAATAAGGAGCGTTAACCTTGAAGATCTGCTGGGCAGGGAGCCCATTGACCTTAACGACTGCGATATATCCGATTGCCTGAAAGACAAGGTCGTCCTGGTTACGGGAGGAGGAGGTTCAATAGGGTCGGAGCTTTCGAGGCAGATCATATTGTATAAGCCGAAACTGCTTGTGCTGCTGGATAATTACGAAAATAACGTGTTTGAAGTCGAAAATGACTTAAACGCATTGCGCGGCGAGAGCGCCGTTGTTGTCGTCATAGCGAATATCCGGGAGAAGCAGAGGCTGGAGAACGTTTTCGAGAGGTATCGTCCCGAAATCGTTTTTCACGCGGCGGCGCACAAACATGTCGGCCTTATGGAAACCAATCCCGGAGAGGCGATAAAAAACAACGTGTTCGGCACTTTGAACTTGGCGAATTGCTCCGAAAAATTCGGCGTAAAGAAGTTTGTGCTGATATCGACCGATAAGGCGGTCAAGCCGACAAGCGTTATGGGTGCGACGAAAAGAGTCGCGGAAATGATAATACAGTCGCTTAACGCGCGCAGCAATACGGAATTCTCTTCCGTAAGATTCGGCAACGTTCTCGGAAGCAGCGGCAGCGTTATCCCGATATTCAGAAAGCAGATCGAGCGCGGAGGACCCGTGACGGTTACGGACAGAAACGCGACGAGGTATTTCATGACCATTCCCGAAGCCGCTCATCTGGTTATTCATGCGGCGGCCATAGCTAAGGGCGGAGAAGTTTTTGTTCTGGACATGGGAGAGCCTATAAACATACTGGGTCTTGCGAAAAAATATATCAAGCTGTGCGGGTATGAGCCCGATGCGGACATAATGATAAAATTTACCGGGCTTAGGCCTGCGGAAAACCTTCACGAGGAGCTGCTTCTGCCGGAAGAGGACGTTGAGTCCACTAAAAACAATAAGATTTTTGTAACAAGGCCCGTTTTTGCCGACTACGATATGCTTCTGAAAAAAATCGAAAATATAACCGTTGTCGACGCTTTGGACAGAAACAAAACGATGGATTATTTGACGGATATCATATCGATGCAAAGGCAAGGAAAATGAACCCGTATATTTAAACAAGCGGCCAGGTTCGATTAGGACATAAACGATTTTGCAGGGTTAAATAGGAATCTGTAAGCAGGACATAGAATGAATAAAAATCGCGTCAGGCGAATTATGCTCAACAAATGTGATCCGCACAGCGCGGATTTGATTGAATTGACGAGGACATTATTATGATTCGGGAATATAAACCGGGCGACTGCACATCAATGGCAAAACTGTTTTATGATACTGTGCATACGGTCAATGCAGCGGATTACACAAGTGAGCAGTTGAACGCATGGGCAAACGGAAGCGTTGATTTGCAAGCTTGGAATCGTTCATTTCTGGCGCATAATACATTGATCGCGGAAATAAACGGAGAAATCGCGGGATTTGCGGACATGGATGATACGGGCTTGCTGGACAAGCTTTATGTTCATAAGGATTTTCAGCGCAGGGGCATCGCTTCCGCTCTTATAAACGAATTGGAACGGCGCGCTCGAAAAGCCGGCTTATTCAGCTTTGAAACGCATGCGTCAATCACCGCCAAAGCCTTTTTTGAAAATCAAGGTTATTCGGTTGAAGCGGAAAATAAAGTTATCCGAAACGGCGTTACATTGATGAATTATAGAATGGTCAAGCGCTGTTAACCGCCGGCGAGTTGCCCGCAATCGGGACAAGAGATCAAATATCTGTTGAGAGGGCACTTGCACAATAATATAATATTGATTCAATAAATCAAGGAGGGTATTATGGACGAAGAAAAGAGAACGGAAGAGTTCAGGGTCAGCGGAGAGGACCTGATGGCGAAAATTAAGGCGATCATCAAGGAAGGCAACGCGAGAAAAGTTACGATTAAGGATAAGGACGATAAGGAGATTATAAGCTTTCCGCTGACCGTCGGCGTAGTCGGCATGGCTTTGGCTCCTGTTTTCGCAGCTGTCGCAACTATCACGGCTCTTGCTACAGAATGCACGATCGTTATTGAACGGTAAAGGCTGCTCGGTTAACCGGGTGTTAAGTTAAACGCGACAGATACTCCGGGCTGCCCGTATACCTACATATATATTTTGAGAATTTGAGGCATAAGAATCGTCTCCATACTTCCTTCGGACGGATATCACCTGCATTATGACGGGAAGGCACTGCGGTTCATATGCCTGTTCAAAGCCCTGGCAGGCTGTGTATTATCCAGCAGTTGATAAAAACACTTTTTACTGTCGATAATATTTTACTGTATTGCGGTAAAATATTATTGTGTTTTCTTCCGTCTGTGATATACTTAATGGCAGTTAAGATAAGGAGGGGGACTTTATATGACGTCAAAAACTTTAGGAAGCCTGATGCGCATTTCCGTAGCAGCAGTTATTATAAGCGGCTTATTCCTCTGCCTCTATGTCGTACCGGCCTGGGGAAGGAGTATTATCGATGCGAACCCCGAATTCAGCGGATGGTATTGGCCGTGGTTGATATTCGCATGGTTGATCGCGCTGCCGTGCTTTGCCGTACTCGTTTTTGTATGGAAAGTCTCGGGTGCGGTAACGAATGATACCGTGTTTACTGTATTAACGGCTAAATGGGTCAAAGCGGGAGCTGTATTGCTTTTGTATGACGCGGTTCTTCTTTTTACCGGCAATATTGTATTGCTTTTGCTTGATATGAACCACCCGGGCTTCCTTCTTTTGTCCGTTATAGGAGTCATTTTCATAGTCGCGCTCGCCCTTTTGGCGGCGGTTCTTTCCCGCTATCTGACGAAAGCCGCCGTACTGCAAGAGGAAAGCGAGGGAACCATATGATAATAATTAACGTGGATGTCATGCTCGCGAAGCGCAAAATGAGCGTCACTGAACTAGCCGGGCGCGTCGGCTTCACAATGGCCAATGTTTCGATGATTAAAACAGGAAAGGTCAAAGCGCTTAAAATATCTACGCTCGAAAAACTGTGTGAAGCCCTCGATTGCCAGCCCGGCGATATTTTGAAATACAGGAAAGAGGTAAAGGGCGATTAATAAGATTGCAAGGATAATAAGCAATACCGTTTACGCAACAGGCGCTCTCATTACTGCCGGACTTGCCTGTATCGCGCTTTTCGGTTCAGCCGAAACCGTAAATCCCGATGCGATGCTCCCCTTAACATGGAAAGAGCAGGCATTTATATGGCTTGCTTTCGGTGCGATGCCCATGCTGCCGGCGTGTATGGCGGTATATAAGTTCAATATGATAAAAAACAGTTTCCATAAAAGGCGAAACTTCGTTCTCGTCTTCCTGCCGGGTTTTATCTGCGGAGCATGTTTGCTTTTTATTATCGGTACGGTTATTATCGGAATGGTGAATACAGCTTCCTTTTACATTGAGTAAACAGAAAGGTTTGTGATCGGTGAAAGCAACTATGATATTTTAGAATAGGGTGAAGAAAACCCCCGTTATGTATAATACTTTAACACATATTCCGACGTAAAGGCGGATAACAATGCGCCGTAATCCAATGAAAACTTAACGACATCTCCGACTTTATAATCGGTTTTTGATTTTGTTACGTCCAAAATCATGTGATCGCTGCTTGCGCCCAGGATTTCAATAAGGTTATCAAGCGGGCGCAAACCGCTGATATTCACGTCTTGTCGTCCGCAAGCCGCGATCGCTCTTTTTATTGTCCCGCGGTCGGTAAACACAGGTTTATTTCCGAATGCATCCGGACCTATTTCGCCCGCAGGAACGGAAGGTTTCTCCTTCAATTCTATTATTTCGGCATTGAAAATAAACACGTCATCAAATGTATCGTCAAGGTATCTGCCGTAAGATGATTCCATTCCTCTTAATATAGATTCTCCGAGCCGGAGATTGTTTATTTCTTTCGGAATTTTGTTGCTTTCAAGCAAGTGCAAAGAGCCGGAATTCCCTCCGGACAGCATTGTGATTTCGAAATTGAATTTCTCTTTGATCTTGTTTTTCAGGTCCGTCAATATGCTGAGGTTTTCAAATGAAGGGATCACGCCTCCGAAGCAGTTGAGGTTTGTTCCCAATCCGAAAAGCTCAACGCCTTTCAACTTCAGTATCTTCTCAACGAGGTTCAGACAATCTTTCGGAAGTATGCCTTCCCTTAAATCCCCCACATCTATCATCAATATTATTTTATGTGTCTGATTCATTCTCCGGGCTGCATCTGAAAGAGCGGCTATTGTAACGTATTCGGAGTTGAGGCTTATATCTGAATAAGTTACAGCATCGTCTGCTTGAGACAGCATAGGAAGCCGGAGAAGGATTTTCGGCAAGTTAAAACACATTGATTTCTTTAAATTCTCGATTCTCGAGTCCGCAATAAAACTTATTCCGCCCTTTACCATAGCGTTTGTGATTTCCGGGATCCCGCAAAAAACCTTTGTAACGCCCGAAACGGATATATTATGCTTTTTGCAAAGGTTTACTATGGTTGCGGTGTTTTTCTCGAGCTTTTCGAGATTTATTGTCACTGATGGATAACGCATTTTAAACCTCAACGCTTCAGGATATTTTTAAACTTCTCTTTAAGAGTTTCAGCGCCGCTTCGGGATATTTTTTGGAGAGTACGCCCAAAGAGGCCATTATATAATCATTATCAATCAAGACTTTGGAATCTTTTTTGGGAAACAAATCAAGGCCCTTGTTGTGAAGGGGCACTTTATTCAGTATTTCAACTCTGCCCGGAAGCCTTGTAAGCGCTCCGCCGGTTCCGACTATATACTTTACGTTCGTCAAGTCTTTTCCTTCCGCAATAGTCTTTTTCCCGCCGGGACCGAACAGATTTCTGATTGCCCCGGAATGCCTCTCCAAAGAAGTAAGGACGGCCTCCAAAGTCAGCCTCTCAATAAACCTTTTCTCCAATTCGGTGGAAGGAATAGGTTTCGCGTTTTTTATTAACTCATCCGCATCGGGGAATTCTTTTTTCAAAACTTCCGTCCCGATTTTATCCGCCACGTTTTGTATGCTGACAAAAACTCCCAAATCGCCTTCAACCGTTCTTTTGGCGACAGGCTCGGGACTTATCATGATCTTGCTGATTTCATCCGACCCCTCCGTTACTGAGTGGACGTCGGTTGTGGCTCCGCCCACATCAAAAACCACAAGGTCCCCGATATGCTCTCTGAGAAGCTTTGCAGCCTCCATAACGGCGCCGGGCGTCGGGATGATGGGACCGCTGACCATATCGCGTATGGTTGTCATTCCGGGAGCGTGTATGATATGCTCTTCAAATGCCTGTTGTATGATCTTTCTTGCGGGCTCGACATTCAGCACATCGACTTTGGGGTAAACGTTGTCCACTATGTAAAGCGTTGTACCGTATTCTTCAGCTATCAGCTTTATTTCATCGTGATTTTCGATATTGCCCGCATAGATCAAAGGGATATTCAGTTTCTGGCTTGCGATAAGCTCAAAATTATTCAAAGCCGTATTTCTTTCGCCGTAATCCACTCCGCCCGCAATGAGTATTATGTTGGGGGTGATCGCTTTGATTTTCAATATGTCGGTTTTTCGGAGAGTGCCTGCCGTTATCAGCTTTAATATCGCTCCGGCTCCGAGCGAGGCTTCTTTGGCCGCTTTGACCGTCATATCATATACAAGTCCGTGCACGGTCATTTTGAGTCCGCCCGCGGCGCTGCTTGTAGCAAGCATTTCTCCCCAGGTTATCTCCGGTACGTTTAAGTTAACGGAAAGGTCATTGACCGCGTTTTTAAGGCCGATAGTTACATCCCCCTCAAGGACCGTGGTCGCACTGAAGCCCTGCCCGAGAAAGAGGGGGGAACCCCCCCCGACTTCTTGAAACGCGTTTATTATTGTCGTAGTGCTGCCGATTTCAGCCACTAAAACATCAACCTTCATTTTGCATTTCCCTTCGTCTTTTTACAAGGAAGCTTGCGACGTCTATTCCCTTGCTGCCTCTGCCGAAGCCCGCGTCCATACCGGCCTCTTTTGCGATTTCATTGGTGATTTGAGTACCGCCGGAGACGAGGATTATCCTGTCTCTGATTCCTTTTTCCACACATAACTGACTGATTTTCTTCATGTTTTTAATGTGTACGTCATCGTGTGTAATAATGGTTGAAGCGAGTATCGCATCCGCATTTGTTTCGATTGCGGCGTCGACGAGCTTTTCAACGGGACAAGAAGTTCCAAGGTAAAGATACTTGATGCCGAATTTCTCGATTCCTCCGTGTTTGATATCCAAAGTCTCTTTAAGCCCGACGGAGTGTTCGTCTTCGCCGACCGTCGATGCCACCACGAACATCGGCTTTTCGGCTATGTCCGCTCTGATTTCGTCTTCGGATAAAACAGGAACTTTTTCCGGAATGACGAGTTCGTTTATATCTATGTCGAACCTCACTTTGCCTTTTATCTCCACCATGGTGCCTTCCGCAGGGTGCATGCAGTACTTGTGGACTACCGTTACGTCTTCGAGCCCCATTTTCTCGCCGCATTTGATTGCGGCAAACTCGGCGGTCCTCTCATCGACGGGAAGGAATATTGTGGTTAAAACTATGCCGTCGGCACGCCATTCCACTTCCGGTTTTATGAAATTCGAATCATAGTATTTTTCCGCCTCTTTTAAGCGAACGTTTACATTATCGAATTCATCCAACTCATCGACGTATATTATTTTAGACCTGTCTTCAAACGTGTCTCCGTTTATGGCTTCGGAAGCGGATTTAAACCCGGCCGGAATATTGTTATATCCGTAATGAACGGATACCGGCGCAAAATAGCCTTTATCCCTTTCGAATATCATGCCTTCGCCTATGCCGCCGTCAATATCCCTCGGGATTCCGTCGCCGTTTCTTTCGGGATAATAACCGCTGTCTATAAAGAAGCCGTTTTGGACCGCATTGAAATATCCTCCTGTCTCCAGTATTTCTTCCATAAAGAGGACAGCTCTTTCCTTCAGTTCACGTACGGTTTCCCCCAAAACGCCGTCTTTATCAAGTTTGACCATTTCCCTTAAGCCGTCCATGCCGTCAAGAGCCTGCTTGGCGGTATTGATCGCGGCGATATTATTATAATGCCAGGGAACATTTCTGCCCTCATCGGGCGTTATAGTCGATTGTATATCGGCGGATGTAAGCCTTGATATCATCAGGTTCAGGGTATGGGTCACTGTAGCTTCTCTCGTGTCCGATTCCATGTATTTCGTGTTCTGCTGTGCGCGGATCTTATATTCGGAGAAAAAGTCTCTTAAGGCAACCGCGTAAGGTAAATCCAAACGCATGCACGGCGCGGGCGGAGCGGTCGGAGGAACGCTTGAAAGCGCTATGTTCTCGGGCTTGACTCCTACTTTTCTTGAAAACATGCAGTTTATAGCGTGTTGTACCATCAATTCGGGCATTACTTTCCATGCCTTCATTGCCGTGGCGTTTGCATTATGCGCTCCGTCTATTTGAAGCATATCCGCCCAGGCCATTATCTTTTTTGCTTCGCAAGCGTCGACAAAGCTTCTTATCATGTTGACGTTTCTGTATAAAACGTTATACTGCGGATCCTGATGCGCGCCGTTGACGCCTTCTTCTGCGAACATGACCGCTATATCGGGACCTGCCACCCCGGAGATATAGGAGTGGAAGTTTATGGGACGGCCGACTTCTTCTTCTATAAGGTCCAAAGCTTTTCTGCTGGCGCGTATTTGTTTTCTGGTAACGGGAATACCGCCTATGCCTTGAGTCGTTCCTTCAAGCAGCGAATCGATATGGGACTGACCCGCAGTACGGATAACCATGATATGATCGGCGCCGTGCCATGCGGCCATTCTCATCCTGCGAATATCGTCCTCAAATCTGCCGGAGGCGATTTCGGTTGTAATAACGCAGTCAGGCTGAGGATCTATATGGTCAAATCCTCTGCTTCCCGGCAGCGGTATGTATTTTTTCAATCCCTCTGATGTTTCGTGATATTCAAAATCTCCTATTTTTCTTTTAACATCAGCGTTTTCGCGCCAATGCCAGCCTCTTCTTTTCGGTTCGTATTTATCCAGGTCTTTAAGAAGCTCTTTAATATTCAATTTTTCATTTTCGCGCAGCTTCATTTTTTACTCCTCCTTAAACAAAGTGTCGACGTCTTCCCAGTATTTGCCGTTTGAAAGACCTAAGCCGGCTTCCCTTACCGATATGCCGAGTTTTTTGGCTAAACGCCAAACAATATTGCCGCAGCCTTTGCCCGTGAGATTTCTCTTCATAACTCCGTCAACAATAGGTTGGATTTCGAGGCTTGAAAAACCCATTCTCAAAAGGATGCTGCGCTCTATTGCGGGAGTAGTATTTTTATATCCCAGCTCCAGCATCGGTTCAACGATCTTTTCAGCCAGTTCCCAGAATCGTTCTTTCAGCTGTTCATCCGAAAGCTCCTTTAAATGTTGGCGCCTGACTTCAAAATCATCCGCACGTTTCATGTTTTGCCTCCTGTTTTCCTTAAAACTTCTATGTTTAATTCCTTAAGCACCTGTGATACAAAATCCTCGTTTGATTTTGTATCTTCAATCAGGAACCGAAGATCTTCCTGATTTATTTTTGTTGCATTGCAGGCATTCACGCAATTTTTTATATATGAAGTCCTTGCTTTATTCAAGTCAAAATCCCTGGCCTTGATCATTGAAGGATGACGGGGCAGAATAATATTTTTGCCCGGTATTTCTTCATCCGGATCTCCGAATTTGATTTCGATATTATTGGCTCTTGCAAAGCTCAGCTGAGGCAAAGGGTGTTTACCGGCGCCTGTATATTCGGTTTCCTGAACGACAATGGTTTCGGTTTCGTCCATTTCCTGCGCTAACGCAAACGCGGCCGTTAATGACGTGTTTCCGGCAGGGCCCCTTTCAAGCCCCTCCAAAACAGCCAGAGATTCGGTTATGTAGAAAACTTCTCCCTGTTTGACGAGAACATATCTGTCCATATATCTCAATGGCCTTGCCGCGTTTCTGGGAACGTCGGCTCTGTCGGGCCAGGTAGCGAAAGGAATGCCGAAACCCGTATGGCCTGTCGTAAAGGATTTTCTGTTAAAATCAGTATCGGAGGCCATGTGAAGGCCCGACAGATCCACGCTTGCGCCGATAACTTCCGTATTTTTGGCATTGGCCTTGATTATCCCTCTTGCCGTACCGGTAACGTTTCCTCCGCCCGCATGGGTTACGATTACTTTATCCGGGTCTTTGCCTGTTTTTTCGCGGAATTGGGCAATAAGCTCATACCCCAAAGTTTCAACTCCCGATATTCCGAAAGGGGTATAAAGAGAAGCGTTGAAATATCCCGTTTCTTCCAAAAGGCAAAGGAAAGTATAGAAAAGCTCGGGACCGACCGACAGTTGAACGACTTCGGCGCCCAATGCTTCACATGCGCGCTGTTTTTCGAGTATTTCGGGCTGACCTGTCATTTTGCTGTCATAACACTCTTGAACTACTATGCATTTAAGGCCCTGCATTGCGGCCTGGGAGGCCACGGCCGCACCGTAATTACCGCTTGTGGCGGCGATCACGCCTTTATATCCGTTCTTTTTGGCATGGTAAACGGCGGTCGCCGCCCTTCTTGCCTTAAAGCTGCCGGAAGGATTGCATGCTTCGTCTTTAATGAAAATTCTTGCTCCTTTTCCTTCCGGGGCCAGTTTGCGGGCTAAAGCGGTCAGGTTTTTTAATTCTATAAGAGGTGTGTTCCCAACATGGACCTCAGCTTGTATCCTTTGTATTTCTTCAAGTGTATAGCCGGCGTCCGCCATCATTCTTTCATAGTCAAACGAAATGCCGCCCGATTCAAAAACGCTGTAATCTATGCCGACGGCTTTTTTCATTATTTCGTTTTTTCTTCCCATAACGGCGGCATAGGATTTATCTCTCATCATATTCATCTCCGTATAAAATTCCTTTAACCTGTTTGCCTATCTGCAAAAGCTCCGGCACAAAGTCGCCGAAAGAGTGCTTATATGAAGGGTTTACTGCCGTAAGTTCTCCGCTTGCTTTGCGCCCCGTAATCGTTCTGATTTCAACATTCTCACCGATTTTCGAATCGTGAAGAGCATAGCCTTTGACCCATAGCTCCAGCGGAACTTTTTTCGTATCCTCCGGAACCGTCGGGGCGCGCCCGGAAGGCTCCAAAACTATTTGATGGATTTGAACCCAATCGCCTTTTTTAGCGTTCATAATGTCACCATTATCTTTCTATCAGTTTTCTCATATCGCCCATTATTGCCCTGGGTACGGGCAGGTCAAGCATTGTTTTTAGGCCCGGGCGCGAATTGATTACATGCGGGATCATGTTGACGCACATGGCGACAGTGCCTGTCCCGCCGGGTATTTCGGGCTTGATTTGAAGGTTTATTGCAGGATTTCCCTTGATTGTAATATAGTCCCCGGTATCTATATTTTCCGTCTGCGGAAGGATTTGCTGCGGATGATCCATTTCGATTTTCAAAGTGCCGTCCACATAACCGAACCCTCTTTGCCTGACGCCCGCCAGATTTCCCGGTTTTACTTCAGTGTATTTTGTTTTTCTGTATGTGTTCGATATTATCGGATCTTTTGTCTGCTCAATTTTCTCGATATCCCAGCCTATCCCTTCGGCAACCATCCGGATCGATTCCGGAAATCCCACGTGGCCCGCCAAAGCGTTGTTCGCTATTCTTTTTTTAAACTCTTCGGGCGAAATTCCCACTCCCTGTTCCTCCATAACAGCATGACCGAACGGAGATAAGTCGTTGACCCTGGAAGCCTTTATTACTTCCACTGCTTCGCAGGTTCCCGTTAAAGCCAATATAAGGTAGTCAAGAACGAAACCGGGATTTATGCCCGTCCCAAGAACGGTCACGCCGTTCTCCTTGGCTATTCTGTCCATTTCTTCCGCCAATTCGGGGGATTGCGCTTTGGGAAAAGCCATTTCCTCCGCCGTGGATATAACGTTTACTTTTTTTTCAAGACAAAATTTAATCTTTGGAAACGCGTTTTTTGTATAGGAATCCGTAGCGATGATCGCCACATCGCAGCTTTTTTCTTTAATGACTTCTTCAATATTGCTTTTGATTATTAAGGGGGCTTTACCTTTCCGGTCGATGCCGAGTATGTCATACATATCTTTTCCTGCCCTGTCAGGATGAATATCGCAAACGCCGACTATTTCCGCCCCCGTTTTCTTAAGAAGCATAGAGGCTATGCCGCTGCCCATTGCTCCGAATCCCCATACGGCTATTTTGATGTTTTCCATGAAAAGTATCCTCCTTTAAAATATACTGTTACTAAAGTGAAAATAAAAGAATTGAAGTATTGTGGGTTATTTGGCACATATTTATAATTCATAATCCTAATATATCAACTTATATGGATTTATTCAATACGGTGTTCTGTATATTCTTTGCCGGAAAGCCGGGAAGTGAGGTACGACCGTGCGGTATGAGTATGCGTTTATGGAAAGAAACCGGCGGTGAGCAAATGAAATCCGGGTCTGCGTTTTTGAAAAAGATCACCGCCGGCAGCCGAAGTTATGGTAATATATGGCTACAGATGATTGTTTTTAGGAGGCGGGGCAGTGAAAAAGATAATCATAATAGGCGCCGGCGTGTCCGGCCTTGCGGCGGGGTGCTACGCGGCCATGAACGGATTCGACACGGAGATTTTCGAGATGGGCTCCGCGCCGGGCGGGGTATGCGCTTCGTGGAGGCGGGGCGAGTATCTGTTTGATCACTGTCTTCATTGGGTATTGGGCTCGGGGAAGGGAAATTCCATGTACCCTCTGTTTAAGGAACTGCGCATAACCGATTCCGTTGAATTTTATCAATCGGACCGTTTCCGGCGAATAAAATGCGGGGGAAAGGACGTAACGGTTTATACGGACATTGACCTTTTGGAAAAAGAACTTATCAGCCATTTTCCGCAGGAAAGCAAACGGCTTCGCAAAATGACGGCGAAGGTAAGGTTCTACACCCGTTTTCGTCCGCCTATGGATGCGGACTTCGGCAATTTCGGATTTGCCGGTATTTTGAAAATGCTTCCCTTCATGCCCTCGTTTCTCAGGCTCAAAAGCATAACCGTAAAAAAATACATTGAACAGTTCCGCGACCCCGTTCTTCGGGAAGTGCTTTTCAGCATGTTCCCCGTTCCGGATATGCCCGCCCTTATGGTCATTATGCCGCTCGCGTATTTTCACAATCATGAAGGCGGTTATCCTATGGGAGGTTCTTTGAATTTTGCGCGGGCAATAGCGGATAATTTTATCAGGTTGGGGGGGAATATCCGCTATCGCGAGAAAGTAAACAGAATAATCGTTGACGGGGGCAGAGCAGCAGGGGTCGAAACGAAAAACGGAGAAAAGCATTATGCGGATATAGTAATCTCCGCCTGCGACGCCAGGACAGTGCTTTATGATATGCTGGAAGGCAAATACATGCCGCGCGCTTGGGAAGAAATATTCAAAAAACCTTGCCTGTGGCCTCCCATAGTATGCGTAAGCCTTGGCGTAAACCGCGACCTTTCCGGGGAGGCCGAACTGCAGACATTCAAACCGGATAATCCTGTTGAGGTCTGCGGTCAAAAGCTCGAGAGGATCTATTATTCCCATTACTGCCATGACAGAGCGTTCGCACCCAAGGGCAAGAGCGTGATCGCTATGCAGTTTGATACGGATTACGGTTACTGGAAAGCGCTGAGCGGCGATAAAAAAGCGTACGAAAATGAAAAGCGGAATGTTCTTAATGCGCTCGTCGCCGCGCTTGAGACTCAACTTCCAGGAGTCGGTGAGCAAATTGAGGCAAGCGACGTCGCGACGCCATTGACCTGGGAGAGATACACGGGCAACTGGATGGGCTCCTATGAGGGATGGCTGCCCGAGGTCAGGCTTTTCGGCAGAACACTTCCGAGGGAATTGCAGGGGCTTAGCAATTTTTACTTGACCGGCCAATGGGTTTTCCCCGGCGGAGGCGTTCCGATGTGCCTGTCAATGGCAAGAAGGCTTATCAAGCAAATCTGCGTAAGGGAAGGCAGGGATTTTTCGTTGAAATAAGCAACTTGCATTTTGACGAAAGGAAGTGGCTAGATTTGAACAGCAATAAAATACCGAATGAAGCGGCTCAGGCATTGAGTGTTTTGCAGGAGTTGTTTGGCAGCCCGTATATGAGCCGGATTTGGCAATTCTTTTAGCGCAAGTAAGAAAAACCGGCATCAATCTTTTCGGACCTAAAGCAGCCGAAGTGCTTGAGCCCGTGCCTCTGACAGATATCAAAAGAGCTATCAAAGATTCTTTACCCTCATTGACAGCGAATACAAAGGGCGACGAGCGTAACGTGATTTTGACTTTGGCGAGAATGCTGTTGACGGCCTTCTTTCACGCTCGCTTCTGCTTCTATTCGTCAAGTATTTTATGAAAAATAAGGTCATCCACATATTCGCCTGAAGCGGACCTATGATGCCTTAAAACGGTTCCCGCATGTACGAACCCGAGTTTTTTTACGGCATTCAAGGAGGCAATGTTATCGCTGTAAACGTAGATCCTCGCTGTATTGACGCCTTCGTTCTTCATTTGAGCAAGGGCAAATCCGGTCAGCTTCGCCGCAAGTCCCAAGCCGCGGGCGTCGGGATGAGTCGCCGCGGAAAGAAAAACCGAATGAGATTTTTCTTCGGATAGATCTCTCCTTCCTTTTACGATGGACAAAACGCGGTACGGTTCCTTTTCGTCAACGGCGACATACGTAAGCTGCGCCGGGTTATCTATAAATTCCATGATTTCTTCTTTGCTGCTGATCTCCGCTAAGCTCATATTCGCCTTTTCGGATTTAAGTATTTCAATCAACGACCAGATGCTTTCTATGTCCCGAGGTTCTATTCTCCGGTAATTAAAGTTCATGCGGCTCCCTCGAATTTCCTTTGATTTTAAAAAATCGAACGGAATAATTGTATCATGGACATTTAAAATAAAAAAGCTGTTCATATCTGCCTGCTTCGCGGGACAGCCGCACGATGCGCAGGAATCAAAGAGCTTGCTATGCCCCCTGATGTTGCGGACGCCGATTCTTTATGGTATAATTACTAAGTAGCATTATGACTAATCGGATGATATAAAGCGTTTTTCGCCTGTAAACCAGGAAAGATTGACCGCTCATTTACTTATGTTCTGATTCGTTTAAATTCACCGGTTTTTACCGGGGCTGAACAGTTCAATGTTTTAAAAGGTCAGGTGTAAAGCCGCCTTCAAACCGGCGCAGTTTTACTGAATTTTAGGAAATGCTTTCTTTAAAGTTGGTTCATGTTGCGCTTGTATTTTAGCATCGATCGTGAATGACAAGGAGTGATATATATAAACACATTTTTTTTCGCTGTAGTAAATCGAGGCAAGGCTAATGCGGTATTGCACAAAGCCGGGGAATACGGCGCGGCGGGAGGCACCATTTTTTTGGGGGAAGGCTCGGCGGAATCCAAACTGCCGGAGATGACAGGCCGGACCGAGATAGAGATACAAAAAGAAATCCTGATGATTCCTTCATCATCCGAGATTTGCGAACGGCTGCATAAAATGGTTCTTGAGGAATTCATGTTCGAAAAAAGGAATAAAGGGATCGCTTTTTCAATTCCGTTCATGCGTTGGCAGCTTAATGCGGGCGGCCGGGAGCGCGAAAGCTCACAGGAGGATTTCAACCCCTCCCATTATTGTATTATGACTATCGTCGATAAAGGGCGGAGCAGAGCCTGTATAAAAGCGGCAAGAGCCGCGGGCGCCCGGGGCGGAACTTTGATTCACGGCCGAGGGGCCGGTATACCCGCTGATTTTTATTTCCCTCTGATAATCGAACCTCAAAAGGATATCGTTATGGTAATATCTTCAAAGGAAAAAACTCCTTTGATTCGGGACAGGATCTATGCAGATCTGGAGCTCGGGAAAATAGGGAACGGCATCATATTCACTCTGCCTGTCATCCGGGCAAGCGGCCTCATCGAAAACATGTCCGCAGACGCTGAGGCGGTGACTCCGTGATCCCGCTGTTTGAAAAAATCAAAGAAGTCGCAAGGACTTTGCTGCCGGTCACAATATTGGTGATGGTGCTCTGCTTTACGATAATCGATGCGGAAGCGGATATCATCATCCGTTTCATTGTCGGCAGCGTTATGCTGCTTATCGGGTTGTCCGTTTTTTTATGGGGCGTGGATCTTGCCATGAAACCCATAGGGGAACAAATGTCCCTTGAGGTCGCTTATTCAAAGTCGCCCTTTAAAATTGCGGTTTTAGGTTTTTTATTGGGCTTTTTAATAACGGTAGCGGAGCCCGACTTGCTTATACTCGGCATGCAGCTCGAACAGGCGTCGGGGGGCGCTCTTAACGCATCTGCCATTGTGTATCTGGTATCAACGGGCGTGGGAGTTATGGTTTCGCTCGGTGTTTTTAAACTTCTGCAGGATAAGCCGCTAAGCGCCTTTATGGCAATAACGTACGGGGTCATATTGGTTCTGGCGTTTCTTGTGTCGGAGGAATTTCTTGCGATTTCTTTTGACGCGTCCGGCGCGACCACGGGGGCGCTTACGACTCCGTTTGTTCTCGCGTTGTCTCTTGGGTTATCAAAAGTGAAGGGCGGCAAGCACTCGGAGGAGAACTCGTTCGGGCTTGTCGGCATAATGAGCGCCGGACCCGTACTCGCCGTAATGCTTATGTCAGTTATTTCGGGGCAGAAAAACATCCGTGGCGATATGGGCGAATTCGTTGCGGCGGAAGGCGTGCTGGGGCCTATAATAAATTCGATCCCCGCGGTCTTTGTCGAATCGCTCATTGCGCTTTTGCCGATATCGGTTTTGTTCTTCATCTTTGATTTTAAAAAATTCAAATTATCCAGAGATGAAATTTCCGGAATAATAAAGGGGTTGGTCTTTACTCTCGCCGGCCTGACTCTTTTCCTTGCCGCCGTAAACTCCGGATTTTTGGATATGGGAAGGATCATCGGCATGGAAATAGCCGGATTGAACAGGTGGATGTTGATAGGGACGGGCTTTTTGTTAGGTCTGATAACCGTTCTCGTCGAGCCCGCCGTTCATGTGCTGGGCGGGCAGATCGAAGAAGTGACGGGAGGCCACATACCGATAAACCTGATTCGAATATCGCTTTCCATAGGCGTCGGTATCGCTATAGCCCTTTCCATGGTAAGGATCGCTGTTCCCGAGGTGAAGCTGTGGTATTTTCTCCTTTCGGGGTTTGCAATCGCGATATTGCTTTCCTTTTTTTCCGATCCGGTTTTTATAGGTATCGCATTTGACGCCGGCGGGGTTGCCTCAGGCCCTATGACCGCGACGTTTGTACTCGCCTTCGCTCAAGGCGCGGCCGCGGTTGTCGACACCGCAAACGTACTTGTGGACGGGTTCGGCGTTATCGCAATGGTGGCGATGGCTCCCGTTCTTTCCATAATGATACTCGGGACCATATTCAGGCATAAGAAAGTCGAATATCCCGCGGTTGAGAATAAGGCGTTTAAAGCACCTCATTTGTTGGAGGAAGCAACCGTGCGGCATGATTGCATATTGGCTGTCATAGACAGGGGATTTGCCGAAAAAGTCGTCGACATAGCTCGTCAGGCAGGAGCCGGCGGCGCTACGATAATACACGGAAGAGGTGTCGATGAGAATCAAAAGGTTAAATTGCCGATTTTGCAAATAGAATTGCAGCCCGAAAAAGAAATAGTTCTGCTTATAACCGGCGCTCATGTAAGCGCGTGTGTGGCGGATAGTCTGCTTCGTGACGCGCAGCTTGCCGAGAACGGCAAAATAGCGGTTTATATGTCGACCACTCAAGCTATGGCCGAAACTATCGCATCGGGAAAGGACCCCGGCGATTCCGAGTGTGATGCTTAATAGGGAAGCCGTTAAAAGCATCCTTCTAAATATCTTCGCCTCTAAAAATGCCCTTCATATTTCCTGCCGGTATCATTAATATTCTGCCGGCAGGCGGGTTTTTGTTTAGCCTTACGGTATTTGCTGTAAACAGGATTTTACTCAAGCATTTCGATTTTGGAATGACGACCCGTTCAAAAACAGTGCCCATCTTATTTTATTTTCATACTATGAAACTATCGGTATTATATGAGGTGGGCAGTGTGGTTGAGTATTTGTCGCGATTTGATTTGATTTGGCTCGGTATCGCGGCGAGCTTTGCCGCCGGGCTGGCTACGGGGGCCGGTTCCGTTCCGGTTTTTTTCACAAAAAACGTATCCAGAAAGCTGCTGGATGCGCTGCTCGGAGCAGCCGCAGGCGTTATGCTTGCGGCTACGTCATTCAGCCTAATTATACCCGCGATTGAAAAGGGCGGCGGAGGAGTGCAGGGCGCGGTAATAACTTTGGTAGGCATTCTTTGCGGCGGATTATTCATCGACATTGTCGACAAGTTCTTCCCCGATACCAATCTTTTAATAAACGCCGTGAACGATAACGGGTCAGCCAATAATTCGAAAAAACGCCTGAATCTGAATATGAGCCCCAAAATGCGAAAGATATGGCTTTTTATTATCGCGATAACGATACACAATTTCCCCGAGGGACTTGCGGTGGGTGTAGGTTTCGGCGACGGAGATATCGCGAACGGATTATGCCTCGCTGTGGGCATAGGCCTTCAGAACCTTCCCGAGGGGCTTGCGGTAGCGTTGCCTTTGATAAGGGAAAAATACCCGCGCGGCAAAGCGTTTCTGATAGCTTTGGCAACCGGGCTGGTGGAGCCGATAGGCGGTCTTTTGGGGGTCGGTCTTGTTCAAATAGCAAAACCCGTATTGCCCTTTGCAATGGCATTTGCCGCGGGGGCGATGCTCTTTGTCATAAGCAACGAAATCATACCGGAAACACAGAACCACTCGGGCAGTTCGAGGCTCGCGACCCATGCTTTGCTTATCGGCTTTGTCGTCATGATGTTTTTAGACAATACTTTGGGCTAGGTCAAAATTTCCATTGATTTATTTACCGAAATTTACATATTTTGAAATATATGTTATAATAAAACAGAAAAAAGACTCCTGGATGTATAAATATTTGAATACACGTCTTTGTAAGAAAACATCACTGCCGGTTACCTATTAAAAGAATTAAAGGAGGCTGTTATGAAAACAAGTTCTCGCCGCATTAGTGGAAAGTCCGTATTGCGCTCGCTGATTGTGCCGGTGCTGGTTTTGCTTTTTATATTCAGCGCGGGATGCTCATTCGTTGCGCGATTGCCCGGCACCTCAAATCAGCCGTCCGTTGCGGTGCAAACGGAAGTTCCCGCTCCTGCGCCCACTCCGATCCCGACGCCTAAACCGCCTCCGTTAGCGTTTTCTGTTCCGCAGAACGCGTTGATGGAAACCTATATGAGCATTGCGCTTAATCAGCCTGTCGGGAATGTCACAGCCGCTTTCGGCGAACCCGAAGCCATTTTCGGCCAAAACGCCTATGAGTATAAAGTCGTCGCCGGGGCGGCAGAAACTGAGAGTGCGCTCGTATATCGATATAAAATCGATTCCGTCGGCTTTGAATTTATAGTCAGCGCGCTGGACGGACGCATATTGAAAAAGCAGGTCTCTTCTCCCGGAGCTTTCCCGAAACTGCTTGATGACGCAAGCATGCTGGCTGTGCCGGACGGCACGCCGTACTCGGGACTTTTGGCTGCTGCGGGAGTTGATCCGTATCTTTGGATGGCATTTCTTGCGCCAAACGCGCATTCGGATGAAAACCGGTATGAGGTCTGCCTGTGGCCGGATGATGACGGTCAGTTTGTTGCCGTTGTTCAAAACGGGGTGGTGCTGCGCAGCGAATACCAGCCGGAAGACGTCGTGCTCATGGCAGCGGCCGTGGATGGAGTTACGCCGAGAGTGCCGCGCTATCTTGAGCCCGATCCCGATAACGCCAACAGCACGCTTTCCAAATCCGGCGCGTTTAAAAAATTCGAAGACATCGATATCGGCATGAGCGAAAGCAATATAAACGCGAAGCTTGGTACACCGTCTTTCACTGCCGAGGACGGAGATCTTAAAGTATTGACATACGAATACAGCGATCCCGGATATTCCGGAGGGAAGGCTGTGTACGTGTAT
This sequence comes from Firmicutes bacterium ADurb.Bin182, assembly GCA_002070205.1. GTDB lineage: Bacteria > Bacillota > Clostridia > Christensenellales > CAG-138 > MWCU01. The sequence continues at coordinate 30,058 of MWCU01000117.1, read as the reverse complement.
TCGGTGACGAACGACGCTTCGGCGGCGCTGGTTATGAAGCGCGCAGAAGCGCTTCCTTCCGGCGGTGAGGAAATTCTGGGGCGTTATGCGCCGCAAATGCTTCCCGGGATGTCTATGGATGACGTCAAAGATTTCATGGGCAAACCGCTTGTTACAAGCATGGGGCTTTTGGAATACGGCCGGCCTTTTACCGTGTATTCCTGCGTGGGATACTATGCTTGCGTTTCAGCAGTGTTTGCAAAGGTTAACGACACTGAACTGTGCTTGAGGAACGAGATGATAACGACGGATCCTCTTGAAGCGCAAACGCTGTATGAGGAATATGTATTGCCTGTGCGTCCTTCAAAGTCAAGCACTCCCGCCCCGACGCTCTCTCTCCCGTTATTTACTATCAGACCGTCGTATCATATATTTACGCCCAAGCCTACGCCCAAGCCTACTATTCCGATAGTCAGCTTTGTAATACCGTCGATCATCATTATCACACCCGCACCCACACCCACACCTTCACCCACACCCGTAATGGTTTATTGAGTCGTACTTCAAGCTGTGCAAATGGGACTTCCCGTTTCTGGGAAGCCCCAGGACTGTTGAAAAAGTTGTCTGGGGATTATTAAGGGGTCGCAACCCCTTAATTTTTAATCCGGCTTAAGCGGCATGTACGGTGAAACGGATGAAATCCGTAAGGATTTCGTACTTTGCACGCTTTGCCGCCCGGAAATCTCTGATTTTAGGCAAAGCGTGTAGGACTCGAAGAAGTCTGTACAGACTTCTTCGACACGTTGGGGCTTTCCGTTTCCGGGAAGCCCCGTTTCTGTTCATTCTGCCGAAATCAAGAAACTTCATCAATAAGGTTTCATGAACATCTGTGTCCAATAAAGGGTACCGTTGGCCTTTTTCGCCGCACCGACGCCCGTAACCGTATATGCCTGCGAAAGAATGTTTGCTCTGTGGCCCGGAGAATTCATCCAGGCGTTCACGACTTCCCTGGCGGTCCTCTGTCCGTATGCGATATTTTCCGCAGCTGCGGAGAACTTCAATCCGAAGCTTTGCATCATCGTAAACGGTGACCCGTAAGTCGGAGACTGGTGCGAAAAATAATTTTTATTTATCATATCCTGCGATTTATATCTGGCGCAGCGCGAAAGCTCCCAGTTTGTCTGAAGCGCCTGCAGCCCCCGGTTCGTGCGTTCGATATTGATAAGGCGGATGCACTCCGTTTCAAAGGCTTGAAGCGGATCGGCTGCGGGGATATTGATTTTCTGTCCCACATAAATCAAATTCGGATTTTTGATTTGCGGATTTGCTTTGATGAGTTCCGAAACGCCGATTTGGTATTTAACGGCGATCCTCCACATGGTATCGCCCCTGACGACCGTGTAAACAGTTCCCTGCGCGAGCGCCGATTGTACGGTCAGGCATAAAAGCAGAAGCGCCAAAATCAGCCCGATTGTTTTTTTCAAGATATCACCTCCCGTTTTTACTATATATTATCCGTTCCGCCACCGGTATTTATTCTTTTTAATAAAAAGTTAAAATGCCAAAAACAAAAAAATTTACAGTTCTGAAATTTTCATCATCAGGTATATTGTTATAATAAACATAAGCGGAAAGGCGGTGAGATTCCTTCCGGGTTGCGGCGGAACGAAATCTGATTCGGGGCAGAATAAAAAAATTGTCTTATTATGTAATATCCGTTGCAATCTGCCCGGCTTATTGATAACATAAATATACAATAGTAAAAAACATTTTAAATCATCAGCGCCATCTCAAAATGTTGCGCCGCAGCTCGGAATGTGCGCAACAAAAGCGGCAAATGAAAAGCTCACCCGGCCGCAATGCGGCGTCTATGGGGACAACAGGATACCGGATATTTTTTAAGCGTCTTTCAACGATTGGTGACAACTTAAAAAAGAGCTTGATTGATGGGGATAACTATGAAAATTGCAAAAGTTGTTGCGTATGTGCTCCTTTTTATTGTCGTTGTCGTCACGACGATATTCGTGATAAATTTTATAAGGATGGACTTTTCGCTTGAAAACGCGGAAGTCGTAAGCCAAGTCCGAAAAACCCTGAACAGAACCGGCCGTTCCGTAAGCTGGATTGCGTTTGCGAGCATTACGCGAGCCGAATTGGGTCCCAGGTTGCTTCGCGATTTTAAAACAAATAAACCGATCGAACTGAAAAAGGGAGAATATTATTTGGTGAGCTTCGACCAAACTCTATGGGAAGGACCTAGTCCGACATACGTCGTAGACCCTTCGACCCGCGAAATAATAGGCAGCATTCCGGGAATATAATGAAACAAGACCGGTTTAACACTTCTTGAACGTATGCAATTTTTTGTGTACGCTCATTTTGATTTCTGTATTCGTCCCGTAAATCTGCGGGCAGCGGGCTGCCGGAGTTACCGGAGCTACTTTTTGATATATCCGCCCCTCAAAACCTTTGAATCGGATACGACTATCAAAGCGTTTTCCAGGTTGCGATTAATAAGGTCAACGGTTTCCTTTATGCGTTTTCGTTTTATGTGAAGTATAAGCAATTCCCGGTCGCCGTCTTTTCCTTTACCCTTTACGGCAGTGACGGCAAGGTCGTTTTTTCTTAATATTTCTATCAGATTTCGTGTTTCTACGTCTTCATTCACAATTACCTGAACGGAACACAATCCGAAAGCAAGCTTTCCTTCCAGCCAGGAACCAATATAATTGCCGAGAGCGAATGCTACCGCAAATACGGCGCATTTCATAAGATCTTCCTGAAACCCGACCAAAACCGTTCCGGTAACAAGAATCCACAATGAAATATCAAAAAAAGCTATGACCGATCCCGCAAGCCGTTCTCCACGGCTGATGAGTACGACTCTTAGCGTAGACAGCGTTACTTCGATTATTTTCCCGAGGAAAATAAACATATAGACCCAAATGCTGTTTCCGGACAAGAATTCCATTCGGCTTTCTCCTATCAAGAATATACAGTTTCAAAAATCCATGCTTGAATGACATTAATGGTTTTCTTAAAAAAAGTCAAGCGAATATTAAAAATATCAATATATATGTTTTTTTAGCCGCGCGGCTTTTCGGGGGCGGCGGGAGCGCGTTCGGCGCGGGGCTCAGCGGTTGTATCGTTACGGGCTTGCCCGAAACGGAAACGGAGTGTCAGATCTGTGAATACATACATACAATATACGGAGGTGAAGAATTGTGGATTATACTCAGGGTTTCCATACTCATTCTTATAACGGAGAAACTTCATTTAACGACGGCCACAGGCATCGCTATTCCGGCGAAACAGGCGCAGCTCCGGACGTTCCCGGACACAAGCACGCATTGGACGGACGAACTGCTGTTGCAGACCGCCATATGCACAGCTATGCTTTTACGTCCGGGCCCGAAATGGGCAGCGACGGAGGGCATGTACATTATTACACCGGAATTACGGGATTTAATGACGGGCACCGCCATACCATGTCCGGCTATACTTCCATATACTAGGGCGCGTCTTAGAAGTTTCGGCGGCCATCCCGTATAGAAAACATCGGGAATATTTGGTATGATAATAAGTAAACACTGAATAAGAAGGATGATCGCCGGTAAAGCGAAGGTTTTTTGTGCCGCTATGCGAACAGTTTGGGAATAGCAGCGCCGTAACGAGCATTTTCGGCGAAGCCCGCCGGTACCGTTCAACCGGCGTGGTGAGAAACGCCGGCATGACGATGCGCATGATTCAATCTGTGATTACTTGGCGACTGTAATGAAAGCGGCATGTTCTCTCGCAAAAAACCGGTGAAAAAGGGATGTAATAAAGTGGACAGGCCGTCGTTTCCGGTTTCGGAGCAGCATCCGTGCTTCCGTTTGTCTTTTGAAGCAAATCAGGCATGCTTCATTCTGCATGCATCCGATAACGGCGAACCCGTGTCATTGCGCAAGGCGATGGATTCGCTGCCGTTCCGCCTGATCCCTCCCGTGCCGTTGTTTACGAATTCGGATTCGGTAAATATCAGACCCGCGTATTTTGAACAGGTCCGCGCGTGGATGTTCAAATGCTCGATCCAAATAGAAAAAAAGATCGCCGCCTTTGAACTGGACGCGTTTGTAAAAAGGGTGGATATAACGGAGCCGCCCGGTTGGTTTCGCATTTCGTTCGTTCGGGAGGGCGGGGCTTTGCTCTTCAAGCCGCAAAACGAAGTGATCTCACTTGGTGACGGATGGTTCCTGTGCGGCGAGCAAATGTGGAAAAGCGGGCTTGAAGCTTCTCATGCTCAGTATATCGGCAATATTATCGAAGGCGCTGCGCTTGTAGCATTTTTAAGGGACGTGCTGCCGGAATGGTCAAAAAAAGGCGTAGCTTACGACTGTCCGCTAGTCTATCTCGATGAGCCGCTAAATAAAATCCGCATAATAAACGCCGGTGAAAACACAGTTGAAATAGAACTTAGAGACGAATGCGCCGATGCTGTGAGGATCCGGGAAACGGAGGATTTTGCTGTATGTTGCGGTGCGGTTCGCCCGAAGCTTTCCGGGGAGCTTTTTAACAGGTTTTTTTCAAGCGGGCAGCGGCGTGTTCTTGAGGGCGACGACATTGCGGATTTCGTGCTGGCCGCAAAGGGCGTATGGGCGCCGTTCATACAGGGCGATTTGAGTTTGCTTATTCGGATGCATGACGTGTTCGATAAGGCGGAACTTAAGCTTCAGGCATATCCGGAATTAAAAAAAGGCGTCGGCCGGCCTTATGCAAGGGCGGTTCTCCAAGCGGGCGGGAAAGAGTATGACCCCGCAAAAGTCTCGCGGTCGATCTCTTCTTCCGGCTACGTTCGGCTCGATCACGGGTTTGTGCCCGTATCCTTGCTGAATTCGGCGGGACTTGGGAGAATGGGAAGGACCTCGGACGGAATGCCGCTGGACAAGCCGTATCCCTTAAAGGACGAAGAGCTTTTCAGGCGCGGCAGCGACAGGCTTAAAGGTCCCTGGACGCATATGGAGATAATTGACTTCGGCTATGGAGAAGCGCAGGAAAGAAGGAGTTTCCATCACCTCGCGTTTTTGGCGAAATGGGGCGTCAGCGGCGGTCTTTTGGGAGGCGTTGAGCGGAACATGCAGGATACGGTCGAGTTTTTATCGGGCCTTCAAACCGCCGCTCCTGACTGCAGGGTGCTTATAGTCGGGAAAAAGGCTCTTTTAAAGGAAATCGATTCTTATTTGGCGCGGCTTCGCCCTTATATCCTGCCTGAAGACGCCTTCGCATACTTGCACCCGGGAGGGATACGGGTCATTTCTTCAGGCGAGCTGGAAAAGTCCGATCAAGTATTATCCGCCGCTTTTGACTTGCTTATATTGCTCGAGCCCGATAACATGACAAAAACGGAGGTAAGCAAAACGTTTCGGGATTTATATCGCATAAAGGCAAGGCTCAGGATCGCGCTTTATTCCGAAAACGCCTATAAACTGACGGAAAGGCATGAAGAGATCCAACGATCGCTTTTAAGGATACCGAATAAGTTCATAGGGATGTTCTCCGTTATCGATCCCGACAGGCAGTTTCCGAGGCTGCCCCGCCCTCACAGCTTTCGTCCGTATTATAATTTCGAAAAGCAGAACTTCGCCTCCGTCAAAATACCCGGAGCGCTGCATTCAAAAGGAGTTTCCATCCCCAAAAGGCCCGTTTTTTCGCATACCGGTACGGCCGGAATTCCGCCCGGAAGACCCGTTTTTGAAAGCCCCGAGCCGCGGTTTATAAGGATGGCGCACGAGCTCGCCGACAGATCTCTCGATTTCGCCGAGTTTGTTCCGTTCATGACTTATTGGCCTACCTATGACCGGATGACGCAGGAGCAAACTCAATGGTATATTTACTGGAGAAGCGAGGTTCGAAACCAAAGATATCCGAAGACCGATCTTTCCTATATATTCCTTTACATATATGAGCTTTTGAACCTCGTAGGCTGCGAAACGAAACGGCAGGGGTATGACAGGCTGATGGCGGTTTGGAGGGCTTACAGGCAAACTTATCCGAAGCTTGACGAATACCTCGTAAACTGGATGGTCGATTTCATATTTTTATACGAAATCGATGTTTCCGTGCAGGAAATTTTATCGTTGAGCGGGAACAATATAACCGGAGATTTGCTGGATATGGAGCTTTATCGCAGGTTGAGCGCAGAGCCTGTGGATATCGGCATTTCAATGCTTTCACGCGCCTCGAATTACGATATCCGGCAAAGCAGGTTTTATCAAAGCGTAGATTCGGCAGAAATTGACCTCTGCCTGCCCAAGGTGATAGCGCTTGTGGATTCATACCTGAAAAAAAGGCATGGGCAAAGGATAATCGAAATGTTCAATCCCGGCCGGCTCGTTCGAACGCGCTCCGTATTCAGAAGCGCTGTCTATACGGGGACGGTGCGTGAAATAAAGCTCACCGTCGCTCCGCTCAGCACGCACGCGCCGTTAAGGGATTTTTTGGCGCAGGTCATACGGTGCGCGGAGAATAAGCTAAGGGATATAAAAGGTGCTTCGGGAAAGCTCAGGGGCGTCGATCTTGAGCTCGATATTCAAAAGCTTATAGAGCTTTATCTGGAGAGGGAGTTCACTGAAAAGCCGGAACCGGTCAAAGTCACGCTTGACCGGGATAAACTTGCCCGCATTGCGAAAGAATCGGATATGACCCGGGAAATGCTGACTGTGCAAGGCTTCGACGAGCCGGAGGAAACAGGATTCCCGTATGGTGCAGAAGCGAACTTGCATAAAACCGGACCCTCAAGTTTAAAAGAGCTCGTACAGTCCCTTTCAATCGACGAGAGTCGTTTGCTCACTCATCTTTTTGAAAGCGGGTGGGAGGTGAGCGGCAGCGAACTCGGCAGCGAGTCCGGCTTTTTTGCGGAGCTTGCCGTGAACTCGGTCAATGAAAAAGCGCTTGACATGCTCAAAAGGCTTCTGATTGTTGAGGAGGGGCACAAAATACTGGTCGACGAGGATTTTCGGGATGAGCTTCAAATGCTGCTCGGCGAAAAACGCGAGAACGAGGCCGCTTTTTCGGGGCTTGCGGAATTGGGCGGCGGCTGGAAGTCGTTTGTTGAAAACTTGCCCCCCGAACTGCTGGAAATCCTTCGCGCTGTTTATTTTAATAATGCCGGCGAGCTTCAGCGTTTGGCGGACAAGTCGGGAGTGATGACGCAAATAATGGTAGACTCCGTAAACGAAGCCGCGATGGAAACGCTTAATGATATAATCATAACGGATATGAGGATAGAGGATGAATACGTACCCGTCCTCGGCAAGATATTTGACAGGCAGGAACGGCTTAATGAACGAATTTAAAATACCCAAACGCGTGTCCACGGCTCTCGTCAACTCGCTGACCGCGGGCGTGGTGCCGAGGGTCGGCCTCGAGCATATCGCGGTCGGCCGCAAGGCTGAAATCCAGGCTCTTTTAAGCGACCTTGACAATACGGCTCAGGGCGCAGCCGCGTTCAAGCTTATAACCGGAAGATACGGAAGCGGGAAGAGCTTTATGCTTCAGACTATCCGGAACTTTGCTATGGATCGCGATTTTGTCGTGGCGGACTCTGACCTTTCTCCTGAAAGAAGGCTTGTGGGTACGAAAGGGCAGGGACACGCAACATACAGGGAGCTTATGACCAATCTCGCGACGCGCACCCGCCCCGACGGAGGCGCGCTTGAAATGATACTTCAAAAATGGATAACGGGAATCTCCCAAAAACTGATGAAGGAAAACGGGCTGCATCCCGGCGATCCGGCGCTGCCCCGAATGGTCGAGGAGAGCATACTCTTTGCTGCCGGCGAGCTTGAATACATGGTGCACGGGTTTGATTTTTCTTTGGCTGTCGCGACATATTACCGGGGTTACAAAGAAGCGGACGACCAAAAAACGCAGGCAGCGCTCAGGTGGCTGAGAGGCGAGTTTTCAACAAAAACCGAAGCGCGTCAGGCTTTGGGCGTTAGCGCGATAATAGACGACGAAAGCTGGTACGACTATATCAAGCTCTGGGCGGAATTTGTGACCAGGATAGGTTACAGGGGGCTGATCCTTTTTATCGACGAGGGCGTCAATCTTTACAAAATAACGAACAGCATTGCAAGGACCGCAAATTACGAGAAGCTGCTCATGATGTTCAATGACACCATGCAGGGTAAAGCGTCGCACCTGGCAATTTTCATGGGCGGAACTCCCCAGTTTGTGGAGGATCAGCGAAGGGGGCTTTACAGCTATGAAGCGCTGCGCACAAGGCTTATTGAAGGAAGGTTTTCTTCCGGAGGATTTAAAAACACCTCGGGACCCGTTTTAAAGCTTGAAATGCTCTCCAACGAGGAGATTTTTCTCCTGCTCCAAAAACTCAGGGCTCTTCATAGCGGGCATCACGGCTATCAATCGAAAATAACCGACGAAGAGCTTGTTTTGTTTATGGAGACGGCTGTTGGCAGAATGGGGGCGGACGCGTTGCTTACCCCGCGCGAGGTGATACGCGATTTTATGGATATTCAGGACGTCCTGCTGCAAAATCCGGACGTGAAATTTGAAGAGCTGGTCAAGGACCATAAAGTAAAACCCGCTTCCAAGGATCCCGACGAGGACTTGACCGGGTTCTTAACGGAGTTCGAGTTATGAGCAATCCTTTTTACCGTCTTGCCCCTTTCATTCAGGAGTGGATATATGCGCAAAGGTGGGAAGAGCTTCGGGATGCCCAAATCGAAGCTTGCAGGGTCCTTTTCGACACTCAAGACCATCTCCTGATAGCGACAGGAACAGCGAGCGGTAAGACCGAAGCCGCTTTTTTCCCCGCGCTGACTCAGCTTTATGAAAACCCTTCCCGCAGCGTCGGGATTTTATATATAGGCCCTTTAAAAGCCCTTATCAACGATCAGTTCGAACGCCTGAACGACCTCTTGAACGAAGCGAATATTCCGGTCTGGCATTGGCACGGAGATGTGTCGCAGGCCGAAAAAACCAAACTTATGCGAAATCCTTCGGGCGTTTTGCAGATCACGCCGGAATCGCTTGAAGGGCTTTTGATGAACAGGCCAAATTCAATTCCCTCCCTTTTTTGCGACTTAAGATTCATAATAGTGGACGAAGTCCACGCTTTTATGAACGAGACGAGGGGAGCGCAGCTTATTTGCCAACTCTCGAGGATAGAGCGCATGGCGGGATGTTCTCCGAGGCGCATCGGTTTATCCGCGACTATGGATGATTATGAAACGGCTGTCGCGTGGCTGAGGGAGGGCACTTTGAGCGGCGTGTCGGTCGTACACCCGGATGCGGGCAGGAGGATACTTTTGGCGGTCGAGCATTTTTCGCTTCCGGACGCGCGGGACGAGGAGCAGGCAAAAGCTCTGGAAAACGCCCGGAAGGCGTATTTCGACTATGTTTATGACCATACCCACACAAAAAAAAGCCTGATATTTACCAACAGCCGCGACGACGCGGAAATGATAACACGGGAGCTTCGCGTCGTAGCGGGGAAAAGGGCGGAACGGGATGTGTTTTACGTCCATCACGGAAGCATTTCCGCCATGCTTCGCGAGGAGGCCGAGTCTAAGCTGCGAACCGGTGCGGGACCCGTCGTAACTGCGGCGACCGTAACTCTTGAGCTTGGAATTGACCTTGGCGATCTTGACAGGGTGCTGCAGCTCGGAGCGCCAACGACCTGCTCAAGCTTTGTGCAGAGGCTCGGACGCTCCGGACGGAGGGGAAATCCTCCCGAAATGCTTTTCGTATGTGCGGAGGAGGAGGATGAGGAAGCGCCACTGCCGTCGAGGATTCCTTGGACTCTGCTGCGCGCCGTATCGGTCATCGAGCTTTATACCAAGGATAAATGGATAGAACCCTTTACTCTTCGCTCGCAGCCTATGGGCCTTCTGTATCACCAGACGATGAGCGTACTCAAAAGCCTCGGTGAAACGGCTCCCGCGCGGCTGGCCCGGGAGGTTCTGTCCCTGCCCGCGTTTAAAAATATAGACCCTGAAGATTATAAAGCGCTGCTTCGGTACCTGACAGAGACCGATCACATTCAAAATACGGAAGAGGGAACGCTTATAATCGGGCTGGCGGGAGAGAGAATAGTGAACAACTTCCGTTTTTACGCGGTATTCAAGGACGATGAGGAGCATTCCGTATATTCCGGGACGGAGGAGATAGGAAGCATCAATGTAGTGCCTCCGCCGGGATACGCGATGACGCTTGCGGGAAAAGCCTGGCGCATTCTCGAGGTGGACGCCAAGCACAAGGCTGTATACGTCGAGCCTATAAGAGGCAAAGCGGATACTCTGTGGCTTGGCGCGGGCGGGGACATACATACGCGCGTTATAAAAAAAATGTATGAAATACTCGAAGGGACTGAGGTCTATCCCTATTTGAGGCCCAACGCGGCCGGCAGGCTGGAACGCGCGCGGAGGCTTGCAAAAGAGAGCGGACTTTTGCGCAATTTCGTGCTCAACGCGGGAGGGGATACGCTGTTTATTCTGCCGTGGCTCGGGAGCAGGCAGTTTCGCACTTTGACGAGGGAGCTGAAGCTTCTCCTTTCCAGGCCTTTGGGGCTTAGGAAAATACTTCCGACGGAACCGTACTATTTAACGGTCGCCGGAACGCCTGACGCTGATACGGTAGCGCAAGCGATCCTTCGGCAGGCCGAAAATCCGCCCGACCCTTATTCGCTTATGGAAGCGGACGAAGCGCCCTATCTCGGCAAATATGACGAATTCGTGCCTCACGCGCTTCTTCGCAAGGCGTTTGCGGCGGACGGCCTCGATATCGAGGGCATGTCGAAAGAGATACTTTCGCTTTGATGTCGCATCGCATTGAAGTGGCGGAAAAATGAACGGGCGGACACTGTCCGCCCGTTCTAGACTGTCGAAAAAGTCATTTTGGGATTATTAAGGGGTCGCAACCCCTTAATTTTCAATCCGGCTTCAGCGGCATGTACGGTGAAACGGATGAAATCCCTATGGATTTCGTACTTTGCACGCTTTGCCGCCCGGAAATCTTTGATTTTAGGCAAAGCGTGTAGAACTCGAAGAAGTCTATACAGACTTCTTCGACACGCTGGAACGGGCGGACACTGTCCGCCCGTTCGTATAAGATATGACATGATTTATTTACTCAGGGATTTCGGGCATATCGAATCTTTTCAGCGCGCTGTTCAGTATTTTTCGCACCAAAGTTTCGTATTCCATCCCGCACGCCTCTGCGATCATCGGATAATCGCTGTATCCCGGCGCAAGCCCCGGAAGCGGATTGATTTCGATAAAATACAGCTTTCCGTCGTTCCCGAGGCGAAAATCTATCCTCGCGAAATCTTTGCAGCCGAGGATATTATATATCCTTTTGGCTGTATGGATCATTTCCGCTTCCGTATGGCTGTCGACGGACGCCGGGCACTCATATTTGATGAGTTCCATGCAGTTTTGCTTGACCGAATAACTGTAAATGTGAAACGGTTTGCTTTGATCCCGATGGATTATTTCCATGGGCGGGAACACCTTCAGGTCGCTATCGTTGCCGAGCAAGGCGACTGTATACTCTCTTCCCTCGATGTATTCTTCAACCAGCATGTTCTGCCGGTAAATGCTTATATTTCTTGATACGAGTCTATTGAGCTCTTCTATGCCCGTAGCTATAGCAACGTCGGATATCCCTTTGCTTGAGCCTTCCGCGTTCGGCTTAACTATCGCTGGCAGTGAAAAGTTATGTATCGGCTTCGGGTTTTCATGAAATACGATTTTATACTTCGGGGTTTTGATGTGATAGGACGCAACCAGTCTTTTGGCAAGCGCTTTGTCAAGGGCGATGCATAATGTCGTTTCGTCCGAACCCGAAAAAGGAATGCGCAGCAGATTCATTATTGCAGGTACCTGTGCTTCGCGGCCGCGCCCGCTGATACCTTCCGCGAAATTGAAAACAATATCCGGTTTGGACTGCGACAGCGTATTGAGAAGCTCTCCCGTGGCTTCCATCAATTCAACCCGGCAGTTTGACTGTTCAAGCGCGTTTTTGATGGCGAGCACTGTATCCATGCTGTCATACTCGGCTTCGATGTCTTCGATATCGCTGTTGACGTTCTTTTTCAGGTTATAGGTCAATCCGACTCGAAGCGGAGGCAGGGGGTCTTGTTCCGGGATTTCCTCCATTTGAATCACCTTCTTCTTGATATTCTGTTGAATTCATGGCAAGTATAGGCTTAAACAATGCGGTTGTCAATGAGTATTTATAAATGAAGCGCACTAAAAAAAATCGGAAAAAAATCAAGCGCCGGGTCTCTTATTAAAAAAAACTGCAAGGCTATGGAGCGGGTTTAAACGGCTTTTACAGTCAGCCGCGCGTCACACTCAGAGCTTAGCATGAGTATTGACAGAGCTTCGTCAAACAGCCACACATCCGCTTTATCCCCGGTCAAAATATAAGGCATGCGGCTGTGTATTTGTGAAACAAAACGGTTGGCTGAGGTGGTCAAAATCGCAAAAGCCGGAAAGTCAGCATCCGAATATGTGTTAAAAATTCCCGCGAAAAAGAGTATGCGGCCGCTTTCGGGCTTAAGCAGGTATTTGGTTTTTTCCTTGGGCGCGGACTGTTTCCACTCAAAAAAACCGCTCGCGGGGATGAGGCACCTCTTGTTTTTGACTAAACCGCGGAACATCGGTTTTTCATTTGCCGTTTCGGCCCTTGCATTGATTATGACGCCGGAGGAGTTCGGACGCGGAAATCCCCATTTCATAAGCTCCGTTTTTCGGCAGCCGCCCCCGGCTGTCAAAACCGGAACTATATCCGTCGGGAATATTTCGCCTGTTTTCATCCGGGCTGATTTATCCGTGTTATAATAGCGCTGGTTGACTTCGTCCAGTATCTCGCGCATCGCAATGGTTTCTTCTTCGTTTTCAATGTAATAACGTCCGCACATATACGCCCCGCCTTCAAGTTATGGTAAAATTATACTTGACGCATCTCAAACCGGCAACAGAAAGGTTGGTTTTGCGGCGCTTTGGATATCCTGCCTCCGGCGTCGAATAATACTTTCAGGGCGAATTTAAAAAAAAGGGGTTTAAGGCATGTTGGGAACTGAGGAGACAGAGCTTGTTTTTCGGGAAATGAACACGCATTTGACCGAAGATGATGTTCCCTCGATATATTTCGATAGGATATCGGCTTTGCCGTGGTTTTCACAGCCCCCTTTTAATATATTGCTTGATCTTAAAAAAGCGGAGCAGAATTTGCTGCATCATCCCGAGGGGAACGCTTGGATGCATACTTTGATGGTTGTGGACGAAGCCGCCTCCGTAAAATCGAAAAGCAAAGATCCCTGCGTTTTTATGTGGGCTGCGCTCCTGCATGACGTAGGCAAGCCGGGCACTACAAAATACCGCAAAGGCAGAATAACCTCATACGATCACGATAAACTGGGCGCAAAATTGGTAAGGGAATTTTTGGAGAAAATGCCTGTCGATAGAACTTTTACAGATAAAACGGCGTCGCTTGTCAGATGGCATATGCAGATTTTGTTCGTAGTAAAAGGGCTGCCCTTTGCGGACGTTCAAAGCATGCGCCGAGATACCGATGTCCTTGAGGTCGCTCTTTTGGGATTGTGCGACCGCATGGGCAGAAAGGGGGCCGACCGGGCGCGCGAAGAAGAAACCATACGCTTATTTCTTGAGAAATGCTCCGCGGCTCAGCCGTGCTTTTGAGCCGCTTTTTGGAGAAACTCGGCTATCCTAGTCCGTTTTATATATATCGCGTTTTGAGGGCAAAGCTCCTGACAGCAAAAACACCGGATGCATTTCTTGCGGTCAAATCTCGGGAAGCCGTTTTTGATTTCGATCGCTTTGGGAGGGCAGGCGCTTTTGCATTCGCCGCATCCTGCGCATACGCTTTCGTTCGCTTCAGGGTCGCACCTGAATATCCTCTTCATAATGGCGGAGTTCATGTTGATGCCGAGCGCTCTTTGTCCGAACGCCGTATCAGGTTTTTTAAAATCCGTCACGCGCAAGCCGTCAAGCTCGCCAATACGGGGGAGAACGTCCTCTACGGAAGCGGGGCACAGCCCCCTTTCGATTGCCCGCTTTAAAGTCGGCACTTCGAAAGGATCGATCCCGATGAGCCAGGAGCCCGCAAGGTCCGCCGTGTGGGGATTTTTGGACGCTATAATAGCTCCTGCCTGCCTCGGCTTACCGCCGTTCGGGCCGTTTCCTTCCATTCCTGTCACGGCGTCGATTATGCTGATTTGCGGTTTTATAAGCTCCGCGAGGTCGACGAGCATATCGGCGAACTTGTCCGTTTCGTGATATAGTTGGTGATATTCGGCTTTTACGGTTCCGGGTATGGCTCCGAACAGGTTTTTAACGGCTCCCGAAAACTGCATGAATGTATGAGTTTTAAGCTTTGCCGCGGATATTACCGCGTCAGCGTTGAGTATGAATTCGGCGACGTCCGCGCCCTTTAATGTTCTTCCCCCCGGAAACGAAATCCTTTCGACGCCTGTATCGTAATTCAGCTTTGCTCCGTATTTCGTAAGCCCCGTTATGTGCGTTCCTTCATATACGGCACTGAGCCAAAACTCCGAAAAAGGTCCGCCGGGACTGTCGCCTATAATGACCTCCGCTCCCTTTGATATTAGCATTTCGGTCAATGCTTTCAATATTTGAGGATGCGTTGTAGCGCAGGCTTCCGGCCGCCTCGGCAGAACAAGGTTGGGCTTTATGACTACGCGCATTCCTTTGCGCACATCCCGTAATCCGTCGATTTGGCCGAGCGCCCGCTCCAAAGCGGAGGCGACGTCAAAATCGTTATATGTATCGCATCGTATTATTGAGAAAGCGTCGTTCATCGTTATTATCCTTTTACGCGGTTTCGCCTGTTAACAACATTTTTTATTATAATGCATAATATTTCGATTTAGCAAGGAGCCTTCTTTGCGTCTATTAAGCGTTTTAAGGAGAAAATTAACATTTTATGTCGGGGTTATTAATTCTTTGTTCATAAATTCAAGTTATAATGACGATATCAGTGCAATTTGGTGGTGAAAAATTGCGAAAACTCGATTGTTTGGCTCAGGAGGCTGCGCTAGACGAGAGTAAGCTCGACCGGCTGATCGTTGAAAATGAGCAATTCATACTGAAGTGTTCATCGCTGATTGCGCACAGGTACATTACAAAAAGCGATGACGAATGGTCTGTCGCGTTGACTGCGTTTGCGGAAGCCGTTTCCAAATACCGTTTCGATAAAGGGAGCTTTCTGTTTTTTGCGGAAACGGTGATTCGAAGAAGGCTAATCGATTATCAGCGAAACAAAGGCAAATACAGCAAAGAGATCCCCGTGAATCCGACGGCATTCGGCGCGGATGAGGATGAGGAAGAGCTAAGCGGCTCCGTTCGAAAAGCCGTAGCCCGCTTAGCTGTGCAGGATACGGAGAGCGCTGTCAAAATGGAAATTGAGGCCGCAGGCAGGGTTTTCCGGCAGTACGGCTTTACATTTATGGATTTATCCGAATGTTCCCCGAGATCGAAGAAAACAAAGTCCGTTTGCGCAAAAGCGGTTAAATATATTCTGGGAAATCCTTTGCTGCTCAGTGAAATGAAAACCTCAAAGCAGCTTCCGCTGAAAATAATAGAAAAAAATCTCAATATACCCCGAAAAAAACTTGAACGCCATCGAAAGTATATAATAGCGGCGGCAGAGATACTATCCGGAGAGTATCCTTGCCTTTCGGATTATATGCAATACATCAAGGAGGAGTCGGACACATGAAAGCGGTGGTCGTTGAAATCAGAGGACGGAGCGCTGCTGTCCTGTCCCGTGATGGATGCATAAAAAAAGTACAAAACGAAAACTTCGCGATAGGGCAGGTAATTGAGATGAAAGAAAAAACTTCGTTTAAAGCAGGCAAGCTGAAAGTTTGGGCGGCGGCCGCGGCGGCGCTTATAATACTCGTCGGCGGGACAAGCGCTCTTGCTTCCGCTCCGTATTCATACGTAAGCGTCGACGTGAACCCCTCCATTGAGCTTACTCTCAATCTTTTTGACAGGGTGATTTCGGTGGAAGCGGTCAATGAAGACGGCGCGGAGGTCCTTAGCCGGATCGATGTGAACAAACTGAACAATCAAAATATCAACGATGCTATCACCAAAATCATAACGGAAATTTCTAACGAAGGTTATTTTGAACGGGGTGAAGGCGGCATTATAATCGCTGCGGCTTCCAAGAACCGGAGCAAGGCCGACAGCCTTGCAGAGGATATTTACAATACCGTCAACAACGACCTTAACGACGAAGAAAGCCCGGCTCCCACTCCCGAAGCGAGCGAGACCCCCGGAACTACATTGGATCCCGTTGAGCCGACCGTAACTCCTGAGCCCGACGGCGACGGGGATGAAGGAGAAGAGGGCGGCGAAGGCATCAAGATAGAGGTTATAAGCGTCGGTTACGAACGCGTACAGCAGGCGAGGGCGCTCGGCGTGACCCCCGGAAAGCTTAATCTGGTACAGAAGCTGCAGGTAAGCACCCCGGATATCGAAGATGATTATGTTACCGAAGAGTGGATATCAAAATCCGTTCAGGAAATCCAGGCCGAAATAAAAGCCAACAGGAAGGCTTTAAAATTCGGAACGGATGACGGTGAGGAAGCTCCGGATCAGGATGAGGATCAGAGCGGGGAAATGGCTCAGGATATTGAGATCGAACTTGAAACCCGGTCCGAACAGCAGAAAAACGGAAAGGGCAGCAACGGCAGCAACGGAAATAAAGGCAATAACGGAAACGGCAACAACGGAAATAAGGGCAATAACGGAAACGGTAACAACGGAAATAAGGGCAGCAACGGCAACGGCAATAATGGAAACGGCAACAACGGCAATAAGAGCAACAACGGAAACGGCAAGGGGAATAACGGAGCCTGAGTTTCCCTCGGAAACCGGGCTGTAAATCGAAAGCAACCTTGCCGCATAGGATTGGTTATCGAAGCACCCGTTTCAAGGGTGCTTCTGTATCTTCGAATAGCCTGCTTTCGTCCGGGGCTCCCCTCGCAGGGGAGCGGTCTTCGAGGAAGACTGAATGGTGCGTTTCGGCTCCCCTAGCAGGGGAGCTGTCTTCGAAGAAGGCTGAAGGGTGCGTTTCGGCTCCCCTAGCAGGGGAGCTGTCTTCGAAGAAGGCTGAAGGGTGCGTTTTGACTCCCCTTGCAAGGGGGCTGTCTTCGGGGAAGACTGAAGGGTGCGTTTTGGCTCCCCTAGCAGGGGAGCTGTCTTCGGGGAAGACTGAAGGGTGCGTATTGACTCCCCTTGCAAGGGGGCTGTCTTCGAGGAAGACTAAGGGAAAACAAAACTATGCTTGCGGTGAAGAAAACTGAGAGGCGCTTCCTTGTCCTTTAAAGTATTTAGTAGTATATTGATAATCAAATACGGATCGCCGGGGGTGCGAAATGGAATCTAAAATAACGCATGCTCCTTTTTTGCACGAGGCGGAAAATGCGGATACCGTTGTTATATTCATTCACGGCTTTATGGGGAGTCCGAATCAGTTTAAAGCTCTGGCGGATGCTGCCGTGAAAAGAGGATACTCCGTTTCCTCTCTTTTGCTGCCCGGCCACGGCGGCAGCGGGTGGGATTTCGCGAAAACCGGCAGGCGCAACTGGGAAAAAGCCGTAAATGAGCACATCGGGCAGCATGCGGCCAAATATCCCAATATCGTACTGACGGGTCATTCCATGGGCGCGCTTTTATCCCTGAGCGCGGCCGCGGATTTTCCCTCTGCCGTGAAAGGCGTCGTTGCGATCGCATCACCGTTTTTTATCCGTTTAAGGCCGGATGCGGTAAAAATGAGCTATTCGGTAGCATTCGGAAAACCAAGCGACGATGAGCGGATAAAAACGGCATATGAGCTTTGCAGCGTCGAAAGGTCGCATCTGCTCACATATATGCGCGGAATGCCGCGATATTTGGATCTGTTTCACATCATTCGCGAAACAAGGAGGAAGCTCTGTCTGGTAGACGTGCCGGTGCTTATAGTTCATGCGGCCGGTGATGAAGTGGCGGACATCAGAGGCGTAAAGATTTTGGAGAATGCGCTCAAAAAGTACGACAAGCTGGTTTTGGAACGTTCCGGGCATTATTATATACCGCCGGATGACACTGCGCTGCTTATCCGGGAATTCATTGCGTTTTTGGATATGCTGAAAAACGGGACCCGGTAAATCCGGTCTTTTATTAAGCCTTAAAAAGAGACTGCCCCTTCCGTATCCGGGGGCAGTTTCTTTTATTTGTTTCGGGATTCTTTCGCGTTTTTTTTCGTTTTATAAATACGACGGAAGTAAGAGCCGATGCGTACTTTGAATTACTGAATGAAGCTGGATTTTATCTGCTGGATTTCATCCTGCCTTGCCTGCGCGGCCGGCTGATAATATCCTTTTTGTTCGGCCAGTTTATAAAGCTCGTATTGGCTTTGCTCGCAGTTATTTCTTATTTGCTGTATTGTCTGCCTGAATTGCGGATTGCCCGCTTCTGATATAACGTTTGAATATCCCGTGATGCTGCTTTTTAACATCGTGAGGGTATCATTGACCATTTCTTTTTCATTCAACATTGATTCATACCTCCCTTAACTTAAGAACGATAATAACTGCTGCTTTGTTTTTTGAGCATCCTGCGCCGACTTTTGGAAAAACTGTTTGACCTGCGGGTCGCTTGCAGATTGCGCATAAACCGTCATTTTCTGATAAGCCGTTTCATGCGAGCCGATCAGATGCCTAAGGTTCTGAAGTTCAAGTTCATTTAACTGTACCATTCTGTTGCTCCTTTAGTTTGAGATGTTACGCTTATTTTTTATCTCAAGCGCTTTATTATTCATGTTATCGAGTTTTTTGTTCCGCTCGCATAAAGATATCTTATTCAAAAATTTTTTTATTTTCTTGTTGACAAAATAAATAATGATGAGTATACTAACAGTGTTCAAATATTTGAACGTTGTCAGTAATATTTAATAGATGTTCAAGCAGCATGAAGCGGCTGCCGAGCAAAGAGGAATTTATGAGCGAAAAAGCATCGTACACAAAGGAAAAGCTTAAGCGTCAAAGGACCGGGACGTATTTTCTTGAAGCTGCAAAAACGATCATTATTGCGGAGGGAGTGGAAAGCGTTTCCGTAAGAAGAGTTGCTGATGCTGCGGGCTATTCTTATCCGACTCTTTATAATTACTTTAAGGATCTTAATGAACTGCTTTGGGAAACAAGGCAGTACATGATCAGGGAAATGACCATGGAAATGCCGCAGAAGATGGATTTTGCCGTAGAAGATAAGGAAGGGATCAAGAAAGTGTTCAAAACGTACATTGAGTATTATTTGGAAAATCCAAATATTTTCAAATTCTTCTATTTCCATCATTTGATCGATCCCGGTAAAAAACCGGAAAAAGCGAATGAGGAACCGGACTTCGGCGCGATGTGGAACGAGGTATTCAAATGTTTCGTATCGAGCGGAAAATTGCGCGAGAGAGACGTTGAGGCAGCGGCTAAAACTTTGATTTACGCAATTCACGGTATGCTGACACTGAGTTTCTCAGGCAACGGCGATCTTGGCGAAGAGGGGAACCTGTTCAGGGATCTTAATATGATCATCGATTATATTTTATAAATAAACGGAGGTATTATTATGAAAATCGGTATTGTTGTGCATTCACAAACAGGCAACACTCTTGCTGTTGCGAAAAGGATAATGGCGAAACTCTCAGCCTCGGGGCATACGGTATCATTGCTCCGGGTATCAGCAATCAACGATGATGAGAGCGATATCGGGAAAATCAGGCTGAGCGAAAAACCCGATATCGGTGAATACGATGCGTTGCTTTTCGGCGCTCCCGTGCGCGGTTTCTCGCTTTCACCTGTCATGCAGGCGTATCTGAACGGAGTCGGCTCATTTAAGGGCAAAAAGACAGCTTGTTTTATGACGCAGGCCTTTCCGTTCCCATGGATGGGGGGCAACCGTGCGCTCGGGCAGCTGGTCGAGATATGCAGGAGCAAGGGAGCGGATCCTTACGGAACGGGTATTGTCAACTGGGCGAATGCGGCAAAGCGCGAAGAGCTTATCGAGTCCGCGGTCGAAAAGCTGGGCAATCCCGCTTGACGCTTTTTGCGCGTAATTTATCAGGAGGTTAAAATCATGAAGAAAAAAACCATAATCATTCTAGCGGTCATACTTGTTGTTGTCGCCGGGGGCTACCTCGGCATCAGGGCAATGCTTTCAAACATCGAATCGAGCTTTGAATCGCTTAAAAATACGCCGCCCGCCGACATAGATTTATCGGTTATCGAAGACGGAGTTTATCCCGGAAGCTATTCATTATTCCCCGTTTCGGCCGAAGTCAACGTGACAGTAAAGGATCACGCGATAACCGATATCGAGCTTGTAAAGCACGATAACGGTCAGGGAAAGCCTGCCGAAGTCATTCCCCAAAAGGTGGTTGAATCTCAGTCCCTGGATGTGGACTCCGTATCGGGCGCAACGCACAGCAGCATGGTCATATTGAAAGCTATAGAAAACGCTTTGCTTAGTGCCGTAAACGACGGCGTGGAGGACGGAAAATGAACGTGTTGAAAAATTACAACAACCTGCTCGAGCAGGATAAGCTGAACATTCAAAGCGAAGCCGGTCTTCCCAAATGGGGCTCTCTTTACGGAATAGCCGGTATTGCAACAATATTGATGCTGGTCCTGATCCCCGTACAGATAGCAGTGTTCACGATTTACCCGACTCCCGGATCCGCTACAGGGTGGTTTCAGCTGTTTAAAGACAGTTGGATCCTTGGTCTAGCGCACCTTGATATTTTGTATATCGTTAATAATACCATTGTGGCTGTTATGTATGTTGCTTTTTATTTTTCTTTAAGGCGCAAGAACGAAGGTTGGCTGCTTATCGCGCTTGTAACAGGCCTTTTGGCGACAGCGGCGTATTATTCCTCAAACCCGGCGTTTGAAATGCTTTCTTTGAGCCGCCAATTTTTTGAAAGTTCTCAAGGGCTTGAAAGAGCTGCGCTGGAAGGCGTCGGCCGCGCTCTGATCGCGCAGTGGAAAGGCACTTCATTCGACATTTACTATATTTTGAGCGCGATATGCTTGATCATTATAGCAGCCGTTATGTTTAAAAGCGCCATCTACGGCAAGATTATGGCCGCGATCGGTCTGTCGTCCGGGATCCTTATGCTTATTCCTTCCTCTGCTGGTACTCTCGGGCGTTACTTCTCGCTCGCTTCGCTTGTTCCGTGGGTCGTGTTTTCGATAATGGCCGCTAAAAAGTTTTTAAATCTAAGCCGTATTTCCTCCATGGCTCCTTCGGGCAGCGTTAATATTGACAAGGAGGTTACTTTATGAATATTTGGCATGATATCAGCCCTGAGAGGATAGTGCCCGAAGATTTTTATGCCGTCGTAGAGATTCAAAAGGGTTCAAAAACCAAATACGAACTCGATAAAGAGACCGGTATGCTTGTGCTTGATCGCATACTTTCAACCTCCACCCATTACCCGGCGAATTACGGGTTTATCCCTCGCACCTACGGCGACGATAACGATCCGCTCGACGTATTGATACTTTGTTCCGAGCCGATAGTGCCAATGACGCTTGTCAGGTGCTATCCTATAGGCGTGTTTTCGATGATCGATAACGGCAGAAAGGACCGGAAGATCATCGCCATTCCGTTCAGCGACCCGAGCTATAACGGGTATACTGACGTTTCCGAACTGCCGAAACACGTATTTCTGGAGATGACTCATTTCTTCAGAGTATATAAGGAGCTCGAGGAAATCGAAACGGAAGTCACGGAAGTGGAGGGGCACGAAAAAGCAATAAGAGCGATCCGCAAAGAAATCGAAAATTATCTTATTACCTTTTGCAAATAACGGGGCTATAGAGTTTAAGCATACAGAAAATGTGCTGTCAGAAGAATGAACCCGCCCGGGTAATCTGCAGGCGGGTTTAATAATTCAAACCGAAGAGGCGCTCAGCCAAGAGGACAGGGCTCGGAAAAAGTATCCCTGAAACCTTCGATCGATTCGGCAATTATGTTTACTTGTGCCGTAAATTCGTCGACCTGCTCTTGTGAATATTGGTCCGGGTTTTCGAGCATATCTTCAACAAATGAGGCGCTCTCCTTGGCGCTGTCCAGCGATTCCAAAGCACCTTCTTTCTGATCCCATCCGTTCTCGATTGCGATGGAAACTATTTCGCTGTAGGTCTCGTTCAACTTGTTGTAGGCGTCGGTCAGTTCGCTCATATCCGGCCCGGACGAACAGGCGGCGAGTGCCAGCACTAAAACCGGTATCAACACAGCGAAAAGACTTCTTTTGATTTTCATATACAATTCTCCTCCATGCTTCTTTATATAATAAACCACAGAAATTTGCGGTTTATAACGGAGATCAGCGGCCGGCTTGCATGAAAGCACGAAACCGTTTTATTAAGTCGTTTCAAGCGCGCGCGTCACGAGCGACTTGCCGCGCATTGCTTCCTTTTTTTGCTAGGTTAAATAATAACAGGAAATGCTTTAGATGTAAATCGATAATTTTCGACTTTAAAAGACTATAAACGACTTGTTTACGATCTGAGTCGATCATTAAGAAAAAAATAAAATTTTCTTGACTGATTACCTATAGTACCCTATAATTACCATATAGGTAATCACAGGGAATTATAGGTGTGTTGAGGGATTGTCGCACAACAGGACGGATTATAGTTTTGCAGATAGTTCATCCGTTGGTGTTCAGTGTGAACTATCCGCTTATTGGCGGTGTTGCTGAGCGCAATTCTCGCCGGAAAATAAAATATAAAGGAGTAAATTGAAATGAGAAAAAGCGTGTTTAGGACCGAAGAAGGGCGGGATAAAGTCCGTGCCTATTATAGCCGGGTACTTAGTCAAATGCCCTTCGGGCAGCGATACGTCGAGACTGCTTTTGGGAAAACGTTTATGCTGACTGCAGGGCATGAGTCGAATCCGCCGGTTGTTTTGCTGCACGGTTCCTGCAGCAACAGTGCATTTTGGTTTCCTGAGATCATGGCTCTTTCCAATCAATTCAGGGTTTATGCGGTTGACATTATCGGTGAAGCGGGGAACAGCGAGGAATACAGGCTCGACCTGAGTACGGACTCTTATGCTCTTTGGCTTCAGAATGTCCTTGATGCGCTTGGCATTGAAAAAACCTATTTGATCGGCAACTCACTCGGCGGCTGGATGGCCCTCAAATTCGCGACGGCATATCCGGAGCGCGTTTCCAGGCTCATATTGATCGCATCCGCCGGCCTTGCGCAAATCCGTCCGCAATTTCTTGCTGATGCGGAGCAAAATCGGAATGCGGACGGTACTGTGCCGGTGAACCCGAAAATCGTCGGGGAACAGAGCATTCCGAAGGAAGTGCTCGAATTTATGAATCTGATCGTTGAAAACTACGAGCCGGTTAAGGATCTGCCCGTATATGCAAATGAAGAATTGAAACGGCTTAACATGCCGGTACTCTTTATTGACGGGGAAGACGACGTTATCATCGATGCTCAAAGCTCGAAGCAAAGGCTCGCCCATCTTGTGCCGTCAGCCGAAATCCATCTTATTCCTGATTGCGGGCATATGGTGGCTAATTCAATCGCGTATATCATGCCGTTATTTAAGTAACTTCCGCCTTTTCGCAGTGTCGAAGAAGTCTTAATAGACTTCTTCGAGCTTTACACGCTTTGCCTAAAATCGAAGATTTTTGGGCGGCAAAGCGTGCAAAGTACGAAATCCTTGCAGATTTCATCCGTTTCACCGTACATGCCGCTGAAGCCGGAACGAAAATTAAGGGGCTCTGACCCCTTGATAATCCTCGAGTAGGGTTTTTCAACAGACTTAAGTAGTTCCTGTCATTTCGTTTGCCCTGTCTGTTCATCTAAAGTATAATTATTAAAATAGCGTTTATTAAGGGGACGTGCGATTGAGCGACGAGTTGAAAATCAATAGACTTGCCAAAGAGGATATAGATGTCGTGTACAATGTTTTTGCGGTGACTATACCCGATACATTCCTGAAGGAAAATATCACGCTCCCCGGAGATCTCATCAAAAATGAAATCGAGTTGAAAAAGCGTCTGCTTGATGAGTCCATCGAAGGGCGCGGCATCTTTTTTCTTGTCGCGAAGTTGGGAGAGTTGGTCGTCGGAACGGTATCATACGGTCCGTGCGGAGAGGATATTCGAAAATGTACCAACAGCGCTTTATCCCGCATCGGCGAACTGGGCAGTTTGTTTATCCTGCCGGAGTATCAGGGGATGGGGATCGGTTCTCTTTTAATTAAAAAAATGGTGTCTGAGCTTTCCGCACAAGGGATCAAACGCTTTTGTTTGGACAGCGGGTATAAACTCGCTCAAAAAAAGTGGCGGAGAAAGTTTGGTGAGCCATATATGACTGTGAAGGATTACTGGGGACCGGGCTATGATCACATGATATGGCTGTGTAAGGTTCGAGGTTTCATATAATGAGTCTGCCGCTTCATTTAGTCTTGCTTAACATTGTGGTTTGTGTTGCAGCATTTTTCTGAGAGTTTCATCAAAATCCCAGATCAATTAATCTGTATACATTTGGCGTTTTTTATCCTTGATAAAAAAGAATATTTTCATTAAAATGGATGCATCTCAAGTTTCTAATTATTTAATGATCAATAGCTTTGTTAATTGGATTATATTTCAGCTTCGCAATAAACAATCGGTCCGTAAAATCAGGAGATGACTATGTTAAATACAGTACAGTTCTTACTCCAAAAAGTCGCCGCGGCTAATCGGGCTTATGATGAAATCGATAAGAATACCGGAGCCGGGTTCAACGTTTTTCGCATTTCTGGTATCGGCAGCCGGGAAGTAAACATATGCCGTGTATTGCGGGAACTCCTCGATCCCGAGGGGTCGCATGGCAGGGGAGCGCTGTATCTGGACTTGTTTAACAAGATAGTGTTGCGAATGAATATCCCTTATGGCGATTTATGCCGCGCAAACGTGGTAACCGAATATATAATAGCTCAGGACCGCAGGATTGATTTATATATACAAGCAGGAGATTATTTCATACCTATTGAGGTAAAAATCTATGCAAAGGATCAAAAGAACCAGTGCCGCGATTATTACCCATATGCCAGGAATTCGAATTTATATTATTTAACACGTTACGGCAGCTCACCGACCGAATTCAGCACAAACGCAGAAAAAGCATGTGATGAAGAAGCAAAGAATCTCACCCGTATAGAGGAAGGGTATGTGGAGATAACTAACATTTCATTTAGTGAGCATATCCTTGCATGGCTCACAGCGTGTTTGAAACAGGAGGAAACGATCTGTGTCGCGCCAGTTCGCGAAACGCTGCTGCAGCTTATGACAGTTATACGCGGTTTTACTAATCAATTGGAGGATAAAAGGGGAATGGAAATTCAGCAAATTATTACAAGTTCATCCGAAAACATGCGCGCTGCCGTGGATACTGCACGCGTCATCAACAAATGCAAATATGATATGATCGTTAAGCTGTTTGAGGCGCTTGAAAAAGAACTAGCACCCATATTAACGCCTAGGAAAATCAGCAAGGATTACATCGAGCAGGCATCAACATTCTATGACCAAAAGAATTCCACTTTTCCGGGTATCAGTTGGATTGGTAACTGTGAGGAAAAGTGTTTCCGCATCGAAATCAACTATAGGCTGTATGCAGGATTCTATGCGCTGCGCGACGGAACATTAAAAGGTGATGAGCAATTAGCCAAATCTTATAATATGCCGGATTCAGATTCTTATTGGTGTTATTTACCTCGAGCAAATGAGAATGATTCTCCCAACTTCAAGGAGCCCAATACCGTATTTTTCAATCTGTTTGATGAGGTTTTTTTCAATGATTTCATACATGAATGCGTCGAGCGCATCCGTTTGATTTTTATGTTGTCTTGATCTGTTCCGTTTTTGCGGTCGGTTCAGTTGCTCCAGATATTTAAATAATATGAGTGGATAGAATACAAGCAAAAGAACCGTCCTCTGCTTCGGATTTATGTCATTCTGTGGGTTATTACTCTTAATTGCACAATATAACTTTGAAAAGGTGGACTGAATCACACAATGATTTTTTAGGTTAATGCAAAATAAATTAAATGTTTAATTTTTACACCACTCTTTGATTTGCTGGATACACCAAGGCATATCGTCTCTTATCTGGCAAACCCAAAAACGTTTAACGTCCCAGCCGAGCTCAAACAATCGTTGATTACGTATCTGATCCCGATAACAGAGCTCTCCATTCCATTTGCGGTGATACATGGCACCGTCAACTTCAATATCAAGTTTCTTGTCGTTGTTCAGAATTAATGCAAAGTCAAGCTTGTACTTATCTACAGGATACTGGGGAATGGACTGTATACCAGCATCATGCAATGCAATATATAAAACTTTTTCCCAAACGGAAACTTGTTCAGGATTAGCGACCCAAGGATAATCTCTGCTATCAGGAATAGAAGTGATCTTTTGATTTTTTCGTTCTCCTGCAATAAGCTTATCGTAATAATCGGAAAATTTGTTGAGATATGAAATATTGCATTTTGTACAGTATCTGTAATCACCAATCACTACCAGCACAGCTCTTGCGCGTGTTATTGCGACATTAAACAGATTCCCTGTGCTGTTGAGAAAGCCAAGCGTTGAATTCGGCGTTCCTTGAGTAACAACAGAAGAAAAAATCATCAGGTCGCGTTCATCGCCTTGAAACTTATGTACGGTATCTGCAATAAATTCGTGATCGCGTAGTAGTATGTCGTATAGTCTTGGCTCAGTATTCTCAAGCGCACTCTTAATTCTTTCTGCTTGAAGCCTGAATGGCGTAGTAACGCCTATACTTCCTGCATAACCTGCATTTACAAGGCGTTTGAGTTCTTTAACGACGGCAACTGCTTCTTCATCATTATAAGCACTGCCGGTGCTCGGGCGGATAATTTTCCCCGAGACATTGATCCATCTTATTCCCGGTTTTTCTCCTTCGGGTGTTTTTAGACCAGTATATTTTGTGGCTGTCCTAAGGCTTCCATCATAGAAAACCTCATTGGAAAATTCTATGATATCAGCACAACTTCTGAAATGGTCCTTTAACTGTACAATATCTTCCGGTTCGACCTTGCCTGCCGCAAGCGCGTAAAGTGAATTGGTGGAGTAGGACCAGGCAGGCTGAACATTATATTTCTGCAGTAATGCTAAATCCTGTTGTCTCGATAACTGTGATATATGGCTCAACTGCTTCGGGTCACCGATAATTACAGCGCGCTTTGCTCTGTACAGTAAAGGTAGAATAGATGCTATGTCGCATTGACTGGCTTCATCAATTATTACATAGTCAAACACACCGGCCAAAAATGGAACGCGGCTTTTTGCAGAAAGTGATGTAACTGCCCAGCACTGTAAATACTTTGTCATTTGTTGAGACAGCCTAGAAAATTGCCTTTTTAGGTCAGGGTTATCAGAAAGATCCACATCTCCCGCTAATTTCATCGCAGCTACGAAGTTCGACATTTCTTGTCGTTCGCTTGCAGAGAATGTTGCCGCTTGTGATATGAGCCATTTATTCCAGAGTTTGAATGCGATTTCCGCAAGGTCAGACTTAATATTCAACAAACTTCTGTCAATGTTTTCCAGAGTTTCAAATGATTTGAACTTTTGAAGAGCAATTTTGTATTCCGTTGCTATCGAAAGTGCTTTATCAAATTTGCCTGCATCAGATGCCAGTTGGCTTACTTCGGCATTCGAAAGGTTCGTCTTTGCTAAAGACAGCTTATAGCGTGAAGCATATACGTTGTAATCTCCTGCAGCTTTTTCACATGATGTAATTCGCCCTGGACCAATACAGAACCAAAATAGCTTCATAAAGAAATTTTGCTCATCCTTGCGTGCTTTATGATAGGCATTCTTGAATATTAATGCTGCTTGTTCTATCTTAGATACATCCATAGGATTGGCGTAGTCGAAGCAATGGTCGATTAATTCTCTAACCAGACAGTACTTCTGTTCCAGTCCATCAAGCGCATTTCTTGCTGCGACAATTGTTTTTTTATCGTTGTGGAGCTTGTTTGCTTCGGCTATTTTAGCATTATATGTGCAGGAGTAAAACTCCATGTCTGTCCTATCTGTAGCAGTTGGTTTTGCATTGAGCAGTCCTTCAATTATTTCCGCCAATCGAGGTGCATGCTGGTTGTTGCCGATACGCAGAAGAACTGGACGTTTGCAGAGACCGTTGATTCTTGCATCAACAATATCAACTGCTTTATTGTTTTTACTTGAAAAGAGCGCACTTTTTCCATTCCATACTATATTGATCAGCAGGTCAGTTACAACCTGTGATTTGCCTGTTCCTGGAGGTCCCGTAACAATAGTAAGCTCTGACCTGAGTGCCGTTTCTACAGACTGTGCCTGCTCCGAGTTGAGTGGTAAAACTTCAAGCAATGGCTGCAGCATTTCATCCTGCTTGGTTGCGTTTCGGCCTTTTACCCATGCGTATAGCGCTGTTTTTTTATAGCTTTCCTCTGGCATATTAGCAAGAACCATAAGTTCAGCTTCCAGACCCTGCGTATATTTTTCTCGCGAAGCTTTAATAATTATTGGTCTGTTATATATTCCATTTGGCAATTCACTCAGATCTGTAGCGCGAGGGATGTTATAGGGATCAATTATCTCTTTCCAATCCCATTGCCGTATTTCTTTTAACCTAAGAACTAGCTCGTCAATTTCTATATCTATATCTGGCGTGTTCATACCGAGCTCAGTTTCCAGATTGACGAGTTCTATAGCAAGCGAATTTGAATTGTTGTCGCAGAAAGCCTTTAAAACTTCCATATTTATGGAGGGCAACCAAGATATTTCCGCGTGACCTCCATTGTATTCAACAGGGAATAAGAAAACCGGGGCAATTTTCTGATATGCAGTTCCATCTTTACCGAATATAGTAAAGATTCTAACAGGATAACCAAGATAAGCTTTAAAATCCCTACTGCTGCTTATGTTATAAAGCAGGCTAAGTGCTGCTTTGTCATTATCAGAATCAAGACCTAGTCCATTAAGAACTTCGTATTGAAGGCTAAATTTACTTGTAAGGAATTGGGAAACTGAACTGCTGGATTCAAGACTAAGACAGTTGAGATAATAGTAGCAATGTTTTCTAAGGTCTTCATCCGGCTTTGGTGGTGCAGTCACAGTTTTTTTGCTGCCTGTCCGCTGCGTATTGATAAGATACCACTTAAAATCTGACTCCTGTTTAACGACAGCCTTTAGGGTTGTGCTATTCGCAAGTGTCGAATTTACAGTTCTTTTTTCAACACCAAGCTTTGCAGCGATTTCAGAACCTTTAATACCATTAGTATCCGCTATAATCTGATATATGTTCTTTTCGAAATCCGTCATAATGTATTCCTCTTAACAGTATTTAGATGTACTTCCTGTAACCATTAAAATGCGCGAAGAAAATAAATTTTATCTCAAATGTCACCACTCGCAGAGTGTCGTATTTGGATATTCGCAACCTTTTCAGCATTTTGATCCTTCTGTCTTGTGGTTTATTCTTAATCGCAATTACTTTGATTTTTAAATCGTGTCCGGTTTTTAACACAACTGAATGTCTGTCAAACGGATTTTCTTTTCGTAATTTTCTTAAACTTTTTCGTTGCATTGACCATTCATGAACCTAATAAATCAGTTTTCACCGACAAGGTCAAGTGAAAGTCAAAATCCATGCATCACTAAATAAGCATACTATAAAATTACAAAATATTCCACAATAAACTAAAACCCGCAGAACGGCATTAAAGCTATCCCGCGGGTTATCATATATCCTTAACCTTATCGTTCAATCCAAAAACCACTTGAGCTTTTTATTGGCCTGCCTTTGGGTTTTCGCACTCAGCCGGCCTGTAATGAAGGTTTTCTCTGTAGCGCCTTTCATGTTTGTGAAAGTGACCTTTATGGCATCGTTCGCTGCATTATATGTCCATTCGGTCTGCACATCCGTATAGGATTTACCGGAAATGTCGAAAGAGCCCACCCCTTC
>MWCU01000116.1 GCA_002070205.1 Firmicutes bacterium ADurb.Bin182 | reverse complement strand
CGAGACGACTGTGACGTCGTATTTTTTGCATATGCTGCCGAGCTTTATGAGTTCCTCGCGCGTCCATACCCTTCCCACCGGGTTATGAGGGCTGCACAGTATGATCATTTTTGCTTCCGGCCTTGCGCAAAGCCCTTCGAGCTGCGAAAAATCCATTTCATATCTGCCGCCGCTTTCAATGAGCGGATTTTCCAAAACGGACCTTCTGTTTTGCTCGATCGTTTGTTTAAAAGGAGTATAGACCGGAGGTTGGATAATGACTCCGTCTCCGGGCTGTGTCAGCGCGCGCACCGCGACGCCGAGCGCGTTCACTATACCGGGCGCAGTCAGTATCCATTCGGGCTCAACGCTCCATTTATGCCGTTTTTTCATCCAGTCCGTTACGGCATTTAAATATATTTCGTCGGGGTAGGTGTAGCCGTATATGCCGTGCTCCGCCGCGCTGACGATTGCGGATTTAATCTCGGGGGAAACGGAAAACTCCATATCCGCGATGGTAAGCGGCATGGTTCCTGCCTTTCTAACGATTTCCGGCGCGAAATCCCATTTTATTGAACCTGTATTCCGCCTGTCTATAACGGTATCAAAATCGTACATTTTTTCCTCTTTTTGAGAAATTTCTCATATTCATTGTAAACAATTTGCCGTTCATTGTCCACAAACGGCTTAGTATGTTATAATAAAATCCGTATAAGCAAAATTTGAGGTATACATGAAAAGAAGGTATAAGCGGGTTAAGCCGCGGCGTATACGAAAGACCAGTTTCAAAGCAAGCAATTGGGCGCCTGTTCTTGCGCTTCTTGCTACGATAATCGCGATTTTGGGAGTGCTTGCGCTTATCGTTTTTGTCGGGCTCCCGTATTTTTTACCGATGATAGGCATTGAATACCGCGTAACGCCCACGCCTTCCCCTTCGCCGACCCCAAGACCCACTCCCACACCGAGACCTATCGAAAATACCGAGAATATTGCCGACCTTCAAAAAGAGGTTGTTTTAACGACCGAAAAAAGATACAAATGGCTGGGGGATCCGTATATATATAACGATATACTGATTTTTACGGCAGGCGAGCTTATTGATAACGAAGCCGTGATGAATTCCCTTCTGGAATATGATATCGGCTCCGGAACTATGAAAAAGATCGATCCGGGACTCGATAACGACCATTACATGTTCCCCGTCTTCAATGATAAGTGGCTCGTGTACCTTGACGCGCGCTTTGACGGCGGAGGCTGCATTAAAATGCAGGACCTGACTTCAAAGGGCAGTGAGCCGCAGATATTAAAGGAGGTATACGCGGGTCAACCCGAACTTAAGCTCTCGGGCGATTATCTTGCATGGACGGAACGCACGGGCACGAATATGGATAAATTGTTTGTGTGCGACCTTCGCACAAAAGAAACAACGGTATTATCCATGTTCAACAGCTCCGTTTACGGCCAAAGCCAGCCCGATTTCAAGGATGGGCTTCTCGTATGGGCGGACGCGGATACCGTGGATATGCAGCAGAGCGGCACAACAAGCACCCTTTACAGCATCAGATTGTCGGATTCAACGGTAAAGCCGTATAAACCGGGCACATATGTCCACGACCCCGAGTACAACGGCTCCGGCTTTGCATGGCTTTCGGGCCATCACGGGCCCGGTACCGAGCTTTATTATTCAAAAGGCTTCGGAATGCCGGTCAAGGTAGACGAGGGAGTGGTCGAATTCGGCATGGGCAGCGATTTCATCGCCTATTGCAAGGATGAAACCATGTGGGTATATTTGATCGGAAAGGGCCGTTCCTACCGGCTGACGCCCGAAAGGGAGCGCGCGCAATTCCTCGGCGTATCCGATGATAAGGTGCTTTGGATGGACGTTACTTCCCGCGAACGGGATATCATGAAATTCGCTCCGATCGATTGACGCGGATGCCTGAACAGTCATCTATAGTGATTAGTGGTGAGTGGTTAGTTGTCAGTTCATGAAAAATCTGCTGGTGTGGATGCCTGAATAGGTATCCACAGTGATTAGTGGTTGGTGGTCAGTGGTTAGTTTAGGTAAAATCTGCTCTGCAGATTTTTTGAATAGAAGCAGTTGGCTTAAAAAGCCTGTACTGTAATAACAAGGCTTCTTATTTGCCGCTCGTTCGGCATTTGTCATCCTGAGCGCAGCGAAGGATCTCAGCAAACTGTGATAACCGGTACTTAAGATAAGAAAATCTGCTCCGCAGATTTTACGATCACTAATCACTAGCCCCTAACCACTAGTCACTATTTTATGACCAACCACCAGCCACTATAAAAATTGCCGGAGGTGCGAATGGCAAAGACTAAGACCGTATTCGTTTGCGGGGAATGCGGCTACGAAAGCTCCAAATGGATCGGAAAGTGCCCGTCCTGCGGGAGCTGGAACACCATGATCGAGGAAAGCACGGTACAACTCAGCAGGTCTGATGTAAGCCATGCCGTCCCCTTAAGGCTTGTTTCGGAACACAGCGCGGAGAGGATCTCAACCAGAATAGATGAATTGGACAGGGTGCTCGGAGGCGGGATAGTCGCGGGTTCCGCGATCCTTCTGGGCGGCGATCCCGGCATCGGGAAAAGTACTCTTTTGATGCAGGCCGCCGCGGCGCTTTGCGAAAAGGGAAAAGTGCTGTACGTAACCGGGGAGGAAAGCGCCGCTCAGCTGAAAATGCGCGCAAAAAGGCTTGGTATCGGCGATGATATGTTTATTCTTGCGCAGACCGACCTTTCCGCTGTGGAGGATGAGTGCGGCCGGCTTAAACCGCAGTTTGTTATAATCGATTCCATCCAGACCATGTACTGCCCGGAGCTTACGTCCGCGGCCGGAAGCGTGTCGCAGGTGAGGGAAGCAACACAAGTTCTCACGCGCTACGCGAAAAGCACCGGCTCGTCCGTTTTTATAGTCGGGCATGTCACAAAGGAAGGCGCGATCGCGGGCCCTCGCGTGCTCGAGCACATGGTGGATACGGTCCTCTATTTTGAGGGTGACAGACATGACGCGTTCAGGCTCCTCCGCGCCGTAAAAAACCGTTTCGGCTCCACGAACGAAATCGGGGTTTTTGAAATGCGCGATACGGGAATGGCCGAAGTAAAGGATCCGTCCATGCTGTTCCTCTCGGGTAAAACCGCCGCGGGCTGCGCGGTGACTTGCGCGATGGAGGGTACACGCCCGATGCTTGCAGAGGTTCAGGCGCTCATAAATTTAACGGCGTTCGGCAACCCGAGGCGAATGGCGACGGGACTCGACCTGAACAGGCTGGTTCTTTTGCTCGCGGTTCTGGAAAAGAAGGCGGGGCTCAAGCTTTCGGATAAAGACGTTTATGCAAACGTAGTGGGAGGATTAAAGCTGGAGGAAAGGGCCGGCGACCTCGCGGTCGCGCTAAGCATAGCCTCCTGTCTTTCGGATATTCCGCTCCCGAAAGGCTTTGCCGTGTTCGGAGAAATAAGCCTGACCGGAGAAGTGAGGAGCATAAGCCGGCTTGAAAAGCGGGTGCAGGAGTGCGTGCGCCTCGGATTTGTCAACATTATGCTCCCAAAAGCCGAGCCGCTGCCGCAAATAAAGGGCGCAAAGCTGATCCCTGTTTCGGACGTCAACGATGCGGTATTGTTGTTGATGAAGTCTCATTAAAATCTGCACGGACGATATTGTTAAAGGGTTAAAAGTAACCCGGAGGTTTATGAATAAGATGATCAAGATAAGGAATGAAGAACAAAAAGACTATAAGAGGGTAGAAGATATCACAAGAAAAGCATTTTGGAATTTATATGTTCCGGGGTGCAATGAACATTATCTGGTTCACATTATGAGATCCCACAAGGATTTTCTGCCGGAGTTGGATCTGGTGATCGAAGTCGATGATCGGATCATCGGGAATATCATGTATACGAAAGCAAGACTTATCGATGAATTCGGTGAAGAAAAAGACATACTTACATTTGGTCCGTTGTGCATTTTACCGGGACATCAGAGAAAGGGGTATGGGAAAAAACTGTTGGAGTATTCCTTTGAACGGGCAGCGGCACTTGGTTACGATGTGATCGTAATATT
This sequence comes from Firmicutes bacterium ADurb.Bin182, assembly GCA_002070205.1. Classification (GTDB taxonomy): domain Bacteria; phylum Bacillota; class Clostridia; order Christensenellales; family CAG-138; genus MWCU01. Next base: position 8,087 of record MWCU01000116.1, on the reverse strand, counting down.
CGGAAATCCGGATAATTACGTAGGCCGCGGTTTTAAGAGCTGTAAAAAGTTCAATGTCTGCCTTGAAAATGGGACATATCCCGCGGCAATGATGGTAAAAGAACTCAAGCCCGGTGTCCTGGACGGAAGGAAATGGATTTACCGTCAAAGTCCAGTATATGAAATAGATGAAAAAGAAGCCGAGCGCTTTGACGAGGGTTTGGAGAGCATGGTCAAAGAATACCGGCCTAGCCAGGAAGAATTCTATATCCACAGCCATTCTGTTATACAGTGAGTTTTTTTCAGCGTGAGTGGTTGTTAATGGTTGTTTTGCGTCTGATAAACGGTCAAGGTATGCAGATATGGCGTTTATCCTGCCGGGTTGTATTATTGATATGTATTTTATTTCCATAACGTAAGATTAATATGACACTGTCTGTTTATTGGAGAATATCGATTGAAAACAAGAGTGTTTTATTTTTCCGGGACCGGTAATACATTTGCTTTGACAAAGAAAATTGCTGAAAAAACAGGATCGGACCTTATTTCGATCCCAAAGGTGATGAACTCGGAAAAGATACATATCGATGCCGAAAACATGATCATTGTTTTCCCTTCTTATATGGCTGCGGTATCAGGTGTACCCCTTATTGTCGAAAGATTCGTCAGAAAGATAGACAACATCAATGAGCTCATCATTTTTGCCGTATGCAATTGCGGAGGCTATCCAAGCGTTAATGCGCTTCCTTCTTTGCATAAGCTTCATCGAATCATTAAATATTGCGGCGGCAAGCTATACGCACATTATTCGTTAAGGCTCCCTATGAATAATCTGGACTATGATCATATTCCGATTCCCATAAACAAAAATAGCGAAGATATAATTCGAAAGAGCAAAATGAAAACAGAACGCATTTGTTGTTCAATAATCAATAAAAAAAAGTCCGGATACAGATTACTTAAAAGTTTATTCTTTTTTATGATGAAACCTGTTTACAAATTGATAAGCCGGGCAGTCATAAAAGAACTTAAAGCCAAAGCGCATGAACCTATGGATCGCGAAATGACGTATCATGAATTGGTACCATTGACCGATAAAAGTATCATTGTTGATGAGAATTGTACCGGCTGCGGTATTTGTGCAAAGGTCTGCCCTGCGGGCAATATCAAAATAGTGAATAAAAAGCCGGAGTTTTTGCACAGATGCGAAATTTGTTTTGCATGCGACGAATGGTGCCCAACAGCCTCTATCCATCATTGGAGCAGGGCAAGTGGAGTCAAATATCACCATCCGGAAATAAGCCTTGCAGATATGATCAAAGAACAATGTGATCACATCTGACAGCATGTTGTTCCTAAGGTATAGTACGTTTCGTTGTTATTTGGGCGGCGAACACAAGTCGGGTTCTTTTGTGTGACTTAAGCAAACCGGCGGTGATTATCAAACAGGTATCAGCGGCATTATAACAAGGGAGTGTGAACGAAATGTGGAAATGCCCGAAATGCGGCCGCGAGTTTAAAAACGAGGAACAAAACCACTATTGCGTGAAAATGACCGGCATTGACGAATATATCGCCGCGCAGCCTGAAGACGTACGGCCTCTGCTTCAAAGTATCCGCGAAACCATACGCGCCGCCGCGCCGGAAGCCACGGAAAAAATCTCGTGGCAGATGCCGACATTCTGGCAGGGTAAAAACCTCATCCATTTTGCGGCGTTTAAAAACCACATCGGGCTTTATCCCGGCGGCGAAATTGCGTTCGAATTTAAGGAACGGCTCGCCGGATACAAGACCGGTAAAGGGTCTATCCGGCTGCCGCTTGATAAGCCGATAGATCATGAACTCATCGCAGACATCGTGCGTTGGAGAGTAGAGCAAACAGTAAAAAGGAACGATACTTTATGACAAACGAGCGCGTGTACAAGATGGCGTTTTCGAGCGTCTATCCGCTGCTCGTCCAGAAGGCGGAACGCAAAGGGCGTACAAAGTCCGAGGTCGATACTGTTATTTGCTGGCTGACCGGATATGACGATTCCGGTTTGCAAGCGCAAATTGCGAAGAATACCGACTACGAAACTTTCTTTCGTGAAGCTCCGCGGATAAACCCGAACGCGAATAAAATAACAGGCGTGATTTGCGGGCATCGTGTCGAGGAAATTGAAGATCCTCTCATGCGGAAAATCCGTTGGCTTGACAAACTGGTTGACGAATTGGCAAAAGGCAAGCCGCTGGAGAAGGTCTTGAGGAGTTGAGGATAGCTGATAAACTCATGCTCCACACCGCGCAAGCCGTAATGATATTTCTCCTTCACTAAATTTCTTTTTTGGTTTATAATGTAAACTACTATATAATTATTACAAATATTTCATTGAGTGTAATTGTGATCATTTTGAATTCAACAATAAATGCAGAGAAGTAACACCTGAATTTTTCATTGGCTCACATGGGCAGTTGGGCTTAGCTATTAATTAACAGCAGGCGAAGTAATTGCGAGAGCAGGGGTTGTCCGGAAATATGAATTCGGAACGACACGGGGGTCGTTCCCTACAATTGTGTTGATATGTTATACCTATATGTAGGGGCGATTCACGAATCGCCCGCCCATCTCCCGACAGCCCCATTATCACGAGTGTGATGAAAGAATGCAGGAGGATCCTTATATGCGTTTAAATTTAGCTGTTAAGGCGATGCTTCGAGCTCCGCTGAAAACGGCGGTAACTTTTCTTTTGCTGGCGGCTGTGACTTTCGCGATGTTTTCACGAGTAGCGGGGCATTTGATCGTCATGAGAGAATCAGACCGGGCCGTGAGCTTCTACCGGGGTATAGGTGCTCCGGACTTAAAGGTCTTTGACACCTATTTTGCAGCAGTGGAAGGTATAACGACTGGGATGAAGAATGCGAAAATTTTTCCGCCTGCTCTTACAAAGAAGCAAATAGAAACTTTTGCTTCATTGCCGCAAGTGACGTCCGCGGACTGCCGTTATATGACTGCCGGTGTTTCCGACAGCCTTTTCAGATTGGATGCCAAAGAAGACCCCAATTACAATTACACCCTTCGTTTTATAATGGAGGGTACGTTTGTTGAATATATTACTCCTTATGAAGGTTTCCCTATAGTAGATAACCAAATACTCCTGGTCATTGAAGACGTCAACATGTTGGCAGGAGGAAAGGAGATTCTGGACTATGATAAGGCGAACGTTGATGTAATTATAAACTTCGATAAAGAAAAAAATATGAACGGACCAAGCGTACTTCGTCATTGTTTACCGGCCTCGATATATTTTGATGGTCCTATAAGAAATAACTTTTTGGGACCTGATTATCCCGACTATGATTTAGGTTTTTTTGACGACCTGAAACCGGGCGAGCGGGTTCTGATGATCGGCCGTTATGAGCCGAGATTCCGTGATCGGGAAACTCATCTGGCTGATTTTTTTATGTTAGGCGATCATTCCTCAGCATACATCCCCGCATTTTGGCGTTTGGACGGACTTCCGGAGAATTACATGGAAACGGATGAATTCGCTCCTGTACGTGAGCTTGTTGAAATGACAAACCGCGATTTTCACACATTTGACATGGTATATACTTCGGATATGGCGTCCATCCCGCGCTTTGCGGCTAAAAAAATGCTCATTATCCAAGGCCGTATGCTGAACGCTGCGGACACAAGCGCCTGTGTCGTCAACGAAAAGCTTCTTAAGGAATATGACCTGCGGGTTGGCGACGTTATCACACTCAGCCTTGGGGACAGATTCTTTGAGCAGTATTCCACACTCGGGGCGGTCGCCGTTACCCCTGACAGATACGGCCCGCTTGTAAAAACAGTGGATCTGACCATCGTCGGCAGTTATTCCGATTCGGATCTTCTCACTGACCGCAGCAATCAGGCTTACAAGAATTATTCAATAAACACGATATTCCTGCCAACCGCCATGCTTCCTGCAAAACCGCCTGCGGATCATGTGTTCAAGCCCGGAGAGTTCAGTTTTATTGTTGCCGACGCCTATAGCATTGAGCAAGTCGGTATTGAAGCGCGGAAGCTGGCGAACGAGTATGGCTTTAATCTGTTATACAGCGATTCCGGCTGGGGCCGGGCAGGTCAAGACCTGGCTGTCGCCGAACAAGTTTCGTTAGTCGCGACTTTACTGTTCATAGGCGCGTCCGTTGCGGGGATATATCTGGCGGTATACTTGCTGGTGCTCCGCGAGAAAAAGACCTACGCGATCGCGCGCGCTTTAGGAGCGTCCCCGAATCTAGCTCGAATGGCGCTGTTGTATCCGCTCTTAGCTATATCGGTTTTGGCGATATCTTTTGGAAGTGCGGCCGGTTTATTATTAATCACGCAAACGGCGTCCGTTTCTTTGAGTAAAGTCTTGGAGATAACCCCGGATTTGGTTCCGGATACATCGCTGCCTGTTCCCGCAATACTGATCAGCCTAATCAGTGAACTGGCGTTTTTGGCTGTTGTTACCGGCCTGATGATGAGGAGCCTCAGACGTACTCCTGTGCTGGCGTTATTGCAGGGCGGCAATGTTAAGAATGTGAATGCTATAGAAAGCAGGGGTAAGCAATGCGCGTGTTAAGGCATGTGTTCCGCAGCGCCGTCAGGCACATACTGAGAACCCGCGTGAGGTCGGGGATATGCGTGCTGCTGGCGTCGCTCCTCTCTGGGGTTATGGGAGCGCTGGCTATGACCCGCGCGGCTTATCAGGAAATGTATGACAACGTGGAGGTCAAGGTCTACTTCATAGGCGCTGCCAGCGACGTCATCCCCGGCGTACCGCAGGCTCTTATTGAGGATCCGTATAACAACGTTAAGGATTTATATTATAAAACCAATTTCCGGGTTTACCCGCAAGTCAACGGCACTGTACACGACCTTAACCTGGTCGTCACAAACGATATCAGCCGCGCAATAGAAAGTTCCATGCTCGCCTCTGATTTTGGGAGCGGCAAGTGCGTACTCGGTCAGGAAGCCGCCGAGGCGCTGGGGCTCAAGGCCGGGGATAAAATTACGTTAGGCGGAGCAATCCAGGTTGGTGTGCTTGAGATCTTAGGCGAGGGCGCACCGCGCAACGAGGGAGAGTTTTACGTACCAAGAACAATAAAGTATACCGTGGGCGGGATACTGCCTGAAGGCGGCAGGAATATCTTTATCACCGCCGAGAAAGTTCAAAGGATATACAACCGTTATCTGGAATCTCATATCATGAATGAATTTGAATTTACCGTCATAGACAACTCGCGTCTCGATGCAGCCGTGGAATACGCGGAACTTTTGGTGTCACGGAGTCAACGGACTAACAAAGGGGCGGACTATGTGATGGACACGGCGGAATTGGAGAACATCACACGGATGATCGATCTGCTGAACGCACTGTACCCCATCGCCGTGGCGGCGGCGGTGCTTGTGGGGCTTCTGGCGCCCGCGCTGGCCATCCTTCAAGCGGCTAAGGAATCCGCGATACATCGGATGTTAGGCGTTACAAAACTCTGCGTGCGCTGTATGCTGGCGGCCGAGCACATGATACTGTGTGTTGCGGGGCTTCTGATAGCGGCAGCGGGTCTTGCCCTCTATGACGCCGCGCTGATAGGGCGTTCAATAGACGCGCTGTTATTATGCGGCGAGCTGTACCTTGCGGGATATATCTTAGCCGTCATCGTCGCCTCAATAATAATCACGCGCCGTAAGGTCCTTGAATTGCTGCAAGTTAAGGAATAAGGCAGGAAAACAGTGAAAAACAGGAGGAAAGTTAATGTCCGGATTAAAACTTGAAAACGTAAGTTATCGCTACGCGAAAGCCGATAGAAACGCGCTCCGGAACCTGAACTGCTCATTTGACGAAGGCCGTCTCTATGCTGTGGTGGGGCCTTCCGGCAGCGGCAAATCGACTCTGCTTTCCATAATGGCCGGATTGGACGCGCCGACGGAAGGGGCCGTCTTGATAGACGGTGAGAATCTTGGCGGCCTTGACCTGGACCGATATCGCCGGGAACGCGTATCTATGATATTTCAGGCGTTCAATCTCTTCCCTCTACTGACCGTGCTGGAAAACGTGTGCTACCCAATGGAGCTGAACGGCGCGTCAAAAGCGGACGCCGAAATCCGCGCTAAAGCGATACTGGAGTCGGTCGGCATTGACGCGGGCAAGCACAAACGTTTCCCATCGAATCTTTCGGGCGGCGAGCAGCAGCGCGTGGCCATCGCGAGAGCGCTTTCCTCCGGCGCACGCGTTCTTTTAGCCGACGAGCCCACAGGCAACCTTGATGTCGAAAACGGCGAGGTCGTCATGGACATTTTGCGCCGCCTCGCGCACGATGAGGGTTACTGTATCGTTGTCGTCACTCACGACCACGATATAGCCGAAACCTGCGACGTGGTTTACCGTATGTCGGACGGGGTGATCAAGGCAAATGAAGTTGCATAAAAAAGCATGAATATATTTAAGAACTGTACGGAGTGTTTTATGAAGATCTTAATTCCTTTCGCTATGGATATTAAAGAGGACGAAAGCTGCAGCCGGTAAATTACTGTTGCTCTGAGTGTAATGAGCAAATTATGGTAAACAGGATGAGGTATTGAATCCCTGTGAACACTATTTGGGGAATATGAAACAATAGAACTGCTCGCTTGCTTACCCTTGACGAGCGATATGTTTTCGGCTAAACTAAAATCATATCTTTAGTTAGCCGAATAACTTTATTTGGAATTGTCAATGCTTATTTCATGAGGTGAAGCATATGTATATCCCTCGCGCCATAGAGGAAACGGTAAGGTCGGTATCCAAAACATTCCCGGTGCTGCTTCTTACAGGACCGCGCCAGGTCGGCAAAACCACGCTGCTGCAGAAAATGGCAGGTGATGATCGCGAATATGTGACGCTGGATGACCCGGATGCACGCTATCTTGCCAAAAAAGATCCGGCGCTGTTTTTGCAGCGCTATGTGCCGCCGGTCACTATCGATGAGATACAATATGCGCCGGAGTTGTTGCCGTATATTAAGATCATTGTGGATAAAAGCCGCAAAAAAGGCGATTTCTGGCTTACCGGCTCGCAGTTGTTCCATGTGATGAAAGGTGTAACCGAGTCGCTTGCTGGCAGAGTGGGTATCATCGACCTGCTTGCGCTTTCCAACTCAGAGATCCACAGAACAAAGTCTGAAGCTTTTATTACAGATACGGAATACCTGCTTGAACGGGTAAAAGCTGCTCCAAGGATGGATTTGCAGGCAATCTACCGCCGCATCTTCATCGGAGGCATGCCGGCACTCTATGCAAAGGATGCGCCGGACCGCAACCGCTTTTTTGCGTCATATGTTCAGTCATACTTGGAACGTGATATCAGGGACTTAGCTCAAGTCGCCGACGAGATGGCGTTCTATAACTTCCTTACGGTCGTTGCCGCGCGCACGGCGCGCCCCGTGATATATGAGGAGATTGCCAGAGAGGTCGGCATTAGCGCGCCGACCGTGAAGCAGTGGTTGTCCATCCTGCTCTCGTCGCGCATCATAGCGCTTGTGCAGCCGTATCACAATAATGTCCTTAAGCGCACGGTGAAGATGCCTCTGCTGCATTTTTTGGACACGGGTCTTGCCGCGTATCTTCTAAAATGGAACAGCCCGGAAACGCTTGAAGCCGGAGCTATGAGCGGGCAATTTTTTGAAAGCTGGGTGTTCTCCGAGCTTTATAAAAGCTATATCAATGCAGGTTTACAACCGCCGATTTACTATTACCGTGATAAAGACAAAAGAGAGATCGATATGCTGTTGCTGCGAGACGGCGTGCTCTGCCCGATCGAAATCAAGAAAGCGGCTTCTGTAGGCACGGAGGCGATCAAACACTTCGGTGTGCTCCAACCCGTAACCGATCCGGAAAAGTTCGGGGAGTTGGAACAGCACCGAATTACGATCGGCCAAGGTGCCGTTATATGTGCGGCGAATGACCTGCTGCCCTTGGACAGAAAAAACTGGCTTGTGCCTGCGTGGGTGATATGATATTGGTCATTACTCTACGTAAACACCGATTAAGTCGGGTACATCGTCAAAGCGGCCCATCTGCTTATAAACTTTGATGAGCAGATTCGGTTTTTGCATATCGGTAT
>MWCU01000115.1 GCA_002070205.1 Firmicutes bacterium ADurb.Bin182 | reverse complement strand
CTGCCGATTGGGATACAATTTATTTCACGCCTTATACCGCATACCTACGCGATGGAGGGGTTGCGGCTCGTCATGTTGAACGGACAGGGATTTGATAACGCTACGGTGCGGAACGATTTGCTTGTAATGCTGGGTTTCGCTGTGTTTTCGATGTTGATTGGTATTTGGCTGTTACACAGGGCGCTTCAGCGGGCACATAAGGGCAATGGAGTTGGCATGGTGGTGTAAATCACCCGCCGTATGCGTACGGCACCTTCTTTACAAAAGAGGGCAAGAGTGTCATAAATTAAAGAAAGGAAGTAATTTATGAGAAAGACTATTTATTATCAGCGCGATGCCGCAGACCCTGTGTTAGAAGACGGCTTAGTGCTGGACATTGTCCGCGGATATGCGCCTGGCGCGAAGTCAGTAACAGGGTTGGACGATTCGCACGGAGAAGCGAGAGCATACGCCGTCGATGATAATATCATATTGAAAGTACAGCGTCCTCAGCAGCTTCGCTCAAGCACAAGCCTTGAAAAAGAGGCGTTTTTCCTCCGGGAGCTTGAAGCGCAAACCGATGTCAGCGTACCCCGCGTGTTGGGGTACGGCAAGCGCGGAAGCGTTGAGTATATCTGTATGACGCGAATGCCGGGGATTGCGGCTGAGAAGGTAAAGCTGTCCGCAACGGAGAAGGACGCCTTGCTTTTCGAGCTTGGGAAGGAACTGCGGAAAATACACAGCGCAAACCAAAAGCTTTTTGAAGAAAGCGGTCTGTTTCCGCGCGATGGGTCTGCGGACCTGACCGAGCGGTTACAGCTACGCTACGGAGCGGCAATACAGAAGAAAAAAGACGGTATAAGCTCTGAAAAGCTGGCATTTGCGCTCTGCGAAGTTGAAACTACGTTACAGTATATTCACGATACGGATGAGTTTGTCGCCCTGCACGCTAATCCGTACATCCCTCATGTGTTTGTAGACGAAGCAACGCACAAATACTCCGGTATCATCGACTTCGGCGACGCCTACATCGGGCACCCAATATTTGATATGTGGTACTGGAAAGCGGAGAGCCGGAAAAAGTTGTTGCGCGGGTATACCTCAGAGAAACCTGTTAGCGCGGCGTTTTTAATTATATTCGATACGGTGAACGAAATCTCAAGGATAATAGATAAATTACGCTAAACATTGTTTTAAATAACTACATGTGTTGCTATTCTTACATTGGAGGATAGGGAAACGTAAGTAAACTTTTTAAGTTGCCACACTTTTTTATTCACCGGTTGACGATTTTGCAGGGTAATAAGAACAAAAGATGATTTACTCAAAGAAATGTGCAATGAGATATTTACCCATGTGGTCTCCGACCACACGAGCAGTGAGGAGAAACATGATTTTTCGAACAAGGATGATGATACTGATACCATTGTCACACATATTCTTTATCATTTGAAAGACAACAGCAAAAACATCATCGGTATTCTAACCTGTGAAAGCGGTGAACTTTTCCCTTCGATATTTCAAGCAATACCTGAATGGTGTTTTCACGGAGTATTTAGGGGAGCAGATAGAGCAATCAAAAGAAATGCCGTCAGACCTACTACTTACACAAATTTCTTCGAGCTCTGTTGAAATGGTCAACTGGTGGATACAAAATAATATAAAACAAACGCCTGAATATATGGAAAGCTACTTTGCAGCCGTAATTTTTCCTATTCTGGCATGATGACAGCTATTATACTGTGGAAACCGCCTCCCGGCTTTTTCTTTGCACTCTACAAACGGCAGAAAACAAAAAAGCCGCCAGAAAGCCTTGCTACCAAGACCATCTGACGGCTACCGTGTGCAAAATAAAAACGCCAGCATTGTATCAATACTGACGTTCTTATATGTGTTTCCTGCACTACTTTGATACAATGCACCATTTTCTTCTGTCGGCGAGCTTTCGTTAACGAGCAGGGTATCGTTAACGAGCACGTAGGATGAAAGAGCTGTCGTATCAGAGCACTCCATGTCTGTCCGAAAATTTTAGTTTTTTTCCCATGTTGAGTAAATCACATTACGACGTTTAAAGGCTTCATAGCCACCTTCCATAATGTCAACAATTTGTTGATGAGTTTCTTTAGAGTCAATCGCCTTCAATCCATTCCTCTGGATTAAAGACAATAAGTGTGTGTAAACCATTACTACCTTCTTTGATGGAAAGCTCAACACCTGGCAAAATGAGGATGTCACGTTTTTTAGCTTCTTTCCGTAAAGCTTTATATTCCCCAATATCGAATTTGTTGTGGTTTGTTATTATTCCGATCAACCTCTTCCGCTTTCAAAGCAAAGGTAAAGGAGAAAATTCCTACAATAGACTATAACACTTCAGTCAAACCTCCTCGCTTTTTTCTATTATTTGAACAAACAGTTCGGCGATTTGCGGGTCGAACTGTGTTCCTGATCCATTCTTAATAACATCAAGAGCAGCCTGTTTGCGATCCTTTAAGGGAAAATCGCCTCTGTTAAGTACGCGGTCGTAGGTTTCAGTAACAGCAATGATCCTTGACAACAGAGGAATTTGCTCTCCCTTAAGCCCTCTCGGATATCCCTTTCCATCCCATCTTTCATGATGGCCATAAACGTATTCTGCCAGGTCGAGTGTGTCATCAAAAAGATTCAAAATTCGGTATCCAACCACAGAATGCTGCTGCATTTTTTCACGCTCATCAGCCGATAAAGTCTCCTTATTTAGGACAGCTTCATCCAGCACAATTTTACCGATATCGTGTAGATAACCCGCCCTGCTTAATTTGCTGACTTCAGTATCAGGGAGATGCAGAGCCGTGCCTAATTTTGAGCACAACTCACTTACATCAACCGAGTGCTGTTTTTCTTTTGGATTCCTCGTGTGTAAAGTCTCAATAATCGTGCCAATAATTTCTTTATTGATGGACTTACGATTCATCGTTTTATCCATATACATGGCGTTTTCTGCGTTTGCCATGATCTCATCAAGCAGCTGGTCTGGGCTTCGTTTCGTATCAAGACCAAGAGCAATACTGCTCTTGATGGCCTCAACGCGGGCGTCGGCAAACCCGGATTTAATCCTGGCAAGAATTTTCTCAGCATTTTCTTTGGTTGTGTTGGGTAGAAGAATGATGAATTCGTCACCTCCGACGCGAGCGACTACATCATTCTGCCTGCAAACCTGCAGCAGTATTTCAGACGATTTTTTAATTAGCTCGTCGCCAGCTCTATGTCCAAATATATCATTGGTCATCTTCAAACCATTGATATCAGCAAAGATGACAGATAGCGGAAGATTGTCCGGATTGTCAATTTTTGCTCGGTTGTCCTCGAAGCATTTTCTGTTGTGCAGCCCGGCCAAGGTATCGTAACAGTTCAGATACTGGATCTCAGCTTCTTCAGATACCTGCAACAGGTTTTTCATTGGCCTTTTGCTTTTCAAAAACTCGAGCGCGTCTTCTTCATTAAGCGGCTTGCTGAACAGATATCCCTGTATCCTATCACAGTTGTGTTCTTGCAAATACTGTAACTGGCATTCGTGTTCGACCCCTTCAGCAATTGTACAATGCCCCAGTTTGTGTGACATCGAAATAATATCACTAGTTATTGCTTTGCTTGGATCTGCATCTAACAACTTATCAATAAAATACTTGTCAATTTTCAAGCAGTCGACGCTTAACTCTTTTTCTCTGACCAGGGAGGAATAACCAGTTCCAAAGTCATCTATAGCTATGTGAATTCCGGCGTCCCTGAGTTTCACGATAATACTATTGATGTAATCATAATCGGAGGCAAAGACCGATTCGGTAATCTCAATGCCGATGTTCTTCGGGTTAAGCTGCATCTCGCTTATTAATTCAAATAGATTTCTAATAAAATCAGGACTAAAGAGCTGGATAGCAGAAACATTGATTGCAACGCCGACTTCATCATATCCACTTGCTTTGAGCTTATTAAGGAAATGGAATGCGTTGATCATCACTTTTTCACCAATCGGTATAATCATCTTTGTTTTCTCAGCTATCGGAATGAATTCAACAGGTAATACTAGTCCGAGTTTTTCTGTTTTTAAACGAGCCAGCGCTTCAAACCCGCAAACACCATTTGTCCGCAAATCTAAAATAGGCTGATAATGCAGAAATAGTTCATCATTGGTGTTTTCAACCGCTATACCCGCAAGAACTTTCCTGATGTCTCCCTCACGGTTTATTGCGTCCTCTAGTTCTATGTTGTAAAAACAAGCTCCAAAATCCTTTTCCGAAACAGCAATAGCCCTTTCTGATGCAATCAAAAGCCTTCTCAAAAGTAAATCCACGTCGATTTCATCATCGTCCTGCTCAATTTCCAACATCCCAATCCCGCCGCCTATTCGCTCAGTTACAAATAAGGCTTCTAAAGCTTCTGCGATGATATCGCTAAACTCAACCAGCTCGTTTTTGTCTTTGTAGTCAATGAGATAGAAGACAAATCGATTTTCATAGGGTTGGAACAGTAAGCGGTTATCGGAGCAATGCTGACTCAGTGTTTCAGCAGCCATTTTTATAAGCTTCTGTGTATAGTGAAACCCATAATTAGCGGTTAATAACTGAACTGTACTCAAATTGATACTGATGACTGCTCTTTTTAATCCATCCTTTTTCTTGATATCATTATTCAGAAGCGCTTCCAAATAATCACGATTATACAAGCCTGTCCATTTGTCATGCTCATTTATGTATCTGAGAAGGTTTTCCATCTCTTTTCTGTTTGAGATATCAAGGATTATTCCTTCCAATGCTTCAACTTTACCGTTTTCGCCATATACACCTTCACCTAACCCCAGTACCCACTTTCGGACTCCGTTAATTGTAGTTATTTCATATTCATATCTAAACGGTAATTTATCCGAAAGAATGCGCTCCCATGCTTTCCATAAAGGTTCACGGTATTCTGGAGTGATCAAATCATTGAAGGACAGATCTCTATTATTCAATAAGCTATCTGAAGTATAACCGGTTAATTCATAACAGCCATCAGAAACAAACTGCATAGTCCAATTGCGATCATAATTGCATCTATAAGCCATACCTGGAAGGTTGGAAAGAAGAACTGATTTACTACGCTCACTCTCTATCAACGCATCCTCTGCTACCTTACGTTGCGTAATGTCACGAGAGGAGCCTTGAAATCCCACCGCATTACCATTATCATCGCGGATAAATGAAACATTCAGCTCCAGCCAGATAACAGTGCCGTCTGCTTTATAATGTTCGACCTCGATCGTCCGCGACCTGTTTTTATCAATTTCGGGATCTTTTTCTTTTTCTAACTCTTCATAAAAAATCGATTGGATTTTATGCAACGTTTGTGCTGGAAATTTCTCTTCCATCTTCCTATTCATATGATCTTCGATGGATTCTCCAAGGAGTTTTTCAACGGAAGGACTTACATAAGTCGTTTTCAGGTTTAAATCCATCTGCCAGACAACGTCTGACATATTTTCAGTGATACTTCGAAATTTCTTTTCGCTTTCAAAGAGCGCAGCCATAGCGGCTTTCTGTATAGTAATGTCCTGAATCAAGCACATATGGTTAATTTTGTTTTCGTCATTTGGAGCAAAAGCCGCAACGACCATGTATACCCATACAACCGATCCATCGGGTTTAACATATCGTTTTTCCATTGAATAGCTTTTAATTTCACCGCTCTGCAGTTTATTAAATCTTTCAATATCTTCATCCAGGTCGTCCGGGTATGTAATCTTTGCCCAGCCTGAATTAATGAGTTCTTCTTTTGTCCTGCCTGTAATTTGTTCAAACGCAGAATTTATTTTAACAAAATTATTATCAGAGCGTTTGGGGTCACGGCTATAAGAAATCGCTATGCCAATAGGTGCCTGGTCGAAAATCATGTTAAAGGTAAGAGTCTGTTCGTCAACTTTCTGCTCCAGTGCTTGCTGAGCTCGCAATAGTGCTACATGAACATCGATCCTGGCTTTCAATGAATCCATATGAATTGGTTTACGAATATAGTCTACAGCACCAAGTTTTAAGCCCTTGATTTCGTTGTCCAATTCATCATAGTTTGTCAATATTATGGTGCGAAGCTTTCCAAATCGCTCGTCCTGATTCAGTGATTCGAGAACTTGAAACCCATTCACATTGGGCATATTCAGATCAAGTATAAGCAAGTTAATTTCATCATGCTCCGAAAGCACGCGCAAAGCTTCCACACCGTCGCAAGCAGTCAACACGGTATACTCACTGAGCATGTTTTTGATGATCAATCTGTCAGATGCCGAATCGTCAACTACCAAAATTTTAATTAACATTTTAAATCCTCCTCTTTAATCCACACCCACTCTAGGCTTTCTTATTTTAGTTCCTCAAGCAGTTTCCCAAGTAATTTAGAAAACCTGTCTTGTAATGGCACTATTTCATCTTCCTTGTCATTTCTTCTTTTGACGGAACCATCCCATTAGATATCATCGTCAAAACACTGGTTAATCGCTCCTTTGCAGCAAGAGCTTCTTGGTCAAATTCAGAAATTAGGCTATTTATATTTTGCGCACTCATAAAATTCCTCTCTTTCTTTGCGTTGAAGGTAGAACTCATAATCATAGGGCAACCTGACACTCTGCTAAGCTGTGTTCACGCAACAAATGTACCTTTTCATACAAAGAACCCATCGGTATCAAAAATATGGGTGAGCTCGTCGTCATTCATCGCGTGTTTGACCTTGTCGCGGATGGCGCTCCTTGACATATCCAGCCGCTTGAAGCGATTACGCCCAGCCGAGTCTTTTCCCATGTGGATTAACTGTATACGACCTATGCCGGGATTCCGACGGGCGTATTCTGCGAAACCCTTTGCCTTGCCGAGATTGTCCGTTCGCGTCTGGTCGTGAGGCTCCAGAACATCGATTATGTATCCGCCCTCTGCGTCTTTGCGGATAATGATGAAGTCCGGATAGGTTGGTTTAGTTATAACGCCTTGCTCATAAGGTATGCAGAGCGACCACGACTTTCTGGAAGGATTGCGAAGCCAGCAGACAAAGTCAGGCTGCGCCATTTCCTCGTCGAGCACACCTTCCTCCCAGTTGTTAAGGGCAATCTTCGCTTTACCTGTGTCATCGGCAAACAGATGGTTTGTGTATATTCGTCCGCTCGTGCTGCGCTCACAGGTGATGGTTTCCGGAAGCATGAAAATGTGCTCACTGACAAGGTCGCCGTCCGATACAATATCGTTATACTTTTTCTTGAAGCTGATGGGCAGGTTAATAGTACGACGACGGTATGTATCGTTCAAATCGTGAAAGCGGTCTTTTGCGTATGCGTTCAAAGCAGCGATACAATCGCTGTCTGCGGCATAAAGTATGATGTCGATTTTGAAGCCGTTCGGATTATCCGCTTCTTGATACGCACACCCATATTTATAGCCGATACCCTCGTTACCGAGCTTGATGTCGGCAAGTCTGAACTGCCTGTCCAAGTCGGTATCCGTAGCGGATAACAGATCATGTATGGCGTTGTTATCCACGCTTTCGCCGAACACGTCAAAGACCTGCGTGTTCAGTTTGAACTGCATCACTTTCGTCGCAAGCTCAGTGTATTTCCCGTCGGCTTTGAGGGACTCTATATATTCATGAATAAGGACAACGATTTCGGCTGTTACATCGTCGTAGGCGTTCTGGCAAATAAGCGACTGACTGAACAGATGCGCAAGTGTATACAGCGAATGAAGATAATTGCTGATACGCACCATTCTGACCTCATAAGTCAAAAGCCCGGCGTCGTTGATCGCTTTCATCACAGCTTCACGGTCAAAGGTTGGCTCTGCAGTCTCTCTTACAGCGGCTTCTGTCTGCTCCGGATGACCTGCCTGAGTTTCCTGCGTTGTTTCGGTCGTAGCGTCAGGGGAAGGAACAGATACACTATCAGGAGTGTTCTGGCTTCCTGAGCTTGTAGGAGTAACTGGCGCAGCCGACAGTGCGGCAGAATCGGAGCCGTTATCGGAAGCACCGACGTTTGAAGTCTCCACGTTATCGTGCAAGGCGATCTGCCCCGGCGTTTGCGTTTGTGTATACTGTTTGGTGTTTACAGACGCGGGACGCTTCGGTCGAACAGTAAGCGTTTCAAACACCTTATCGCCATAGGCTTCTCCATAAACATCGGTCGGGATGTTACCGCCCTCTGTGCTTTGCAGGGCTTCGGCGACATCCTTTACGGTTTCGGCATTGAAGTACGGCAAGAAGAGATGGACATCGTTCAGCACATCGTCCACCATGATATGCATCTGCATCGGAGTGCGCACCATGCGTCCGAGAAGCTGCGCGATATAGGTGGCGTCATTGGCGTGACGGAAGGACATCATGGTCTCGGCGCGTGGGCAGTCCCATCCCGTAGACAGGTTTTCCTTGAAAAATACGACTTTGATTTTCCGATCATCCGCAATACGCGACGGCTCACAGTAGCTGACGTCGAGACCGTTTATCATAATCGTCGAAGCCGTCTGACCGAAGGTGTGGACGACCTCGCCAAGCTGAAAACGTTCACCAGTGCGTTCTTCTATTTTCTGTAAGCAATCGTCCAAGTCGGTGGCGGAGAGTTGACTCCCGCTGCCGTTTTGAACCTGTACGACGAAAATCGGATTCACATAGGCATAGTGCTGTTCGTAGCAATACTGCGTCCAGTGCTCCCATTTTTGCTTCCAGTCGTCCGCTGCCGCCTGAAGAACCGCCATATCATTATTGACAGTATCAGGGTAAGTAATGATAATTCTATCCTTCAGCAGACCTGAAGCACGTACTTCGTCTGCGGTCGTTACGACATAATGCGTGGTTGACATGATGCCCGCAGCCAAGCTGTTAAAGCGGGCGGGAGTTGCGGTCATACCGATGACGACCGGCATTGCCGGAAGCCCGTCGTCAGGGCTTCCCTTCAGGAATTTTTGCATGATTGTCGTTGCGCGGGCGGCATCTCGTCCCTGCATACCACGGTGCGCCTCATCAATTATGAAGTAGAAGCGGTCGGATTTCTCGCGGACAGTATTGCGGAGTGTTTCCCAAATTGTATAGGTTCTGCCATCGCCGTGCTTCGTCAGGTTACTGCTCTTGCCGAGCTTCTGTGTGTTCAAGAAGTAGATGTTCCCGTCGTCAAGCATCTCCTGATCGAAGGAGTCATCTGCAATGATCGTGCATTGGTCGAGCGTTATTTTATCCGCTTTCAGGTCAATTTTATCTTTTGACTGCAGGTTTAGCTCGGGCGAATCAGAAAGCCAGACGAAAATGGCGTCGAGCTGGTCGGGATAAGTATCGTCGCCGAATAGAATGCTCTCAATAAGAGCGGACATGACGATGGTTTTGCCAGCGCCAGTGGGCGCGGTATAGGACACAATCTGCGGCGTATGGGTGCGGCGATAGCTGCCCAATGCCTCGGCTGTTTGCGCTCTCAGATTCGTCAGCGCGAGTTTTTGAAATGGGAATAATTCAACCTTCATCTTCTTACCTCCTCGCGTTGATGCGGAAATTGTCGAGATAGCTGCGGTAAAGCTGGTATGTATTCGTTACCTTGAGCCCGGAAATCATCTCTCGGTATGCTCTTTCGGAATCGGTAACGATAAACACCGAGTCAATCTCAGGGTGCTCGTTCAATTGCTCCGCAAAACTCATATAGCCGCTTTCATTTATAAGGATGGCGAGCCGGTTCTCCGGCAAAATCAGCATATCGGGAAGCTCGCCGTCGTATTTAGGACGCTTGCCGACTGCACCGGCTTTCAGCCACAGCAGCGGCAGGATTTCTTTGAACTGTCTGCCCAGCGCAACATCGTTTTTATCGAGGAAGCCCAGCTTGAAGTAGGCTGCGTTCGCTTTGAAGCCCTGTGACATGGGGATGGGATTGCCGTCAGTGTCGCTTACAAGGTAATCTCCCTTGAGCGGAGCGCCGTTCACATCATGCCCTTCAATGGAGCAGACGGTGCGCGGCCATGTGACATAACGGGCAATGCCGAGCTTTTCCCATTCGGGGTCACCCGGCTGGAAGCCTTGCTCAGTCAGAGCCTTTGCTTCATCAGCGGACACCTCGTTATTCGTTACCAATATACAGCGCCGATGACCGCCGTCTTCGGCGTTGAGCAGGTTTACCGCGTGAAGCGTAGTGCCAGAGCCAGCGAAGAAATCGACGATAAGGGCGCTGGGTTTGTCAGCCACGAAGAAACGCAAGGTATCTTGGACAGCATACAGTGATTTTGGAAATGAAAACCGTCTATCGTGAAAAATCGCGTTCAACAGCGTGGTTCCGTACTCACTTGCAGAATGAGATTTTTTATGCCATATAGTCAGAGGACGTATGTCCTTATCTGATGCAGACTTTAATTCAATAATATAGGCTCCGTCTTCATCTTCGCCAATGACGTTGTACAATCCGTTTTTGAAATTTGCTTCTTGCCCTGCAGATAAATAATAACCCGTCCTCTTTTCGCCATCCCATTTGCCGAAACTTAAAAAGTGCTGACGATGCTTATCCATTAAGGTTTCTGGTTGTAAATTCCATGTTAGTTCCGTTCCGTTAGAGCCAATCGGCCACATTGCCACAGTGCCTTCGGGTGGAATATAGCTGTTTCTATCATCATTAACAGATAAAACGGCTCCGTGGCCAACAAATTTTCCTGTACCTTGTTCAAACAGCAGCGGGTAAAATAGGTTTGGTCTATCTGTTCTTTTTCCATGATTACTTGCCTGTCTTAGAAGCCCACGCAAACGGACAGATTTGTCTTCTTCATCCGTATCTTCTTTTATGGAATCACGTAGCATATCTGTTCCATTAGAAACGATGTATGCATTGCCTATGTAAACGATAAAAATGTATTCCTCGCAACGTGAGAATTCATTATCTCGGCGATTCCCTTTGGGATTAATAACCGTCGATATCATTTGAATTCTCGCTTCAGGGAACATTTCTTCGAGTAAGCATCCCAAGTGCAGATACTCTTTTTCGTCGATGGTAACGATGAGGACTGAGTTGTTCGGATTCAGTATCCGCTTCGCAATTTTGAGCCGCTTTTGCATCATGGACAGCCATTTGCTGTGCCGGTAACTATCAGACGAATCCACGTAATCGTTGTTGTACTTCCAGTCGCGGGCTCCTGTGTTATAAGGCGGATCGATGTATATACAATCCACCTGCTTTGGGTATAGGTACTCTAATAGCTGAAGCGCATGATAATTATCCGCCTCGATGAGCGTGTGCCACAAATCACTGTCAGGCGCATTTTCTACCTGAGCAATCGGCTGAAGCGTAGGATAAATAGGCTCGCCGAATTGCGCCACCGGCACAAGCTCGGAAAGCGCGACCGTTTCGCTCTCGCCGGAGGCAAGGCGCAGACAGGTGGCGGTCTCGCCGTCGATGCTTGTCACACGGTACAAATCGTTGATCGCGCCGGTCTTTTTCGCAACCGTGCTGCCGCGCTTAATGCCAATGCCATAGAGAGGGGTACATTCTGGGATGTGCTCCTCAAAAACAAGCCCGAATTTCTTTTGCTTACTCAGACGTTCAGCCTCCTGCAGCAGTCTTTCCCGCAGGGCTTTGTCTTCCACCTGATTGATTAAATCGGTTAATGCCGCCATATTCTTTACTCCTATCTCTGGGTCTTTGGC
The DNA here is from genome assembly GCA_002070205.1 of Firmicutes bacterium ADurb.Bin182. Taxonomy (GTDB): domain Bacteria; phylum Bacillota; class Clostridia; order Christensenellales; family CAG-138; genus MWCU01. The sequence continues at coordinate 4,417 of MWCU01000115.1, read as the reverse complement.
TCTATTCTACTCTCCGCGTTGTCCCTAATAACGGGCTTATCATGCTCCGCGCTCGGTTCAGCGGTATCATCGGGGACAATTTCCATAATATCGCCGATATCGCAATGGAGCGCCGTGCAGATTTTCAGCAGCACCGAGGTGTTCACATTTCCATCGTTACCGAGCTTTGCAACGGAGGTGGGGCTGATGTCGCTCATCTTGCAGAGCGTCTTCTTATTTATTTCCTTATCAATCAATAGCTTCCACAGTTTCTTGTAGGTGAATCGCATGGTATAACCTCCTGCTATTTTACTGCACATATCAGATTACATCATTCAGAAAACCGTAACGTCCTTCTTCGCGTCCTTTGACGAATTTTGTGACGGTTGCTCCGGCTTCTTCATATTGCAGGTGCGGAATATGGTCTAAATTCTCTATTACAATCAATTGTCCCTCATCCTGATGATTGATGAAGTATTGGAATAATGCTGTGCGCATACTCTCTGGGGCAGTCTCATCTAATCCTTCATCAAAACCGTGTAATGGCGTATCGATGATAAACATATGCGGACTATATTTCGCATAGGCGGCAAAGTATTTTCGCAGCATCAGCATGACAATTGCATTAAGGTAGGCACGATACCCTTTGCCGTGACTACTGTCTTTGCTTTCACCGTTCACCTCAATATCAAAAATGCTCATATCAAAACGTGCGCTGGTCAAGTTTTCATACTTGCATTCTTTCAGGATTTCCTCTGCAAACTCTGTCATCATCGTTTGGAAACCATCATCGAAGTATTCCTTGGGATGGTATTCCAGTTTGTCGTCATCCTCGCTTATATCGTATGTACCAAGGTCGACAGCAAAAGCCTGTGCATAGGAAGCAATACCTATCTTCTACGGTAAAACACAATTGGATTTCGTTCTTGTATTGATCCTTGCGGTGGGTGTTACGTTTTCATATGCCTATCCTTCCATTCGTTTATCGCAATCTGCATGGAGCAGTCGACTTTCTAAGCTCAGCTACCCTCTTTACCTTGTACATATGAGTGTGCTATTGGCGCTTAAAAATATTCGTCTTCCCCTCGAAAATACAGCTCTGTTTCTTTTATATTTCATTCTCTCAATTGGAGCCGCCTTTCTTTGCCTGCAAGCGGGCGAATGCATGCAGCGCTTGCTTTTTAAAAGCTGTAAACGGAAGTATATTTAGGTAATTTATAATTTTTTGGAGGAAATCATTTTGTTTTCGATTGAACGCTGGATGGAGCAATATCTTGAGGCGGTACGGCTTGTTTTCGGTAAGCGCATCATGTTCGCCGGCCTTCAGGGCAGCTATGCCCGGGGCGAGGCAACGGAAAAAAGCGATATCGACGTGGTGCTCATCCTCGACACGCTGAACGAGCATGATCTCGCCCTTTATCGCGATGCCATCGCCGATCTGCCGGAGCGGGAGAAAATCTGCGGCTTCATCTCCGGCAAGAAGGAGCTTTATCGCTGGGAAAAGGCGGAGCTATTGCAATTTTGTCAGGATACCACCTGTTATGTGGGCAGTCTTCGTCCCCTTCTTCTCAGCCTATCGGCTGCGGATGTGCGGCGCGCCATCCTGGACGGGGCCTGCGCGGTCTATCACGGGGTGTGCCACAATCTTCTGAATGATCGCAGCCGGGAACAGCTAAAAAGCCTCTACAAGACGGCCTTTTTGACCATTCAGGCCCAGCACTATGAGCGCAAAAAGATTTTTATCCGGCAACGGAGCGAACTATTGCCCTTGCTGACCGGCCTTGAAAAAGAGATCGGCATGAACGTTGAAAAAAGCCGCGTGGGCAGCATTTCCGACGCTGACTTTGACGCGCTTTCAAACGCCCTCCTCCACTGGTCCGGCGCCGTGCTTCGCGGGGAGCGCACGGATAAAAAGATGCAGAAGAATGAGCCCGCCCGTTTTCCGACCGCCCTGTTCAGCCCCACCCAGACCGTCGAGACTGCAACCGAGCCGCAAAAGCCGCCGCGCGGCAAAAGTGCACGGCGTGCGGATGGGTTCTTGAAAATTTTTCTCGTCATCCTTTGTGCTGCTGTCGTTCATAGCGTTTTTAACGCCGTATTTGCGGCTGTTCAGCCATATCGAGGCGTTTCCGCATGGCAGAATCTATTTATGACACTGTTATGTTATGCGCCCTTCCTGCTGATTTCCGGCGGCTTCTATCTGCATTTTTTCTTGAAGGCAAAAAATGTTGCCCGACGCCATATGACGCCTGACGCGCTGTTTTTGCAATATCAGAAGAAGCATCCGGAGGCGCAGACCTTTGAAGCCTGGGCCTTCTGTGGCGGCGGCCCTCTTGCGGATGAGCTTTTGCAATTGGTTCTCGACGGAAAAAAGCGCGCGACCACCTCGCCAAAGGAAGCCTACGACTATGAAGGTGAGGCCCTGCCGGAGCCCGGCAGCCTCTCCGTAGTGCTTGATTCCAAAGGCTTTGCCCAATGCATCATCGAAACCACCATTGTGGAAGTCTACCCCTTCTCCCTGGTGCCCGAGAGCTTTGCGCGCACCGAGGGCGAGGGCGACGGCTCTCTTGCCTATTGGCGGGAAGTCCACACAAGGGCCATCACTGCGGAGCTTAGTGAGATCGGCCTCACATTTTCTGAAGACACGCCCGTGGTGCTCGAAACCTTCCGTCTTGTGTTCCGGGCGGACGGAAAACCGCTTCCCAAGTGCAACGAATGATCAGGCGCTGCTGCAAGATATCAAGCGCCCCGCCCTCCGATTGGAGAGCGGGGCGCTGTGTTTTAGATGACTATCGCTATTGAAGCTTCGGCTCCAAAGGATCCGAAATCGACCGCAGTGCCTTTTTGAACTCGAATGAAAACAGCGTCGCTGCAAAGATCACGGAAATCAGATCCGCTACGGGCTCCGATAGATACACACCCATGGTCTTGTTCTCGATAAAGAGCGGCATGATATAAATCAGCGGCACGAGCAGAATGAACTTTCGCATCACCGCCACAAGCACGGAGGCCCTGGCGTTTCCAGTCGCCATAAAGGTCATCTGGCAGGCCATCTGGATGCCGAAGATGCCGATCGATGCGCAATAGATCCGAAGCGCGTCCTTTGTAAAGGCAATCAGCTCCGCGTTGGAGGTGAAGATCGCCGCGAATGCCCCCGGGAACAGCTCCACGAGCGCCCAAAGGAGCAGTGAATAACAAAGGCTCACCTTGAGAAGCAGAAAAAATGTCTTTTTTACACGCTCCACATTCTTTGCGCCAAAGTTGTAGCTCGTGATGGGCTGTGCCCCCTGCCCCAATCCGTTGAGCGGCATCATGGCAAACTGCATGACGCTCGTTAAGATCGTCATGGCGCCCACGGCGACGTCGCCGCCGTATTTTAGTAAGGATGAATTGTAACAAACCGAAATCACGCTTTCACTGGCCTGCATGATAAAGGGCGCCACACCCAGCGCGATGCAGGGCAGAATGATCTTAGGGTTCAGTTTCAAATTCGGCTTTCGGATGCGCAAGATCGTCTTTTTCCCGGATAGGAAGCACATCACCCAGATGGCGGATACGGCCTGGGAAAGGATGGTTGCAAGGGCCGCCCCCTGCACGCCCATATCAAAGGCAAAGATTAAGATCGGGTCGAGAACAATATTCATAAGGGCGCCGATGAGTACCGTATACATACCGGTCTTTGCAAAGCCCTGCGCCGTGATGAAAGCGTTCATACCCAGGGTCAGCTGCACAAATACGGTGCCTAACGCATAGATGCGCATATAGCCCGAGGCGTATTCAATCGTATTCTCGCTTGCTCCAAAGGCCAACAGCAGATCCCGGTTCCAGATCAAAAGCACCGTGGTCAAAATGGCGGAGATAATCAATTGCAGTGTCAGGCAGGAACCTAAAATCCCTTCCGCCTCCCCGTTTTTACCGCCGCCCATGGCGATGGAGGCCCGGGGCGCGCCGCCCATGGATACAAGCGCCGCAAAAGCTGAAACAATCAGGATGATGGGCAGGCATACGCCCACGCCCGTGAGCGCCAAAGCGCCGTTTTCCGGCATATGGCCGATATAGATGCTATCAACAATGTTATAGAGCATATTGATGATCTGGGCCAGCACCGCGGGAATGGACATCTTTATCAGAAGCTTCCCTATGGGTTCCGTGCCAAGAAAATCGTTGTTATTTTCCTTCGTCATACCGTTCTTCCTCCAGATAGGCGCGGGCATTGTTCGCAATCCGCGCATTCATGCTTTGATACTCGCTGCGTTCCTCTGGCGTAAAGCCAGAAAACAAAATCTCGTCAAACCGTTTTCGATCCTCTTGGATCTTCGGCATGAGCGCCTCCCCTCGTGGCGTTAAATAAAGGCGCACCCGCTGAACTGACCCCAAAAAGTTAGACACATATGGAAGTACATTAAGCAATTAACAAGGACTGAGTTCTGTATTGAAC
>MWCU01000114.1 GCA_002070205.1 Firmicutes bacterium ADurb.Bin182 | reverse complement strand
GACGACGAGGCCACGCTCCTGGACGTCTCGCACCAACTGGCCTACTACCGCCGCTACGCCGACAGGCGCTTTTACAAGGGCGTGGATTACGTCCATTTCGTGGAGACCCTGGCCCAGCGCCGCTGCGCCGACTGCCTGGCAAACGACCGCGTCTCGTCCGCCGACATCTATGTCAACGTCCAGCCCCTCTCGGGTGCCGCGGCCAACCTGGCGGTCTATGACGCGCTCGTCGAGGAGGGCGACGTCGTCATGGGCATGGACCTCTACCAGGGAGGGCACCTGACCCACGGCAGCGCCTTTAACTTTTCCGGCAAGCGCTACCACGTGGTCAGCTATGGCGTCAGCAAGCGCACCGGGCAGCTCGACTACGACGAGATCCGCAGCCTGGCGCGGGAGAACCGGCCCAGGATGATCATCGCCGGCTTTACCTCCTATCCCTGGGCGCCCGACTGGCAGGCCTTTCGCGCCATCGCCGACGAGGTGGGCGCCTATCTGCTGGCCGACATGAGCCACCCCGCGGGCATGATCATCGCCGGCGCCTTCCCCAGCCCCATCGGCATCGCCGACGTCACCACGTTCACCACGCACAAGACCCTGTGCGGCCCGCGCGGGGCCGTCATCGTCTCCACCGACGAGGACCTGTCCAGGCTCATCGACCTGGCCGTCTTTCCCGGCGAGCAGGGCGGGCCCCACACCCAGAAGTTCGCGGCCATGGCCGTGGCCTTCAAGATTGCCCAGAGCGAGCCCTTCCGCCGGCTCCAGTGGAAGATCAAGGAGAACACCGCCGCCCTGGCCGAGGGGCTGCAAAAGCGCGAAGACAATTTCGCGCAAGAGGTTTTGAGCCAAGTCAAGTAGGAACACATTTGTGTTCCTACTTCATTTTTTTCATAAAACTGCTTAAGCATGCAGTAAAGTTTGCCAAATTCAATAGAACGGGGGCTTTTTATGTATACGCGAGTAGTGCTCAAGCTCAGCGGTGAAGCCTTGGCTCTAGGCTCAGAACAGCTTTGTTTTAACACGCTTAAAGAACTTGCCTTTCAGCTTAAGCAGGTCAATGACCTTGGCATACAAGCAGGTGTGATGCTTGGCGGCGGGAACATATGGCGTGGCAGAAGTTCGGGGGAAATGGAGCGAACCCAAGCAGACCATATGGGCATGCTTGCAACTGCAATCAATGCGCTTGCGCTCCAGGATACCCTTTTAAAGCAAGGTACGCCATGCACAATACTTTCTGCAATTGAAATGGAGAGGCTCTTTGAAACATTTACCATCCGCAGGGCAGAGGAACTTTTTAAAAAGGGGCATTGCCTGATTTTCGCCTGCGGCAGCGGATATCCGTTTTTCAGTACTGATACAGCAGCAGCGCTTCGCGCTGCAGAGCTTGGGGCAGATGCCCTGCTGCTTGCAAAAAATGTGGATGCAATTTACTCTGCAGACCCAAACCTTGACCCTTTGGCAACCAGATATGAAAAGCTGACATATAGTGAGGTACTTGAAAAGAACCTCACAGCAATCGACCAAACAGCAGTAGTATTGTGCAAAGAACAACGCATCCCGATTATTGTATTTGGGTTGAATGGAAAATTAAGCATTCTGCGTGCAATTAAGGGCGAGCTCGCCGGCACACGCATAACGTAGTTGAGATAAGCTTGTGTATAAATTAGTTTTCAAGTAGAATGAAATAAGTATTTAGCAAGCATCTAGGGATGTAAGGAGGTATTCTATGGCAGACGAAGTACTTGCAGGCGCAAAAGAACGCATGGGCAAAACTATATCAGTTCTAAAACAGGAGTTAAGCAGTCTTCGGGCTGGCCGTGCCAATGCGCAGGTTTTGGATCGGGTATTGGTTGATTATTATGGCACGCCTACTCCAATCAACCAGTTAGGAAATATTGCATCCCCTGAACCGCGGCTTTTAACTATATCCGTCTGGGATCAAAAGGCAATAGGTGCTGTTGAAAAGGCAATACAAAAGTCAGACTTAGGTATACATCCGAGCAATGACGGCAAGCTTATCCGCTTAGTTTTTCCTGAGCTTACAGAAGAGCGCCGTAAGGAGCTTGTTAAGGTAATTAGAAAAAAGGGCGAGGAAGCAAAAATAGCTATTCGCTCAATTCGGCGCGATGCAAATGAACAAATTAAAAAACTGCGAAAAAACAGCGAGATTACAGAAGATGACCAAAAGCAGCATGAAGAAAAAAGCCAAAAGCAGACCGATGAAACAATTAAAGAAATAGAGCGAATTATTTCGGAAAAAGAAAAGGAGATTATGGAGGTCTGAGGCTGTATTGCAAAAAGTATTAGGGCTTAGCCTTGAATGCGCGACAGCTTGCCTTGAAAATGAGGGGTATGTAGTTGGGGCTTTAGAAGTCGCTGGCCGTGAAAGCTTCGATGACGGGGAATGCCGCGTAATAAGGCAAAGAGAATACGAAGAAACAGCGGAACAGCCAAAACGCGTTTGCATTATATATGCAAGATTTCGTACAAAAGTTATTGAGTGAACGAAGGTATATGCAAAGCGCAATTAAACGCTTTGCTTTTCACTTAAAGGAAGGGTAAATGAAATTATATTCTCAGGAACAGCTTGAAGCTTTTGGCTTATCGGGGCTGCTCCCGGAGCATGTTGCTATAATCATGGATGGCAATGGCAGGTGGGCAAAGCAGCGCGGCCTGCCGCGCCCTCTTGGACATCGTGCAGGGATGGAAAGGCTCAAAGGCATAATTCGCCTCACATCTGAGCTTGGAATCCGCGCATTATCTCTCTATGCATTTTCAACGGAAAACTGGCGGCGGCCGAAGGAGGAAATAGGCGCGCTCTTTGGGCTTCTTGTTGAATACTTTACCAGTGAACTCAATGAACTTCATAAAAACGAAGTGT
>MWCU01000113.1 GCA_002070205.1 Firmicutes bacterium ADurb.Bin182 | reverse complement strand
AAAGAAGGCTATGACGTGCCGTTTTCATGCGCGACTACCGCCGCGAGCGCGGTACTCGGCCCCATTTTCCCGCCCTCGATCCCGTTCGTAATATACGCCATGGTATCCGGTGCGTCGGTGGGCAAACTTTTCCTTGGGGGAATGGTTCCCGCGGTCCTGCTGTCCCTAGTGATGTGTATATACGTATATTATATTTCCAAGAAGCGCCAGTACCCGTACGGCAATATCGTGACGTTCAAGCAGTTCCTCTCAGCTACATTCAAAGCTCTGCCTGCTCTGCTGACCCCGGTCGTGCTGCTTGGCGGCATCTACGCAGGCATCATGACCCCCACGGAAGCCGCTTCCGTGGCTGCAGCATATGCGCTGATCATTTCGATCGGAATCTATCGCACGCTGAGCCTTAAAGCGCTCCTCAAGGTGCTTCTCAATACCATCCGGACGACGGGAACGATTTTTTTGGTTATCGCGGCCGCATACAGCTTTTCCTATATCATCGCAGCCGAAGGTCTGTCGCAAGCGCTTGTAAAGACGCTGACAAGCATGACGACCAGCCCGGCCGTGTTCCTGATCCTTGTCAACATTTTGTTCTTGATTCTCGGCTGTCTGGTAGATGTAAACGTATCACAGCTCGTTGTGGTGCCGCTTATAATGCCGCTCGTGCATTTTTATAATATCGATCTGGTGCACTTTGGAGTCATGATCTGCCTGAACATGATGATAGGGCTTATAACGCCGCCGTTTGGTATGCTGCTGTTTATCACGTCCGGTCTCGGGAAAATTTCGCTCAAGTCGCTGATAAAAGAGACTGCGCCCTATATTATACTTGAAATAGTCGCGCTCGCGATAATAGTTGTTTTCCCGCAAACGGTCCTCTTCCTTACAAACTTGATCAAATGATCCTGATGCGGAGGTCAATATATGGTTAAAATGCGCTTAAGTCATTTTGGTTTTATCAAGGATCTGGATGATATCGCCAAAGCGGGTTACGACTGCGCGGAGCTTCATTACCATGAGATAATGGCGATGGATGAAGGCGAGTATAAAAAGGCTCTGAAAAAGATCCGTGACGCAAATATTACGTGTGAAGTATTTAATAATCCTGTACCGCTCGCGCAACGCATCATCGACGACGACTTTGACCTTTGCTATTACCACGGGTTTTTAAGCAAGGGAGCCGATCGCGCTGCAGAAATGGGCGCGCGTTACTGCAACTTCGGCAACGGCAAAACGCGTTGTATCGCACAAGGCGAAGACGCCGTCCGTCTCAACGCAAAACATCGCGCATTCATGGAAATGCTTTGCGATATCAACGCTGAGAGAAATATCACTGTGCTGATCGAGCCGCTTGCCGAGTCGTTGACCAACTTTTTGCACAGTATCCGGCAGGTCATCGACTATCAAAAGGAAATCGGCAAAAAGAACATCCGCCCGTTCATCGATTTGCGCTGGCATATCGCGCAAGGGCATTCGTTTGAGGACATTGTAACGTATGCCGACCATATCGCGCATGTGCATATAGACAATCCGCTGCTTCCGTTCCCTGAACGCCGTGTGCCTGCGATTGGGGACGGGTACGATTATGGACAGCTGTTTGATAAACTGAAAGAGATTTGCTATAAAGGTATTATTTCCATTGAGGCAAACACCTTTAATGATTTTTATCAGGACATATGCGGTGGGTTAAAACTGTTCAGGCATCACGGTATTGTACCGTACCGGACAGCATAGCAAACTTCCTTCCTTTTACGAAAAATGCAACAGCAGCCCGGCCTCTGCAAAAATGCAGAGGCCGGACTGCTGAAAAGCTGATTTCCCGGATATTTATAAAGATCCGGTCAGCATCCATATACCCGGATGCCAGCCGGATCTAAATCGAATATACATATGATTATCGTTTACAAATTACTGACAGCAAAGTTTTCGCGTTGATTTCGCGATCCTTCGCAGCCAGCTTGTTTGTGTTCATCGAACCCTTATAAACGAAAAACCGGCAGAAAAGATATTCACAAGCGAGGTTGACGAGCATCGTGCCTAACAGCACTATGTATTCGTTCCATCCGATCCCCGTCAGCGCGTCCCCCCACCATGTTGACAGCGGAGTAAAAACCAGATAAAAACCCGCAACCTTCAGCATGGCAATGGGAACATTAGCCGCGGATTTAAATGTAAAGCGCTTGTTCAGCGTAAAATTATAAAGTACGGAAAGCATGAGAGCAATCAGATAGCTCGGCCAATAAGGCAGTTTAAATATTTCGTTCATCAGAGTAAAGCTGACAAACTGAATGATGCCTGCCGAGGCGGAAAAAACAGTAAATTTCAATATTTGAACGATATTTTGTTTTCCGGTAAGTTTTTCGGTTTTGTTTTGTTCCATGCCGGCCCTTTCACTTGTACGGGATACTATGATTGTCGCATAAATGTCTTTCGAAAGCAACCGGAAAACTCAAAATAAGCTCTTCATGAATGAAGGACGGGCAAATGCCCGTCCCGATCTATATTCCGCTTGAACACATAGAGGTCTTCTGCAATCCAAGCGGTCCATAAGGCATTGAAAACAACTGGTGTTTTCTTTGCCGTACTATTAGAATGCGCATCATATTTGCTAATATGCATATGATTTTGTTTTGGTTCGTCATTGAGGCTTTTATATACATGCCGCGAAAATTTCGGTTTCCGGTTATATCCTTGCATGAGCTGTTGAAAAACATTCACGCTGCCATTATAATTAGCGGAGATGGAAATACCATCCATAAATAAACAATAAGGGGATAAATAATGAGAAAATTCATTGCATTCTTTATGGCGGCGCTGTTTCTGTGTGCGCTGCTGAC
>MWCU01000112.1 GCA_002070205.1 Firmicutes bacterium ADurb.Bin182 | reverse complement strand
GGTAGACGGTCATACGCACCGAGTCGATGTCGTAGATGTCGTCGAAAAGCTCCAGCGCACCGAGCGCGTAGCATTGCATCTGCGGGTTTTCTTCGGCGCTCACGAGAACGCCCATGCCGTGCTTGTAGTCAACGATCTGCAGGGCGCCGTCCGCGATGATGATGCAGTCGGCGGTGCCGAAGCCACCCTCTACCCAGCGGGAGAAGTCCACCCGCTGTTCAATGAGAACAACAGGATCGGCGCAGGTTTGCTTTGCCGTTTCCACCTGTTCGAGTACATAGGTAGCGTAGCCGGTGGCGCAGTCGCTCATTTCCTCGTTGAACCATGTGAGGTTCTCAGTCGGGTCGGTCGCTTCCATACCCAGCGCCTGACGGAGCTTGTACTCACAAAGCGCATGGGCGTCGGTGCCTTCGGCGGCGTAGGCACTGCCCTTATCGTCGTAGCTCTCGCAGAGCCGAGCGGATGGCGGGCAATGCAGCCAGCGGTCGGAGCTGGATGCGGAGAGAATAGCGTGTCCTTTAGGTGGCATTGTTCAGTTCCTCCGCATCGGCAAGCAGCGCTTTGTAGTTTGCCGGGTCAACGCCCGACAGCTTGTCGGCACCGTACTTCTGGAGCAGAGAGCGAATCTGAGCGGTGAAGCCCGCACGGGACTTGTCCGCGAGAACAGCTCTGACCGCTTCCAGCGTCAATACCGGCTCGGTAGGCGCGGTTTTCGGTTCCGAATCATCGCCGCTAAACTGCTCCGCCAGCCAGTTAGCCGCGTCGCTGATAGCAGCAGCACACCTGCGTAGGTCTTCGATGGTCGTGGACATTTCGCTCATTTTGCTCATCTGCTTTTCCTCCTTCCGTAGCTTTGCTCTGGGCAGCGAGGATAGAAAGATTTCTCGCCAGCCGCTTAGACACAACGCTGATCGCAAACAAAGTGTCGATCAATTCCTCGTCAGGGTCCGTCATTTGTCTTTTATCGTTCATAAGGCTTCCTCCAATCTGAGAACTTGTCGTTTTCCCTGTCCTCACTACCCACTGGAAAAAAGGAAGCCAAGTGGTCCACTTTTATTAATAGAAATCTTTCGCCCCAAGCCGAAGCCCGCTCGGAACGAAAGAAATGCGCCTCATTTCACTATCTGGCGTGCCAGCTTATCGCGGATTGCCGCCCAACGCCGCTTAAAGGTCGAGCGTGCCATGTTAAGAGTGATAGCTGCTTCTCGTTCTGACTGTCCTTCCATAATAAGCTCGCAGATGCGTTTGCCTTCAGGGTCGCGCTCCGCAAGCTCGTCGAGAAGCTGTTCAAGCAGAAGCCTGTCCACAAGGACGTCGGCAAAGCTGCCGTCCGGGTCCTCAAGAGTATCCAAGAGGCAGAACTCCTCACCAGTTGCGTTTTCCATCGGCGCATCGAGCGAGATGGTGTTTCCAGCTGCACGATATTCGCAGGTGGCACAGTCGCCGTCGCAGACCCAGAGTTTGGACTTGGGACATACGCACTGACCGTTCTTTTGCGCTTCCTTCTGTAAGCGCCAGATGGGGCGGTAGTATTCAAGGTATACTTCTTCAGATACGGGCACCCACTGTTTGGTGTTGCGGATGTAGATTTTTCGTTGATTGTCCTGGTTTTGCATTAGGTTTTCTCCTTCCGGCGTTTAAGCCGAAGCGGAGATAACCTGCATAACTGCCAGTTCTAAATTTCATAGATGGTCACCTCATACGGATTTCTCCGCTTCACATCGGTGACCAGCCGTTCGCAGCTGGCACTCTATTCTTTTTTCTCGCCGTCACAACGACTACGAACGCATCTCCGTGGCCACAGAGATGAGCCGTTGATCAGACAGACCTTTTTACGTCTTGTCCGGGACGATTGTGTTAGTTGTCGTTTGCGATGAGTTCTAAGTCCCCGAACACCTCGCCGTAATAGCAAGAGCTAAGGTCATACAGTCCATGAGCGTCGTATCGCTGTAAAACGGAATCGGCTACCGCTTGTCCGGCCTGTAAGCACGCTGCTTCGTAAGCGTTTTCAATGTTTATGATCCAGTTGTCTCGTTCTGTTTTTTTCATCTCACCACCGCCTTTCGTTTAGGTTACTTTTAGTTTAAGGGCGGCGACCGACACTTGAAATTGAGCAGAAGGGCTGAAAATCGACACTTCCGACACTTCCACTAACACTTCAGAAAATCCATAAAAGTGCGTTTATGTGCGTTTTGGTTATTTTCCGTTATTGAAGTATTGATTTCTAAGACTTTATGTGATATAATGAAATTTAAATTGGGCGATGAGTATCTGATATCGAAAGGAGGGGCTGCCGTGGATCTTGCAACGCTATGTAAGGGTGTTAAGCCACACTGCTCAAAGTTTTCAAACAGGGAATCCTTTGTTGCTGCACTTTTCATAGCCGCAGGTGAGAAGCTGCAGTATTCCGACAGTTATCATTGCAACCTATACTCCGGTAATAAGCCTTTCACGATGGGCTTGAAGTCGCCATATCGTGGTCGCGACAATCTCGCCTCGCTGACCTCGTTCTACCTAACTTCTATCGACGACGCACGCGTTGCCACAGCATTGACGGATTTTGGAGTTCCCGAAAAGGGTGAGCCAAATAAAAAAGCCTTTGCTGTCGCGTTGGCGAAACAGACAAAGGCTCTCATTGACAATGATGATGAAGTTGTTGAAGAAATTATCGGTTTGGAATATCAGAAGGCAAAGCAAGCCCCAGCGGATACCGTGCAAGCGGAAACAGTATCAAGAAAGCTTTATCCGGGTGATGACATTTATGTGGATTTCCGGCCAGAGCGTATATATAAAGTCGGAAGCCGTGACGATGTTCAACATACATGGATATTACAGAATCGCGGGAAGATTCCGTGGAATAACCGCAGGCTTGTTTACCGGCGCGGCCCGAAGGACAGACCGGAAGCAAATCCGGCAGATATTCCAATACCAGATACCCTTCCGAACACTTTTGTACACTTGAGCGCGATATTCAATGGCAGAGGTTTTGATGGCATTACCCGGTGCGTTTGGGATATGGTTGATGAAGATGGAGAAAACTGCTTTCCAAATCAAGACTATCTTTTTTGTGTTACTTTAGACGTAAAGTACAGGCGTAAAACAAATGGAGGTTATACAAGTGAGTGAACCGAAGATTGAAAAATGGGTCACCTTAAAAGAAGTGCAGGCATATCTCGGTGTAAGGAGAGAGACTGTTTTACAATGGATTGCCAAAAGGAACCTACCTGCATATAAGGTTGGACGTCTGTGGAAATTCAAGCTGACCGAGGTTGACGACTGGGTGCGTTCCGGAGGAGCCGCCGAGGATGCCCCGGTTGAAAAGGAGCCCAGAAAAAAACCCGACTCAGTTGATGATTGAGTACGGATTATCGGACACCTAATAATTTAGAATAATACTGCGGCAGTGTAATCTGCCGGGATATATGGACACCAAGAAAGGTATGAGTGAAAAACATGGATAATCAAGCACATAACGCTATTGTAAGTTTTATTTGGGGCATCGCTGATGATTGCCTCCGTGATGTATATGTACGCGGCAAATACCGCGATGTAATTCTGCCAATGACGGTTATTCGGCGTCTTGACGCAATGCTGGAAGATACAAAAGCTGCAGTTCTCGACATGAAAAAGAAGATGGATGCAGCAAATATCGCCAACCAGTGGCCTGCGCTGTGCAATGCGGCGGGGCAGGCTTTTTGCAACGCGTCTCCTTTCTTGCTGCGCGACCTTACCAGCCGTGCGAAGAAACAAACGTTGAAAGCGGATTTTGAAGCCTATCTTGACGGCTTTTCGCCCAACGTGCAGGAGATTCTTGAAAAGTTCAAATTCCGCAATCAGATTGACACGATGATTGATGCAGATATTCTCGGCGCTGTCATTGAGAAATTCATCTCTCCCGCTATTAATCTCAGCCCGAAGCCGGTTTATAGGGATGATACTATGCAGGAGATTCGACTGCCCGCGCTCGATAATCATGGCATGGGTACAGTTTTTGAAGAATTAATCCGTAAGTTCAACGAAGAGAACAACGAGGAAGCTGGTGAACACTGGACGCCCCGCGACGTTGTGGAGCTGATGGCCGACCTTGTGTTTGTGCCGATTGCGGACAAGGTCATGGATGCGACCTACTCCTGTTACGATGGAGCTTGCGGCACTGGGGGTATGCTCACAGTTGCACAGGAAAGATTAATGAAGTTAGCCAAAAGACGCAATAAGAAGGTTTCCATTCACCTCTTCGGGCAGGAGCTCCAACCGGAAACCTATGCCATCTGCAAGGCAGATATGCTGCTTAAGGGTGATGGAGACCAAGCTGAGCATATTGCTTACGGCTCTACACTTTCTGTTGACGGCAACCCCACACGGCAATTTGATTTTATGTTGAGTAATCCGCCTTACGGCAAGAGCTGGAAGGTTGATGCAGAAAAGATGGGCGGTAAAAAAGATATCCTCGACAGCCGCTTCAATGCCTATCTCGACGGTGGCGAACAGCTTGTTATGATTCCGCGCACCAGTGACGGTCAACTTCTCTTTTTATTGAATAATGTAGCAAAGATGAAGAAGGACACAACGCTGGGCAGCCGCATTGCAGAGGTACATAACGGTTCATCCCTCTTTACCGGTGATGCCGGGAGTGGAGAAAGCAACGCGCGGCGCTATCTCATAGAGAACGACCTTGTGGATGCCATTATCGCCCTGCCGGAGAATATGTTTTACAACACCGGCATCGGCACGTATATCTGGATTCTTTCTAATAAGAAGGAAGACCGCCGCAGAGGTAAGATACAGCTCATTGACGCCACGGCGATGAAATCCTCGCTACGCAAGAATATGGGCAAAAAGAACTGTGAGTTTACGCCGGAGATACGCCGTGAGATCATGCGCATCTTCATGGAGATGGAGCAGAGCGAAGTCAGCCGCATCTTTGATAACTCAGAGTTCGGCTATTGGGCTATCACGGTGGAGCGTCCGCTCCGCCTGCGTGTTGATATTACGAAGCACGTCCCGATCTCAGTTTTAAAGGATTCTGACCGAGCGCTGTACGACGCTGCCGTTTCCGCACTGCCGAAGAATACGCCGACAGACGACTGGACGGCTTTTGCGAAAGCAACGAAGCTGAAAGCTGCGCTGCTAAAAAAGGTGCGCCCATTTATCACCGAAAAAGACCCGAATGCGCAGCCCATCGAGGGCGAGGCGGATGTTGACCTGCGCGACACCGAAATCGTACCGTTTATCTATGATGGCGGTATTGCAGCGTTTATGGAAAATGAGGTGCTCCCTTACGCCGCTGACGCCTATGTGGACGAAAAGCAGACGAAGATTGGTTATGAGATCAGCTTCACCAAGTATTTCTATAAGCCGGTGGAACTACGGAGCATGGCGGACATCCTTGCCGACCTAAAAGCCCTCGAAGCCGAAACTGACGGCATGATGGCAGAGATTCTCGGAGGGCTGGAAGGATGAAGTATGAGCAATATTCTCCATCAATAATCCGCTGGAATCATGAATATCCAACACACTGGAGCTGTGAGAAGGCAAAACGCTTTTTCGCCAATCCCAAAAAGCTGAACAAAGGAAACGAAGAGAGCAACGTTCTTTCGCTTACTCTTCGCGGCGTAATACGAAATAATGGCGAAAAGCCAATCGGTCTTTCGCCGTCAGATTATAATACATATCAGATTTTTGATTCCGGCGAGCTCGTTTTCAAACTGATAGATTTAAATAACATTTCTACAAGTAGGGTTGGAATGGTTCCTGAAAAAGGGATTATGAGTTCTGCTTATATACGATTTGTCCCTCGGGCAGATATGAACATCAAGTATTTCTATTATCAATATTATGATTGGTATAAGAGAAACATCTTTAACGGTCTCGGAGAAGGCGTCCGACAGACCCTCTCAGGAAACGATTTGAGAAATCTGGAAATACTTATACCGCCGCGCGAGGAGCAAGACCAGATTGCCCGCTACCTCGACTGGCAGGTATCAAAAATAAATAAGCTGATCGCGGCGAAGAAAAAACAAATTAGATTATTAAAAGAACTCCGTAAAGCTATAACTGACGAAGGAATTCTCCATGGTTTTACTTCTTCCGAGATAAAAGATAGCGGCGTATTGTGGTTAGGAGGCATACCTGCGCATTGGTCTGTAAAGCCATTGAAGAGAGTATGTCGAGTTAACGCTTCAATTTCACATTTAACTGCGGCTTTGAATGATGATACAAGCGTCACTTTTTTGCCAATGGAAAATGTGTCTGTTATAGGCGAAGTAGATTGTACAATAAAAAAGCCGTTATCTGAGGTGCGGTCTGGATTTTCTTCTTTTGCAAAGGGTGATGTTGTAGTTGCGAAAATCACTCCGTGCTTTGAAAACGGGAAAGGTGCTTGTTTAGATAGCCTTGATACTGAAATTGGATTTGGCACTACGGAATTCATCAATCTAAGACCTTATCATGACATAAATTCAAAGTACCTATACCTAATTACTATGACGAGACCTTTCCGAGTTTTAGGTGAAAAAGTGATGACTGGTTCTGCTGGTCAAAAGCGTGTTTCACCTGAACATATCAAGAATTTTACTATAGGTATACCGCCACTTGATGAACAAAACAGTATTCTGGAAGAGATTGACCGCAGAGTATCCAGAATTGACGAACATATATGCTGTGAAAATGAAAGTATTAGTGTTCTATTTGAACTCCGCACACGTCTCATATCTGACGTTGTTACAGGGCAAATAGACGTCCGTGTCAAAGAAGTCCCGGATTTCGATGTGATCGAGGAAATCGATACAGATGAAGAAATCCTCGATGACGAGTACTCCGCCGATGAAACCGAAGAACAGGAGGCCGAGTAAATGGGCGCTAAAAATGTTTTTGAACATCGAATTCCAGTAAGGGCAGATCTCAATGCAGAAGATGTCGCCCCTCGCAATCGTCGAGAAGAACTTGTGTGGGAAAAAAGTGATGGTAGTTTTCCGTTTTCTACAATATCGGTTATTTGCCCATTCTGTAATAAAGAGGTTGCAGCAATAAAGCATATTGATATTACACGGGGGCAGTTTGCAGACACAGAACATATGTATATCATCGCAGAGTGTCCAGTCTGCATGAAGCCGATTATCTATGACACACACAGCGATTGTACTTACCCGTCTGCGCTTCAGTTTGAAAATGTGAAAAATCTTCCGAATGATGTCCAGACAGTTTATGACGAATGTAGAAAAGCCTATAGTGCAGGATGCTTTACGGCATCTGTGATTTTGGCAAGAACGCTGTTAAACCATGTGGCCGTTGATAAAGGTGCAGAAGAAAATCTATCATTTAAATCATATGTGGATTATCTTGTAGAAAACTATATGCCGCCAAAATCGCAAAAATGGGTAGACACCATTCGACTTTGTGCAAAATTTCGCGGTCAGTATACCTTAAAGCATTTTTAATAGTCAACAAAGCGAAAACCGGCAAATTATGACGCTTAACATCCCTTCTAAAAGAAACGAAGCGTATAGCGCCTTATCGCTTAGTGAGTTCGCCCTGTGCGATGACTTTGTTTCTTTCGTCCCGTTCGACAAGGTTTCACCGTGTCATCTTGTCACCTTGTCATCTTGTCAGGATGCCTGCCTACCCGCAGGAATGCCTCCTTGTTCGCTGCGTCCTTGCGTTTTCCCTCTTCGTTTTTACCAGCCTCGTGAAAATCGGTCACGGGTTGGCTTTCGTGAAACCGGCGGG
>MWCU01000111.1 GCA_002070205.1 Firmicutes bacterium ADurb.Bin182 | reverse complement strand
TGTATGCTCTTCCCCGTCAAATCATAAGGATTTAAAATCTCTTTTTCATACTTTGCGATAGGCAAATATACAGGATCACCAAAACCTGTATCGTCGACATCCTGCTCATATACAAAAACTATATAGCGGCCGCTGCCAATTTCTACAGGCAATTCCAGCTTACCTTTCTGGATTTCTGCTTTTTCAATTATCAGCCGCTTACAAAAAGAAATATCTACAAAGTAGCGGGAATTTCCGATAATGTCAAACTCACAGATAATCAGATCTCTTTCGTAATCACCGCGTATTAAGCAAGACGAGATGCGACTTTTAGTTAAAACTTGAAAAAATTCTTTCCGATTATCCGGAAAATCCAGATAGAGCACTCTGATTTCTTTAGTACGCCCAAGCCAGGTCTTAAATCGAGTCATATCGCATTCGAACAGCTGCTTTTCTTTTCTGATATTGAATACCTGATACTGGTCAATATCATCCTCGATGCTATTATCATCATCCAAGCTTAAGATAATCTGATCATTAGGATATTTAATATAGATCATTTTCGGGAAATCACTGTGCCATAACTCCGAAGGCTTAGAAATTTCCCATGTTCCATCATCAAACTTCCATCTAAACGCCGGTACGCTGATATTGATGGGTATAATCTTATCATTGACCTTTAGTAAGAAGGAAATATAATCTTCTTTTGGATCGATTTCAAAATTAAACACATTCTCGCCTTTAAGCTTTTGATTGACAAAATTAACAGAAGTGATGTTCAAACTATCAGAGAGTCGAATCGTTCCACGTGAACTAAAAATATAAGGTGCGTCTTCAAATTCAAACTGAAAAGAATTTAATAACGCAAATCTAACGTAACGATTTGTTCGGTCGTTTGGAACATCAATCAGTACCTCATAGATGCCATCCGATTCACAGCCATAATCAGCTAGCCTGATAATATAACCAACTTCGTTTGTTCTGTCGTGTAAATCAATTTTAACCGCTTGCTCATCAAAAAGCCTGTATTGTTTTTCATTGACTACAATTAACGTTCCGACTGCCCGCGAAGGCAACATTTTAATAAGCATCGTAGGAGATTGTTTATATATTGGAAAACGATCATTTTTAATAATCGCACAAGCACCTGTAACTAGCCCGCGAGGCAATATACCTTCCTCAATCTTTTTCCCGATGGACAGCGGCTTCCCGTTAGGCATTCGTAAAATGTCACCATGCTGGAAATCAAAATAATATAGCGTTAGCGTACCTCTCCTCTCGCTATCCGAATAACCTTCCGATACAATCAAATCATCGAAATGGGTAATTGCATAGACCTCTCCAACCGGGAGTGAATTTGGCAGAATGAACACGCCGTCCTTTCCGAAAAATCTGGCACAATCGCTCTTAATAATAAACCGTTTTAGCCTCGTTCCACCGCTACTCAGTTCAATTTCGTACTCTGAAAACACGTATTTGTGTGAAATGGGAATGCAAAGTTCTTCCGTTTTTAATCCCGTCACGCCTTGATATGATCCCACACTAAATTGTTCAATTTTTCCGTCATGCATGATTTCCCAAGTGAGGGATTCTATATAATCAAATTTGATAAGTTGCGTAGGCAAGACTAACGAAAAAGTCGTATTGAGTAAATCGCAAACCAGATGCGGTGTAGAAAAGCTCTTAGTTCTTCTACCGCACTGATGCCCGCCATGATATTCATTCATGTAAACCTGGAAAGCGTCAGATTCAGCTTGCCATTTGATAAAATTCTGGGTCAGGCGGTTGGTAGCGTTAGTGGGTACTATTTGATCCCAAAAGCATTTGTCAATTAAACGCAGAAGTCTTCTTATACGGATTTTAGTCCCTTTCTGGTTGGTGCGAATTGCGTCTACTGTTTGCTGCACTAGCCAATAAGTTCTTCCGGTATTATCGTTTCTAACCATAACATCGAACAAATCAGCCACCATAGATCTATTCAAGCGGGAGAGATCGCGTTCTAAATCGATACGATAAAAAGCAAAGAGAAAATTAAAGAAGGCATCTGAGTAATGATTAGATACAAAACCATGCATTAAAATATTTTTTACATATTCACCCCGCGCCAACCTAAGTCTATCAAAGCGGATAAGTGTTTTATAAAACGCATCACCTATGCAGATTTGATGGTTTGCCGGTAATAGACTTAACCCCAACTCATTCGCCACATGAGGCCAGTAACCACCATCGTAATAACGAATACCTATTTGAACAAGCGCTACCGCCAAAATAGGATCCGGTTCAGAAACACCGCTGACAATTCTCCGATAATGATTCTTCAAATAATCAATAAGTATCTTATACTCTTCCTCGTTAATTACGATATCACCGATTAATTTTTTTACAGGCAGCTCTTTAAGAATACGAGATTTGAGCTTAATAAAAGGAGCCAGATTGGAAACAGCCATTTTAACCCCCAATAATAGGTTGCGCTTTATCTCTTGCTTTCTGCTCAAAGCCGACTAAAGTACGTCTGAAAGCTCATATTATGATTCTCAGTAGGTTATAATCTTTTGGTCACTTAAGGTTTCTAATTGTTATCATCCAATATTCCATATACAAAATTATGGTCTATTAATACATTTACATGCCATCTTTTCAGCTTAGAACTATAATATCTTTAAGTAGTATACATTAGAGATTATAGCACAAATCTTATTAATTTGAAGTCTCGGTTGGAAAATGTAATAAGTCTGTACCAAAAACGCCATAAGAAAGGTGTATATAGCAAAGATCGAGCGAGCATAGAGGAACGGTTCTTTTATGCTACGCACTTATGCCTCCCGGCAATTCCTGCGCTTACTCCCGTCACACGGTTGACTCCCTTATTGGCCATAACTTTCATCTGAGTGTATACGTCTTGATCCTTCTTGCTTTTTCGAGGTTGCCGTTAAGTTCCGAATAATCAAAAGGTTTTCCGTGGCCCGGGTATATCTTTTTCGGTTTCATCGAGATGGTAGTCAGCCAGGACTGCAAAAATGACTCTTTATCTTCTGCCCATATGGTAATCCTGTTCAGACTGGGCAACCCGTTCATTGCAGCGTCGCCGCAAAAAAGTGATCCATCATTAAAAATAAGCGAAACAGAATCGGCAGTATGTCCGGGAGTATCAATAATTCTTCCGCACAATGCTTCTTCCGCAAAGCTGCGATCATCGTCCGTCACCAGAAGCCTGATTATACCTAATAGTTGAGAAGACAAAATAAATGTAACACTTATATATTCAGCCGTCAACATAAGGAGGACTGCATTAAAGAACAAACAGGACGAAGGCGTGATGCCCTCGTCCTTTTCTCATACAGTGTTCTATGCCTTGCGCCGCCTCATTGCCGCATAAACCGAGCAGGCTGCGGCCAGCCCAATCAGCACAAAGCCCCAGGGCATTGCCGAGCCGCCGGTTTTGGGGATATCGACCGGAACTGTGAAACTCAACACCGCACCGTAGGAAGTACCTTCGCGGTTTACCGCATATGCGCGCACATAATAGACGGTATTCGGACGAAGGCCTGTCAGCTTCGCTGTGAAGCCTCCCAAACCGCTGCCCGAACGAATCTGTATGGCGCCCGGTCTGCCGATAACAGGGTCCGGATCGGTCCCGTAAACAAAGCCGCGCTCAATCACCTCCGCGCCGCCGCTTGCTGTCACGTTGCCGCTCAGCGTCGCGCTCCCGGCCAAAACGTTCGTCACGGAAACAGTCACGACCGTGGGCGGATCATAATCGTGTGCCGAGGGAGCCTTCGCAAATACCGCGAAAGGCGAGAGGCTTATCACGTTAAAAACGGCTTTCCCGTCCGCCACCTTTGCGGTATACTTTTGAAGCGTTAAGCCCGTGCAGTGAAGTATGGAAACGGTCTTCCCGTTGCAGCGCATGCCCACAGGCATCGTGACAGTCAGCGTGCCTTTGAAACCCTCAGAGAGCGATATATCCTTGCCCAGCAGGAGCACGTAATCGTCGTCGTTCATCAACCGCCGGATCTCGTTGCAGAAAGGGTCGTCGTGCAGCTCCATATCATCCACCGTCAGGACCGCATCCTCGCGTATATAGCCGGATACGGATATGCCCGTCTCGCTGTCTGTGAGCGTACGGAAGGGGTAGCCTATCCAATGAGCGACGTATGTCCGGTCACCTGTGGAACCTTTCCGGATGATAACTTCCATCACCGGTTCGTCTGTAACGCCCTCTTCCGTCCATCCGATGAAGTCATAGCCTTCCTTGGTCGGGTTGTTCAGCGTGATATCATCGGTCAAAATGGTATATATTTCAGGGTTGTCCGGGCTGACCGTACCCCCATTCAACTTATAGTTGATTTTATATTCAATCGGCGTCCAGTGAGCCTTGTAAAAACGATTGCCGGTGGAACCTTTTTTAATGATTACTTCCATCACCGGTACTCCTGTATCGCCCTCAGTCCATCCAATGAAGTCATAGCCTTCCTTGGTCGGGTTGTTCAGCGTGATATCATCGGTCAAAATGGTATATATTTCGGGGTTTTCCGGGCTGACCGAACCGCCGTCAAGATCGTAGCCGATACTGTACTCCACCGGTTCAGACGACCATTTGGCGTAAAGGTTGAGATCGGAATCGAACTTATGGTCATCTCCCGGATTGTACATCGTTCCTTCGTCCGTTTCCCATTTATCAAACGTAAATCCCCGATCGCTTACGATGCTGCCGTCTAATATTTTACCTGTGGTGCCCTTGTGCTGGTGCTGCTCAAACACTAACGAGCCGTCGACCTTAGAATCGTAATATTTAATCGTCTTGAGCCAGAGATACGCGCCTATTTCGTTTTCGGTAACTATTGACCAGATATCGCGTTGACCTTCCCAAAGGTCTTTGAGCCATTCACTGCCGTTCTTACCCTCTATCGTTCCCGGAATCTCGGGCGGCGGGTCGGGGAAAAGGGCAGAGAGTTCAATACCGCATTTGGAAATATTCGCATAATTCATCGGACCGACATGGAAATAGTCTCCGTAAATCGACTCGGAATCGATGGAGATGGTGTTATTGCGTAAAAAGACCGCGGTGGGAAAACTGCTTAGCTGATGGCCCGAAATCGAGATTTCACCGACGGCTGTACCGCCACTTCCTTTGCCAACGTCCTCACCGCCTTGGTTTCCGCAGGCAAAAATGATGCCGCCTTTAAGATTGATATTGTTAACGTCTCCTCCGATTTCATTATCGCGACGTCCGCCGCCGATGCCCGCACCGCCGTTGCCGCCGGAGGCGATAACCGTTCCTCCGGTGATAATGATGTTCCCGCTTGTCCCGTTGTTTCCGCCGCCGATGCCCGCCGCATAGCCGCCGCCGACAGCGATGACAAAACCGTCATCAATACAAATCTCACCTCCGTCGCTGTCGTCGTCGCCGCCGCCGATACCCGCACCGCCGTTGCCGCCGGCGGCGATAACCGTTCCGCCGGATATCGTGATTTTTCCTCCGTTTGCCGATCCGTTGCCGCCGCCGATGCCCGCACCTCCTCCGCCGCCGGCAGCATTCACAACACCGCCATAGATGTTAATATCACCGCCGCTTTCGCCATTGCCGCCGCCAATGCCCGCCGCTTGAAAACCGCCCTCCGCGGTAACGGTTCCGCCACGGATATGCAGTGTGCCATAAGCCTCTGTGCTGTCAGCATACTTCTTGTGCACAACTCTGATGCCAGGATTGGTTTCACCGCCTTGCACATACAGTGAGCCTTGAGTACCCTCCACCGGCCAGATACTCAAAGTAGCGGTTTCATCGACATACAATGCAGAGGAATTACCCGAGGCAATAAGGGTATTTGAGCCTTTCAGATTCAGGCCGACATCGACCCCTTTTCTCAAAGTGATTGCAGAGTATTGTCCGTCCATGGTCAGGTTGTCCAGCGTGATACTGGCATTTCCTGCAACATAAAAGCAGATGTTATCCTGCGCATTTCCCGAGAGGGTAACGTATTGGTATCCGTCCGTCTTCGCTTTAAGAGTAAGCTGTTTCGTTCCCTCATTCCACTCAAGATCTTCCATCGTGATGTCGTCGCCGGATATCGTCAATCCGCTGAACGTAAACGAATCCGCATTGGCGTTGACGGGGGGTATCAGTGCCAGCACGATCGCCGCCAAGATCAGCCCGCTCAAAAACCGTTTTATTTTCATGTTGTCTCCTCTCTTTCTGATTTGACTTCATTTTCGCGCCGCAGCGCGTCGCACATGCACACGCCGATGAGATCATAAGGAGTCTGTTCCCTGTAAAACCAGCCGCAGCCGCCGCAGTCTCCGGGCGGGGGCCTCTCCGGGGCGCCCGGCTTGCAATGAGGGCAGCTATCCTGCTCCGCCGTGGCAAAGGGCCTTCCTTCTTCGGTGTATTCGGGGCGCTCCTCAAAGTCGGGATAGGCCGGATAGCTCTCGTCAAGCTGCTCATCGTACTCAAGGTAAACGGGGAAGCTGCGGCCTCCTGCCCGGAGAACCTTATATGGCCGTTTTTGCTTAGGGTCCACTCCGTTGAACTCCTTTTCTTAACGGGGGCAAAAAACATATAATAGCTTGTCTACAAATATAATAAAATGTCTTTAGCGCATTGGGTAGTGACTTTTTGCCCTAAAAAAGTCACGTTTTTCTGCGCAGAGCACCGGGCTGTCAACCGGCATTCTTTGAGGCAATCCAATAAAAACATCCCCATTCTTCGGGGCTTCCGGAGCGGATACGCATTCATAACCACAACAATCTCTTTTTTTGTTGACTGACAGCTTATTTTTGTCGCTAAAACGACGTTTTCGAAATTTCCATAATCAATGAAAAAGCGCATTCAGCAAACCGGATGACACATTATTGTAACCTGACTGCCCGCCAACCTGTGACATCTAAATCTCATCTCTATGTCACAAGAAAAACGCTTGTTTTGACCTGTTTTCTCAAAGTAAAAAACAGCATATCGCCCTGCTATGCTGCCTGATTTTTCCCCGGTCTTTGAGCTCTTTTAAGTTTCTAATTTATATAGGTTGGCTTTCGGCTTTGCCGGTTGATAAGGCTTAACGTCTCTGAAGATAATTTCCGGTATACTAATAATTGCCGGCTGCGTTTAATAGAGGCATGGCTCAATCAGCCGCGGTCCGCCGGGGTGTAAAACAGCATTTATTCTACCATAGTAAAAACAGCAGGGGTTTGTTTATTGTAAACGATACCTATCATGTTACCGGGAAAGAGTAAGCCGGCGAGATACGGCCTGCAAATCCGAAATGTATCCCCCTCCACAGCCTTGCCGTCCGCGGTAACAAAGCTTGCCCGGATACGATAGACCGGCAGCATGTCAACAAGTGTTCCCGTTTTCTCTGCATATATGATCTTCCCTTGTGTTTCCAAAGAAAATGCCGTCTTGAGGTTTTCCCTTATTTCGTCAAAGTACTTCATGTCAAACGGTTCACCCGTTACTTCGAACGGCTTAGGCCCTTCAATAAACGCATGCCTGTAAGTGCCTGCTTCGTAGGACACATTGACGTATTTCCCGGGTTGTATATTCAGAATATCCAAATAGCTGATGACCTGCTTTACTGTAATAACCTTTACAGGTTCGTTCATCGGAAAAATCATCAGCTTGATAGCGAGTTCCGGCCGATTGTTGACAAACCAGTTGGTCTCCTCAACGGATTGGATAAAGCCCATGACCACCTCCTTTTTGGACGGATCGCCGACGTACTGACGACTCTTTTTTACAGACCGTGCAACAAGAAACACGGAGACCGTGCTGAACAGAATAGCAGCTGCATAAATGATGATTACCAAAACCGGTATAGGCTCTTCCATAATTATAATCTCCTTGTTTCAATACGGTTATGTTTTTCAAGCCGCTGATGACGGGGCGTATCGGCGACAACGCCGGATTGAAAATTAGGGGTCCTGCAGATTCAAAGGCTTTCCGCTAGAGCCCCTTAATGATCCGCTTAAGCGGTTTTTGACAGCCTGTATATGTTCATTTTCTTTACATTGAAAAACCGGTTGCGTTATTATTGCTTTGATTCCTACGATAGTAGTCAATGATTGCATTTCTTGTGGTCTTATATATCCAAGCATGAACCTTTTGGTTGTCGATCAATTTATCTACGTTGCTTATGAGTTTTAAAAACACGTCTTGAAGAATATCTTCAGCGTCTTCCTCATTAGACACGCGATCCCTAATAAAGTTTTTCAGCGTTATCTTCGATTCTTCCCAAAAATCAACCAGACAAATTTGCACTTCTATCACCCGTTTCAAAACTATATGTTTATATAATAGTAATCGAAAATAAACCGAACACTCGAAAAATCCTTTTACGTCCGGTTTCCGCAGCTTTGTTAATAGTTATAAAGCTGTTAACCGCAGCAATTACCTTTATTGTCTGTATCCTCGGCGCTGGTTTTGTTTTCTTTTTCGTCTTCCGGGATTTCTTCAATTTCGATATTGCAACAGCATGAGCTTTTTTTATCCTTCTTATTTTCAGCTAACCGTGCAAAGAAACCCTTTTTCTCTTTTTCGTCTTTCATATTACTAATCTCCTTTTACTTATTTATAATAGCAAGTTGATTATAATGCCGGAAAAAACGGCCATAACAAATACTATGATAATAAACGCAATAATAATCTTTTTCTTGAAGAGGCTTGCAAACATCGTTAATTCGGGAATAGCGATACCCGCTCCGCTAATAATCAAAGCGATTATTGAACCCATGCTGGCGCCCTTTCCAATTAGGGCAAGACCTATCGGGATGGCTGACTCTACGCGGATATACAAAGGTAAACCGATCAAAGCCACTATGAGGACTGCAAATGGATTATTGGGGCCTGCAACCTGCGCCAAAAGGTCTTCAGGCAGATAGCCGTAAATAACAGCACCGATTGCAACACCGATAATCATATACCAAAACACGCGTTTAAAATCTGCCCATGCCTTTAAAAAAGACACCTTCAATTTTATAAGGAATTTTTTGGGTATTTCTTCATCCTGAGCATGATCTCCCTTAATCCTGACGTTCTTTACATACTTCGCCCAACCCATTTTTTCAAGGACGACTCCTGCGAGTACCGACACAACCGAAGTGAGAACAAGGAATATTATCGCAACATCCCATCCCAAGAATGTCCCAAGCATGATGAATACCAAGGGATCCATTAGTGGGGAAGATATAACGAATGACATAATAGCACCAAAAGGCGCTCCTGCTTGTATCAGACCGACCGTAATAGGAACAGTTGAACACGCGCAGAATGGAGTTACAGCGCCAAAAAGCACTGCCATGATATTGCCCCATATACCTTTTCCGGACATCCATTTCTTTATTTTTTCCTGTGGCAAATGCATTAAAACATATGCAATAATTGTGCTGATGGCTAAGAACAGCCCTACCAGCTCTGCCATAATAATTAGAAAATATTTAATTGTATCTAAAAGCGTATTCAAGAATCGTTACCTCCTGTTAAATATCGGTTATCAAGTTGAACGGCTGATTCTTTTGTAATGTATCGACAAGCATTATTAATGTTTCTCTGATCTGGCCAATCTGTTGAGGATCAATCCCCTTTAATACGTCATCCAGATATAAAGTGTAATTCTCCATAATTCCGGCTACAGTTTCTTTTCCCTTATCCGTCGTCAATACACAGCAAACACGGCCATCAGCCGGGGAGTTCATCCGTACTACATATCCCTTTTTTTCTAAACGGTCTATGATTTTGCTCGCCCCGCTTTTTGTAAAGTTAATCGCATTACCCACTTCTTGAATTGTAATTTCATTGCTTTCCTGAATCTTTTTCAATGCCATAAACTCAACTAAAGATAAATCGCCGCAGCATTTCCCGTTAAAACCGTGATTTCCGAATCGCCATGATAATTCCAGTATTGCCTTGTATATATCCGCTATATTTTTATCCATAAGCCCACCTTCTAAAATGGTTTCTATCGTCAACTATTTTAGCGCATTTAGTTTCCATCGTCAACCATTTTTATTATATGAGATAAACTTCAGGAATGTGCTTAAATTTTTTATATCTTTAGGTTCGCAGCGATTAGATTTAGTTTTTAGTATGTTGAACTACTACCAGCCGATTTTATTGTTGCCACATGGCCGTGCAATTTCTTCGACTACATCGTGAGCACAATATATTTTGCATTTCATACAGCCACTGCATAAATAGAAATCTATCCATGGTTTATGGTCTTCCCGGATTACCGCTTTATGGGTGCAATACTCTTCAATTTTACATGGAATACATCCAATGCATTTTGAAGGGTTAACCATGGCGCGTTTCATAATTGTAATCCTTTCGCTAAGTTTGAGCATAGGCACTAAGAGTCCAGCTCATAGGCTTTCTTCCCGTACTATTCTTTTGGCCTTTCGTCAAATTTTCATCCTTTGCAGGCACATCCTCCGCTACAGTCACATCCGCCTGCGCTGCAAGCTACTTCATCGCCAAAATATCCAATAGCTTCATTCGGACAAAGACTTCCGCATCCTTTGCACCCCTCAATGCATCCTTCAGGGTATACAACAACAGGACGCGGCGCTCTTTCTTTGCTATAGACTCCATGTTGGCACATGTCTATGCAAGCCCCACACTCAACACATTTCTCATAGTTGATCATCGGATACCAGTTTTTTGACATCACTTTTTCCCCTTTAAAATTTCATTTATTTTATTCTTTAGTTCCAGAACTTTCTGCTCAATGATTCTTGCAGTTTGAACGAAAGCCGCTTCATCCTTGCCGGTCGGGTCTTCCAATCCCCAATCCTCTCTATACTTGCTTGGTAGATAGGGGCATTCGACATTGCATCCCATGGTTATTACAACATCAACCGGCGGGATATCGGCCAATAATTTTGATCTTTGCGTTTTGTCCATATCAACGCCATAAAGATTTTTAATAACCCTTACCGCATCCCTGTTTATTTCGGGCTTTGTTTCAGTACCGGCTGAATAAGCCTCGAAAGCATCGGACGCTAATAGTTTAGCAATTGCTTCAGCCATCTGTGAACGGCATGAATTGTGTACACAAATAAAGGCTACCTTTGGTTTGCTCATAATTCCCCCGTATGTTATTTTTTCTTATCCATTGCCTCGTAAAATGCTTCTAAGTTCTTCGGTAAAATATACTCCTTTTCTTGTACAGGCGCACCGCCTCCATACACTTCCGCAAGAATTGCATTTACAATCAATGCTTTTGGCGGAATCGTATATTCCTGACCCTGATACGTCCAAACCCTGCAATCCACATTATCGCCGCAAAGGTCGCCGCAGCAATCGCACAAGCTCTCTTTTACTTCAACGTCAATATCTTTTCCATTGACTCTGATCGTTGGCGAGCTTTCAAACTTGTGCTGTATAGCCAGTTCTTTGGTATCAACGTGAATCTTGTTAACCACCACTTCATATCCGGCAGCATTTAAAACAACTTCCACATCGGAGATTGCCTCATCCAAGGCGTTTTCAGTTCCTTGGCAGCGAGTACAAATGCTCAAATCCAAGAATAAGAAGTCGATGATTATTTTCTTTTTCTCCTTTGCAGGAGCGCAGCAGTCACTACCGCAAGAACAACAACATCCATCTTGATCAGCCATTTTTATTTCTCCTTATTTTTTATAATTCTTTTAGGTTTTCGCCTTTGATTTCATTGGGCTTCCATGCGATAACCGCATAATTGCCTTTTGAAATCTCCGCGACTTTTTGTATCCATTTGACTTCGTTTGAGGCTTTCGCCTTAAGAAAAGAGCTGCTGGTTGCGGTCAGATAAATGCTTTTGTTAACAATCCACCATTTACTATTAATCCCTGCCCGGTCTAAATCTTCGACCAGCCGCATAGCTTCAAAAACAGGCGTTGCTTCCGGCAATGTTACAATAATAACTTGCGTCTCGTTGGGGTTTCTGAGCCTCGGCAGAAGTTTTTTAACGGCTTCCTCAACCTCTCCCTGTGTGCGCTTTACTTCCCTGTGGTAGCTTTGTGTCGCGTCCAACAATAGCAATGTATGGCCTGTAGGCGCTGTATCAATAACCACAACTTCGTTTTCGCTGCGGTCAACTATTTCAGCAAATGCCCTAAAAACGGCTATCTCCTGTGTGCAGGGAGAACGCAAGTCTTCCTCAATATATGCAAGATCATCCTCGCTCATTGTCTCTCTGGCCTTTGAAAGCACTTCTTCCTTATATTTAGCAAGTTCCTTTTCTTCATCAATGTTGCTTACGGTAATATTTTCACTTTGACTGATTACATATTGTAAATGTGCTGCGGGGTCTGTCGTTGCCAGATGAACCCGCTTGCCCTTTTCGGATAACCCAAGAGCAACAGCAGCCGCAATAGAAGTCTTTCCAACGCCGCCTTTTCCCATCGTAAAAATTACTCTCTTATTTGATTTAAAAATATCTTGGACAACGTCTTTTAAAGAATAATGAATGTCTATATTCCCGCTAACCTCTATTTCGCTAAAATCATCAGTTTTTAAAAACCGCCTGACATTTGATACTCCGATAATGTTGTAGGCTCTTAGTGGTACTTGATAGGCAGTTAAGGTTTTTAATTCTTCCGGCATGCTGTTTAACGCTGCCTGCTGCTTCTTGTAAAAAGCTTTTTCCGTATCATCGTTTTCATTAAAGGAAAAAAGCACACCGTTTAACAGCAGCATTTGATTTTTAATGCCTATATCCTTTAATTCATTGGATGCGCGGCTTGCCTCGGCAAGCGGTGTGCTTTCCGGTGTCGATACAAGCATGAGCGTGGTCTTGTTTTTATCCGAAAGTGTCTCAACCGCCTGCTTATATGAGTCCTTTTTTTCTTCTAAACCGGAAAGCTGCCCCAAGCAGGATGCCCCGTATGTATTCTCGCTGATGAAATTAGTCCATGCCGAGGGAAGCTGCAACATACGCAGGGTATGCCCCGTAGGAGCCGTATCAAATATAATGTAATCATACTTTGATTCGGTTTCTTTATCCGCAAGAAAAGCGGTAAATTCGTTAAACGCCGCTATCTCCACCGTGCAAGCCCCGGATAGCTGCTCTTCCATGTTTTTAATCACTGTATCCGGAAGTATCCCGCGATACGGCGCTACAACACTTTCTTTATAGTCTGCGGCCGCTCTTACAGGATCGAGATTGGCTACCAAAAGATTTGGCACTGCGGCAATCTCTACTCCTGTGCTGTTCAGGTCTGTCTCAAAAACATCCTGCAAGTTGGATGCGGGGTCTGTACTGATCAGCAACACTTTCTTGCCTTGATCGGCCAAGGAAACAGCCATGGCACAGGCAACGGAGGTTTTCCCCACGCCGCCTTTGCCGGTAAAAAATAAGTATTTTGTGAGATTTATTTTTTCCAGATCGAATACTTGAAACATTATTTCACTCCTTATTAGCAGCAGCCGCCCGGTTTGCAATTGCACTTATTAGCAGTCGGCTTTTCTGCAATAATCTCTTCTTTCGGAATATCCAAAAGACGCGCGAATTCTTCATTCGTTGGATACTCTTTTGTTTTTACAATTTGTCCGTCCAATACCGTTGCGGGCAGAATTTCAGGGCCATGTTTCTTTAGTAATTGGTTTATATTCTCATTGGCAATAAACGCGCGCGGATCACCTGACAGGTTGTGTCTTTCAATTCTGATTCCTTTCTTTTGCAGATTGCTGATTATGGTGGCAACCCTTAACAGTTCGGGATCAATGGAAGGCCCACAAACGCCAGTAGAGCAACACATCGCAGGATCGTAAATAGACATTTTTTTCATGGAACATAACTCCTTTTTATTAGTTTTCACTATTTTCTTTTTCGACTATGCCAGCAGACTCATTATTAACCATTGGTTCTTCTATGCACAATGAAGCGCAGGGACGGTTCTTGCGCTTCACATTTTCCCAAATAGCATGAATTCACTCTACATTTTGTACCGCAGTACATTATCCGACCGGTACCTGATCGATATAGTTAAAAAATGTCTTCAAGATGCGCTTCGATTTCTCCGCCCGTCTTGTCAACGAATTTCTTTACAATCGCAAGGCCGAGGCCCTTATTCTTAGAGCTTCTCGATTTATCGGCAGTATAAAATCATCGAAGAATTGACTTACATCGTCTTCCGATAAATCCTCCGCGGCATTTGTAAATCTGGTTTCGACATACCCTCCTGCGGATGAGATTGAATGCTCAGGTTACCTTTCCCATGTTTCAACGAATTGCTAACAAGGTTTTCGAATATACGTATCAAAGCATTTTTATCCGAACAGACAAAATAGCTTTCTCTTTCCAACCTAATTTCAGGGGTCGCTCCCTTTATCATGAAATCGTCGTAATAGGCTGATAATACTTGGTATAATATGCCGCATATATCGACGCTTTGCATTGTTATGGGATAATCATCCGATTGCAGCATCGCATATTCAAACAGTATGTCGAGCATGGCTTTCAGGGAATAAAGGCGCTTTCTATTGTATCGAGATACGCATCCCGTTTCAGAACCAAAGCTTCCCTTTTCATGATATTTCTCACCAACTTTTAAGAACACTATTTGTTTAATACGTCCCGCCTATGAGCGCGTGCCACATTTCCCCTGCATTCATACTATCATAAAGGCTTTACCTGTCAAGAAAAGTGCAAAACATGAATTCCGGTACGAAAAAGTGTAGTTAATGGCCCTATATTTGTAGTTTTTCAGTTTCCATTGCTTCAAAATACTGATTTGCAGAAGGAGTACAGCATTTCGTGCTTTGGCAGCAGATTTACCTATGCAGATTAAGCAAACCCAAGCCCATATGAACTTGAGTTTGCTTTAGCTTACTTTACAGAAATGTAGCAATCTATTCAGTTATCTTATTCATTAATAGCCTCAAAATCAGAAGTTAGGCTTTTATACTATTGTTTTGTCGCGTCAGATTTTCATGATTCTGGCTATATGATCGTCTAAACGTCATGCCCGGCAGCACTTGTTGCTACTTTTCTCGATATATTCTTTGCAGCTTCTGCAACGGACTGGATATCTATCTTATTCGGATGACTGAATTTGATAAACAGTAATCCTCCGGGACAGGTAATCTCATCGACGACGTCGATGCCCTTTCCAACAAGAAGCGCGCGAAGATTTCTTTGATTACGATGGGTGACTGACGCACTGCTCGTGACCAGTACCACCTTACCGGTAATGGAAGCGTCAAGCTTTTCGGCATAGGATAAAAGAACAGGATTACTCTTGCCGGCATAAATACCCCCAACAAGAAAGAGTAGTCCAGCTGCTTTGGGGTGAGGGTGCTTTGTGATGTTTTTTGCTTCAACATCAAACTCTTTCCCTATCGCCTCTGCCAGCTTTTTTGAGTGTTGTGTTTTTGTTGCGTAAACGACACTTATGTTATCCATAATAATACTCCCTTCTGCAATTCAAACATGATAAATGTTTGAATCACCAAAACAATGTTTACACCATCAACTTTCTATTTTGAGTTTAGCAGATAATGTTTACATTGTCAACATAGTATGATATGATTTTATAAATTATTTTTGCATGAGAGGAATTTTTATGAAAAAGGAAAAATATCATCATGGTTTTTTAGAGAAAGAATTGATAGAAAAAGGTCTTCAACTGCTAAACAGCGTTGGGCTCGAAGCTTTCTCTTTAAGAAAAGTTGCTGAAATGTGCGGCGTCAGTCATACGGCACCATACCGGCATTTCAAAAATAAGGAGGAACTTATTTATGCCATCACTACGAGCGTTTCGGATGAATTCACATCATTGATTAATGAAGCACTTGCAGAAAATGAAGATGATTACCCAAAGCAAATTATGGCAGTTAGTAATCTTTATGTGAAATTTATGGTTGAAAACCCGGAGCATTTCAAATTTATATTTATGACAGACCATCACAATCCCATCATAATGAAAAACGGAAAATTCATCAAGACTGACAGATGGATCGTATCAGTTTTTGAAAAGCTTTTTATTGGCCTGCGAAAAAATGAAAGTATCAGCGAAAGCAGCTGGTCCTTAGATGCTCTAACCATATGGAGTCTCATTCACGGATTCACGACTATGCTTGTCAATAACACGATTAAATATGAAGGAGATTATCTGGATGCCGTTTCTTTGATGTTGGAGGAAAAGGTTAAGATATTAGTATAAATTATAATCTGCAAAAGCTATGGTGACCAACTGCAAATAAGGCTCTTATACTATTGTTTTTATTGCATCAGATTTGACCGTTTTAAATATAAAATCATATTCGATTTTCTCGCATAGCTGCGTGTTTGTAAAACCAGTTTTGTATTTAGCAAAGTTATGATATTGTGATTCCTGCGTCTTTTAACCAGTGAGCATATCATTCTTCTATGCTCCGTGATTTTTTATTTTCCGGTCCTTGAGCTTTTTGGGAGTATTTGGAGTATATAAAGAAAACAACAGGCAAAATGTACAAATAAAAAGCATATGGAATATATCCTGCAGGGCTTACATTCAAGGTCGCAGTGGGTACAAAAGCGGCAATATTCCAGGGAATGAGCGCTGAAATTATTATACCTGAGTTTTCAAGATCCAAAGCAAATTGATTGTTGTCCAGTTCCCTGTAACAATCTTTCATTATCTCCTTCGTCATTACCGTACTGATCGATTGGCTGCATCCGAATGCCGCGGTTATAATGCTTATTATTGAAGTGACCCCAAATAAGTTATGTCTTTCCATCCGCAGATTTTTCAGCTTGCTTTCCAATCTGCCGAACATCTTTATGCCTTCGAATAAGCCGGCAATAGAACAGGATACAAATACCACCAAACATGTCTTCAGCATTGAAACTATGCCGCCGCCATTGATGATGTTTTCTAAAGGGCCGCCGCTTATTCGGAATCCGAAAATGACGGAATTTACCGCATCTTTCAACTGGTTATTCTGGAACAGCAGCGCCAGCACAAAGGCCGTAAGAATGCTGACTGAAATTGAAATATGAGTCTTGACCCTGCACAGTGAAAGTACGATTATGATCAGTGCGGGAAGCAGCATCAACGGCGCGATTTTGAAGGTCCCCAGGATTTCGCCGGATAAGTTATTTTTTATCGACTCCAGCGGCTGCGACACGGACAGTATAAAATAAAAAATCAGGGACAGAAAAAAAGGCACTATCGATGAATGGAACATGAGCCTGATATTATCAAGCATGTTCGTTTTGGTCAGACCCGCCACCAAAGCCGCGCTTGAAGACATCGGCGAACACCTGTCTCCAAAGTAGGCGCCCGCGATTATGGCGCCCGCGGCAATATTAACATTTATATCTCCGCTTCTGGCCATTATCATCAAAGGTACCCCGACAGTACTTACCGTTTCGAACGAGGTGCCTGTTAAAAAAGACACGGCGCTGCAGATCACAAACGCGGAAAATATAAACGCGGAAGGCGTTATGTACTTAAGGCAATAATAAACGATAGTCGGTATCGTTCCGGAGGCCATCCATATGCCGGTAACAGCGCCTATCAGAATCAAAATCCTGATGACAACAAAAGATTGCTTTCCGCCGCCATATGACATACCGAGGATTTCCTTCAAGCTATGTCCCCTTTTTAAGGAGATCAGCGCAAAAATGATCCAGCAGACAATAAGCACGTAACCGGTATATATATTTTTCAAAACGCTGAATATCAAAAGCCCGAAGGAAACCAGAAAACCAATATATATCTCCATATATTGACCCTTCCGTATTGTAACTTGATGAAATTTATCTGTGAATATACATCCTGCTCATACCCGGTTCTCCGTCGCCTTGAACCATACACAGATATTCCCAGCCATATCTTTCATAAAAGCTTGTATGGTCCGTTACCAGATATATCGGAGAGATACCTTTCGCTTTAGTGTCGGCTACTACAAAGTCGAGAAGCTTGCCGGCTATACCTTTGCCTCTGTATTGTTCCTCTGTATAGACGGCACAGACATTCGGCGTCAAGTCTTTTCTGTCATGGAAATCATTCTCGATGACTCCCGCTCCGGCAATTATTTTTTCCCCATCCAGACATGAATACCACTCCGAAACAGGATCTCCGTTTAAGGCTGCCTCCATGCTCTCAAGATACGCTTCAAGAGGCACGCCCCATTTTTCATGGAACCAGTTTGCCGCCTTCTCTTTTATTTCAGGCTTTTCTGTTAATTTCACAATTCTAAATCCGCTCATGATAAACCTCAAATTAAAAAACAAGTATTGCGGCTGTTATTTTAACTTTTTACCGGATAAACGCCGCGTCAACTGCGCCCGACATGGGTTGAAGCAGCAGCATCGATACCGCATACAGGAACATATCCGCCGTTTTGCCTTTGCAAAGAAACATATCAACGCTATATTTATCGGACGCCTTTTAATGTATGCGTCGCTCCCCATCGGTTCAGCATTTCAACGGAAGAAAAACCGGCTGATACAAGACATTCAATTTCATGCTGAACGGTAAGCGGGGTGTCATAGTGATAGAATTCGTCGCCGCTTAACCCTTGTTCCTCCTTCAAACGAAGCAACTCTTTTCTGTAAAGCGATTCCTCTTCGTCAGATAAAGAGAAATAATCCGTAAGAATAAAATATCCACTGGCTTTTAAAGCTTTCCGCAATTTTTTATATAACGGTATCTTTTCTTCCGCGGTGAAATGATGCAGCGACTCCACCGATACGGCCGCGTCAAACCTGTCAAATCCAAACGGAACATCAAAATAGGAACCCGGGATCAGAGTGATCTCCTTATCACGGAATTTTTCCCGTAACCTATTCAGCATACCTGGGGCCAAATCTATTCCCGTGACTTTCGCAGACGGGTTTAACCGGAAATAGAATTCCAATTCCAGCCCGGTTCCGCATCCCAAATCAAGCAGTCTGCATTCAAAATTCACCGGGAGGCTCCCGGCAGTAAAGCGATAAAAATCCGGTGCCGATTCGATACAATTTAACTGATGCTCCTCGTAGCCGTCCAATCGACTGTCGAAAAACTCCCCCATTTTTTCAAGTATTATTGTTCCTCCCGCAAATTCATCCATGCTTTCCGGCCTAAAGCTGTTCACCGCCCTGAAAAGCGGATTAACAACAATGATCGATGTGGCATAGATCTTCCCCCTGCTCCGCAAAAAAACAATGTTTATCCTATGCAAGATGCGTTGGTTTCTTTTTTATCGGCGCCCGACTTCCGCCTTGTAAAATCCATGGCATCGAATTTGGTATTTCAAAATTGTAATGTACACCGTAACCGAATATATCACTCTTTGTCAGGAATCGCAACGATTCTTCCTAAGCCTTCCACATATAGTTGAATACAACCGATGAATCCGATAACTCAATGCATACAAACTTGACATACGGCACAGTCTCCACATGACTTGAGTTGACGCGGCGGATGCCGGCTGAACACTGTACTGCTTTTGCAAAGCAGCGAAACGCTTCCCCGGCATACAAGCACGAAGCCGCCACTTCGGATGTGACGGCCTCATGCTTTCTAGTGTGCGGGTGCTGCCCTTTTATGAATATATTCTGTTTATATAGGCATATGAGATTCGAAGAATCAAGCCTTGACTCCGGCCTCATCTTCCTTAACGTCGTCAGGAGTTAAAACGATGGCATCCAGCTTGCCGGGATGCTTTTTACGGTAGGCTTCCATAACCACCAGTACAACGACTCCGATGACCAGGTAAGCGACCAGCGACATCCAGCCGGGGAAATCCAGCGACAGTGAGGATGCAACTACGACCCAAATCGAAACGATCATGCCCAGGAACAAGAACCAATTGCCAAAGGGCGCTTTATAGGGGCGTTTCCATTCGGGATGGGTTTTGCGCAGCCTGTAAGTATCAAAGCAGACGAAGAAGTATACAAGGCCTGCCGCGATACAGGATACGGCATAAATGTATTGCACCCAGTTGGACGCCGAGAAAATGCAGAAGAACACGGAGAACAGCAAAACGGTAAGGTTTGCCCAGTAAGGCTGGCCGTGCTTGTTCAGCTTCAGGAATGCCTTCGGAAGCATGTTCAGCTGCGAAGAGCCGTAAAGCACGCGGGCGGAAGAAGTCCAGAATCCCATGAATGTCGTGAAGCCGTGCAGAGAACCTGCCAGCAAAGCTGCCCAAGCGAAAATCATGGGCAATCCGAGACTTTTGATAAGTTCCGGTTCAGGCATGGACATTTCAGCCAGTTCAGACCAGGGGGCCATACCGCCTATCGCGATAACAACGACGCCGTACAGCACTGCAGGGATGAACAGTGCTGCCAGGATGACCTTCCACAATTTCTTTGCGGGGAAACTGCACTCTTCGATAACCGTCGGCGTCATTTCAAAACCGATATACTTGATGGTAAGGACGCCGCTTGCAAGGAAAATACCGTATCCGCCTTTGGGGAACATCCCGCCGTGGCCGACCAGATTATCCACGCTCCAGCTTCCGCTGGTGAAGAAAAGAATGATGATTACGATCGAAATGCCGATCATCGAATAGAAGAAAATGTTTGACAATTTTCCGGAAATTGAAATATTGAAGTTCGAAACCACATACCAGATTACGCAAATGCCGACCGCTATGAGAGTGGTCTGCGCGACTGTGAAAGTGAAGAAGAAACCGAGTGCTGTCGTAAGGATGAAAGCGCAAATCGGCGGCTCAACTATCTGTATCAGGAACATGAGCCACTGAACGCACCAGCCGAACCTGTGGTTCGTCGCGTTTGCCGTCCATACTGCAACGGAGGATGAAAAAGGAAGCATTGCTGCCATTTCAGCAAACGCCAGTCCCACGGGTACCAGCAGGATCGCCAAAGCCGGGAAAATGAAGGCTGCGCCCGCGCCGGTCAACGAAAACCAGTACGGAGCTTCGGCCAGCCAGCCGCCGATGACTGCTCCCGCCGCAATGGAGATCAGCGTCAGCATCGACAGGCTTCTACTTAGCTTATTACCGTTGTTGTTCGCCATAAATTAAAGACTCCTTTTATTTTTTTATTTCGGAACCGGCTTTCGCTTAAATGAGAAGATCCCCATAACCAAACGTCCAACCCCTTGGCGATATCCGCATACCGCATAAAACCAATCCGAAAGTTCAATTAAAATCCGGTGTATCCGGCGTGAGTTGACCGCTGGATACCTCAAGCTTTTTTTGAGGGCCTGCGCGGCCGCGCGTAAAGCGAAACGCGCAGGTCCTCATGAATTCGTCATTATTTGTTCACACGATTGAAAACCACTGGTTCTACCATAGGCTCCATCTGTAAAGTGAATCCCGCGATTCCGCCGGTAAACGGATCAATGAAGTAAGAAACGGGCGCGGTAAGGACCGTTGTATCCTCTTTGATGCGATGCGCCTTAAATACGTCGTAGTGCCAGTACTCCAGCGGTACGATCATATCCTTGAAGCGCATGATAAGGCCTCCGTCTTTCTCCTCGATGCGCAGCGTACCGTAACCGGGATCGTTGAAAGCACCCGTGTAATCCTTGAGCGGATGGCTGAGCTTGGTACCGGGCACGCGGCCGGGCTTACCTTTGAAAAGGTCTACATCCCAGTGGTAATAGAAGGCGTCATACTTGCCGTTCCACGCATGCAGGCGGGCAGGCCAATCCACGGCCGGATCGCCCAGCAGACGATCGAACACGGTGTAGCAGGTCGTCATCAGAATGGGCATGTTGAGCGGCTTATGAATGTTCATAGCCAGCATTATGCCTATCTTCTCATCGGGCAGGAAGCCTTCGAGCGTGCAGAAGCCTTCGATCTCGCCGGTATGCCAGACGAACTTTCGTCCGCGGTAATACTGAATAAACCACGCCATTCCGTAGCTGCCGTCTGTCTCCACCTCGGGGAAGCGCCACGGGAACATATGCATCAGCGCCTGGGCGGAATGCATCTCCCTCATGTTTTTCTCAGATACCAGCCGTTTTCCGTTATATTCGCCCTCGTTCATATGCAGAGTGATCCATTTAAACATATCGTCGATGTTGGATACGACGCCGCACGCGGGACCGGCAACGTCCATTTCCCAGGGATCGACCGCCACAGGACCGCGGCCGTCTTCCCAGTTCCAATAGCCCTGCGCATGGTTTGGCTGTTTATACATCTCATGCGCGGAAAGCAGACTGCTGTCCATACCGAGAGGCTCGAAAATACGTTTGCGGATAAGGTTCTCCCAGGTGTCGCCCGTCACTTCCTCCGCAATATGTCCGAGCAGCGAATATATGGTATTGCTGTATTGAGTTTTTGTACGGAAAGGCGCGCTCGGTTTAAGATAGCGCAAGCGCATCATGAATTCACGATTGGTGATGGTGGGGTCGGGCCACATTCCGTCATGGCCGCCCAAGCCGGTACGGTGAGAGAGCATATCGCGAAGCGTGACCTGTTCGGTCGCGAAAGGGTCGTAGAGCGCGAATTCGGGGATATAGTGCCTAATCGGCGTGTCGTAATCCAAGAGACCGTCATCGACCAGCATTGCCAGGAGGCACGAAGTAAACGACTTGGAGCAGGAAGCGATGCCGTACAGAGTCTCGGGAGTAGCCGGCAAGTTTTTCTCGATATCACGCTTGCCGTAACCGCCTTTTGTCAGCACCACGCCATCCTTCATAACGCCGTAACTGAAGCCGGGTACGCCCCAGTACTCCATTTCAGCCGGAAGGAATTCGAACAGCTTCGAGTAATCCATTATGATTGATCCTCCTCAACGAATAAAATATATTTTTTA
Source organism: Firmicutes bacterium ADurb.Bin182 (assembly GCA_002070205.1). Classification (GTDB taxonomy): domain Bacteria; phylum Bacillota; class Clostridia; order Christensenellales; family CAG-138; genus MWCU01. Next base: position 26,888 of record MWCU01000111.1, on the reverse strand, counting down.
CCTCAAGCGCATTGCAGCGCCTGTTAACCGCCGGAAATATCGGCAGACCGGAGCCCGGCCGGGTTCTTTTGCTTCACCGGTCAGCCCAATGCCGCAAGCAGCTCATCCGTGTTGATGACGTGGCAATAAATGTTATTGAGGATCTCCAGTTCGTTGGCGCGGATCTGGTCCGTTGCAGCCATCGTTGCGTCCTCGATCAGCCATACTTTAAAGCTCTCGTCCGCCAGGCTGCGTACCGTTCCCGAAACGCACTGATCCGTCAGCACTCCGGTAACAACAACGGTATCGATGCCCATGTTGTGCAGAATCAAACGCAGATTTGTGCCGGTAATGGCGCTGTCCGTGGTCTTTCTCACAATGATCTCGTCATCCTGAGGAGCGAGCTGCGGAACGATCTCCGCTCTCGGATCTCCGGGAGGAAGCAGCAATTCGTTATAGCCGGTTGCTTTCTGATCAAGAGATCTGTCCGCGCCGTTTTTCTTCAGGCATTGGATCATGGCAAAGCAAACCTCCATCCCCCTTGCTCTGAAAACATCCAAAAGACGCTTGTTGTTCGGGATGGTCTCGTTATCGATCGTACGATAAAAAGGCTCCCACCTTTTTGCGTTCATAAGCTCCTGTTCGGTCGGGTGATCCAGCACCGGGCGGGTGATGAAAACATGCTGCATGTCTATAACGAGCAGCGCTGTTTTGGCAGGATCGATCGTGATTTGCCCGTAATCGTCATCGGTTTCATAGTAGAAAGAAACATGCCTGTCATTAACTCTCATGGTGATCTCCTCTCTGATGTATGATTTGAATTGAGTTCTCCTCAATTGTTCCGTCATTGATTAAGCCTGATCCGCATATAAAAAATCGCAATTCATGTAACTGCCAAAACCGTTCTCTCATACGATCACAAAATGCACCTTAAAGGTTCCAATCGTTCTCGGCACAAAAAAAGCCAAACTCCGACAGCATATAGAATATGCCGCTTTCATGTTGGCTCAATTGCCTTATCCGCACCCAGTTGTGCGTATGATTTGTATTAAATTAAATGTACATGGTCACGTCTGATAATAAAATACCATACTCATATACCGCTGTCAATATGACAGCAGGAAATTTCGTCAAATATCCGTTTATTCTGTCGAAATATATCAAAATATGTTATAGTTATAACAGACTGTTAACCGGAGATGCCGATCTTATGAGAAAAGTCATTGTTGTGGACGACGATCCGATTATAAGGCTCGATCTTGAGCAAATGCTCGAAGAGATGAGATTCACCGTATGCGGCAGTGTCTCCGACGGATTTGACGCCGTTGAACTTTGCGAACATATCCATCCGGACCTTGTTTTGCTCGATCTTAACATGCCTGTGTTCGACGGGTTTTCCGCGGCTGAGCGCATAGTGCAGAAGCAGCTTGCATGTTGTGTGATCATCATTACGGGTTACAGCGACGAGCCGACCGTCAGGCGCGCTGTACAAGCGGGGATATCGGGATATCTTGTAAAGCCTGTCGATAAACGCAGGCTGCTCCCCGCGATCGATGTTGCCCTCGCCGCATATGAACGCGAACAGGCGCTTAAGCAAAGAGCCGAAAAAGCCGAAAAACGGATCGAAGAAATGAAGCTCATTGAACGCGCGAAAGCGCAGCTTGCCGCCGATCAAGGCATCACCGAATCGGAAGCGTACAGGCAGCTGCAAAAACTCGCGATGGACAAGCGCTGTTCGATCGCGTCGCTTGCAGGCCTTTCTCTGAAATCGACATGCGAACGGGAGATCGTCAACCAGGCGAAACGCAGCATAATCAATGTTACCGGAGTGTCGGAAAAAGAAGCGTATAAAAAAATCTGCGCCTATGCTAAAGCTAATAATACGACTATGCTAAATGCTGCGCGCGAAGTGCTTGCAAAGGAGGGCGTCATATGACACTGCGTGAATTGTGCGCAAATCATACCGCGCTCAGCGAAGCCGACATATCGATTTTGGAGCGGGCCGCATGCACTTTGGAGCTTATTTCCGATCTGATCGCGGGTGATGTTTTTATTGACTGCATGGGGCGCGACGGTATCGCTATCGTAGTAGCCGAAGCGAAGCCGAGGAGCACACGCTCCGAATACGCGGGTTCCGTTTTGGGGCAGCAGGCGCTTATAGACAACGAGCCTGCCGTATATCACTCCCTGAAAGAGGGAGTGCCCATGCACGATATTAAAGCAGTCACACAGGAGAATATAACCGTAAGCCAGGACGTAACACCCATTCTTAACGAGAAAGGCGTTACGATCGGAGTGCTTATCGGCGAGAGAAATATAAGCAGGCAGGTGCTTTTGGAAAGAAAATTCGAGGCGCTTTCCAGCGAATGGCCGGACAGCCCGGCAGATGAGTCTTTAACAGGCGCCATCATGCAGCAGATACGCGAAACCAATCACAGGATCAAAAACAACCTGCAAATGCTCTCCAGCATCAACAACATGCGCATGCGGCGCTCTCAGTCGCCCGAGACCAAAAAACGTCTGCTGGAAAACACGAATATGCTGCTGGCAGTTGCTTCTTTGCATGAAATGCTTGCGCAAGAGGAAATCGTTCATACGGAGCAAAAAATATCATTGCCCGTTTTACTCCGGAAACTTGCGGACGGATTAAGTTCGCTTATGGATAATCAGCAGCGTGTGGAGATACGCCTTGAATGCGATGAAGTGTTCGTGAGCCAGCAGCGAGCCATTCCCATTGCGCTGGTCGTAAACGAATTGCTGACAAACTCGCTGGAGCACGCATTTCCCGACGGTTCAGGAAATATTCGGATCGTGCTTCAAAAAGGCAATCTGCTTTCAAGCATCGTCGTGCACGATGACGGAGCAGGCTTTCGCGAGGACGCTCGCCGTGGACTCGGCCTCAAGATGGCCTCTATGACGGTAAGGGACCGCCTGAAAGGCGAGCTCATAATCCGTTCGGAACACGGCACAAAAGCGACTTTCAGCTTTATGACATAGCGCGAGCCCGTTCGATAAACGGTTATGACGGGGGCTCCGCTTCACACGGGCTGCAAAAGGTACCGGCGCAGCGCGTCCATTCCCTCCCCCGTTACGGATGATACGCAAAATATTTTTCCCGCGCCCGCAACGGACAGCTGATCTTTCGCGTTTTCAATGCTTTGCCGGCTTGCAGCGCAATCGATCTTCGTGACCGCTCCTGCCACGGGACAGCAGAAAAACCCGTTCATGCCCGGCATGAAAGTGGTCATATCGTCCGTGCAATCGATCACGAACAGGATCTGCTCGGCATCCATCGCGGTTACGGTAAGCGCGAAAAACAAATTCTTCCGCTCCATATATTCGCCCGGAGTATCGATCGCCGTTCCCACGGTTTCCACCGTTTGTGTTTTCTTGTATTCTTGAGGCAATTTTTGAAGGCTTTGAATAAGAGTCGTTTTCCCGCAGCCGCTTTTGCCGATGAACATAATCCTCTTCATGTCTTCGTTATTGCCGCGGGTGTAAATCCGAGCACGTTGGTAAGTACCTCCAAAATATCATGAAGCGCCGCTTCCACGCTCGAAACGTCGCCGCATACGACCAGCGAACCGGAAAACCTGTCCACGAAAACCAAGTCTATTTCGGCGGCCTTGTCCGCAACATCTGCCGCGATTATTGCGGCTTCGCTCGGCGTGATTGTGAGGATGCCCAAAGCTCCGCGCTTATCTCCGACAACGCCGATTTTTTTATATAGCGTTTCTCCCGGATTGGCAATGAGGTGAGCCAGAGTGACCTGCTTGCCGGGAACATATTCCTGAATGATCCTTTGTTTTCCCTGCTCGTCCATTTAGGCTCCTTATAACAGGCTGTCAAATACGCCGGGGTGCGGATTAGGTATAACGACGCTCGCAACTGTAAGCCCATCCTGATCGGCGCGTTCCATTCCGCATTTCACTGCTTCGTTCACAGCCGCGACATCGCCCGTCATCACCACAAAGGACTTGCCGCCTATACCGGTGCCGAGGCGGATATCCACAAGGTCGATATCGGCGGCTTTCACGGCGGCATCCGCTCCGTACACGGCGGCAGCAACGCTGAAGTATTCCATGATTCCCAACGCTTTCATGTCCTCCGGCATAGCGCAGCCCGATATGGCTTGTACAACTTGCGGATGTATGCGCGGTATCAGGATCGCGTCAACAACAAACCGCTCACCCGCGCGCTGACCCGCTTCGAGTGAAGACCTGACCGCCGCGACCTCACCGGTGAACAAAATTTGATATTTGCCCGGGCAGGAAGGACGCGCGAAAACGAGTTCGGTTTGCGCTGTCTTTAAAATCACGTCCGCAGCTTCGATGCCTTTGGCTATGCTGTTAAGCTCCAACAAACCAACGCTTATCATGGATCCTCCTTAATATCTCCCGTCAAATCGGCGGCTTCTCGGCCGTAATACGGAAGGACTCCTGCCCGAGCCGCTATGCGCTTGGAAGGTACGCGCCGGGATGCCCTTAACTCATGCACAACGGGGCTCACTTCGCTCTTCGACAGCCGAATGCCTTTCTCGCGAAGCCCGGCCTTTATCATGGCGTTCAGCCGCCTCGGCATGAGCCCCATCGGACACGCGTATATCTCGCACACACCGCATTCCGAGCACAGTGCAGCCGAGCGGATCACAGGATCGTCAAGATCGAGTTCCTTGCTGCCGGAATACATGAATTTTCGCATGATGCGATGCGGTTCAAGCGGATGCCCCAAAAGATGGCGCGGGCAAAGCTCTGTGCAGAAGCTGCATTGTATGCAAGCAGCTCCGGACCGAACGCGCATGCTCTTAATGTCTGCCGCATCGCTTTTGCGTTTCAATACGAGTATACCGGACGTTGTCTTTTGAACAGATTGCCGCAGACCTGTTTCATAATCGAACCCGGCGCCCATCAAAGGCCCGCCCGAAACAATGATGCAGCCGCTGACCGTCGTTCCGCCCGCCATATCGATGCATTGCGCAAATGAAGTGCCGAGCGGAACATGAAGCACGCAGGGCGTTCTGACCTCGCCCGAAACCGTAAGATACTTTTCGTGAAAAGCCTTTCCTTTATCCAGCGCGTCATAGACGGCAAGCAAAGTTGCCGTGTTCAGCACCGCGCAGCCTGCCGAAAGCGGAATGCTGCCCGGAGGCAAAGCCCTGCCGGTCACCTCATATACCAGGTTCTGCTCGTCCCCCGCCGGATAATAGCTGTCAGACAAAAATAAATCGGTATTGACTCCGATCGTTTTGATAGCGAGAGTCAGTTCGCGCACTTCTTCACCGTAACTTCTTTTCGTGGCGAATGTGCATCGCTCGATGCCGAGTTCCGCTTGCAGCCGGTTTGCCGCGATTACGAGTTTTTTCGCGTGCATGCGCATGATGTGCCGGTCGGTCCGAAGCAGCGGTTCGCATTCAATCCCGTTGATGATCAGGCGCTTTATATCGCCCGCAAGCTTGACGTGCGTCGGGAAACCGGCGCCGCCGCAGCCCACTATGCCCGCTTCGCGGATTATATCAAGTACTTCACTCATTCTTTGTCCGGGCCTCTTTATCGACTTCGATCGCGTCTATGATGCCGACTATGGCACAATCCACGGGCAGATCGTCCTTGCCTACCGCGCGGCGTGCCGTACTGCCGGAAACGGTCAACACCCTCTCGCCTATACCGGCGCCCACAACATCCACAGCAACGAACGATTCGCCGCCGCTCAGTTTCTTCACCACCATGAGTTTAAGTCCGCTGAGGCTATCCTCTTTTTTCGTTGCCCAAACGTGGCCGACCACTTTCGCGATAATCATATCGTTACTCCTATCCGACCCGGCGCACATTTACGCCGGCGTGCAATAATACGTCTTTGGCCGAGGGTGTGAGCACGGCGGTTTTTGAAACGCAGATTTCTCCCTCGTGAGTTTTAATTAGCTCCCTTGCCATGGATTCCGTAATCAGTTTTTCACAATACACAATACCCGAAGAGCCGGGTGCGGCAGATACGCCGATATGCCCCGGACCCAGAATCGTACCCGCCATGCCGTCCTCATACCCGCACGCGTTCGCCTCGTCAACGTCTATATGCATTTTAAATATGAAAGAATCCTTGACGCGGACAGATACGTCATCCAGAGTTACCGGGCGTTTTCCGGGTATGCTGACCCGGACGCGCGAACCGTCCGCAAGGCCGAAGCGCTTCGCGTCCTCTGGAGCCGCATGGATATGAGCCCTGGCGATTATTGCGGAACTCTTTGCTTCAAATATGCCGTTAGGACCTACGATAAGCAGGTCCGCCGCTCCCGTCAGATCGCCGGACAAGTTGACGGGCGCATCGATCCCGAGCAGCCGGCAATCCGTCACGGACAGCTCCGCCTGTACTTTCCCGCGTTCGGGACCAAGAACGGCGACGTTCGCAATCTCGGCCTTATGCGTAACGAGCTTTACGCGCTGTTCGGATAAAAATTCGCCCGTCTGAGACAGGCTGCGTTTTTTAATAAGCTCAGTTCCCGCGCCGAAAAGCTTCAGAACCGCTTCTTTGTTTAGATGCACATGCCGCGCGGACACCTCTATAGGAACCTTAACGCCCGCTTCCGTCTTTCCTGAAAGCACGGAACGTACAATGTCGCGGATCACTTGTTCATCCATGGCACAAACTCCTCACTTATATCCGGCTACCGCACGGCAGTATAGGATATATACAGCGCTGCTGAGCCGGTTTAGGGCTCTGATGATATCCAGCCGCGAAGGCAGAGCCGCCGCAGCTGACAGTTCGGCCTCGCGTACCTGAGCGCGCAACAGATTAAGTTCTGAAGCTATAAGCCCCTGCTCCGCACAAGGCACGGGATGCGCGTTTAAAAGTCCGTCCCGGCTGTGTGAGCGGGCTCTGAGCGCATCGGCATCCATACCCATCAGCATAATATCCGAAAATTCCTGTTGCTTAACCTCGGCAGCAAGTATATTTCGCGTATAGTTCAACAGCTCGCCCAGATCACGGTACAGATCCATGCACGCGGCGCTCTTGGCAAGCACCGCCAGCCGGACGATGAACGCTTCGAGCGTATCCAGCTTGCCTCGAAAGGCAATGCGCGGGTCGCTTTTTTTAACCAGACGGTTTGCGCGGATATGGGTCATGTCCTCCGGCTTTTGAGAGTATCTCTTTCCCGTGGCGTCATCCACATAGGCGGATCCGCAGCGGCCGGAGACGGAAGGTTCCGGGGTCTCACGCGCATCGATGGTTATACGGTGCTCTTTAGCGTAATTCTTCGCTTGCTGTGTAATGTAAGTACCGCTGTCGATACGGTAAACATCCCCGTCGCCGAGAAGCGCGCCGCGCAGTTCCTCTTCAGTCAGCACTTTCATAGCGGATTATTTTACGTCGCAATTGTCCAGCTTTGGAAGAATGAACTCCACTTCATTGTGGGGACGGGGTATAACATGTACTGAGATCACTTCGCCGACCTTGGCGGCTGCCGCTGCGCCCGCATCGGTAGCGGCTTTGACAGCTCCGACATCGCCCCTGACCATAACGGTAACGAGTCCGCCGCCGACATGCACTTTTCCTATCAAGTTGACGTTTGCCGCTTTGACCATAGCATCCGCCGCTTCAACAGATCCTACGAGCCCCCTTGTTTCGACCATACCTAATGCCTGTAAGATTGCCATTTCCGATTTCCTCCAATTATTCATGTTTTATTTGTTATATGAACAAGCGCAAGGCGCGAAGTTCCGATTCATTCAGTGAGGGCTCCAAGCCTTTTCAAAACGGCTTGCGTAATCTGCTCGATCTGTTCGCGTGAGACGGAGCCGTAAAGTTCAGGCGATGCCGGGACCGGTCTGTCCCGAATATCATCCAGTTCCCGCATACCGTAAGCTACACGGCGAATATTGATAAGGTTTTCCGGCGATATGTTGTCCGAAGTCGCGCTTTTACCGACCGCGCCGCAGCCGAGCGTAAGAGCGGGCGAAAGGTTGGTAGTCGCTCCGACGCCGCCGAGCGCTCCCGGAGTATTCACTAAAAGGCGGGAAACCGGCTTGTGCAGGGCGAACTCCTTCACGATGTCTTCGTTTTTTGTGTGGATCGTCATAGTGTGACCCACACCCTCATTTTCCAGTATTTGTATACAGCGTTCGCACGCGCTTTTCCAATCCTTCTCGACATAATAACCGAGTACCGGGCAGAGCTTTTCGCGGGAATACGGATTTGACTTCCCGACAGTCGTCTGCCTGGACAGAAGCACGCGAGCCTCCGGCGGCACCGATATTCCGGCCATCTCCGCGATTTTTTGAGCGCTCTTCCCGACGATCGCCGGATTCATCGTTCCGTTCGGACGAAGCAGCAATGTGCCGACTTTTTGGGATTCCTCCTCTGAAAGGAAATATCCGCCCGCCCTTTTGATCTGCTCCTCGACCTTGTGTTCAACGCACTCTTCGGTTACGATGGACTGCTCGGACGCGCATATGGTCCCGTTATCAAAAGTTTTGGATTCGAATATATGTTTTACGGCAACCTCTATATCCGCTGAGCGTTCGATAAATGCGGGTCCGTTTCCGGGCCCGACGCCGATGGCCGGATTTCCGGAAGAATAAGCCGCATGTACCATTGCTTCTCCTCCCGTCGCGAGGATAACGCCTACGTCACGGTGTTCCATGAGCGTTTTCGTTGCCTCAAGCGTCGGGTATTCAATGCAGCCAATGAGTCCTTCCGGCGCTCCTGCGCCCTTTGCGGCTTCATTGATGATCCTGTATGTCTGTATGATGCATTCCTTCGCACCGGGGTGAGGGCTGATGACGATGCCGTTGCCTGCCTTTAAAGAGATCAGCACCTTATACATTACGGTAGAAGTGGGATTGGTGGATGGGATTATGGCCGCCACCACGCCCATGGGCACGCCTATTTCGATCAGCCCCTGCTCTTTGTTTTCACGAATGATACCGATGGTTTTTAAATTGCGTATATAGTTATAAGTAATGGCGCTGCCGAGCTTGTTTTTCAGCACCTTATCCTGCCATACGCCGAAGCCCGTTTCACTGACTGCCATCTTAGCGAGCTTTTCGGCGTTTTGCATGCAGGCGGAAGTAACGGCCGAAAGTATCCGGTCGATTTTTTCGAAGGAGAAGCCGGCAAATACCTCCTGCGCTTTCTTGGCCTTACGGACCAGATCCCGAACGTGTTGTATTGAAAGAAGGTCTTTATCAAATTCCATGCTTACACCCCCAAAGGATAATCCGCGACATCGGTTACCGCTTCCGCAAACGCCCTGCATGCCGCCATGCAAGCCTCCTGCTGACCTGTGAGCAGACCGCCTGCAAAGTTGGTCTCAGTCGGCGGACCGTAAAAAGTGCACAATTTCACATCCGCTGCTTTGAGCGCGGCGTCGAGTCCCACCATGGCCTCCGTCGGCGGCGCGATAAGATATGCGATTGGCCGGCCTTCCGGTATCCCCGCGATTTTCGAGAGATAGCTGCCGCTCCTTGAAATGCAGTGAGCGAAATAAACGATCGAGCCGTCATCGTTTGCACTGCGAAAGCCGTATTTTTTTGTGTATTCTATCGCCGTTTCAAGCCCGCTTTTAATTTCAGCTGGTTCTTCGCCGGCGATTATGCCCATGAATTCGCCGGCAAGCTTGGTCGTTGAGTTTGCGGAACCGGCGTACATGCTTCTCGCGTAAACTACCCTCACACGGACCGTTTTAGTCGATTCATCCAGGGCTGCGTAGGATACGTCGTCGCAATCCGTACTCAATATGCCGAGGGAACGCTCGTTTTGCGAAAGCCCCAGCGCCTGAAAAAGCGCGGGATCCGCATTCGGAATGATCCGGGCAGTGAGAATCGTGACAGGTATCCTTTCGCCGCGCATACCTACCTCCTCAAGTCCACTCCGCTTGCTTTGACCTCGAGCATCATTCGGATGACGTCCACTATGTATGCTCCGGCCTCTACGGGCGCCAAACCGTTCGCGTGTATGTTTGAAACCACTGTCCGCCTTGCTTCCGGCATGCCTACTGTCGCATGGTAGGCGATATACGCGCTCATGCTCTCGGAGGTTATAAGACCCGGACGTTCTCCGATCAATACGCATACGACGTCGCACTCAAGCGCTTCCGACACGGCGTCCATCGCGTGTACCCGACCGTATTTCACAAAGAAAGGAGCGCCCGCAGATATGGACGAGGCCTTCAGCCCGTCCAGTATCACGGGCAGTATGTCCTTCAAGTTTGCGGTCACCGCGGAGGAGGATAATCCGTCCGAAACGTATATCTGAACCTGCGCTTTTGAGCAGCCGCGTTTTATTTTAGCGATGTTTTCATCATCAAAAACGCGGCCGAGGTCAGGGCGGGTAAGAAACTCGTTTTTATTTGCGCAGCGTGTTTGTACCATAAACAAGCCCAAAGATTTCAGGATGGATTCGTCTACATCCTTGAATACGGCGTCGCGAGCTGCCGCATGATCCGCGCGCAGCTTAAGAAGCGTGCCGGTTTTTAATCTCGGACCTGCTTTTCCGATACAAACCCTCGCGGCGGTGCTTTCTTTTATAAACGCAGTAATATCGCTTTGGACCTCCCCCCCGGTCTTCTCGGCTGCGTATGGTAAACCGGCTCCGGATGTAATTTCCAGGGGGGCGGACTGCACAGGAACAGCGTCAGCGCGCTGGCCCGCAAAATCGGCCGGCGCTCCGCTTCGGGCCAATATTTCCTCCACGATGATATCCACGATACGCTGATCAGTCATGCAGCACCTCCGCTTTCAATGAACATGGCGGGCTCCCCCGCTTTTGCGGTGAGCCGCCCGTTCTCCATAATGCCCCTGCGCTCAAGCCATTGTTCGAATTCCGGTATGGGACGAAGCCCGAGCATTTCACGCAGCGCAGCGGAATCATGATACGAATTGGTCTGATAGTTGAGCATAATATCATCGCCGGCCGGAACGCCTATGATATAGTTCACACCGGCGGCCGAAAGGAGCACCGAAAGATTCTCAACATCGTTTTGATCCGCCAGCATGTGATTCGTATAGCAGCAATCACAGCCCATAGGCAGGCCGGACAGTTTTCCCATGAAATGGTCCTCGAGTCCCGCACGTATGATCTGGCGGCTGTCATAAAGATATTCGGGGCCTATAAACCCGACTACCGTGTTGACCATAAAAGGAGAAAAATTGCGAGCAAACGCGTAACACCGCGCTTCCATGGTGACCTGGTCCGCTCCGAAGTTGGCTCCGGCGGAGAGTTCAGATCCCTGACCGGTTTCAAAATACAGCACATTGGGGCCGCATCCTGTTCCGTGCCGCCTCAGAAGCGATAACGCTTCCTCGATATGCGCCGATGTAAAGCCGAATTCCAGGTTGCCCTTCTCGCTGCCCGCTATTGACTGAAATATAAGGTCAACGGGCATTCCCGTTTTAAGCGCCTCTATCTGCGTCGTGATGTGCCCTAATACGCAAGTCTGTGTGGGGATGCCGTGCTTTTGTTTTATTTCCTCAAAACGCTTCATTACCTCGCTCATTCTTCCGACATCGTCGTTGACGGGGTTAAGGCCAATAAGCGCGTCGCCGCAGCCATAGGATAACCCTTCGTACACCGAAGCGGTGATGCCTTCAAGATTGTCTGTAGTATGGTTGGGCTGAAGGCGGGTTGCGAGCGTGCCCCTCAGGCCGATCGTGGTGTTGCAGTGAGCGCTCACACGAATTTTCGAGGCGGCATATATAAGATCAAGATTGCTCATGAGCTTCGCGACTCCCGCTATCATCTCTGCCGTCAATCCCCGGGAAATACGGCGCAGCGCGTTTTCGTCCGCCTCATAGGACAGCAGCCATTCCCGGAACTCGCCTACGGTCTTGCCTTTTATTTCATCATATACCTTAAGGTTCAGCCGGTCCTGATCCATCCGGGTTATCTCATCCTGTTCATAGGGCACCACCGGATTTTCGCGCAATTCCGACATCGGCATATCCGCAAGCAATATTTTCGCGGCGACCCGTTCAAGTTCGCTTTTTGCGGCTATGCCCGCGAGCACATCGCCGGACTTTTGCTCATTGGCGCACGCAAGAACATCCTTTACAGAATCAAAGGTAAAAGTCTGATTGCCCAAAGTCGTCTTATATGCCATAATCTTTCCTACCCGAATATCAGAGTTTTTACTATTACCGGCACTGCCAGGCCGCCAAGCAGAGGACGGCCGATATCTATATGATCGTGCGCAGCGGTGCGTATCCCGTCCAATACGATAAGGTTCTTATTGTTGAGCTGCCAAAGCGCCTGGCCGAGCGCTTTTGCCATATCCCGCTCGATGATAAGTATCGTTGTTCCTTGAGCGACTGCCGACAGAGCTCCCGCAAGGGTTTTGATCCGCTCGTAAGACGGGCTGGTCTCACCTGTGAACGCGAGAGCGACAAGGCTGCTCCCGACCTGGTTCATGAACCATGCAAGCTTTTTTTTCAAAAAATCGTGCTCGCCAGTAAAAATCCTTTGTTCTTCTTCGCTTGTGAGCCGCAAAACAGGTACGTTTCGCAACGGAAGCAGTTCGGCATCAAAGAAAATCGTGCTTCCGGATATTGAGGCCGAGCAAGTTCCCGCTCCGACAACGGTAGCCCTGATAGTCTCTCCCGGACGGATCACATTCAGGTCCATCAGTCTGCTTCTGCTTATCGCGCGGCCGAGAATCACTCCGATGTCGCCGTATTTGAAAGGATCGGACTCATTGCCGTATATGATATCCGACACGCCGCCCGAAAACGTTAAAGCCTGAATTGGATGAGCCGGCATAAAATCCGACGACGACGCCGTCATCACGTCGCGAAAGACATCCGTACGCGGGGACAGCAAAAACAGTTGTTCCAATATCCTTGCCAAACCGTCCGCGAACTGCTCGAGCTTAGTAAGATCGCACCCGCCGCCTTCCCGGACATCCGCTCCGCACCATGCGGCGATACGCCGGGCTGCCGGGCTCATATAATCGATTCTCCCGCCCGCCGTCCGCAGCATTCGTCCGCCTATATCAAGACATCCGGTCGCGACAGGCTCTCCCGCGCGAAACAGCGCAACATTGGATGTTCCCCCGCCGATATCGAGGTTAGCGGTGTTAAGACCCGCTCTTGAATGATCCGACGCGCCGCTGCCCTTGCCCGCAATGATTGCCTCAAGGTCGGGTCCCGCAGTTGCAACAACGAATTCCCCCGCGAACCGGCTGAGTTTATCGGCAACCGCCGCCGCGTTTTCCTTGCGCGCGGCTTCACCGGTTATGATGACTGCTCCCGTATCGACCGCCGCGGGTTCGATACCCGCATCTTTATAGTCGCTTTGTATAAGCCGCACGATAGAGTCTGCATCCAGAAGAGTGTCCGATTTCATCGGAGTTCCGTGTACTGCCCCTCTGTATAAAATCTCCTTGCTAACAATACTCACGGAGGGCGCTTTGAAGCAATCCGCTGTGTTGTCAACATTGAGACTGCTGAAAACTGTCTGAGCGGTGGTGGTGCCGATATCGATCCCTACGCTGAGCAGGCTTTCCACCGGATCCCCCCTCCAAGAAAAAAAAGAAGTCAAAGCGGTACATATACCACCTTGGCCTTCTTGCCTTTACTCGCACCCAATTGTGCGAGGTCCGATATAAATTTCAGTCTTAATTAACCGACGAAAAAATCAATGAAAACATTTATACGGCGCTGAGTATGAAACTTGCCAATCATACCGTCGCCTCCACCTTTTTGATAATATAACACGAAATTCGTCATCCGTCAATATCATTTTCCTATGCCCGGCCGTGATCCGGCCGCAAGGCAACTCCGGACCGCAGTCAAATTCCTATTGCATCCTTTTATATAAAAACCTATAATATGTAAATCGTATTATAAGGCAGGTCCCATGGCAAGCGTATTCTTCCAATCCCTGTTGATAGGCTACTCGGGCGCGCATAAATATCGATATGGTTGTTGTCGAATATCATTATGGAAAAATAACCGCTCTCCGTAATCGGGTCGGCGGTGTCTGTGAAGCTTAATATCTCCTCATCGTTAATAACGACTGTCAGCACAACCGCGCCGTTTTCATTGCGCGCCGAGAAGCGCAGTGTGAAGATTTCGTCCTCGGGGATAGGGAAGTTGACCAAGGCGAGTGTTGTGCAAGCGCCGGCCTTCCATCTTTGCAGCTCTACTTGTGAACTGCGCAGCAGCAGGCCGTATGTTTGCCCGGCGATCCACAGTGCCTTTGTCGGGCCGTTCGAGCGCAGCATAAGCGCGACCCAACCGCCCGTGTAGTCAAGCGAACAGCGAAAGCGCAGTTTCACGGCTTCATCACCGAATTTTTGAGCCGAGTAGCCCGCTATTGTGTTCGCTCCGGACACACGCGCATAACCGTCATTTGAGCGATCTATCTTCTTACCCTTAACCTTCCAGTCCTTTGAGTGTGCGGCGTCACAGATCAGTGCCCCGATATCTATCCACGTCGGTACCTGCGGCGGCCGCAGCCGTAACAGGAACAGCAAACGAAAATACCAGCAGAATAACGAAGAATGCAGATAAGAACTTAATTTTCACGGTATTAATAGATCTTTTACAGCAAACAGCCTCTTTAGCCATATTTTCCTCCCCGTCACAATACTTATTTGATTTTTGTTTAATACTGCCGGTGTCTTCGGGAGCTAAATTTAAACGAAGCATGAACAATATAAAATATATCGGATATAAAGGATAATTGATACAAACAAAATGCTCTTATTAGTTTGTTTTTTGCCATCCTGAATACAGCAGCGCGAAGATCGCGGGGCTTAAACCGCCGAGCAGATAAAGTATAAACATTAGACCGTTTTGATCAAATCGGATACCCGATAGCTATAGCGCGCCCCCACGTGAGAGCGGAAAAAGATACGTTAAAACTAAAAAAGTACGGATTGCTTTTTTGCGTATACCGTCATGTTTAACTCCTATTCTAGATATAAGCAAAAATCACGATATAAGTATATATTGTCGTCTCAGTTCGAACAAGAGCAATCCGTGCGAATGATTGATTTTTTTCGTACTTTTTGAGTGTACACACCGGTTTCTTCGCCCAAACCGTCACTGTGCTGAAATAATGCTTATTGTTATGCTGCCCAAGTTGAGCATGCAGTGCGCGGCCATTCCGATATAATACTGAATTCAAGTCCTGCTTTCGATCGTCGCTGCCGTAGCGTCACAGAGAGCAGCAGGCAGGAGTGTACCGTAAAAAAACTGGAATTATTAATATTGACATATAAACTAAACGAATCTGATCTACATCCGGCCTCAAGCCGAAAGCAAACTGAATAGCCCTATCTCTCGAAGGCTTTCGTCGCTAAAAAGCTGATGCCCATATGTTCTATGAATGCCGGCTTGCTTGATAACGCGCTGCGCGATTTCACCCCTGACCCGGTATAATTGCCGGACGTGTTCATGAAACAAAGGAAGCTGCGGGATAACTCCATCTCAGAGAAAATCTTTGAGAACCGTGGATTTAAAAGCCTTGCAAGCAATTCGTCCGTCGTGATATCTTTCTCCATCGGTCGCGCCTCCTTGTATATGCATCGATCGACAGTATGCTTATCCTTATTTAGATTCACCCACTGCGAGCGATAAATATCCGTTGCACTCGTCGCATACGGCAATGGTTGAGTTTGCCTTTACAAGGTATGGTGCGGACTCGTTTACGGAATATGTAACATCAATGTTTTGCGGGCTGGTATAATTCTTTGTGGCCGATTCGCCACAGACGGCGCAGGTTTCGGATACGAGTTTCTTACATCCCGTCGCACATGCGAGTACCATCACAAAAATAACAAGTGTACAAATCAATTTTCTCATTTTATGTTCCTCCTTATGGATTTATTGGAATCAGTTGTTTGATACTCCTTATTTAGCCTTGAATACTATCGAAATATTGATCAGCACCAAGCCGGATTGTGTAATCGCGTCGTTTATCGACTGATAAGCTATTCGCCCATAGGCAGCGCGTAAAGCTCGTCGATGCTCATATCGAAACGCTCCTGAACCACCTGCTTAAGGTATGGCAGCGCCTTAAGATACGTTTCTTTACCTTGTGTATCAAAAGCGTCGCCGAACATCCGGATTACGGTGGCAATGTCAGGGTATTCCCAACCATATTGATCGGGCGCGATGTAGTAATCGTAGGAGCAATCTACCCCGTCCTTATCCAGGCGAACGTTGTATCTGCCATCGTCGGCGAAATACATAATCACGAGGTTATAACCGTTTATGTCAGCGTCATGAAACATGATATTAAAGCCATCGGGGTTCTCACCCCATTCCGGTCTGTGAATGGCAATGCGCATGTAGTGCGGCTCTTGCCGCTCATATATGCAGACCGCTTTGGCTGTGTCTGCGGTGAATCCCAGCTGCTTGTATGGCAGCGCATATGGCGCGGTCGTTTGCTCCGACTGCGCCGCGGTTTGATCAAACGGCAGTGCGTAGAGCGCGTCGGCAGTTACGCCGAATGTCATTTGAATCGTATCATTGAAAATAGGGATAGGCGAAAGCAGTATGTCTTCGGCGTCCGTTTCGCCCAGCGCCTCCGTTATCATCCGCTCAAAGCGTTCCCTGTTGTTGGGATCCAACACTAATGTACCGTCCGCCGCGTTGCAGATATAGTTCATCTGTTCACCATTGATGTTCATTTGAAAACAATAGGCGCTTATTTCCGGATAGTACAAGGTGACCAAGGTATACCCTCTATCCAGCATTAAGTCCATTCTTACGCATTTCGTCATATCTTCAGACTGCGGAGCGCCCCACTCTGAGTGGTTGATGTTCACGCTCAACCCGTCGCGCTGAACGTCCCCATAGCTCGCCTGATTATTGGCGTCGTTCATGGTAAACCCAAGCTCTTCAAGCGTGAATGCAATGGTGAAATCCTTTTGCTCTAAGTTTTGGTAGATATCCGACAGCGGGAAATAATTGTTTATGGGGCTGCCTGTAAGGTACAGATGCTTGAGTTTTGTGAGCGAGGCGAGCGGCGACACGTCGGCAATCGTCGAATTGTCCAGCATGAGAAGTTCCAGGCTCGTCAGCTTCGCAAGCGGGGCGTAGTCCTGCGCCTTGCAGCCTGTCAAAATCAGCGCTTTCAGATTCGTCAACCCGGCAAGCGGCGAGATATCGGCGACAGGGTTATTGCTTAGCGACAGCGAGGTGAGCTTTTTCAGCCCCGCCAGCGGCGTGATGTCGGTGACCGCGTGAAAGGACAGGTCAAAGCTCTCAAGGTTTTTGAAATATTCCAGCCCGCCGATATCCTTGATCGGCGTCTCTTTTAAAATGTACCGCTGCCATTCGGTACTGAGGTTAAGGCTCGTCACCGCCTCTGCCTCAGCTACAGTGATCTTGCCCTCCGACTTACCCATCACTCCTCGCACCATCGCCTCCAACACCGGGTCGGCGAACACCACGATGGCGGGCGTCTCCGCAGCCGAAGGCAAGGGCGAGGGTATCGATGTCACGGCAGGCGCAACACAGCCAACCAGACTCAACGTCAGCCATAAGGCAAGCACAAAGCACAATGATTTTTTCATATTAGCTATCTCCCCATCAGCGACAGTCGCTTTAATTCATCTAAAAATCCTCTTCCTCGAGGTTCGGATACACCTTAAGCGGCGAACCGCGTTGCACTTACGGCATATACATCCTTCCCACTTATGATTGTCGAAACGTCATTGACATCAGTATAGCAAGGGAGTTTGCGTAATAGGTGAACAAAGTACTCACTTTTGGCATAAATTTAAAAGGCACAGGTGTGCTTCACGGCCTCGCATATCCCTTTTCAGTAGCGGCGTTTGGCTTTTCGTAAAAATCAGCGCTTTGAGTGTCGAAGCGTCAATAAACGTCTGTTTTACGGTTTCTGGATCGGGGGAGACCCTGATCTGCACCGAAATGTATGCTTTTGACGGGATAGAAAATGGCGGGACAGTTAATACCGCCCCGCTCATTATCATACTGCATTATATGAAGGTTCCGATTTACACGATGGGCAGTTGGGGTAACCCCAACCATCCCCGCCGGCTTTGTTAAGACACACGGTGCAAATAACATAATTGCAGTGGTCACACTTAACCAACTTATCTCTGCTGATTATTACCACGCCCCTTGCTGCTTGCGCTTTATAATGATTATCAAAGTCTGTGTTGGTTATGCCACACACAGAACAAGATTTTTCCTTTTCTTTGTTGCACAAAGAGCATTTCCCTTCTACCCAATGATGATTTTCCTTGCCGCACTTACTGCATTTGCAGCCCTGCCAGTCATGCTGTTCCGGCTGAATTTTTCCACAGCGTTTGCATTTTCCTTTGCACAAATCCCAATCATGCAGTTTGTCGCGTGTTTTACCGCATTTTGAGCATTTGCACCCGTCCCATTTATGCCCTAATAAACAAGCCATAAGTATTTCCCTCCGATTTTTTAAATTTTGCCGAAAAACCCTCCGGCGGGGCTTGCTTGTTTGTAACGCCGAAATGCGCCAATACCGATTTCAGGTTTTCATTTGGTGTTGCTATTGCAAAGCCCCCCAATCATGCTTGCCGCAATGTTCATAAACAAAATGGCAGTGGGATTTCTGCCGTTGCCGTATAGATGGTGTATTCTGCTGCCGTAATAACCGCTCCCTCCCTGATCGAAGAATTAAGTCTCTTTTTTGTAAACCGCATTGACACTTTACCAATGACAACCTTATTCTACCAAGGCCAAAAGTAAAAAAGGTGAGCTAAGTGCTCACATTACGGTATAAATATAAAAAGATATGCGAGCTTTATTGCTTCGCATGTTTCGGAAGTTATAATTACCGGATACCCTTTAATATCTTCGGTTACTTACTTCATAAAACTTCCATATGTACCGGTTCAATAGACGGTTGAAAGATACGCACATTGTGAATCAGCGTATCAAGTGCATCTGCATAATACTTTTTATCAATTCCCGAAACGCCATCAATCAAATACAAGATGTTCTGTGTGTTTTCTTTTATCCGTGTTCTTTCATCCTGGCCATAGATAATGGATAGAACAAAACCACTTTGATCTCGCATTGAAATATCACCAGGCTTTAAAACAATCTCGCGTCCACCTGCCCCAACATATGTTTCGCCTCCTTCAGCACACTCTATACTGAAAGGTAGTGCTGCATTATCAAGGTCATGCCCTGCAATGAGCATTCCAGTCTGTATCTCAGTAAGAAGAAGTGCTTGTATAAGAGGCAAGGTATCGGGGATTTCCTTGCCGTGAATTATACTTTCTATCTGGGGCAATACATGGTAGGTTTTCTTGAATTTTTTATAGTACTTGATATATGCAGAAACAATATGGTTTTCACAGCAAAACTGTTTCCTGTCATAATTCGGGTGTCTGCTGCGAATTTTTTGGAGTTCGCGTGCTGCATATCGAGAAAACTCCTCTTTTCCTTGCAGACTTGATTTAAAACCTAGCAATACAAGTGCGCCAAAATGAGTTTCAGGGTACTTTTCTTTAATGTTAGATTGGATAGTAACCACAGCGTCCTTCTCCTTTGCCTGCAATATATTGATTTACAGTTGATTAGTTACCCAGCTATCAGGGTGGCTCGAGTAAACGCAATGGATGTCGGGAGAGAGTTTCTGATTCTCCTTGTTTCGAGAATAGGCTTTGCCGTTTCAGCTCTGAATTGTTATTTTGACATAACGCTCCCCTTTTGCTATGCACATAGTAATATAGCCCATTTTTGTTTTTTACCGCTGCCATATGTATCTCCGGGTTTTTCTGAATGCCTTTAAAACACGCAGAATCGGGTCAGAACACCCGGGAATCCTCTCCTCCCTGCCAGAGGTCGATATTGTATCCCATCTCAGCTTTTAGCGCTTCGCTTATTGAATCAAGTCTTGCCATAATATCTGCATCAAGGACGACGCGCATGGCGGCAAGGTTTTCGTCCAATTGCTCTATGCTCCGGCAGCCGACCATAGTCACTCCCACGCCCGGGCGCTGCTGCAGCCACGCCATGGAAAGTACGCATGCTTCAATTCCGGTATCCAGAGCTGCCTTCCGGAGCTCGCGCAGAAACACTCCGAGCGTTGCCTCATGACCGGAACCGCCATGCCGAATGGCCGTATTGTTCGCCTGATCAAAATGCGTCGTGCGGCGGCGTGCAGGCGGGATATCGGCGATGGACGTATATTTTCCGGTCAGTATGCCCTGCATCAGCGGCATATAGGCCGCTGCGGGAATTTTGTGCGCCTTGCAGTAAGGCAACGTCTCATATTCCGCGCCTCGGGTCATCAGGTTGTAGGCAATCTCGTTCAAAGCAGGCGTTACGCCCTCCTTTTCCGTAAATTCCAACGCACCGGGGCCGAAATTGCTGACGCCTATCGCACGGATATAGCCCTTGGTTTGCATCCGTTTGAGCAGATCGAGGTTGGCTGCCATAAGGTCAAGATTTTTCGACGGCCAATGCATCATCATCACATCGATATAGTCCGTCTGCAGGCGTTTGAGAGAATGCAATATCCTCTGCTCACCGGTTTTCAGTTCCTCAAAGCTCTGCAATGGAATCTTGTTACAAATGACTGCACGTTCCCTGCAGCCCTTCAATGCCATGCCCAGCGATTTTTCGCTCTTTCCATCGTTATATGACATTGCGGTATCAAAGAAATTTACGCCCGTATCAAGCGCGTGGAAAACGAGGGCGTCCACATCCGCCTGCTCCTGCTTACCCCAATAGCTGGCGTCGTCGCCGCCAAAACTCCAGGTTCCGATTGCGATACGGCTGACCTCTATCTCACTGGCGTTCAAACGTATAAGTTCCATGTCGAATAATCCTTTCGGGGTTGCAAGCTCCTTCCCCAACCTTTGCTTTTGTTATGTTCGCCGTTGGCTCACTGAATCCTTTTCCGTTCACCGTCCTGCCGAATCACTCTGTTTGCCGTCTAACACGGCGGACGGCCAATTAGCATGTTAAAACGTTAAAAGGAACATATCAAGAGCAACAATTATGGTCGCAAATAAGAATTAACCATAATAATTGCGTGGTCAGCGCTTGCCAAAACAACAGCATCATAGGCATAAATAACACTGTTAATTTGCGCGAGTTACATGGCGATAGCAACAGCATTGTAAATCAGAAAAAAGTACTAATAAGCTAAGGAAAACGGCATGCTGTTGCTTTTTATTGGTTATTTCATTGAGATTATTTTAAAGACGCTCTTACTTCCTGAGTTTTTCCAATTTCTTGTTCAACTTTCTCTTTTTCAAGACCCGTCTTATCCATTTTTATTGCACCGGAGCGGATCAAGGCAATCTTTGCACATACAGGACCGATTAACTCATACAAGACCGAAGATGATAAAATAATTGTCAAAAGCATATTGCCCATAGCGGCGGATAAAACTCTTTTTCCCAAAAAAGCGAGTCCAATGGCTACCCCTGCTTGAGGAATTAAAGCTAATCCTAAATAATTTTTTACTTCCTTTGTGGTTTTCGCTATAATGCATCCCAGATAAGCACCGAGATATTTTCCTGCAATACGTATTATGAAATAGGATATGCCTATTATTCCCAGGGTACTGAACGAGCTGATATCCAAATTCATTCCTGACACAACGAAGAATATTGACAAAATAGGCGGAGTGAACCTTTCAACTTGCTTATATAATTCCTTGTCTTTAGTCATGTTGATATAGGTAGTGCCAAACAGCATACAAGAAAGTAAGGGAGAAATATTCACCGCAGCGCATAGACCCGTAATTCCAAGAAGAAGTGATATTGTTAATATCAGCCGATTATCCTCGCTTCGTTTTGGGGTCATCAGCTTGCTTAGGATTGCTCCGCTTACAATCCCGATTGCTAAAGCACCAATATTATAAACTATGGGCATGATGATTTCAGAAGTGGAAATATTTGCTCCGATATTAGCGTTGACAAAAGCGGAAGCTATGCTGAAAGCGGCGAGACATATAGCATCATCAAATGCGACTACCTGCAATAAAGTATTCACAAAATTACCACGTGCATGATATTGCCGGATTGTGACCATTGTGCTTGCCGGTGCAGTCGCCGTTGCAATTGCGCCTAAAAGCAGACAAAAGCTCCAACTTAAATGGAATATGTAATGTACAGATAAAGTTACAAATATTCCGGCTAATAAAGATTCAAATAAAGTGATCACAATAATGCCAAATCCGGTTTCTTGAAAAGTCTCTTTCCTGAAAAATCGTCCGACGCCAAACGCAATGAAAGCTAATGCAATGTCGCTTATAAACCCCATGTTGTCAACCATTTCACGTGGAATCAAATTTAAAACATACGGCCCTATCAGGATACCGGAAATAATATAACCGGTTACATTGGGCAGTTTTGCCAGCTTTGTAATACGAGTAAGTAAAAATCCGGCAAGCAAAATTACTGATAAAGAAAAAAGAACAATAGTTGTGTCATTTAAATGGTTTAAAAAGTTACCCATTGATTAACGCTCCCTTACAACACTATATTTTCAAATGCGGCTAAAAACAAGCATGTTAGAGTCCAATATGATGACGAGACCAAACAGCTAAAAAGATAAAAGAGTTTTAAGAAACTTTGATTGTCACGAAAGCGAAGCATATCAAACTTCCCCAACATAATCAGGACAAGGATTACATTGATTGATATTTTTATTGAAAGCAGATATACACTATGGATTACCAAATCTGCCGAAAAGCAAATCGGCAAGCAGAAAAACATAAGTGCGATATTAGCTAATAGAACTCCTGCCCATCCTGACTGTTCCTTTCCGAATTTAACAATTCTCTTGTAATGTGAATTATGATCGGAAAGATTTTGTGTTGGCAACTGAAAGTAACGATTAAAATAATCTGAAGAATTAGGCAGCGGCTTAATAATATTAAAAATAAGAACATGCCATAAAAATATAAGTTTTTGCTTCATAATCATTGCCTCCTTTCCTGATATTTGTTATCATTATATTCACAAGTCGCATAAAGTAAATTTATAATATTTTAATATATAATAATAGATCGTTATAAAGGGAGGCGGACAAGATGATTGACATTAGACTTTATACCTTATTAGAGGTGGTTAAGTTTAACAGTTATACACGTGCGGCGGAACATCTTTCTTTGACACAGCCGGCCGTAACTCAACATATAAAACAATTGGAGAAGGAACTGGATATCAAAATTTTCAGCCGTGCCGGAAAAGAGATTAAGCCGACAAATGAAGGAAATGTCGTTATTCAGTATGCTCGCAGGAATATTGCCTTATATGAGAGAATGAGGCAAAGCATTTTGGATGAACAACGCCATGTCAGGCGGCTTACGGTTGGGATTACTCATACAGCCGAAAGTAATGCTGTAGCAGAAGTGTTGGGAAGGTACAGTTCTGAAAATCCGGGCACTACCATAACAATAATTTCTGATTCCATAAACAATCTTTATAATATGCTCCAAAATTACGAGATAGATTTAGCTGTTGTTGAAGGAAAAGTTCAAGATACCGGTATTAATTCACTTCTGCTTGACACAGATTCTTTAATGTTGGTAGTATCCAACAATAACCATTTGGCTAAAAAAAGTATGGTGACCATGAACGAATTAAAAAAACAGCCTTTAATTCTTCGCAGACCATCGTCAGGGACAAGAAACTTGTTTACCGCTCACTTGGAAAGTAACAACATGTCGCTTAATGACTTTAATGTCATTTTAGAAGTTGACAATATCGCTACTATTAAAGATCTAATACGGCGCGATATAGGGGTTTCTATACTTGCGCGAAGCGTATGTCTTGATGAACTGAAAAAAGGGAAGATTACTGTATTACCGATAGAAAATCTCAGCATGATTCGTGAAATCAATATTCTATATCACCGCGATTTTAAGCATGTTGATATTTTGGAGAGTATTATGAAGGAATACAATAAGGTGGCAAAATTTTACGCATCATAGATCGAGATTTATATGGAACTTTAAATATTGTAAAAGGCAAGGGTACTGACTTACAAAGCCAGCGTTTTTGCCTTTTACAAAACTCTTTTTTAATACCAAAAATGAGTCCTATATTTTTCAACCATCCCCAAAACTCCGGTAAGGGTATCCTTTATCAAAATCTTCTATGTTAATGAGTAGCGAGAGAGCAAAATCCAACATCAAACTTTTCTGTGATTTTATCCAAATCAGTCATACTTTTTTTGACATATTGAATTCGGGGAGACGAGTTTTTATTTTTTTAAAACTTCAAGCATTTTTATAGATATATCAAGACCAAGTTCAGGATTCAACCAATTGCGAACTATCTCCCCCCATATCTTTATAACATCGGGTTTAAAGTGTAATGCCTGAAAGCTTTTGATTTCTTTTTTCCCCCAAAAGTTTCGGACATACATCCCTGCATGCATGGCATTTGATGGCCCATATACCACCCGCTTCACCGAAGCAACAATCTCTACATTTCTTTTGATCCAGTTCCTCCTTCTCAAGTGCATTGACAGGGCAGGCTTTTACACAGAGGTCACAATTTGTACATAGATCCTCAAGAAGTGGATCCGTTTCAATGTCGTAATCGGTTAAAACCGCGCCAAGCCATACCAAACTTCCGTACTCCGGAGTTATAAGCAGAGAGTTTCTTCCTATCGTCCCAACTCCTGCTGCCTGAGCAGCATGTTTTATTGAAATAATACTCCTATATCTTCCTGTCTTTTCATCGAATACATCTTCAATTACAGGAATTGGTACTGCCAAAAATCCCTCTTTTTCCAGAAGCAGGCACACATCCAACGAAATGCCGTTCAATTTATCGGAGATTGAATTTCTTATACGTGTATATGGATGAGGCGACGTGCTCTTTAGAGTGCCGGCAGGAAACGCTATGGCAAAAGAAATAACCGTTTTACTTTCAGGTAAAACATCTCTGGGTTTAAATCCTTCCGGGGCGCTATTCATACGTTCAACGCTGCCAAAACCGCAAAGATCAACCCCTAATTTCTTTATCTTATTTCTTAATTCTTCTTTGTACACTTTTATCTCCTCCCAACCTCATTATGTCCTGATTATACACAAGAAGAATATAACAAGCCGTGAAATGATTTTGATGAACTAAATAATACCGGCGGATTTCACCCATTTTCCCGCAAGCGTAAAAATAAGGATTCTGCCGCTTTGAGTTGACACCATGTTACGCAAGCAGAAGAACCGTCAGACTGTGTCTGCTTCAATTATGTTTCCGATCTGAATTGCAATAGGGAATGGAAAAACCACAGGGTTATGTTTCCGATCTGAATTGCAATAGGGAATGGAAAAACCACAGGGTTATCTGGCCTTGTCGACCCATATTCATTCCTCTGCATCAACATGATAATGTTGTATATATTTGTATTTGTTTAAAAACAAGGCAATTATTACTATTACGGCTGTAATAATGATATTACCCGTTAAACTAAACTTTACCGCGAAAACTGAACATATAGCGTTCAATGCGGCATGAAATAATACACAAAGCCAAACACTTCCGGTTAATCGTTTGATAATAGCCAAGCTGAATGAATAACCTACAAAAAAAATGGAAAATAAACCGAAGTTCATATTTTGCTGTGCCGTACCATCTATAAAGAAAAGGGGTAAGTGCCATAGCGTCCAAATCGCACAGGTAGCTAAGGTCGCAAGGCTGAAAGGCATCACTTTTTCAAGATTCGGCTGTAAGATAAACCTCCAGCCAGCTTCTTCCAGGCCGCCTTCAAATATATTTTGGAAAGTAAACAACACCAAATACCAAAGCGGCATAGTCAACACGAAAACTTTTGTTATACAGCCCAACACAATAAAGCAAAGCAAAAACAATAGAACGATTAAATAGGATAACGGATTTTGTTTAAGACCAAAAACATTTTTGAGCCATTCTTTGACGGGCATTCCTGATTTAACTAAAACAATAAATGAAGCGATTGTACTGGATGCCCCTCCGAATATGTATATAGGATAGAATAGGGCAGAATCTCCCATTAAATAACCGTATCGCTGGGCAATATAAATCCCCCCCCAAGTAATACCCGTTACTACAAATGTTATTAGCAAATACTGTAGTGTAACCTTTTTAATTTTTTTGTCTGTCATGTTAACCAAATCCAGTCTTTGAGATATTCGTTTATGTTTATTATTGGGTATAACACATGGAGACGGTTCTTTTTTGCACTATCCATCCAAATATCATTTGCCTACTAACGCCTCTTCCATCGTTATCCTCTTCATCGCTGAATATCGTTTGCTTGTTAATTCCTCTTAGAATGATATGATAAATATCGCTTGAGCTTCTCTTTCACGCTGTTCTGGGCATAACAAAACACCTCAATGGCATACTACCATTAATAACCATGTTATGCAAGCAGAAGAACCGTCAGGCTGTGTAATAACATGCCTTTAGTCGAACGCAAGGGAAGCAGCTTTTACTGAGCATTCGAAATTTTGCATTTTCATAATAAAGGATTGAAAATAAGCAGCAATGCTGTCCAACCTAGCCATTAATTCGTGAAATCCTAGTATTGCATAAGCCCGTTTGAGGTTATAGCTTATAAAGAGTAATGCGACTTCGCTGCAAACCTTTCTTCTAGTACGCAGCAAAAAATAATTGCCTCTCATGGTGAATTTAATCGTGCCGAAGGGATGCTCAACAATTTGCTGTCGGAGTTTGTAAAGTGCCATATTTTCCTGTGTCCGCTTATCTGTCTCCTCGCAAATTTTACTGTACCGACCTCGTGCCACTGCACGATAAGGCCGGTCTCCTCTTGCGCACTGACTCAGGAATGAACATTCAGAGCAAGCTGCTTTATTGAAAAAGTTGCGTCTGTCTGCTGTTTTATCGCTATGTGCCTGTAGAATCTTCCCCACCGGACAAGTATAGGTATCGGTATTTGAATCATAAGTAAATTTGTCGGTATGAAATTGTGCCGGTTGATCTTTCGGAT
>MWCU01000110.1 GCA_002070205.1 Firmicutes bacterium ADurb.Bin182 | reverse complement strand
CAGAAGTTAAGCCCTTATACACCGAAGGTACTGGGCCGGAGACAGCCCGGGAGAATAGGCAGCTGCCGGATCCCATTGAAAAAAACATAGCATCGTGTGCTATGTTTTTTTCATTGGGATCAGTTTTCAGTTATAAGTTAAAAGTAGAAAGTAAAAACAGTCTTAAGCCGCTGTCATTCTGAGCTTGCGAAGAATCTCTGTGACTTTTTAAACTTCACAAACCGCAAGCGCAAAGCAGACGTCAGCTTAAATCCGCCGCCGCCTCATCCCCCTCCGAAAAAACTAAACAGCAGCTTCCGTGCGAGTCCCGCAAGCACGATCATAAGAAAGCCGAAAAAGAAATGCATCGCCGTAATTTTGCCCTCTTCAAACGAGAATGTAGCGCCGCCGCCGTTTGCGATAACGCCCGCGATAAATATGATCACCGCCAATCCTCCGCAGATCCACATTATGGCCAGCCTTTCTTTATCCGATGTACGGGCGAATACAATGATCTCGCTTGTGATGACAGATACGGCAAGAAAGACCACAGCGGGAAGATCCTTAATCAATTTGGCGCCGTATTGCAAAAGTACGATGCAAACAGCTACCGCGGCGGCAATCCTTAATGCAAACAAAAGAAGCTTCGCATTTTTCATATCCATTCCCTCCGTAATTTAATCATTCGGGTATTCCGACTCAATCCGATTCCGCCGTCGAGTTGGGTTTCACGCGGAGGTGTTTTGCTGCCTGATTTTACTGGCGGCGTCCGTCATGGCTTATTTAACTGCCGGGTCCGTTTCTTTTGCAGCCTGTTATAAATGTTTACCTCTTTTACAATAATAACTTGTCTATCATATTATGCCTGGCGGAAAGCGGCGTTTGGTGAGCCGCGGGCACACTTTTCAAAGTTATTTATACGGCCGGCGCCGGAGAGTATAACCGGCAAAAAGCGGAGGTGGATTCCGGATAAAGAAATGTGAACGCTTGAGGCATCGCTGTCATGTGCGGCGGTTTCGGCTATTTAGGGGCTAAAGCAGTCAAAGAGCCGGCGGGCTTGCGGTAATAGGGGAGGATTTGAAATTGTCTCCGTAATAGATATGCTTGCTCAAAAGCTCCGAATGCAAGCGGTTTTGTTATGGAGCGAGATGCCGATGCGTCTCTTTGGCAGCGGCTTCCCGTATTGTTTCTCAGTCGCGCATATACGCGGTTATTGCGGGTACTATTTTAACCTTTTCTGATTGCTTCTAAAATAACGAGCTCTCGGTCGGTTCGGGCTCTCGTGCGGGAGGAGTCTGCCCGGGAGTCGGGAATATTCCCGGGGTTTCAAACCAAGGCCACCCTCCCGGAGTCAACTCGGGCGTCATTGAGGGCGAAGGGGTGCGCGGCGGCAGCGATTCGCCCGGGGATAATACCTTTGCTTCCTTCGGTTCCTCCGCCGATTCGAATATGAATGTGTGCGCGGCCCAGGCGTTGGCCGAAAGGTCGCTCAGCAGCACTGAGCTGCGGTCGTAGGATGCGGACTTGTACATCCCGGGCGCCGGTACCGTATAGTGAAGTATTCCGGGCGCGTTTACGGCGAGCGCGTTCAAAGCGAGCTGCACGATCTCCCCGTTTGTGAGGTTCGTTTCAACGAGCGGCAAAAGGTCATACAGCAGTTCGTATTGCTGAGTCACAGATTTCTTTAAAAACTTCGCATAAACGGCCTGCAGTATCTCAAACTGCCTGTCCGTCCGTTTAAAATCGCTGTCGATATGGCGCACTCTCGCAAAGCCGAGTGCCTGCTTCCCTGTGAGCTTCACGTTGCCGGGATTCGCGAATATGAAGCCGTCCCAAAGGTAGGGGACGTTCCACTGCTTGTTGAGCCCCGCGATGCAGTCGTTAGCGGCGCTTATTTCCGAGGCCGTCATCTTCACGGTGACTCCGCCCATTTTGTCTATAACATTCTCGAACATCCTAAAGTCAACGAGTATATACCGCTCAAGTTTTATATGAAGGTTATGGCTTATCGTTTTCATCAGAAGGTCCACGCCGCCTTTGGCGGCGGCGCTGTTGAGCTTGCCCTCGCCTTCGCCGGGTATCTCGACGAGAAGGTCCCTAAGGATGCTTGTGAGCTTGAGCCTTCCGTTTTTTTTGTCTATCGTCGCTATCATCATTGTGTCCGCTCTCGAATTTCCGCTTTTTCCCCTTCTGTCCACGCCGAGCAGAAGCACGTGGCTGAAGTTCTGGCTGTCTTCGTTATGCGCGTCGATGGCGTCATACTGCTCCTGGGTCAGCTTTGTCTGCGGGTAAAGCTCGGCAAGCGGGAGTATCGGCTCAGGAGTCGGCGCGGGGGAAGGCGTAAACGGCGCGGGCATCGAGTCCGGCGCCGCGGTCGGGGCAGGCGTTTCTTCCAAATCTTCCGTATCGGGCTCGTCCTCCTCGAAAACGGCGGGGATGTCCGGCCTCGTGATCCTTCCGAGCAGCCCGAGGCCGAGGGCCGCAAGGCATCCTGCGATTACGAGCACGACTATGCCCGCGATTATCGCGATTCGGGCGGCCAAGTTTATTTTTTTCTTGTTCTCATCCTGTTTTGTCATGCGTTCACCTTCTTATTCCACATGTATATTAACGTATGACGGAGCAATATACAATACAAACCGCAAAAATCGGACAAGTAAAAATTTCCCGGAAAATTTTTTGAATAGCGCTGCAACCTTTGCCGCCGTACAGCCGTATTATTGTTGATGCCTGTACATCTGTTTAGCAGGTTATAAATATGTTATAATGCCGTGGAAGGAGTGATGTATTTTCATGGCAGACGAAAGAAACTCGTATATCGTCAACGTTCGCGATGTTAAAAAGGTTTATCGCGTCGGAACGGTTAACATAAACGCGCTCAACGGAGTTGATCTGGCCGTAAAAGCGGGGGAGATCTGCTGCGTCGTCGGAAGATCCGGCTCCGGAAAATCCACGCTTTTGAACGTTATGGCGGGGCTTGAGGCGCCGACCTCGGGCGAGATAGTCATCGCGAAGCAGCATGTCGAGAAGATGACGCAGAGCGAGCTTATCCGCTTCCGCCAGAAGCACGTGGGATTTATTTTTCAGTCATTCAATTTGATGCCGTATTACACAGCTTTGGAGAACGTCGCCCTTCCGCTTTCTTTCAGGGGAGTCCCCAAAGAGAAGCGTGAAAAGCGCGCGAGGGAAATTTTAAAGGCTGTGGGCCTCGGCACTCACCTCAATCACAAGCCCATGCAGATGAGCGGAGGACAGCAGCAGAGGGTCGGCATAGCGAGAGCGCTCGTGAGCGACCCGGAGATCGTTTTCGCGGACGAGCCGACCGGCAACCTCGACTCCAAAACCTCGGACGAGGTAATGAACATGATGTGCGGCATCGCGAGGGATCAGGGGCGGACCCTCATCCTTGTGACGCACGATCCTAAAATGGCTGCTTATACGGACAGGGTAATAAACCTTTTGGACGGAAAAGTTACGGACGAGAGGCAGATAGAACAAAGAGTTTTGCAGGAGGCAGGAGCATGACAAGGGCAAAAAGATTTTCATGGATACTCGGCGTGATATTTATCGCGATATTCGTATTGGGTATGGTGCCGACCGCGCTGGCGGAAGATTTGGGTGATATAATTATTACGCAGATTGGGGTAGGCGAAGAAAAAAATAGTAAAGTTAATTTAGAATTTTCAGTTAAGCAAGCTGTTTCTTTTACTGCTGATACAATAAAGATTTACGGTATTTATCCAAGCGCGAATCAAACTATAGTTACAAGCGTTGAATCGGAATTTCCTAAAGATGGTACAAATGTAAAAGATTTAGAAGACGACAGATATATAATGAAAGTATCAGTTTCTAAAGATTTTCCTAAAGGAATGCAGAAAGCGGAATTTTTTGTTCTATATACAAAAAATGATTCCGGCCCCTTACAGCAAAGTGTAGATTTTTATTTTGAAAAGACTTCAGCTCCAACAACCACTCCGGACCCCAATGACAATCAAACTCCGGGTGAAACCATTCCCGCTTTGGTACTCGATTCCACAAGGCTGGACGGTACGGTGCTGGCCGCTCCAAAAGGTGACGCGGGCGATACGATAAGGGTGGTGCTTCCCATCCGCAACAGGGCTTCGGAAGGTTTCGTTTCGGGATTTTCCGGCATCGTGAAAAACGGCGAGGTTGCGCCGGTAATCTCGGCGGACCTTAATACGTTCCCGTTCGAGCTGCAGGAAATGGTGTATATGCGTCCGCTTCCCACAATGGCGCCCGGAGCCAAAACGGAAGTGGTGTATGACTTTAAAATCAGCAAAAACGCCACTTCCGGCGTAAAGGCAGTTACTTTCAACGCCGTGTACGACCTTGACAATGTGCGCCAGACGGCTCAGTTCACGGTTTTCGTAAACGTTATAAAAGGCGCTCAGGCTGAAATACCGGGCGGCCAAAAGCCCGTTTCGGTGCCCAAAATAATAATAGACGCTTATAAGCTGAGCCCCGATAAGCTGTTCGCTGGAGAGGAGTTCAAGCTGTCCATGGACTTCACAAACACCTCGGACAGCGAGGACGTCAAAAACCTTAAGATCACCGTCAAGGATGAAAGCGGGAAGATCCTTCCCGCTGCTAACGGATCAAACACCCTTTACGTTAAAAAGATCGCCAAAGGCGATACCGTGACTTGCGAAATAGCGCTCCAAAGCGCGCCGGATATAGAGGCGAAATCGCATACTCTTACCGTAGCGTTCAATTATGAGGGCGGCAGCACGCTTACTACTTACGACGCGGTCGAAACGCTATCGCTGCCCATTTCTCAAAGGATAAGGCTCAAGATCGACGACCCCGTGATATATGCCGACAGCGCGATGGTCGGCCAGCCGGTCGGGATGTTTTTTTCGCTCTATAACATGGGCAAGTCCACTATCTATAACTGCATGGTCAGCGTGGAGGGCGAAGGCCTCAGCATGGAGGAAACGTATTTCGGCGGAAACATAGGTTCTGGCTCTTCGATGCAGGCGGATTTCGCAGTCATACCTTCGGTTGCCGGTCAGATACAGGGAACCGTCGTGATCACGTATGAGGACGCTTACGGCGAGCAGCTCAGAGAGGAAAAGCCTTTTGAGCTGTTCGTAATGGAGGATTATGTGGTTCCGCCGGACGGGGAGTTCCCGGGAAAACCCGGCGACGGGGACGTTTTCAACCCGGGAATGCCGGTAAAGCAGGGTATGCCCGGATGGCTTATTATCGTTCTTATCGTCGCGGGCGTTGCGGCGCTCATATTCGGAATAAGGATGCTCGTTAAGGCGAGGCGCAAAAGGGAGCTTGAGGAGTTATGAGGATCCTTGATCAGCTCGCAATGGCGTTCATGAATTTATGGCGGCGCAAGCTTCGCGCGGTGCTCACCGTGCTCGGAATGGTTATAGGGACCGCCTCCATTGTGGTGATGATAAGCCTCGGCATAGGCATCAACGAGGCGCAGATAAAGAATTTCGAGCAATTCGGCAGCCTGACGATGATCGAGGTAAGCTCCTGGAAGTACACCGAAACGAGGGACGGAATGGGCACGTCCACCGAAACGGAGCTCAATGATAAGTCCGTCGAAGCGTTCAGGAAGATACCCGGCGTAAAGGCCGTCATGCCGCGGATCGAGACCTGGGGATTCATCAAAAGCGGTCAGTATGTAACGGATGTATCCATTCTGGGCGTCGACCTTGATGTCGCCGAGGAGTTCGGCTTCGAGCTCTCGGACGGACGCTTGCCTAATCCCCACACGGGCAAAAATTACGAGATTGTTTTCGCGGGCCACGTAATGAACAATTTTTACAACCCCAAAACCGGCAAGCAGGCGATGGATCCGATGACGGGAATATCCAAGGTCACTCTGGACAGGTCCCGGTTCCAGCTTACGTTCGATTCGTCCAATATTTACGATAACGGCGGGTTTATGGGTAAGCCCATGCCCATGCCGGTCGGGGGAGGGTACTCGGAAGACCCTTCTCAGCCGCAGCCCAAAGGCAAGTTCTATAAGGTCACGCCCGTCGGGACGATGTCCGAGGGCAACAACTACTCCTGGTATTCTTTGATGGATATAAACGCGCTAAAAAAGCTCGCCAAGGAAAACAAGAATATCATGAATCTCGATACTGAGAAGTATTATCAGGTCATGGTAAAATGCAACGATATCGATGACGTTGCCGCCGTTAAAAAGCAGATCGACGATATGGGCTACGGCACTTACAGCCTGCAGGACGCGCTTGAAATGGCAAAAAAGAGCTCTCAGCAGCTTCAGCTGCTCCTCGGCGCAATAGGCGGAGTGGCGCTCCTCGTCGCGGCGATAGGCATAATGAACACGATGATGATGAGCATATATGAGCGCACAAAGGAGATAGGAATCATAAAGGTGCTCGGCTGCCGCATGGGCAACATAGCGACGCTTTTTCTGACCGAAGCCGCGTACATCGGGTTTTTCGGCGGCGCGATAGGCCTCGGAATAAGCTACGGGCTTTCGGCCCTTCTGAACGGGTTTTTAATGGCCGGCAGCGGCATGATGAGCGTTATCCCCGCGTATCTTGCCGTATTCGCGGTGGTTTTCTCGGTCGGAGTCGCCCTTGTCAGCGGCATGTATCCCGCGGTGAAAGCCATGCGCTTGAGCGCTCTGTCCGCGATACGGTCGGAATAATGCTTCGCTGTTGCGAAAATCGGGGGAATTTTCGCGAGTCAACTGCGATTTTACTTGAATGGGGGTACCCGGACTGCGGTCTGTCGTACCCCTTTTTAATCCTCACGGCCGTTCACCGTATGTTGTAGGGGCGATTCACGATGTGCGCCTGCTGTGCGCAATCACGGCCCGCCGCTCGTCGCTCACGGCCGTTCACCGTATGTTGTAGGGGCGATTCATGAATCGCCTTGGCTGTGATATGCGACCGGCGCAAGCACAGCCCGCCGCTCGTCGCTCACAGCCGTTCACCGTATGTTGTTGGGGCGATTACGAATCGCATTGGCTGTGAAATACGCCTGCGGCGCAATCACGACCCGACGCCCTTCGTTCACGGTCGTCAACCATATGTTGTAGGGGCGATTCACGAATCGCCTGGCTGTGAAATACGCCTGCGGCGCAATCACGGCCCGACGCCCTTCGTTCACGGCCGTTCACCATATGTTGCAGGGGCGATTCACGAATCGCCTTGGCTGTAAGATGCGACTGCGGCGTAATCACAATCACATCCACCATGAGAATGAGGGTTGCTTATGGAACTGCCAAAACGCAAACAAAACAGATTGAAGAATTACGATTATAATCAAAATGGTGCATATTTTATTACGATTTGTTCGAAGAACAAAAGCAAATTGTTCGGCGAGGTGGCAGGGGCTTGCGAAAACCGGATTTCGTGCATAGATGAATCGTTAAGGCTGCGAGGTACGACTTCGGCACAATCACAGTTCGCCGTTCGACTGACGCCAAGCGGTGAGGTCATTGAGAGTATCATAAACAAGCTGCCCGAACGGTATCCGAACGTTACTATTGATAACTATGTTATAATGCCGAATCACATTCACATGATATTTGTTGTTGAAACTGATGATCGGGCGATCGCCCCTACGACACGATGTTGTAAATGATGATCGGGCGATTCGTGAATCGCCCCTACAACACGTTGTTGAAAATGACGATCGGGCGATTCGTGAATCGCCCTTACGACACGATGATTTAAATGATGATCGGGCGATTCGTGAATCGCCCCTACGACGGTCTATTGTTTCAAAGGCAGTTGGATATCTGAAAATGAATTCATCAAAGCAGATCAAGGAAATGTATCATATCTCAGATATTTGGCAGAGAAATTACCATGATCATATCATACGGAATGAAACAGAGTACCTAAAGATTTGGCAGTACATATATGAAAATCCTTATAGATGGCTCGAGGATTGCTATTATAAGTAAAACATATAAGCTTTTCGAGACGTTACCCAAGTTTCGCTGTGCAGAGCGCGACTTTCACTAAAATTACACAGCCGCCCCTCAAAAGGCCCTCTTGCCTAAAGGGGGCAGCCGGCCGTCGGACTGGCGGGGGATATACGTTGACACCTTCAAATATGCGCCAAGCGGATTTTTCATGAACTTATAACTTTCAACTGAATACTTCATAACTTACCAAGCGAAGCGCTATGCAGGGAATCAGGTCCTTTGTGTTGAACATTATACCCTGTAAAGGCGGCGTTTTTATGCGGGAGTATAACATTCGAAAAACAATAGAACAAAGGGAACGCGAGACCTTCTCGGCATTCGCGAAATGCGCCGCGGACTCGGAGGGGCGGCGGTTCCCTGTCGAACCGTGCCCCGTGAGGACGGACTTTATGCGCGACCGCGACAGGATAATCCATTGCAAGTCCTTTCGCCGTCTTAAGCACAAAACGCAGGTATTCCTGGCGCCCGCGGGGGATCATTACAGGACGCGGCTTACCCACACCCTGGAGGTCTCTCAGATAGCGCGGACGATCGCCAGGGCTTTGAGGCTCAACGAAGACTTGACGGAGGCAATAGCCCTCGGCCATGACCTCGGGCACACGCCTTTCGGCCACGCGGGCGAAGAAGTGCTAAACGAGCTTGTGGAGGGCGGTTTCCGCCATAACGAGCAAAGCCTCCGAGTGGTTGAGAAGCTCGAGGGCGGCACGGGGCTTAACCTGACTTTCGAGGTAAGGGACGGAATACTCAATCACAAAAAGGACGGGAGCGCGAAAACGCTTGAGGGCAGGACAGTCAGCATCGCGGACCGCATCGCTTATATAAATCATGACATAGACGACGCCATAAGGGCGGAAGTGCTCTCCCCCGGGGATATACCTAAAAGCTGCGAGCGCGTTCTGGGCTCTTCCCACGGCCAGCGAATCAACACCATGATCACGGACGTAATCGTCAACAGCCTGGACAAGCCCGAAATCGGAATGAGCGGGGAGGTAAACGCCGAGTTCAACAAGCTCAGGGACTTTATGTTCGAAAAAGTGTACCTTAATCCGTCCGCAAAGCGCGAGGAGGGCAAAGCAAAGCATATAGTGAGGGCGCTTTACCTGTTCTATCTTGAAAACGCGGAGCTTATCCCGCGGGAGTTTTTGAAAAATATCGACGAGGAGGGCGCGGAAAGGGTTGCAGCCGATCACATCGCTTCCATGACGGACAGATACGCCATAAGCGAATACAAGCGCCTTTTTGTTCCCACCGAATGGATTTAAGTTAAGGGAACGTTAACCGGTGCTCCCGCAGGCGCCTGCCCTGATTTTGGCGGTTCTAAAGACTTTTTGTATATTTTTCTGTTATTTTAAAGGATTATCGAATATTCTGTAGAATAAAAAGGCTGGGTGAAGTAAATGGCGCGTTTTCCCGACCTGTGGATGGGAGAATTGCTCGAAAAAAACGATATCGTTTCCGTCATTTCGGGTTACATGCAGCTTAAGCCGAAAGGAAGGAAATTTTGGGGGCTCTGCCCTTTTCACAGCGAAAAGACGCCTTCGTTCTCGGTATCGCCCGACAAGCAGTTGTATTACTGCTTCGGCTGTCATTCGGGGGGCGGCGTCATCCATTTCGTAATGGAAATGGAGCATCTTTCTTTTATCGACGCGGTCAAGCTTTTGTCCGAGCGCGCGGGGCTTGTTATGCCGGGCTTCATCGACGGCGAGAAGATGCAGCAGGAGAAAGCTTTCAAGGACAGGTTGTATGCCGCAAACAAGGAAGCCGCGCTGTATTATCACAGCATGCTGAAGTCCGACCGGGGAGAGAAGGCGAGAAAGTATCTCTCGAAGCGCGGGCTTGACGCGCGCATGATAACGCGTTTCGGCATAGGCTATGCTCCCGAAGGATGGAACAACCTTACCGGATACCTTAGCCCTAAGGGATTTACGACCGAGGAGCTTTTGGGCGCGGACCTTGCGCTCCAAAAGGACGGAAGGGTATACGACAAATACAGGGACCGGATAATTTTCCCGATAGTCGGCACGAACGGCAAAGTCCTCGGGTTCGGCGCAAGGACAATGGGCACTGAGCAGCCCAAGTACATAAATACTTCGGATACGCCGGTATTCAGCAAGCGAAACAATCTTTACGGGCTGAATCTGCAAAAGGGAAGCCGGATAGCGGATCTGGTCATAGTCGAAGGCTATACGGACGTAATTTCACTCAGCAAAGCGGGGATCGCAAATGTCGTCGCCTCGCTTGGGACCGCTCTCACAGAGCAGCAGGCGCGTTTGATGAAACGGTTCGCCGGCAAGGTCTATATCTGTTATGACGGCGATTCCGCGGGGCAGGAGTCAACGCTGAGGGGCCTTGACATACTCCGGAAGGAGGGCCTTACCGTCAGGGTGATCGTGATGCCGGAGGGCGCGGACCCGGATGAATACGTTGCCGCCAACGGAAAGGACGCATTCGAGGCTTTAAAGGACAGGGCGCTCACCCTGCCCGAGTTCAAACTGGAGCGGCTTGCCTCGAAGTTTGATATGTCCACCGCGGACGGGAGAGAGGCCTACGCGCTTGAAGCGTGCGGATTCATATCGACGCTTCAGCCTGTCGAACAGGAAAGGTATATCGCCTCCGTTTCTCGCAAAACCGGTTTGTCTCTGGAAACCCTTGCGGGCCAGGTAAGCATAAGCGCGGTAGACAATAAGAATAGCATTGGAAATTATCGGAATACTAAAGTTAAAAAACAGCGCGAAACTTTGTCCGAAAGGGCAAAAGCCGAAAGAACCCTTGCGATGTGCCTTGCCAAAGACAGGGATACTGCAATGTATGTCCTCAAGAAGTTCCCGCCCGGCAGATTCGGCGAACAGGCGTATGAAAACTTCTCGCTGGAGCTCCTTTCGATATACAGCGAGGGCGCGGAAGCCGACGTTCCGCTCCTGCTTTCGCGTCTGGAGGAGCAGGACGCCGAAAAGGTCGCTCAGTTGTTTGTGGACGACGAGGGGTTCTGCGATATGAAGAGCATTGCGGACGACTGCATAAAGGCGATAGAGCGGGCGGATATCCGGAGCGAAATAGTCAAGCTCAGCGAAAAGGCGGAAGCCCCCGGGCTGCCGGAAACCGAAAGGCGCATGCTGATAAAAAAGATAGCTGAACTGCAAAAGCAGCTTATATAACTCTAAAGAGGATAAGGAGGGGTGCTTTGTTGGAAATCAACGATTCCCGCACCCAAAAAATCAATGACCTGCTGGAGCACGGCAAAGCGAAAGGCGTTCTGACGTATAAGGAGATAATGGACGCCCTGGAAGAGATGGAGCTCGATCCGGAACAGATCGAGAAGATCTATGACCATATCGAAGGTCTCAACATCGACGTGGTTGAAGAAATCGATATTCCGGAAGACATCAACGAGGAGATCGCCCAAATCGAAAACCAGATCGCCGCGACCGAGGGCGTAAGCATCGACGACCCCGTGAGGATGTACCTGAAGGAGATAGGGAAGGTCCCGCTTTTGACCGCCAGTGAAGAAATCGAAATTGCGAAACGGATGGTAAACAACGACCAGGAGGCAAAGCGGCAGCTGGCGGAAGCGAATTTAAGACTGGTCGTGAGCATAGCCAAGCGCTACGTGGGGCGCGGCATGCTTTTCCTGGACTTGATCCAGGAGGGCAACCTCGGGCTTATTAAAGCGGTCGAGAAGTTCGACTACAGAAAGGGTTTTAAATTTTCGACGTACGCGACCTGGTGGATAAGGCAGGCGATAACGAGGTCAATCGCGGACCAGGCGAGGACTATCCGCATCCCGGTGCACATGGTTGAGACCATAAACAAGCTGATACGCGTCAACCGTCAGCTGCTGCAGGAATTGGGCAGGGAGCCGCTGCCCGCCGAAATAGCGAGCGAAATGGGGATCTCGGAGGAAAAAGTCCGTGAGATAATCAAAATCGCGCAGGAGCCCGTGAGCCTTGAAACGCCAATAGGCGAAGAAGAGGACAGCCACCTCGGCGACTTCATTCCCGATGACGATGCGCCGGCTCCCGCGGAGGTCGCGGCGTTCACGCTTTTTAAGGAACAACTGATGGATGTGCTGGATACGCTCACACCGAGGGAAGAAAAGGTGCTCCGTTTGCGGTTCGGACTGGACGACGGGAAAGCCCGCACGCTTGAGGAAGTGGGCAGGGAGTTCAACGTAACGAGGGAGCGCATCCGCCAGATCGAGGCTAAAGCGCTGAGGAAGCTCCGCCACCCGAGCAGGAGCAGGAAG
Source organism: Firmicutes bacterium ADurb.Bin182 (assembly GCA_002070205.1). Lineage (GTDB taxonomy): Bacteria > Bacillota > Clostridia > Christensenellales > CAG-138 > MWCU01. Next base: position 11,322 of record MWCU01000110.1, on the reverse strand, counting down.
CTGAAGGACTTTTTGGAATAAATTTTTTTTAAATGCCGAAGGAGCCTGCAGGCTTCTCCGAATTTTATGCGTACCGCGAAACAGAAGTTTCACCGAACTTAAAGCCGCTCATCCGGCATACGCATGCCGGATGAGCGGCTTTAGATCGTTAAATCTTGTTTTTGACTCCGCGGCTGCAGCGAGGGGCTTTTTAAGGGCTCCCTGCCGCTTTTTGTCAGTTATCGTGCGGCTTCGTTTCCGTCGTTTCGTCGTCAAATTCGAACGCCGCCCTGACTCTCGGGCTTCTGAGTTCGCTGTTCATTCGTTCCCTTTCCTGTTCGGACCGGCGTTCATCATATGACTTTTTCTTATGCAGGCAGCGTGTTATAAGGAAAACGTGTATCGCGACACCTGCCAATCCCGCCGCCAGAAGTATGCCCTGAACGGTTCTCAGCGTTTCACCGGCGGCATAGCCTCCGCCGCCGTTCCCCGCAGTGACGATAACGCCCGTTATGCCGAGCGCCGTCATGACGGGACTCATCGTCAAAAAAGCTATCCGCAGCCTCTTTTGAAACTTTTCCTTCATGCCTTCTTTTATCCGGTCGTTCTCGTAAAAGCGTCCCTTGCCAGATATGCCGGCATAAAGAAAGCAAATGCCCGCAATAACCAGAATTACCGCGTAGATATCAGCCATGTTTTTATCCTTTTCGAATTGATGGAAAACGCCCCGCACCATCAGGCGCGGGGCTCATGTTGTTACATTTCTACTATCGTGGAAACGCCCATTCCGCCGCCTACGCACAGTGTCGCAAGACCGCGCTTGGCACCCCGGCGTTTCATTTCGTAAAGAAGCGAAACGAGTATCCTGCATCCCGATGCTCCTATCGGGTGGCCGAGAGCTATCGCTCCGCCGTTCACGTTCAGCTTTTTACGGTCGAATTTGAGCTCGTTGCCGACCGCAACGCTCTGCGCCGCGAACGCTTCGTTTGCCTCTATCAAATCGATGTCTTCAATTTTCAAGCCGGCTTTTTTGAGAGCTTTCCTTGTGCTTTCCACAGGCCCGATTCCCATTATGCTGGGTTCCACGCCTGCGGACGCGCCGACAATGAACTTCGCCATCGGCTTCACGCCCAGCTCAGCAGCTTTTTCGGCGCTCATGACGAGTATTGCGGACGCGCCGTCGTTTATTCCCGAGGCATTGGCTGCGGTGACGGTTCCGTCTTTTTTGAACGCGGGGCGAAGTTTAGCCAAGCCTTCGGCAGTTACTCCCTGGCGCGGGAATTCGTCGACCTTGAATTCAACCGTTTCCTTTTTGACCTTTACAAGCACGGGCACTATTTCTTCGTCGAACTTGCCCGCCTTTTGAGCCGCCTCGCATTTCTGCTGGCTCTCCGCAGCGAAAGCGTCCTGCTGTTCGCGGGTGATTCCGTATTTCTCCGCGACGTTCTCGGCGGTTATGCCCATATGATAGTTATTGAATGCGTCCCAAAGCCCGTCGTGGACCATCGTATCGACAATGCCTCCGTCGCCCATCCTGTACCCGAATCGCGCGTTCGGCAGCGTGTAGGGGGCCAAAGACATGCTCTCCATACCTCCGACGACTATCACATCGGCCTCTCCCGCCTCGATAAGGGCGGCGGCTACGTTGACGGCCTTGAGGCTCGAGCCGCATACGTTATTTATAGTCATTGAGGGCACTTCAATGGGAATGCCCGCTTTTATGGCCGCCTGTCTCGTCACGTTCTGTCCGAGGCCGGCCTGGAGAACGCAGCCCATTATTACCTCATCCACCTGCTCAGGCTTGACGCCCGCCCTGTTAAGAGCTTCCTTGATTACAACAGAGCCCAATTCGGCGACAGGAACTTCGCTGAGAGCACCCTGAAACTTACCTATCGCAGTTCTGACTGCGCCTGCCAATACGATTCCCTTTTTCATTTTGCCGCCTCCTTTTATTCGTTGACCTGCATGACTTTAAGATCGTCCGGTATTATCAATTCCGCGCCCGTGGCTTCCCGGATTTCATCAAGCGTCACGTTACTTGCGATTTCGCGAAGAACAATGCCTTTATCCGTAATTTCCATAACGCCCATATCGGTGATTATTTTGTTTACCACCTTTGCGCCCGTGAGCGGGAATGTGCACTCTTTCAGTATTTTATGGCTGCTTTTTGCCGTGTGCTCCATCGCCACTATGACCTGCCTTGCGCCTGTCACAAGGTCCATCGCGCCGCCCATGCCCGTCACTCTTTTGCCGGGGACCAGCCAGTTGGCGAGATTGCCTTTTTCATCCACCTGAAGCGCGCCGAGGACCGTAGCCGCAACATGGCCTCCCCTGATAATCGCGAAGGATGTGGCGCTGTCCACGAATACCGCTCCCGGTTTTGTAGTAACGTACGCGCCGCCCGCGTTGAAAACGTCCTTGTTTTCTTTTCCAGGCTCAGGCTCGGGGCCTACTCCGATTATGCCGTTTTCGGCCTGGAAAATAACGTTGATACCCTCCGGTATATGGTTGGCGACAAGAGTCGGAAGTCCTATGCCGAGGTTTACGACGTCGCCGTTATTCAGTTCCTGAGCAACGCGCCATGCTATCAGATTCTTTTTATCCATTCTCATTCACCCACCTTTACGACAGCATCAACAAAAATGCCGGGAACCGTGACCAATTCGGGGTCCAGTTCGCCGACGGGTACGATTTTTTCGGCTTCTACGGCTACATAATCGCAGGCGGCCGGCATTATTGCGTTGAAGTTTTTGGTCGATCCGCGCATAAAGCAGTTGCCGAATTCATCCGCGACAGAAGCGTGCACCAGAGCAACGTTGCCCCTGAGCGCGGTTTCAAGCAGATACTCCCTGCCGTTCAATTCCATCTTCTGCTTGCCCTCTTCGACTATCGTTCCCACTCCAGTCGGAGTTAAAAACGCCGCGATGCCGGCTCCGCCGGCGCGTATCTTCTCGGCCAGAGTGCCCTGCGGGAAAAGCTGCACGCTGGTCGGGTCCTCGATCATCATGCGCCCGGTCTCCGGGTTAGCGCCGATGTATGTTGCCATTACTTTCGATACTTTCCCCGCCTGCTGCAGTTTTATGATGTTCGTTTCCGCAGTACCCGTATCATTGGATACTATTGTGAGATTTTTCGCATCGGTCTCCAGAACAGCGCCAACCAGCACGTCCGGAATACCGCCCTGCAAAAAACCGCCGATCAGAAGCACGTCGCCGTCCTTAATATGGCTGACCGCTTCTTTTGCTGTGACTACTTTGCTCATTCTCTCAATCCTCCGTTAGATTAATAATTTAACCGGTGATATATTTTTTATTTGATAAATCTTAAGATTTCAAAGATTTCTCGCACATAATTCCTGCATCCCCCGGTAAACGGCGGGATGCAGGAATATTTTATACCCCCTATGGAGGGGGAGCATCAAACGATGCTCCGCTCAGCTTAGAACAAGAAAGCCCACAGCAGCATGCCGCCGGAGATGACGATGCCTGTCGCCAAAGTGACGACCACGCAGTAGCCCATTATATCCTTTGCGGAAAGGCCAGCAATGCCGAGAGCGGGAAGCGCCCAGAACGGCTGGATCATATTTGTCCATGCGTCGCCCCAAGCGATAGCCATGGCGGTTTGACCCGCGGGAACGTTCAGCGTAGCGGTGGCGGGCATCATTATGGGGCCCTGCACTGCCCACTGGCCGCCGCCGGACGGTACGAAGAAGTTGACTATGCCCGCTGCCCAGAACGTGAACAAGGGATATGTCAAACCGTTCGAGATGCTGACAAAGAAGTTGGATATGACGCCCGCAAGCGAAACGCCGGCTTCATTTTTCGCGACCATCAGCCCCATGATGCCCGCATAGAACGGGAACTGGAGTATGATGCCTGCCGCTCCGCCCGCCGCGTCCGCAATAGCGTCGATATACTTGCGAAGGTTCCCGTGCATCAGGATCCCGAGGAACAGGAATATCATGTTTACGACGTTCAGGCTGAGGTTGAAGCCCTTAGTCACAAAGTAGTACACGATGTAGCCGAAGCCGAGAACGATAGTGATCAGCCAGAGTATGCGGCTGTTTTCCATCTTTTCGGCGGGTGTGTCCTTCTTGTAGGTTTTTGCCTCTTTCTCAACGAGAAGGGCGGGATCTACCGTGATGGTGTTTTCCGCCGTAGGCATCATTGCCCAGCACAGGAACGGAAGGCCGACTATGATGACTCCCGAAATGAGCAGGTTTATGGGATGGAATATGGTCTCCGATGAGGGAACGACGCCTGTAAGCAAACCGCCGCTCATTTTTTCAAGCACTCCCTCGCCCGCAAGGTTAAGTGGTATGGAACCGGAAGTGCCGGCATGCCAGACTACGAATCCCGCATACGCGCTTGCGATCAGCAGGCGGTAGTCGACGCCGTTGATTCTGCGGGCGATCGCCCGCGCCAGAAGAGCGCCTACGATGAGCCCGAATCCCCAGTTCAGCCAGCAGAATATAGCGGAAACGAATGCGGTGATCATGATACCGTCGCGGGGGGTTTTCGCAAGGGACGCGATAGCGTTCAAAGCCTTTTTTACGGCATTCGCGCTTGCCATGGCTCCGCCGAGCACAAGCACGAGAACCATCTGCATGGCGAAGGACAGCAAGCCCCAAATACCCGTATCGGCTCCCCAGTTCGAAAGGACTTCAATGGGGCCCATTCCCGTTGCGATCAGCGCGCCGATAAACGTGACTATGGTCAGTATGATCGCGAATAAAAACGGGTCAGGCAAATATTTGTTTACGAGTTTAACACATCCGTTGGTAAATTTTTTGAACATATTTTTCCTCCCTTATTCGATTTTCCGATACTTGATAAAAAAAGCGAAAAGAACGAAGATGTAAAAACTGCCCTCCTTTCGTATTGGATTTGTGAGATAGCCAAGGAAGACTAGGAAATGTGTATGCGTGTTGCAGCTATCCAAAACAAGTGTACCAAATTCCACAAAAAATGTCAAAGTGAAAAATATAACAACTTGAAATGCATGCCGGTATCGGCGTTTTTGTTAACGGTTTCGGGCGCCGCCCAGGCCGTTTCGGATTTTTCCGCTTATAAGCGCGCAAACGGCGAATTTGACCGCGTCCAGCGGAATGAATATCAAAAAGATATATACGGCATATGAGAAGGCCAGCGGTTCGCCTTTAGAAGCGTACAAAACCGCCATATAAACGACGCCGAGGAGCCCCGTGCCTATGATTATAAGCATGCCTGCGGAAAAAAACAGCAGCTTTCTGCCTTTCTCAAGAAGTTTTTTAACGGATATGCTTATGAGAGGCGCCGCGAGCATGAACGCTGCCAGATAGCCGAAAGTGGGATTCAGCACGTAACCTATTCCGCCGCCGCTCGTAAATACCGGCACTCCGAGAAGCCCGAGCGCGACATACGCCGCCTGGGACAGGAAAGCGTATTTCGGTGAAAGCAGCATCCCCGCCATAAACACAAAAAACGTTTGAAGCGTCATCGGAACGGGATAGGGCGGGATCGGGATTTTGACAAACGCTCCTGCGGCGGTGAGCGCGGTGCAGAGCGCCGCAAAAACAAGCGAACGTACGGAAAGCTTCATTTAATATTCCTCTCGGTTTAGCTGTCTTTTTTATTGTATCACAACATTTCGGATGAGAACATTTCAATTATTTTTAATTTACGGTTAAGTTTATGCATATACTCTATGAGAAACATAGGGGAGGCGTTATATTTGCGTATATTTCTTGTAAAAAAACGAACGCTTATAACCGCAGCCGCTATAATCGTCTGTGTAATATTGGCGGTTATACTTGTGATTGCTCTGAGTAAGGACCGGCAGAAACCCACATTTTCGATCGATGCGGTGGAGGAATACGAGCTATCGGTTATGGCGGGCAGGCAGCGTGAGCTGCCTGTTTACAGCGTTCAGCGCGATGATAAAAAAATCGCGCTGACTATCGACGCTGCCTGGGAGGATGACAAAACGCCGTTTATACTTGAGGAATTGGACCGCCAGGACGTAAAGGCTACCTTTTACCTGTGCGGCTTCTGGGCGAAAAAATATCCGGACAACGTAAAAGCGATCCATGCGGCGGGGCATGAACTGGGCAATCACTCCATGACGCATCCGCACATGAACAGCTTGTCCAAAAAGCAGATCCAAAAGGAACTTATTGATTTTGATGACCTTTTGGAGAAGCTTATCGGTAAAAGAAGCGCGACGTTCCGCGCACCATACGGGGAATATAACGATACCGTGATCACCGCTACCCGCGAACTGGGTTATACGCCCGTTCAGTGGTCTATAGACACCATTGACTGGCGGGCGGAAAGAAGCGCCGAGACCATACTGAATTCGGTGATCTCAAAGCTGGAGCCGGGGTGCATAATACTGTGCCACAATAACGGCTATCAAATCAAGGAATATCTGCCCGGCTTGATTTCGGCCGCAAAGGAGCAGGGCTATGAGTTTGTTCCAGTGAGTGAGCTGCTTCTTGACGGGAATACAATGATTGATGTGAACGGCGTTCAAAAGCCGGCATAATCAGGCCGACGCCTTTCGAACACTGGACTGCGGCTATAATTGCGAGATCGTCTGCGGACGGATTTTATTTGAATGGGTACGCTCGGACGTGATGTCTGTTCCGTACCCATTCAAGTGCCTTATGTTCAGAAAATCTGCTTTTGCAGATTTTTCATGCACTAATCACTAACCACTGACCACTAATCTTCATTAATCACTTTTCACTCACCACTAAATATTCACGAAAGCAGCCTGTAAAGATTGAGAGCGGTCTCCAGTCTGAAGCGCTGCTCCGGCACCCGAAGGTCCAGACCGGTCGCTTCCTTAATGCTGTTCAGCCTGTAAACTACGGTATTGTAATGGGTAAACGTTTCCTCCGAGACGCGTTTGACGTTTCCGTAGTTTTTGATATAGCTCTCGAGAGTATTGAGCAGTTCCTTGCCCTTGGGATGCGACGGGTCGATGAGTTTGCCTATCGTCTCATCTATGAACGCTGATATTTCCGAATTGGGATCATCCGCATATATGAGCCTGAACAAGTCCATATCGCCGAAGCTTACTATTCCTCCCGCTTTATGCACAGAACTTGCCGCGCGAAGAGCTATGCGCGCTTCCCGGTCGCTTTCGATGAGCCCCGATAATCCTATACGAGATCTGCTGTACCCCATAGTCAGCTTCAGCGTAGGGTATTGAGACATTATGTTTTCAAGAAGGCAGAAGAATCGGTCCATCATGTGCGTGAACCTGCGGCCGTCTTCCGATGAGCTTAATATAAGCAGGAATTGATCCTCATCGTGCACCAATCTTGAGGATATTCCGATGTTTTGAAGCGTGGTTCTAATCTCGCAGAATAACAGCGTGCGCTGCAGCATGCTGCTGTATTGCGTGGATGCGTCCTTTGTTTCACTGACCGTAAGCCTTAATATCATGTGGCTGCTCTCCGCATCCAGCCCGAAGCTCTGCGCCCGCTCTTTCTCACGCGCTTCGTCGGTTATTTTATCGTTCAGGATGTGCATGAAGAAATCCTTGAAGTGGACGTCCTCGTTTTCGCGCAGGGAACGGACCCGCGATATCTCCAGCGGTATCGTTTGGGAAAGCTTGTCTATCATGCTTTCGTTGAATTTTGACAGCGGCTTTTGCTGGTCGTAAATATAAATGTATCCGAAAGGCCTGTTTTCCACATGCAGCGGATGCACATGGGAGTTCTCCGTAATTATGCGGCCGATATCCTGTTCTTTGACGTTCATTCCGGAAAAAGCGAGCTTTGCTGCTGGAGTCAAAGCTATCGCTTTACGGCCGTTTATGGAATCCATTATCAGCACCGTGCTCTCCACAAGCGAACTTATCATCTGCGCGATTTCGTTGAGGCTCGCTCCTTCAACGATAGTTTTGACGAGAAGATCGTTGACCCGTGATATGCGCATAAGAAGGTCCGTCTGGTGATGGAGCATCATATCGGATACCGCCTTTGTGATGCGGCTGAAATGGATATCCTCAGGCAGCTCTATAAGCGGAAAGCAGAGCTTGTTAGCGTCCGCTATCATGCCGCGAGGTATCGCTTCTATGAATCGCCTCGGCTTTATGCACACGCCCGAAAGTCCCTTTTCGTAAAGGGTCGGGATGAACCTGCTCAGCGCCCCGGCGTCGCCGCTTATGGCATAACAGGTCGTGACCATCAGCTCCCCTTCATTTATCCAGTTGTAATAATCCGGCGTGTCCGTAAGGTTTATGCCGGTTATCGTCAACGACAGGCCTTCCGCCCCGCCGAGGACCCGGCTGCCTTCAAAAACTGGCAGTTCAAGCAGCTCGTAAAGCGGTATCCGTATGGTGTTTAATGCGTTATCTTCCAGCATGTCATTCAGCCTTGTGACATTATTCAAGTTAATATGATATCTCTACATAATTTTATGGTATATTTTGTAAACAGTCAACATAGACATTCATGCAACTGTGATTGATAATAAATACATACACTGAATATACTGTCTTAGCGAAGTCACACCTGTCAAGTTACACTTTACACCTTGCACAAAAAGAGAATAAAGGAGGATCCATTATGGCTATCATCGACAAAATGGAACAGCAGCTCAGACCGCCCACAATAGGCCTGAAGCCTTATGCTCCCAAGGTGATCCCTTTGATAACCGGTGAAGACATGCTGGTGCGCGAGGTCACCTTGGAGGAGATCCCTCTTCTCATGGAAACCATTGAGCCGCTGATGAAGCAGCCTAAGGATTTCTATGACATCGTCGCTTCCCGTATATATGCGGAGCTTTTGGGAATGTACCGCTACCGGGTGCAGGATGAGTATTGCTTCGTAGGCGCGATCGACGGAGTGATCGCGGGTATCGTGAACGGGCGCTTTGTAAACGAAAAGGTAGGCATGAGCTACCATACCATGACCCTCAAACGCGGTTTGAGAGTCGGCGCTCAGCTTTTTGCCGCAAAGATGGAATACCACTTTGATTTCATGGATCAGGACGAAGTATGGATAGTCGCCGAGAGCCCCATAGGATTCAAGCGCTGGATGATCGAGTATGAGCTTGAACCCCGTCCCCAGTGCCCCCATGAGCTGGGCGGCGTACCTACCTATGTGCTGACCCGCGCTCTGTGGGAAAAGCATAAAGCCAATAAAAATGTGGGTATAAGGCCGGCGTTCGAGGATGTTGTGGAAGCTAACAAAGTCCTTGTCAAACCCGAAAACATCGTTGTTTAAAGAAAAGGAGGTCACCATGCGACAAGTAGGTATCGTTGGCGTGGGCCATACGAAATTCGGGAAATCAGAAGTGCCGTTTATCGATATGCTCTGCGAAGCTGCACTTGAAGCTATGGATGACGCCGGCGCGAAGACCGGCAGCAAGAACGTCATAGACCAGGTGTTCGTAGGCTCCATGGGCGCGGGCATGATAAACCGTATAAGCGGGTCCGCATCCGCCGTAGTGGATGCGCTCAATTTACGGCCCGCGATGGCGGAATGCATCGAAAACGGACCCGCCTCCGGCGCTTCCGCCATCAAGCTCGGTTACATGGCGATCGCGTCCGGCTGCTGCGACTGCGTGCTTGTCATAGGCGGCGAGATGATGCGCGTCGTTTCGGGCTGGGAAGCGACGGATTTCGTGGCAACCATGCTGCACCCCGAGGCAGAATATAAATACGGAATAACGCTGCCCTGCTTTGCGGGCCTTTTTACCCGCCTCTGCATGGAAAAATACGGAGTGGATAACAGGGACCTCGCAATCGTATCCGTTAAGAACCACGAGAACGCGTGCCACAACCCCTGCGCGCATATTCAGCGCAAGGTCGTACTTGAACGCATAACCAATCCTGCCTATATAAACGCGACGAATCCGATAGTTGCGGATCCTCTCCGCCAGTTCGACATGTGCCCCGTTTCGGACGGAGCGGCGGCGGTGCTGCTTGTGGCGAAGGATAAGCAGGAGGAACTGGGCTTCGGGCACAAGAAGTTCGTGCGCATAGCCGGCATCGCGACCGCAACTGATACGCACGTCGTAGCGAATCGCGAGGTTCCGACCGATCTTCTCGCCGTTCGGCTGTCCGCGCAAAAGGCATATAAGATGGCGGGCATGGGGCCCGAAGATATCGACGTCGCCGAACTGCATGACGCATTTCAGATCCTGGAGATCGCGGAGAGCGAGGAAGTCGGCTTCTTCCCCCGCGGCGAAGGTCATTTGGCAGCAAGGCGCGGCGATACTGCGATCGGCGGCAAAAAGCCCGTCAATACGTCAGGCGGACTAAAGGCAAAAGGCCATCCGCTGGGCGCGACGGGCGTTTCGCAGGTGGTCGAGCTCGTTCGCCAGCTTAGAGGCGAAGCGGAAGGCCGTCAGGTCGAAGGCGCGAAGACAGGCCTTGCCATCAACTTCGGAGGTTTCGGCAACAATGTCGCAGCCACAATTTTGACGACGAAGTAAGGAGGTTTTGATCATGGAACAAATGTATTGTTACAAGTGCACAAAATGCGGAAAACTGCATCACCCTCATTATGTCGTCTGTCAGAATCCCGACTGCGACGGCCGCGAATTCGAGAAGCTTCCGCTTGAAGGCAAATGCAAGCTCCTTACGTGGACCCGAGTTTACAATCTGCCCGAAGGCTATATGAAGCCCTGGCTCAACTTCGGCATAGTGCAGTTTGAAAACGGTGTTAAAGCATCCGGTCAGATAGACTTTGACGATATCGAAAACGGCATGGAACTCGTCTCCACGGTCGGCGTCGTCAAAGAGGGGATCGGCAGCGATCATTACGGTTTTATATTCCGGAAAGCGTAAGATACGCATGGCGCTTATTAACGGATCCGTGCTGCACGCGGCACGGATCTGTAAAGATTTTTATTTGAGCATCGCGCAAAGGCCCCTGCGGGCCTCGGTACATTCGGTGTACGACTCGGCGGTCAATCTTTTCTCACCGGAAGGAATGGTAACGCTTTTAGATGAATTCAGGAAGCTGCAGCCGTATTCCGCCGTTCTTTCGGCCGATGATTTTGAACTGCTCAAAAGCCGGGGCGTACAAGCCGGGGCAGTACTCTTTTTTGATCGGGAAAAACAGAATGCGATGAACGGGAGCGTTCCTTCGGATATTTTTGTGGCGGTTTCGGATCGTTCACAAATCGTTGACTTAACAGTACCTTGCTTTGCCGCTTCGGCGGATGCGGAGCGCATACGCCGATTCCTTGAGCTAAGATGGGACGACTACGGCGTATCCGCGCTCGCGTATCAGCAAACGCCCAACGCGTTTTGTCGTTTTTTGCTGCCGCGGCTGAACGAATTCCGCGCAGCCGCGAGGCGCGGCGACGTTAAGGCTTCATCGGAGGCCGCAATGAATAT
>MWCU01000109.1 GCA_002070205.1 Firmicutes bacterium ADurb.Bin182 | reverse complement strand
TCGGGCATGTCCAACTCATTAGGAAGTTCAAACTCGCGAAAACGCTGCCTGAGCCACTGCATCGTTTCGAGTATCACGATTTTGAGCACCGTATCTTGCGGAACGCCTTTTGCGCCTGCCGTTGCGTGGAGCTGAAACGTTGGGTAGCTGATATTGCGGCGAAGCAACAGCGGCCGGTAATCCGCAGCCGCATCGTTTTGAATCTGCATGGCTCCTCCCTGTGAAAAGTGGTTCAAAGCTGTGAAGAAAAGCTTACATCTTGCGAAACCGAATTTCGGGACTGCGTTCTGCCTCATTGCGGAATTCCGAACATCGTACAGCCATATTTTAGCACGGCGAAAAAACAATGGCAACTTGGCCGGGGATGGTTCCCGCATCCTTCAACCGGCGAAAAACGAATGCAATTCTATAAGAATTTGTGGCAAGATTTATAAGCCTGTTCGGCGTATTCTCATCTTGACAACCGCGGCTTCAATCAGTATAATAAGCCTTGCGGTTTTAAAAACCGAATATTTTGCGGTCGTGGCGGAACAGGCAGACGCGTACGTTTGAGGGGCGTATGGGAGACCGTATGGGTTCAAGTCCCATCGACCGCACCAAAAAGAATCGACGGTTTTAGTCAGTAAATCGTCGATTCTTTTTGTATTTTTATTTATTCTTTTTTCTCTTTTCTTTCTTCTTTAAAGCCGTCGATTCCAAATAAAAAAGAAGCAGAGGGACGGTTCCTTTGCTTGCATTCCATGGTTGTTTATGGTAGTATGCCTTTGAGGTGGTTGTTATGCCCAGAACAGCGAGAAAGAAAAGCTCAAGCGGGATTTATCATATCATTATCAGAGGAATCAACAGACAGTCGATATTCAGCGATGAAGAGGATTACGAGGAGTTCATTCGAATCCTATCCGAATGCAAAAAACTAAGCGGTTTCAATTTATACGGATACTGCCTCATGGGAAATCATGTTCATTTGTTGATAAAAGAAGGAACAGAAGCCATTGAACTGATCATGAAAAGAATAGGCACAAGGTATGTGGTCAGATATAATCGAAAATACCGGCGAACCGGGCACTTATTACAGGATAGATTTAAAAGCGAAGCAATCGAAGACAACGGTTACTTTTTGGCGGTATTGAGATATATTCATCAAAACCCACTAAAAGCTGGCTTGTGTAAAAGTCCGGATCTATATCCGCGGAGCAGTTATCGAGACTATACGAGCAAGAATGGTATCACGGATGTTGACTTTGCGCTTGAGCTTATCGGCGAAAGCCAGTTTATTAAGTTCATGAATGAACAAACCAACGAAAAAGTTTTGGAATATGATGAAGATAAAATACGTTTGACAGACACGCAGCTGTGTGAAAAAATCGAACATGAGCATAACATTAAAGCGATCATGATTCAGAATGAACCCAAAGGTAAAATGATTAAAATACTGAAACAAATTCTGAAATATGATGGGGTTTCAACGCGGCAGCTTTCCCGTGTCACCGGCATACCCGTTAATTTTATTTGGAAAATGTGATAAGCAAAAGAACCGTCCCCATGCTTCTCTTTGGAAAATGTGATAAGCAAAAGAACCGTCCCCATGCTTCTCGGTACCGGAAAAACTCGCGTTTTGTCATTTAAACGAAGAATCTGGAAGATGTCCGAATTTCAGAGATTCTTCAGTCACCTTACTCCATCAAAATGACAGTTTTAGGCTTGCGATTATTAAACAAGCCGACCATTATATCGACTTTGGGAGAATAACCATGAACCCGTTTTTTAAACAGGTATACGGCATTGTGGAACGGATCCCACACGGCATGGTGGTCTCATACGGCCAGATCGCGTGCATGCTGGGGCGGCCCCGCGCGGCGCGGGAGGTCGGGCGGGCCATGCGGTGCTGCCCTGACGGCTTGCCGTGGCAGAGGGTAGTCCTCAAGGACGGCGCGATCGCAGGCGGCGGTTGCGCGGATATGCGAAGAGCAATGCTTCTTGCCGAAGGGGTAAGTTTTTTACCTGACGGCCGCGTCGATATGGATTCATTCCGCTGGCCGGGCTGATCATCTGCAACAAAAATAAAGTCCCTAAGGCACAAGCAACATATTCAAATATCAAATCTTCACTTTGCTCAGCAGCTTATCCAAGTATACCGATTTCATTTGCTTGCTTGCCATCAATCTGTGCATTGGCGGCAAATTTAGAATAGCCGAAAGAACAGCCGCGAGCGCGCGATGACTGAACAAGGCCTTATTATCAAACAGAAGTTCCTGCAATTTACCCTTCTCGATAGCCATTAAGACTATTCTGTGCACTGAATTGGCCGGGGTAATGACTTTTACGTCTCTTCGCACCAAAGTCAAGCATTTATAAGGACATGAGCGGACACAGATCCCGCAGCCAAGGCAAAGGTCTTCATCGATAGCCGGTGTTGCTTTTTTTGATTGAGTATTTATATCCGGTTTCATGCCGATGACGTTGACGGGACAATTCCTTACGCATTTGCCGCAGTTTTTACATGATGATGCATCAAGTCTTGGTATAAAGTTGCTTGTCTGGATCGGATGCAAATTTCCGAAATTTTTTACTGCAGTCAATGCTTCACAGCAGCAACCGCAGCAATTGCAAATAAATGAAACGTCGTTTCTTGAATTCTCTCCGAATTGGACAAGGTTATGTTCATAACCCTTGTGAAGCAATTCGATACCCTCCGAAGTCGATATCTCCCTCGCAAAACCATGCCTGATAAGCGTTCTTGAAGATTGGTTGAACGACAGGCATATATCCATCGGAGCATCGCAATTTGTTCCGAGATGCTGTTTAACGTGCCTGCAATAGCACATGCTTACTCCTATAGAGGAAGCAGTTTCAATAATGTGCGTTGCGCGTTCAAAATCAAGTACATAGGCAGATTGCTCTCGAGTCAGAGCAGTTTCGTTTACAAAAGTACGGCCGAAACGGGTTTCGCAGTTTTCCAGCAGATCTTTTATAAAATCCTCTTCCACACATAGATATTGATAAAAAAGCTCGCTCAGTAACTTCTGATCGATGTCATTCCGGACCCTCATCATGGTAAATTCAAAAAACCCGACTATAGGAGGAGGCAGCGCATATTTGATATCTCCGTCTGTCTCCATATCAAATAATATACATCGATTTGCCAGCGACTCGAGGACAGCAACTGTTTCACCGTAAGGCATGCCCCAGATCTTAGAAGCAGTTTTAGGCGTAAAAGGTTTTATAGGCAATTGCGCAACGAGTCTTGCTTCCTTTTCAGTAAAAAGCAGACCCAATATCTTATATAATGTGTCTGTAGGCGCAGCTCCTTGCGGAAATCTGTTGATCCGTTCCACAAGACTCTTATATGCTGATTTGGTCATCAAATGCGACATTTTGCCCTCCCGGCGGCAGTCTTAAATTTATATTGTTCCCGGAAACATTAATAGTATTTTGTCCTCATAAGCCATATCGAAGCGATAGTTTTGCTGTTATCTACAGCTAAAAGAATGCTTATATAATAGAGGTTTAAGATACCGCCTAGTCCGAGTGGTTCGCGGCAGATTTGGCGGTAGTTGGAATATTAGCTCTTATTAACATAAAAGTAAGTTGAAGTAAAAAAACACCCCGTGCTTTCTGCGCTTCCCCTATTATCCACATTGAATTATTGTAAAAACACAAGATGACGTAGGGTCACCGTTCTTGAACGGGGCTACCAATAAAGGTACACTTGCCGCCGATGATACTGCATCATCTCTAAAAAGGATATTTCAAAATGCAATTGAATACAAGACAAATTTACCTAGAAAATAATGCGCTTGCTTCTCTCACTTTTTCAGCGGAGCTTGAACCATCTCCCCTGCTTCTATCAAGCGGAATGGGATCCCGTTACTGACCTGCCCTCGTCACTACCTCTCCTGTCATAATAAACGGAAATAGGGCGGAAAGCAGCAGGACGAGAGCAAACACGAATACCGAAATACCAAGCCAAACCGCGTTCATCGGGAATACGGAGGAGATAAAAAGGTACTTCTGCATTGCACACCAAGTAAGCCCCGCAATCAAAATAACCGAAGTCCCCGCTTGCAAAAAGCGCAGCGGCCGTTGCTTTTTCCATAACGGCGCGAACTCACGAAAGCCGATGTAAAGCCCCTTTCCCAGCCGCCATGCAAGGATACGACGCCAGGAAGAATATCAGCAAAATCACAGCCCACAGCGCGTATTCTCCCAAAATTATGTTTTCCATGCCTAAGGGCGAGAATCCGTTCCACTGCCTCCATGCCTTTAAAATATGGGCTATAAACGGCCAGCTTCTTTGACTGTTTGTCAGAATGATTATCGCGTCGCCCGTTTCAGGCACCGCGTGGAAATGACTCATCCAGCCGGTGCCTTGACCGCCGTGCGACACGGCCGTTTCGCCGCCGCCAAGCCGTTCTGTATAAAACCCGTAGCCGTAGGCGTCAAATACAAGGCTGTAGATCCCAATATGCGATGCCCGGGGAGAATAAAGGCTGTTTATGATTTCATCCGCAAGAACATCCTGTTCATTAAAGGCGGGCATTCCGGCTATACAAAAACGCGCGATGTCTTCCGCCGTGGAGATAAGTCCGCCCGACGCCTTTTCGGGGTATCGGTAAGGCATAACCGGTTTCCCGTCCAGCGTGTATCCCAACGGGGCATCGGCAAGCAACGCTTCGTTCCAGTTAAAATCCGAGTTATTCATACCCAAGGGAGACAAGATTTCGTTTTTCATATATTCCGAAAAGTCCCGTCCGGTTACATCCTCGATCAGAAGCTCCAGCAGGTTGTATCCTACATTGGAATAAGAAAAGCCTTTTCCCGGCTCCCGAAACAATACCGCCGTGCCCGTCAGGCTCTCCGCAAGCGAAGGCATTGCTTCATCCGGAGCGTAAAGCGCAAAAACATCTCCGAGGGGCAATCCTGCGGTGTGGCAAAGGAGCCGGCGCACCGTTACCCCGCCGGACGGATAACCGGAATACGGAAGCTTCCAGTCTTTTAAATACGTTTCGACCGGATCGTCGAGGTTCAGCTTTCCTTCCTCCGCCAGCTTCAAAATAGCCCACGCCGTAACGGACTTGGAAATTGACTGAACGCGCATAGGCATATCCGCAGTCATCCGAAGTCCGGATTCTTTATCCGCGTAACCAAAGGCCCCGGAAAAAACGATCCTGCCGTTGCGGACGAGCGCGAGACAGGCGCCGGGAACCGCATACCGTTTCATCAGCGCAGGGATTTTTGCATCAAGAAAAACCTTGAATTCTTCATCCGGGGAATTCCGGGGCACGCCCCCGTCCGAAAGATACAGGCCGAAAACGAATGCGACAATAAAAACGACGGCAATAAGGCTTCTCATAATTCTCATCATGCTTTATTATGTTTATTCAGCTGCGATAAGGCCCCGATAACCACGCCTATGCCGGCGCCTATGCAAAGCCATAGAATGAGATTGTTCAGCAAGGCGCCGATTAAAATACCGATGGCGGCACAAAAGCCTATTGATGTTCCGACATTCCAGTAATCGGATATTTTCCTTTTCATAGTTCATGTTCTCCTTTCAAATAAATAACAATGTAAACAAAGTTTTTGAATATCGGCGGACAAAGGTCGATCAGCGGCCTTTTACCCGCCAAAACTACGTTAATTTGCGGTTTGGTCCGGGTCTGCGTTAAGTTCCTTCAGCCGCCTATTGATCTTACGTTCATCCAGCAGGTCACCTGTGAAGTTCGCCATCCAAATAATCGCGTATACGGCGAAAAACAACAGCAAAAAGGTCAGAAGACTTGCCGTGTGAACAAATGAAAACCACTCGAACCGCCACGCGCAGAACAGTACGATCGCGAGAAGCACCGTGAAATGCACGCCGGTTCGAACGGCCATTAACCTTTTGCGAATCGGCTTATCTGAATAATAAATGAAATTCAGCAAAGCCGCAACACCGGCCAAAATCAGCGCCTGCACAATAAGGCGAAACGGCAGATACGGATTAGAGTAAATCATGATAAAAACTGTGCTTGCAAGAATCACACAAGTAAACACGGCAGTGAAAGAGGACAGAAATTTCCGTCCAAAGTTCAGATAGCGTTCCATAACTTTTCCTCCTTATAAACCAAGCTTTTTTTTCAATAAAGGAACATACTGGCGGGAAATTATGATTTTCTCCCCGTTTTTCATATTGGCCTCAAAACGCCCGTTGAAGACTGCCTTCACGCATGAGATTTTCGATAAATTTGCCACGACGGATTTTGACGCCCGAAAAAAATCCGATTCCTCAAACCGGGACTCGATTTCATACAACCGAAGCGACGTTTCATATACCTCTTTTTCCGCATATATAAACACTTTGCCGTCGACCGCCTCAAAGTAAAAAATATCCGTTGCATTCAAAATGTACGACTTTTCTTCCCGGCGCCCGATTAGCGACCCGCACGCAAGCCGGATCGCCGCCACTACCCTTTTGAGCGGCTCATCCATTTCCCGGTAGCGGACGATAATTTCGGGCTCGGTATGAACGGAAGATTCTTCCATGCTTACCTTCATCTCTTAACCCCCTTGTTTAGCCACCTGTGCCTAAGCTTGATCAAAGCCGGACGCGCCCGATATCCCCGACAGGCAGCCAATCGTCCATATTGCCGTATTCGCTGCGATCGATCGCGAAAGGCTCCAGACGCTGTGCCTTTTCAATCTCAATCAGTACCAGGTATCGTTTGCCGGACCAACGCTTTATTTGATTCGGAGTAAGCCTGAGTTGTTCCTGTCGGTCCAAAACAGCCTTTTCGGATTCCTGCTCCGTCAGTTTTTCGGAATTATATACGCTTTTGGCTGTCGCTTTGCCCTTAACAAGCCCGTCGCCTTTGTTTTCGACAAACCACAGAACATCGGACGCCTCCACGCGCCCGTAGGGAAGCTTTCTCCCGGCCGCACCCCGAATGATCATGCTTTTTTCACCCGAAAGCAGCTTATCCAGTTCTTTTTCCTTCGTGTCAACATATACGACATGATCCATACAGAATACCTCCTTTATTCATTCAACCGTTATTTTTTGGACAGGTCTGACCGGGACTTCTTAAGCCGACGCTTCTACCGGACCCTTTACCGCATTAGTATATACATTACCATAAAATCGGCAATAGACTTTGCGGTAAGTTGCACAATAGAAGGCATAAGTTGCACAAAGACCGGTTGCTTAGGTTAATTGTCTTGTTCCGGATGAATACTTCCCCTGCCATGAAGCAGGGGGGCGACTCTTATGCTTGTATTTCGAGGATATTTTTGGTAGTATACCGTTGGATCGCAAGTCAGTTGATTTAAAACGCTAAACTGTCCCCCGTGCTTTTCAGGACTGACAGATAAACTTTTTTTGGAGGTTTTTATGAAGAGAGCCGCTGCATCTATCCTGGTTCTTGTTTTTCTATTCACCGCGATTACGGGCTGCTCAGAGATAAACGGAGGCAGCCCTGTTCAAACCCAAAACAACGATAAGCCGGCAGCAACACCGGCAGAACAGAGCAGCGCTTTATCAGGCGATGGCTGGGAAGGACTGTTTGCTTATGACGATAATGGCGCCGTACAGTTCACCGTGAAGGCGGCAATTCCGAATGAGGAAGACGGTTACGAGTATCCGTGGGGTGAATACGACGCCCTTGATACGCGAAGCGGAACCGCGCCCGAACAAGAGACCGGGGATAAGGATGAAGAAGAATTGGAGCGCAAGCTGGAGGAGGCTTTAGCAGCCGCGGAGGCACAGCGGGAAGCGCAAGCGCAGCAAGGCATTGCGGGTTCCCTGAAAACGCCGGATTTGCCTCCGGACTGGAACGCAGAAAGCAACCAACCCTCGCCGGGCGGCAGGCTGGAGCTTGCGAGCGGCGAAACTACGGTTATTATCGAAATGTCTGAATACTGCGTAGATGAAGATACGACTTTTACGGTCACCCCCGTAAAGACTACCGTACTGCCTGAAGAGTTTTTCAAGGGAGGCTTTTCGCTCAGCCGCGAAGGCGAAACCGATGTGTCTCTTAACGATTTCGCCATTATCACATTCTTGACCAAGGATGATCCCGGCGAAGACGTTGTTATTAAGAGTTTTGGTGAAAACGGCCAAATGGAATACGAATGGGCAGACGTAACAAAGTTGGGCGATATTTTCATGATAACAGGCGCAGTCGAGCATTTTTCCACAGTGGGGTATGGCCAGGCAGCTCCCG
Source organism: Firmicutes bacterium ADurb.Bin182 (assembly GCA_002070205.1). Lineage (GTDB taxonomy): Bacteria > Bacillota > Clostridia > Christensenellales > CAG-138 > MWCU01. The sequence goes on along the minus strand of MWCU01000109.1, from coordinate 521 downwards.
GCCCGGACGTTTTGACGGGCGAAATCAGCCAAGAATCCCATGAGCGGCTGATCAGGCAAACCAAAGAGCTTTGCGAAAAATTAGAGAGAGAAAAGGCGCAGCAAAAAGCCAAAAAGAAATTTGTCAGGACCATTGAGTTTGACGAGATCCTGTACACTACCTCGGCAGCGAATCTTCCGCTGCAGCTCCACCTGCGCGCAAAGCTTGTTGAACAGCCCGCAACCAAGAACCCTGTGACCGGCAGTGATGAAATTTTCTTTAAGGGCAAGATCTGGCTCAAGTTCTATACCTGGGCTCACGAAGGATACGGCAATATATATATGATCTGCAATAATGCTGCCGTTCTCAACCCTCCCTCCTGGCTCGCGTCCTTAAGTGAGCAAGAGACAAGCACCATGGCAGCTACGTTCAATATGGTCAGCATCGGCGGCAGTCAGGCAGTCGCAGAAGGGGTGGGCTCTTTCGACATTTCCGGTAAATCCTATACGGATGTGCAGACCGAATGGACATATAATGCAGCG
>MWCU01000108.1 GCA_002070205.1 Firmicutes bacterium ADurb.Bin182 | reverse complement strand
CCCGATACAGGACGCGATTAACAAGCTTTTGGGCGATATGATGGTTACGGCAGAGTTTAACGCGTTTCCGGCAAGATATATCATCACAAATGCAAATATCGACACGCTGAAAAATGCGCCGAATGAGATTTGGTCTATTCCTGCGGCTATTCGCGCAGATGAGCAAGGAACCTCTGTCGGTACTCTGGAAGCGGCAGACCTGTCCAATTATTCGAACCAGATATCGGAGTTGGCAAACAGCATTGCGGTCATTACCCGAACACCGAAACATTATTTTTATGGCGCAGACGGGCAACCTTCAGGGGAGGCGCTGATCGCGATGGAAGCACCACTGTCTAAAAAGGCTCGCAAGACGCAACAGATCCTTGATCCGATTTGGGCAGATATCGGAGCATATCTGTTGCTTTTGTCCGGCTTTGGCGATGTGAGACCTCAGGATATCACGCCGGTATGGGCACCTGTCGAGAGCATCCAGCCGAAAACTCAAGCGGAGATACGGACGGAGAACATAAAATCAGGGTTAGCACTGTCTACGGCGTTGCGTTTTGAAGGAAAAAGTACGGACGAGATCAAGCAGATCATGGAAGAAAAAGAAAAAGAGGCAGAAGAGCAGTCATCAATCAGTGAAGCTATTCTGAATAGCGTGATTTCAAGGACAGCACGTGAAAACACCTAAGTCGGTCGTTGATGTTGTAGAGTCCTATAAGGATAAGCTAAATAATAACGAAAAATCAACGTTGTTGAAGCTTGGCAAGCAGTGGAATTCTGTCATCAAAAACCTTAACAACGACTATATTGCCGTCGCACAAAAAGCAAGTGAATTATCTGAATCGGGGCAGGCTGTTCCGATTCAATACATTTATGGCATGAAACAATATCAATATTTACTGGAGCAGGCAAACATCCAGCTTGATGGATACAGCAAGTCGGCAGAAAACATCATAAGTGCATCACAGCGGGACAGTTTACTTCTCGGCATAGACGGAGCGAATGAGGCGACCAAAGCTTTAGTCGGCACGTCGGTAAAATGGAACATTCTGAACGTCAAAGCTTACGAGACAATGATCGGAATGAGTTCAACCGGAGCACCTCTGTATGAGTTATTGAAAACCAGTTATGGCGATATGGCGAAAGGGATTGCCGAGGCGCTACAGATCGGCATAGTACGCGGTCAAGGCGTCAATGAGCTGGTGAAAAACATGATGTCTGCCGCAGATATAAGCTTCAAAAGGTCAACGTTGATAGCTCGTACAGAGATAAACAGAGCTTATCGGATGGCAAGTGTAGAGCAATATAGGCTAAGCGGCGTAGTGAAAGGTTTCCGGCGATACTGCTATAAACCGACGGCATGTTTGGCGTGCTTGATGATGGACGGAGAGTTTTATCCGATCAACCGTGAGCTTACCGATCATCCAAACGGAAAGTGCACGATGATTCCCGTACTGTACAACGGTGATGATACGATTTCTTGGCAGACAGGCAGAGAATGGTTCGAAAGTTTGGATCCGGAAGAGCAAGAACGCATTATGGGGAGCAGTTTATTCATGCTATGGAAAGACTATGGCGTACCACTCGAATCCATGGTTTATATGAGAGATGCCGGCGTTTGGGGAAAAGAACCGGCTATAAAAAGCTTAAACCAGCTTGGTTTCTACGATTTTAAGATAAAAAGCGGGCAATTAGTCGGTACGACAGGCTACAAAGCATTTCGATCGCAAGAAGAAGCGGATGCGGCATTGCGTCCAATTACAAAAGCACTTTGGGATATGCTGACACCGGACGAGAAGAACGCACTTTGGGGTTATACACAAGGTAGCGGGAAGTACAACCGACCGTTACGCGGACTCGAAAAAGATGAGTACGACGATACCGTGTTTAAAGGCATCGGTAATGTTCCATTAGATGCCGAATATGTCGAAAATAAAAGTGTTCGCAACCCGAATTACGTTGAAAATATGCACAATGCGTTGATGAAGTCATCCGGATACAGTGAAAACTTGATTATGCAACGCGGCATTGATGAAGAAGGCGCGGCGGCACTATTTGGGATAGACGAATATTATTTTTCAAAAGGCAGTAACGTTGATGAACTGAGAGAGCTGTTGGTTGGGAATAAATATAAAGACACGGCATTTTTTTCTTGCGGCACTATGCCGGGCACAGGTTTTATTCATGAACCGGTACTGCTTACAGTGAAAGTTCCTGCCGGAACGAAGATGATTTACGCTGAGCCGTTCAGCTATTTCGGCGAATTAGGCGATAAAGGAGAAAACTGGAATGGCGAGAAAGCGCGGACTTTTTCGACAGAATTTGAAACTATTCTCGCCGACGGGTATACTTATAAAGTAGAGAACGTTAATTTTTCTAAAGAGAAAAATAAATGGGAGATCGCTATAGAGGTGATAAAAGATGAGAGGAAAGGTTATTTTGAAATGACAAAGGAGGAGATGGATGCGCTTAACAAAGCGAAAGGACTATGACGATAAACCTGTTTGGTTTGGAGCTAACAAAGATATCGTGTGTAAAACATGCAAGTACAAAAACACAGGCAGGTGGCCGACCGGATATCAAAAGTCGTACTGTGCATTTTATCCGCAAGACAAACCAGAAGATATCTACTTTTTTGCGGCGCCGTGTCCATATTATGTGGATGAAAAAGCTTGACAAATAGTGTATAATAGGTTAAAGGATAAAAAAATGACGGAAGAAATTAACTTAAACTCCGAGACGGAGGAATCGAGCGAGACGTTCGAGAGTTGGTACGAGAAGCTTGACGAGAAGAGTCGAGGGCTTCTGGACGGGCATATTCAGGGACTGAATAATTCCGTGAAAGCAACCAGAGCTGAACGCGACTCATACGCTAAGCAGATCAAGGAACTGACTTCAAAGGCGCAAGAGGGTTCTGAGTTAAAACAAACTCTTGAGCAGATGTCAAAGCAACTCGAAGAAGCCAATCGAAGAAGTGAGTTCCTCGAGAAAGCGGGCGAAGTCGGTTGCTTAAATTTAAAGGCAGCTTATGCGTTGGCTGTGTCTGAAAATCTTTTTCGGCGTGATGGTTCGCCGGATTGGGACGCGATAATA
>MWCU01000107.1 GCA_002070205.1 Firmicutes bacterium ADurb.Bin182 | reverse complement strand
TGGCGAAGCCGTTTTTATCGGCAATCAGTCTTGTCGATTTGTCCTTGATCTCGCCGTCGGAATCGACATACTTGATATCGCAGCCGAAAATGAACATGGTCTCTGTGCCGTCGCCGTTGGAATAGACGAGGGTGTTGTTATCTTCCTTGAAGGCGAGCCTTTCAAGCCCCGCAACTTCGGCTTTGCCCTCGATCGCCTCCGGGTAGAGCGCTAACGCGGGTTCTTCATACGGGGTTTTCCAATATGATTAAATTATACATTATTTTCCTGTCATTGTCAACGCATCTTCTAAAATCCCCCATCTACATAATTACCAAAAAAAGCGAGTATTATTTGTGGTATAAATAAAAAAGGCGGCCGCCCGTCCGAAAAATCGAACAAGCGACCGCTTTTTAATTTATAAAATTACATTCCATTGGGTTGACGCGCCGCATTATTCCCACGCTTCGTAGAGTTTGTCTATACGTTCGGCCAGCTCGTTTCTTTTGCCGTATAAATCCTTGATTTGAGAGAAATCCGCCCGTGCAAAACAAGCCTCGATTTCCGCGTTCACCGCTTTCAGGGCATCCTCGGCTTCCCCGATAAGGGTTTCCGCCGGGACAACCGGTGCCTTTTGGGGCGAAGGAGCGCCTTTTGTTTTCTTGCGGCGGCGTATTTCGGCGGCTTCCTTCGGCACAGACGCGTTTTGGCGTCTTTCGGCGTACTCGTCGAACCCGCAATCATATTCGGAAACTGCGCCGTTTTCCATGCTCCACACCTTGCGGGCGAATTTATTCAGAAAATACCTGTCGTGGGACACGAAAAGCATGGTGCCCTGAAAGCCCGACAACGCGTTTTCTATCCACTCCCTTGACATAATGTCAAGATGGTTGGTGGGCTCGTCCAACAACAGAAAATCGATGTCCTTTTGCATCAAAAGACAAAGCCTAAGCCGGCTTTTTTCTCCGCCGGAAAGGCTTTCCACCTTTTTGAAAACCTCCTCCGCCGAAAAGTGAAAAACAGCCAGGGTGTTTCGCGCCTGTGCTTCGGCGTCCCCCGTTTCGGCGCAAAATGTCTGCAGCACGGTGGCGGCGGGGTTTTCAAAAGCAACAATCTGGGGCATATAGCCGCATTTGACGCCGGGCCCCACCGTCGCCTCCCATTGAAAGTGTTGCTTTACCGATGTCTTTGGAAACAGAGCTGGGGATGAGAACTATTTCAATATTATCATATGCCAGCTTCGCGCCGCCTGATGCTTCCTCCGAAAAAGAAACGCGGATATCGTTGTCGACATTGACGAAGCCGTCTTTGGACGAAACGAGCCTTGTTGATTTGTCTTTTACCTTGCCCTCGCTGTCAATGTACTTTATATTACCGCCAAAAATGTACATGGTTTCGGTGCCGTCTGCGTTGGCGTAAACGAGGGTGTTCAGGTCCTCCTTATAGGTGAGCCTATTTGCCCGCTGACATCCGCTTTGCCGAATATCGCTTCCGGACAGAGAGTTTGCGCTGTTTCCTCATATTGGGATTCATCCGATGCTTCGGCTTCGCCGGTTGCGTCGGTCGCATCGATTATTGTTTCGCCGACGGTTTCGGTGTCGGTGACGGAATCATTGCCCGAAGCGGTCAGGTTTACGGATAATGACATTAAAATACAGATGATGAGAAACGATGATAAAAACTTCAGAAACACAGTTTTGCTAGGCATAATGAACACTCCTTTCATTTTTAATGTTTGTTGATAATCTTCAAAGCTAAGGGAGAGTCCGGTAAGCCACTCTGCACCAATCCGCCCTACGGATACATAAAAGACCCGGAGGACAAAATGCGCTGGATAGTGGACGAAAAAGCCGCTGAGGTGGTCAGGGCGATTTTCAAAATGTGTATGGAGGGCTTCGGACCCACGCAGATAGCGAAAAGCCTTGAGAAGAATCAAATTGAAACACCGACGGTTCACCTGAACAGTATGGGCATTAAGACTCCCGCCAAGCAGACGGAAACGCCTTATGCATGGTCAGCGCGTACGGTAGCAGACATTCTCGCAAAAGTCGAGTATCTGGGACACACGGTGAATTTCAAGACTCGCAAAAAATCTTACAAGAGCAAGGAGAAGATTTGGAACAATCCCGAAGACTGGATGATCTTTGAAAATACGCACGAAGCCATCATCGACGAACATGTCTGGGAAACCGTCCAGAGAATTCGAGACGGTAAACGCAGGCCATCTCGCATGGGTGAAATGGGTGTATTCTCCGGCATGATGTTCTGTGCGGACTGTGGTGCCAAGCTGTATCAGGTCAGAGCCAATGGCTGGACGCATGACAAGGAATACTTCGTTTGCGCTACCTATCGCAAAAAGAAGGGTCTGTGCAGTTCGCACCAGATACGCAATGTGGTCATTGAGGAACTGGTACTTGACGATTTGCAGCAGGTCATAACCTTTGTGAAGGAACACGAGCGAGATTTCATCACAGCCGCCACGAAAACTTCAGAAAGGCGGATTGCTGAAGACTTGCGCATGGCACAGAAGGAATATGAGCAGGGACAGGTGAGAATTTCCACACTGGATAAAATCCTGAGGAAACTGTATGAAGACCGTGTAATGGAGAGAATTTCGGAGGAACGTTACTACAAAATGTTATCGGACTATGAAGCCGAACAGAGAAGCCTTATGGAGAGGGCCACAGCGTTAAAACAGACGCTCGATGCCGCAAAGGAACAGAATCTGAACATTGACCGTTTCCTCAAGATTGTACGCAAGTACACGGAAATTACAGAGTTAAGTGCTGAAATTATTCGGGACTTCATCGAGAAGATAATTGTGTATAAGGCTGAAAAGATAGATGGTGTGCGCACCCAGCGGATTCAAATTATCTACAATTGCATCGGAGCAATAGATTTTCAGAAAATGGACGAAAAAACGGCATAGCCGCTATTCACGACTATGCCGGAATTTTTCAGGGATATAAAATCCCTATGTGAGGACAGCTTTTGGCAGACTTTTTATTGATAAGATCAACGGATCTGTTTTATCGCCTTGCCGCAGCCCTTCGGACAAAAATCACGACGCAAACAGCGATTACCGCAGCACCCGCGGCAGCAGCAAGAATGAAGGTCAAGCCGTTTCCTTGCTCAACGGTTCCTGCCGGTTCCGTTTCGGAAGAAGCAATACCCGTGCTCGCGGGGTCCTCCCAAGTCGAATACGGTATGGCGGCAATGCCTTCCACCACCTTTACGTCCTCGCCGAACAGACTATAAAGATAGTCCGCGAAGCGTTCTTCATAAGGAGATATCCCGATCTCAACGTACTCGCCGACAACGCCTGTGTTCGTCACCATGAAACCCATGCCGGCTATTTCATCAGACTTCTCTTCAAAAACCGTTTTGTCGATCTCAGCCTGCTTCTGCTCCAAGCCGGAATCAGCAAAAGCTGAACCTGCAAGTAAACATATTGCAGCAATCGCTGACGCTAATACCGTTGCAAATTTAAACTTAAACATAAATATCCTCCTGCAAATTTAATTTATCGCATGGACGACGCGATTTTTACCGCATCATCTCTTGTTATAGAACCTGAAATCGAGTATAAGACGCCGTTCTTTATCCAATACAGATCCGTACCTGTTTCTTCCGGCAGGGACTTTATGTATCCCAAAATACCGTTCAAGTCCGCTTTTTCAAACTCCGACAACTCCGGCAGTGCCTGAGCTGTTTCGGCCGTTAAAATAAACTCGCGGTCATCCTTCGTATACAGGAAGATCGCTTTAGTCGCTTCCTCTTCTGTCCTGCCCGAGACGAACATGCTTTCAGGCTCGAAACCCGGGGGTATGAATTCCGGCAGTTCAAGATCGCCCTCAAACAACTCTCTCGCTTCATCCGTTGATTGGACCTGCCAATCCGTTTGCTGTTCCATGTAAGGTTCCGCTAAAATCTCCGGAGCTTCGGTCGTTATCATCACGTTGTCCGGAGGTTTTTCTTCATTCTTTGCCTTAAATAAACCGGAAACATCAGCCGTTATAAGAAGCAGCGCAAAAACCGCCGCACAAGCAAGCATCCTGCCGGCCTTCACAATCCTCTTTTTTTTAACACAGTTGCTCAGCGTTTTTTGTCTGAGACTCCCCGTTACTGTTAAATCGGCCATCGCTTCGTCGGCGATTTGTTTAAAATCCTTTAAACCGGTCAAGCGTTAATCAGACCTCCTTCCCAAGTTTAGTCTTGAGTATTTTTCTTGCTCTGTCCAGTCTGCTTCTTACCGTGCCTTGAGGAACACGCAGCATGCCGGCAATCGCCGCCGTGTCAAAACCCTGATAGTAATAGAGAATCACAGCTTCCCTGAACACAAGCGGCAGAGCGTTGACTTCCTTTAATAAAAGCGCGTTTTCGTGCCGCTCGATCACCCCGGATTCCAAGCCCTCATCCGCTTTCTCTTCATAAGGTTTTTGAGAAATCAGCACGTTTTTAATCCAATAGCTTCTCAGTATATCCTTGCAGACGTTGGCTGTTATTCTGATAAGCCATGTCTTCTCGCTGCTTTCCCCTTTAAATCCGCCGTATTTTTTGAAGACCCTCAAAAAAACTTCCTGAAAAGCGTCTTCTGCCTTATGCTTGTCCTTTAAATAAAGGCAGCAGGTCCGAAGCACGTCGTTTCCGTATTCATCCATAAGTCTTTGCAGCGCTTCAGCCGCTGTTTCGGATCGGTTGCCGTCATGCTCCTTTGGTACCGAAAGAGAAAGCATCTCTGGCCTCCTTTCCCCATGCGCGTTCACTTAATAGACGCAAACAAAAGCGTTTTTGCTCCCGTAATTAATATAGTATTTCCTTCCAAACTGCAAATCCTCACTTTTCACGCCATTCATCCGCAACAATCTATTTGTCTTACATAGTATGAAACAAAAAGGAATAGAAGGAGGCGCGCATGGATTACGAGCTTCATCAAGTGCTTGACGCGCTGAAAAGCCTTGACAGCAAACAAAGCGAGGACGAACTGAATGATTTTTTCGAGATCCTTTTGAAGCAGGACAGAGAGCTCGCCCTTGAAGCGATAAACGACGAGCGCTGTTCATTTTCCGCGTTCTTCATGCTGATTCCGAAAATCGAGCTGAAAAACCTGCAGCGGGGATTGAATGAGCGGAATTTGTACGCTCTCAACCTATACAGAAACAAAGTTAACCGCTCCGGCATAAAAGCGGCTGAGGAAAGCGCGTCTGCAATAAACGCGCTTAAGTGGATTGTAAGTACGGGCATTGCCGGGGACGGAATGTCGGACATATACGACGAGCTTATGGATGCCGCCGTAATCAGGCTCATAATGACTTATCGGGATACATCCGTACTGCCTGACGCGGTCCGGCTGATATTCCTCCGCAACAAAAGGGGCTCATTCAGCCACGATATCGTGTGGGCGGTCTTTCGTTCGCACAGCATAGACTCATTGAAACTCATTGCGGAATACCTTCTTTCCCCCGACAGAAGGGACGCCGAATTCTCCGCCCGGCTGCTTTACTTAAAACCGCCTTCGGATCTCATGCTGGCCGCCAATAAAAAGCTTTATGAATCGTATTTGAGCTGGCTGGAGGAAAACGGCGAATTCCTTTATTTTACGGGCGATAACTTCCAAAGGACCAGCGAGCCCGCTTTTTTCAAGCTGAACGCTTCAGCGAAATACATCGGAAAACCCGTTTCCAAAAGAACGGGCATGCCTCTAGGGAATCTTTCGGATAACGAGCTTAGGACAATGAACCTTTTCGAAAATGCCGGCGAACGTGAAAAGGAGGCGCTTTTGGCTCATTCGGACCGGCTTAAGAAAAACGACCCGCAGGCATGGGAAGATTTCATAAACTCGGCTTTCGAGACTCAATGGGCTGCCGCAGTCAGCAGCCGGGAGGGTTCCGTATGATAAGCATTAAAAACGAAACCTTCGATATAGAAGCTTTCGAAAGCGGCCGGCAGCTTGCTGAAATTGAAAAGTCCATGCTCGGCGCTCTGAATGAGCACCCGGAGACTTTCAGGTTTGATTCATCCAAACAGCTGCTTTTCGAACTAAAGCTCCGCGGCGCTATAATCCAGTCGTCACGCCGCCTCAACAGGAGCGGAATGTCTTTTGAGGTTTTCAGAAAATCAAAATGCAACGAAGCATACTGGGACAGGATGGCAAACGGCGGATTCTCCTTGAAAAGCAGCGTAAAGCCTTCGGACGCGATCAGGGATATTTTTATAAACGGAAGAAAATACGCTACGGAATGCGCTACCGCGATGGTTATCGTTTATTACGGAGCTCTCTTAGAGCTTTACTCCGAAGAATTGTTCAATAAGCTTTTCCCTGTAATCCATCTGATGAACTGGCACGACATTGACAGAAACCTTAGGGAAATAGGCATAATGAACAAGGAGAAGCTCTATTTGCCGGGCGACAGAAGGTATTTCGACAATCCGGACGTAGACCCGGAAACTCCCTATTGGCAGGGCGAAAACGTTATCGACCTCGGAAACGGGCAATACTACGGGCACGGGATCGGGATAGGCGACGCGGAAGTTTTCATTCGCGCGCTGAATCGGAACAGAAAAGAAGACGCGGATGAAAGCGCATATTTCATGGACGCATGCGCACGCCCGAATTTTAAAAGGCTACATTCCATTCAGGAACGGTTCGAGCTGAATCGCATTCTCTGAAGAAAGCTGCCCGGAAATGAGGCCAAGTGAGCCCTTGTTTCGCGGGACATAAAAATTTCGAAGAAGTCTGTTCAGACTTCTTCGACGCTCAGTCTCTATGAGCTGAGCTCCCGCTTTTGTATTTTCATAGTCAGCGATATCCGTTTTTTGGCCTCATCGACCGCAAGCACGGCGACGCTTACGATATCCCCGACTTTTACGACCTCTGACGGATGCTTCACGAATCTGTCCGACAATTCGGAAATATGTACAAGCCCGTCCTGATGGACTCCAATATCCACAAACGCTCCGAAATCTATGACATTGCGGACCGTTCCTTTAAGCACCATACCCGGCTTCAGGTCTTTTATATCCATAACGTCCGTTCTAAGAAGCGCGGGAGGAAGCTCATCCCTTATATCCCTTCCGGGCTTTTGCAGCTCGAGGATCATATCCCGAAGGGTCGGGACGCCTATGCCGCATTCGATTGCGACCTTTTCCTCTCCCATGCCGTTGACCAGTTCCTTGAGAGAACCGAGCTTATCAGCATCGCGATCAAGCTTCAAATCAAATAAACTCAACAGCTTTTCGGCCGCGGCATACGACTCGGGATGAACGGCCGTGTTGTCCAGCAGGTTCTTCGCTCCCGGAATACGCAGAAAGCCGGCGCACTGCTCATATGCCTTGGGGCCGAGCCTCGGCACTTTTTTAAGCTCCGGCCTGCTTTTGAATTTTCCGTTCTCCTCCCGGTACGCGACCACGTTCTTCGCAGCTGCCGCATTAAGGCCCGATATATAAGTTAAAAGCGATACTGACGCGGTATTGACGTCCACCCCGACCGAATTCACGCAATCTTCAACGACTCCCGAAAGCGCCCTGTCCAGCCTCGCGGCAGGCATATCATGCTGATACTGCCCTACGCCGATGGATTTCGGATCGATTTTTACAAGCTCCGCAAGCGGGTCCTGCAGCCTTCTCGCTATGGATACCGCGCTTCTTAACGATACGTCCAGCTCAGGGAATTCGGACGCCGCAAGCTTTGAAGCAGAGTATACGGAAGCACCGGCTTCGCTGACGACCATATAACTTACTTTCCTGTCAAGCTTGTCGATAAGCCCGGCCACAAATATCTCCGATTCCTTTGAAGCCGTTCCGTTGCCTATGGCTATCACGTCTACTTTATGCTTTGTTATAAGGCGTTTGAGCTCTTTTTCCGACTCTTCGACTTTTTTCTGCGGCGGGGTGGGATAAATGACGGACGTTTCAAGCAGCTTGCCCGTTGCGTCAACCACGGCTATTTTGCAGCCGGTCCTGTAAGCGGGATCCAGGCCGAGCGCAACCTTATCCTTTACGGGCGGCGAAAGGAAAAGCGGCTTTAAATTCAACGCGAATACGCCGATCGCCTGCTCTGACGCCTGCTCCGTCAGCTCGTTTCGCACTTCGTTCTCAATGGACGGCTTTATGAGCCGCTTCCATGCGTCCTCGACGGATTCTTTTACGCTCTCGGTCGTTATGCTGCCCGGCTTAACGAAGGCTTTATTTAAAACGGACAGCGCTTCCTCATCGCTCAATTCTATGCGGGCTTTAAGCGCCCCCTCCTTTTCGCCGCGGTTTATTGCCAATACCCTGTAACCGGGGATTTTGCGGACCGGCTCCGAGTAATCCGCATACATCTGATAAGTCGGATTCTCCTCCTTGTCGGCGCAGCTTACGAGCACACCGGCCCTGTTCATAAATGCCCTGAGGGCTTTGCGCGTTTTCGCGTCATCCGACACGTCCTCCGCAATAATGTCCTTTGCTCCCGAAATCGCTTCTTCAACCGTTTCAACGCCTTTTTCGGGATCGATAAAAGGCTTTGCAAGTTCCTCGAGGCTTCCGCTTTTGATTTGCTGCTTTAAAATTTCATCCGCAAGCGGCCGCAATCCCTTTTCCAAAGCGATCGCAGCTCGCGTACGCCGCTTCGGACGATAGGGGCGGTACAGATCTTCCAGTTCCGCAAGCGTACCCGCATTATCTATCGCGCGGTCCAGTTCTTCCGTCATTTTTTCAAGGGCAGTGATGCTATCCTTGATTTCCTGCCTTCTTTTTTCAAGATTTCTTAAGTATATCAGCCTCTCGGAAAGCTCACGCAAAACCTGATCGTCGCACGAACCGGTCATTTCCTTTCGGTAACGCGCGATAAACGGGATGGTATTGCCGTCATCCAAAAGCTTGATTATGTTGTCCGCATACGGCGGATGAATATTGAATTCATCCGCAAGAATTTTCGATATATCCATTGACGCCTCTTTAAAAATCCATCATCCGAAAATCATAACATAGATTTACTCATTTTGGGGAAGTCCCGCCCTTTGGACTTTAGTCAGCTTCTTCACGACTTCCAAATAAGAGTGATCGATCATCCTTTTAATGAGGTCGTGAGGGACTTTATCAAAATAAACGGTATTCCAATACGGCCACAATGCGCGGGGACAGTGATATCCCCTTACGACGGCATCCGTGAACTGCCTGCGGTAAAGGTCCGCCAGCGTGGGCTCGCACTTCAGCGTTATCTTATAGTTGCCGGCTTCGGGGTAAAGCTCGGCGAATACCTTGCCGCATAACTTGAAAACGAGCGGAAGCTCGCCGTACGGCCGCGTTTCCACGGAGCCGGGTTTACACTTGCAGTAATCGATCCAATCCTGAGAAGTCAGCGAAATCCTCTCCTTTCCAATAAGCTATGCTTACAGCCGAAAACGGGTTTCAGCCTTACAGATTTCTGTGCTCCCGTATCCATTTTACGGCAAAATCCACCGCCTCCCTCAAATCAAACAGTCTGCAGGCGGCATTGCCGACTTTTCCTTTTATAACTCCGTACGCTTTTTCAAAATCATCGCCGAGCGCTTCAAAATCATCGGAATCGTAGCTGAAATCCTCAAACCAGATCCATTCGCGCTTGCCGTCTTTCAATACGGCCGCGCCCATCCGCTTCTTGGGCATATTTTCATTGAGCGCCTCACCCATATGGAAGCATGTGCACGAATCATATCCGCATCCGAGCAATAAAACTTTTGCTTTAAGCTCATAAAGCTTTCCCAAAGGAGATTCCCGGCCAAGCTGAGGAGTCAGGACGTGGCCCTCGGTGATGAAACGAGAGTGCTTTCCGTTAGCGCAAAAGGAAAGCTGCGGATGGCCGGACCGAAGAGTACCGGGATATCGCCGGAAGTATTCCGGAATTCTTCCTATGCCCCTCACAGGAGTCACCGCGGGATCGAACGGAGGCATGTTCTCGTAAATCGTCCGGAACCATTCCTCCGGGACCGGCGGATTGCCCCATTCGGCGGGATCCGAATTCGCGCCGGAATGTGCGGGCATGGCGACCGTACCTTCGGCTCCGGCCGCTTTAAGCAGCGCCGCAACGACCGCGGGTTCATCCCCGCACACCCAGCCGATACTTGAAAGCGAGGAATGCACCAATACCGTATCGCCCGTATCGATGCCGAGGTTTCTAAGCTCCTTTGCCATAGAGTCTGTCGTATTGGGCATTTTTGTGCGTTTGATGACTTTCGCTTCGCTCATACAGACCTCTGTCTCTTCCTTATGGAAAGCCGTTTTTGAATTTGCATAAACCCGTTTTAACTTAATGCCAAATCTGAAAATCCTACAGCATTATATCATAAATACCTGTCGGCGACAGAAGAATTAATGAATGACTTTTTTATTCGAAATCGGCGATTCGAAGCTGCTATAAAGCAAAAAAGGAAACCGCAATGCACGGTTTCCCCGGTTTGTCGAAGAAGTCCGGATAGACTTTAGTCACGATGAGGTCTTAAGCACGATGTTACCGTCCTCAAAGCCGATTTCCCCTATGTACTCACCGGTTTTCATTTCAAACCAAGTAGAGCTTTCCATATCGTTTATGCCCGCATCGTACAAAAGCAATGCGTCTCCTTTAGGAATAAACACCATATCTTCATTCATCCGCGTATAGTCGAAAACTATGCTCCGCTTTACAGCCGGGTCAAAATACGCGGCGTGCGAACGGTGGATGCCTGAGCCCCAGGAATAGGTGTAATACAGTTCATTAAGGCCGTCATTGTCTGAATCCCTTATTGCCATGCTCGTGACGCCAAGCCCTCCGAACCATTCGCCCAGCGGATAGACCGAATTTTCGTACAGAAGAAAAGACGCGCAGGAGGTATCATACTTAAAAACGGAATACCCGGCCTCTTTTACGTCATCCGCGGTGACGTTGTAGCAGGCGTCGTTCTCATAGCCCGAGTCGAAATCGCCCTGCAAGCTTATAAAAGTATCGACGCCGTCAAGCGAACGGGATAACGTATACGAATCGGGCGTAAATGTGCCGGCCGGATTGCCGAGAGAGCCCGGAAGTTCGCCGTCAAATCTCGAAATTTTATATATGCTCCAAAACATCAAATCGCTGTCACTTTTGGGAACTTGCGTCATTTTTGCAAGCCAGATCTCATCGTCCATAAAATAGAGGCGGTACCGCGGAAAACCACTTCCGTATCCGTTCAGGTCATACATATACCGTTTATCATACTGCGTTATGTCCGGCGCACCGAAACCCAGCATAAAGCCGCTGCTGAATTCTTTTTCACTGAAATCCGAGCGTTCATATTCGACGGGAATAACGGTTTTATCGCCGTCCATGTCCGTTATTGTCAATTCATGTTCGGAAAAAGTATAGTATTCTTCAAAACCCTCTAAAGCGAGAAACGAGCTTAAAAGATTAATATACAGCTGTTTTTCGAATTTGTAGTTTCCGTACAGCGAAGGCGCTTCGGAGATCTCCGGGTTTGCCGCGCAGGCGGTCGCCGCGGCAAGGCATAATACAACTGTGACGACCGTTACCCCGATACCCGGCTTTTTGAATTTGAGCACATTCTTAATGCGCCTTTTGACGCCGGTTTCTCCGAATGCCGCCGGCGCTGAAAGAACGCTGCCGCGCGTTCGGCGTTCGACCTCAAAGCGATCCTTTAACTTATCAAACCTTAGCCGTGTGTTCATGATTGTTTTCCTCACCCGAGATCCATACTGTCAATAATACTTATTAATAATTCATAATCGGTCAGATGAATAAAGTGGCCGCTGTTTATAGCAGTTATATGTTCGGAATCATTTCAGCGCTGCAAGAGCCCAAACAAGCATCAATGACAAGCGTGGTAGTTCCGCTTCCCTGCATTCTGAAGGCAAGTTTAGCGCTGCCTATGTCACAATGATCCATTTATACCGCTCCTTTAACAATAATGCTTTCCCCTGAGCTCCATGCCCTTTGCATCGATTTTGTTAATAATAAACCAAATCAATACCGATTGGCAATTCCTGTGTTATACTTGCCATAAAAATGTTAATAATAAATTTATAACTTATTCGATTTATACTGTAAGGGAGGGGAAAACATGAAAAGCGTCATAAGGAACAAAAACAGAGCCGCAAAATCAGCGGGCATTATCGGATTGGCCGCCTTGGGCGTGTTGGCGCTGAGCGCGGGACTCTGGTACTTCTTAAACGCCTCGCCCGCCTCGAACACAGAAGGGCTTATTCAAAAGAATGTCGCCATACTCCGGGGCATAAGCGCCGGCTGCACCGATATCGGGGGCCTCACCTACCGGGAGGCGGAGCAAAAGCTTTCAAATATAACCGCCGCCGGCTCAATAAGCATTACCGTAAGCGGCGGCAAGACGGCGCGAACCCTAAACGCGGCCGATATCGGCGCAAAAGCCGATACGGAAGCCGTGCTTTCTGCGGCTATCGGCTACGGGCACAGCGGCTCGGCATTCGAGAACGCGGCCGCAAAAAGGCAGCTTAAAAAAGAACCGCTCAGCATCCCTATTACATTCAAATTCTCCGTCGAGGGCGTCGAGTCAGGTCTTCAAAAAGCTGCGCCGGAATTCTATCGTGAACCCGTCCTTCCGTATGCGGAGGTTTCCCTGAACGATATGCAGCTTCAGGAATTTACCTATCACGAAGGAGCGGACGGAGCGGAGATGGACGTCGGCGCCACTGCGAAGAATATACTCGAAAAGCTCAATAAGGGCGAGTATCACTTCACTGCGGAAGCCGTGATGAAAACCCTGCGGCCGAAATGGACGCTCGATTTCATAAAGAAAAACACCAAAAGGATCTCTACATATTCCACCCGCTACCGGACAAGTACAGACGATGAGATCACAATGAACCGCGTTTTTAACATTCAAAAGGCTGCGGACATTATTAATACGTGCACTATTCTGCCCGGTGAGGAATGGAGTTTTAACGGGGCCGTAGGCCCCCGTACCGTTGAGGCGGGCTGGAAGGAGGCAAACGGCATAAGCCACGGAAAGGAATTTACGCTTCAGGCGGGCGGAGGAGTCTGCCAGGTAAGCACCACGCTGTATAACGCGCTCCTTTGCGGCAACATAACGGTCACGGACCGCCACGCTCACTCGATTCCTTCGGACTATGTGCCCAAAGGGCAGGACGCTACGGTGGACTCTGGCGGTATAGACCTGAAGTTTCGCAACGACACGGCCGCTCCCATGTATATCCTCGCGTATACCAAACCCGATCCCGCAGACGTAAACTATATGATAATTACCGTTTCGCTTTACGGAGAACCCTTGCCTGACGGTGTGACATATAAGCCGTACAGCAGGGTGATTGATACCATCGAACACCCGGATGCCGTCTATATAGAGGATCCATCGATCCCCAGGGGCTGGCAGCTCACGGTCGTCGATAGGCGCGATGGCTGGATTGCCGAAACCAACCTTGAAAAATTCGTGGACGGTCATTACGTGGACACTGATTACGTCCATACCGACAATTACTACGGCAACCCGGCCGAAATACACATCGGGACGGGCAGCCCCTCGCTGCCTGTGCCGGAAGGCGCAACGCGCGTGGAATAACGGTGCGAAGCGTTTTGCAATGCTCAGAAAAGCGCAAAAGTTTTCTGAGATTCGCTTTACCTTGTATACGGGATCTCCGGGCGGTCCGGAATCCTCAGGGGTCGCTGCGCTCTTTTTATGCGCTGCATATTTATGTTTAGTCATTCCTTGCCGGAGAAATAGTCTGCAAATTCCTTCTTTAAGTCGATGCCTTCACCCTTCAGTATATCTCTTGCGAGATAATATCCGCTTGCCATTACGCCGGCAACGCCGAAACCCGGAAACACCCACTGGCCGACCAAATACAAATCCTTTATTTCCGTTCTCTGCCTCATAAACTTTCCGTATTCATTTTCCTCCAACGACCAACCCATGAATGCGCCGTTTTGGTTGTATGTATATCTTTCGAAAGTGATCGGCGTGGACAGCTCACGGTGCGCGACAGAATTCAAAAAGTCGTTTCCCAAATGGCTTTCTATTCGGCTTAGCACGGTATTTTCCACCCGCTTCTTCAGCATACGGTAGGATTCCCCACGCACTTTTCCCGCTCCTGTTTTCCATTCGTTTTCATACCCGTACGGCAGAGGAACCAATGCTATAACCGGCCTGTACCTGTCTTCAGCCCGCCTGGGATAAACG
The DNA here is from genome assembly GCA_002070205.1 of Firmicutes bacterium ADurb.Bin182. Lineage (GTDB taxonomy): Bacteria > Bacillota > Clostridia > Christensenellales > CAG-138 > MWCU01. The sequence continues at coordinate 28 of MWCU01000107.1, read as the reverse complement.
TAGAGCACAACGGGCGCCGACTCTTCCG
>MWCU01000106.1 GCA_002070205.1 Firmicutes bacterium ADurb.Bin182 | reverse complement strand
TATGATACAATCCATCTGCAATAATTTTTGTCAGACAAAAAGGAGCGATTCATGATCAAAACCACCGCCTTGGCCTTGTTTATCCTGACTTATTTTCTTTTGCTCATTTTCCCTAAAATCAGAGCGTACATTGCTTTAGTTTCTGCGGCTCTGTTCGTGGTTTTGGGTATAATGCCCGCGGACAAGCTTTTTTCTGCCGTCGACTGGAACGTCCTAATGATGATCGCGGGCACGATGGGAATCCAATGCTTCCCGTAACCGCAGGCATTTTGAGCATTATGGGCACGGAGCCGTATCTTTTATATTTCGGTCTTCTAGTGGGCGCGACTTTAGGCGGCAATATGACGCCGATAGGCGCTTCCGCGAATATAACGGGCATCGGGATACTCAGAAAAGAAGGCCATGAGGTTTCGACGGGTGAATTCATGAAGATCGGCGTTCCCTTTACGCCGGCTGCCGTACTGTCCGGATACATCCTTGTGTGGTTCCTCTGGAGATAAGCGCGTCGGGGCCATTAGCCCGCATCGCTTGGTAAAGCATACTGAAACAGGCGGCGGATCTCGCCCCCGTAAAATATTTATCGGGCGCCCGGTCGTTTTTTCGGGCGCCCTTACTATGCATCGATCCCATTCGGCACAGTTGACTGCGGTTAGAAGCGGGGAGGAATTCACTGTGCCGGTGATTTGCCCGAACGGAAAAGCCCGGCAGCTACCTTCCGGCAGAGCACACGCCCAGTATGCACAGATAATGGTTGGCTTCTCTGAGAACATGGTCGCCGAGAAGCGGAATTATAATGGACTCGATGCTGCAATCAAGCAAACCTTTCGTCCCGGCCTCTTTGAAATCCCTGAGCCTCATGGTCGCCCTGAGGCTCTCGTTCGTTACGCCTGAAACGCTCATGGACTGCCTTGTTGCCATCGTCGCTTCATTCGTCAGCCTGTCGAATTCTTTTCCGAACGCCCTTGCCGTATCGATCAACGCTTCTTCGGTCGGGTCAAGAAGCCCGGCGATGAATTTTGAATGCTCCGCCATAATACGGTTCCAGAATACTTCCTGCTCTATAAGGCCTTCGGGACGCATGATGTCCTCTCCCCTGACAAGAGCTGCCAGCATGTTCATGAAAAGCCTTGCCTCCCTCAGGATATGCTCTATAAGCAAAGGATAATTCAGCGTGAACATCTTGCACGCGCGCACGTTTGAAAGTATGCGCTCCTTAAACTCCGCAAGCGAGGACGTCAGCCTGTAAGCCCTTCTGTCAAGCATTTCAACAGCGTTTACCGTCGCTGAATCCCGGACGACTGCCCCGGGGGACAGGCCGGCCTCCCGCCTCGTTAGCTCAAGGTTAAAGGGCACCCCTGTGTAGAAATTTGTCAGGCGCTCCGCTTCTGCCGTATATTGAGTGACTATCTGCCGCGAATTCAAAGTATCCCTGCTTACGACGCCGTCCGCAAGATCCGTCGCCTCCGACAGCAGCTTTTCAAAGCCCGCGACGAAATCGGCGGCTTCAGCCGCAAGCGCGCTGTCCTTCGGCGTAAACGCCACCTGTAAAAAGAAAGAGTGTTCCTTCATTATTCTCAGGAAAAACAGATTCAAATCTATTGACATCGTGATAAATTCTCTCTGGGTAAGCAATTTTATCACCTCCTTTGATATAATATGATTTTTGTACATTAACGTTCGGCATTCCGGCGGCATCAAAAAAAAGAGGCCGTCCGCAAGAAGCGCTTGGCGGCCGGCCCCGATACACGGTAATTGATTATGGAAACTGCTCCGGATAAACGGTCTCAGTATTTTATACCGATAAGATTATAGTAGTACATGATGAGCGTAAAGCATATGTTCAGGACCGCCGTTAATGTGAAAAACATGCGCCCCGTTGCTTTCCAATACGCTCTTATCCAAACGATAAATGTTTCGGCGGCCAAAACGGCTGTCAACGCGGCCGCTGCGACTTGCCCCGCCAACAGGATTTTCATTGCGGACGGAAGCATGAATCCTATGTCAAGCACGCTGTCCATGGACAATACGGATAACAGCACACCGGCCAGCGTCCCTATATTCAAAATGCAGACGCAGGTCAGCAGTATTTTTGCGAATCTGCCCCTGGGCTCACTCTTTTTCTTTTTCGCCCTTGCGGAACTAATTATGGAATAAACGCACCAGATTAAAGACAACACCAAGGAAGCGCCGAGTAAAAGCATGTGAAGAATGTTGGATTCATACCACCGGACTTTTTCCAGCGCGATAACCGGCAATTCGATAAACATATAGGCTATATTTCCCCTGCTGTCCTTCCCGAAGGAAATACGTTCGCCGCTTTCCGTGTTTGTGAATACAAAAGGCCCGGTTTGTATATAACGTTCCTCATTCCCGGATGGGGACTGCACTGTGAGGCTTTCGCCTTCCGCCCTTACTCTCGTCTCGGGAGTCAGCAAAAGCACTAGTTTATCGAGCGTATTTCTCGCATACCTTACGCTTCTGTACCGCCCTTCCGTGCCCGCTATTTGAGCCGGCCCGAAGCCTTCCTTTCCGGCGCCGCCGTCCCCGGGATAGCAGCGCCGTATAAATTGCTCCGTCAATTCGGTTATAAAAGGTTGACCCTCGGCTCCGTTTGTCGAGACAAAGAGCCCCAGCTGATTTACCGGGTCAAGAAGCAGGAAGCTGTGGGTGCCGTTGGTATCCCCGGCGTGAACGATAAACCTGTTGTTATGATATGTCTTTTCATAAAATCCGAAGCACATTCCCGGAAGCTCCGGGCTGTTGGCAAACTGCCTGCTGTGCATTTCCCTTGCCGTTTCCTTATTTAAAATCGACGCATCATTAAAAGTCCCGTCATTGAGGTGAGCGGCCATGAACACAGCCATGTCCGAAGCGGAGGAACAAACGGAGCCGGCGGGATAAGCGTTGACTTCATAAAGCCGCATGGGTCTGAATGAACCGTCTTTAAAAGAATATTCCCGCGCAAGGCTGTTTACCGCTGCCTGCGTCATTTTCGGGTATGTATGTTTCATTCGCAGGGGTTTGATTATATTTTCAATGATGTATTGCTCAAAAGGCATTCCCGAAATTTCTTCCACAATATAACCCGCCAGGGCCATGCCGTGATTGCTGTACTGAGTTACGGTACCGGGCTCGCGGATCACCTCCGGCATATTTTTGCTTAAGTATTCCCCGAGGGACGGGGCATTTTGATATTCCGCGGTCTCGACTCCCGTCCACCTGTCATCAAATCCCGCTGTGTGCGTAATAAGATTATACATGGTAACGGGCTTTGAATATCTGTTTTGAATTTTGAACTCCTTCAAATATTCGTTGATGTCTTTTTCAAAATCGATAATGCCCCGCTCCTTAAGCTGCATGACCGCTGTTGCGGTAAACAGCTTGCTTATGGAGCCCACGCGAAAGACAGTGCTTTCGGGATCGACAGGGATTTTATTATCGACGTCACTATAGCCGTACCCTTTTTCGCTGATCACGCTGCCGTCCTGAACGATTGAATACACCGCTCCGGGAAGATGATACTTCTCCATATTCTCCGTAATGATGTTGTCCATAAAGCCTTCAAGCTCAGCCTTCTCTACGGAAACAACACGGTCCGCCGCGCCGGCGGTTTGAAATACGGACAGGGACAAAATCACGGCCAAAACAGCAACAGAAAATCTCGATATGGAATTCTTGGTTTTCAATCGGCGGAGGCCCCCTTTACACATCCAAAATACAAATATTGTATATGTCACCTTATATTACAATGTGTGTATGAAACTATCAATACCGGCAATTTGATATTTGCTTTAATGCTAACAGAATAAATAGCGGCGTTATTTTCCGCATAAAAAAAGCCGGGCAAATTCTGCACCTGAATATCAAAATTAATAATTGCCCATAATTTAATCGATAATCAGTTTTAATATAAACATAATTGTATTATAATTGACATATAATAATATTTCTGATACTGTTTTTTATGAGGTGGATAATAAATGATTACGGACAGCGAAAACTTGCTCAAGGTGCTTTCTGCCACAAACCCTTGGTGGAAGTCAGGGAAATTATCTGAAGACTACGCTAAACCGGTAAAGCGATTCGCATACTATGAAGGCATGAAGATACTGAACCACCCGGATATACGGCGAATGGTTCTGCTCACCGGAGCGCGACGTATCGGAAAAACGACCATTATGTATCAAATGATCGAGCACTTATTATCGAGAGGCACAGCGCCTAACCGAATAGTCTATATTACCTTTGACCATCCCCTGCTTAAGCTCTGTCGTTTTGATGGCATTTTGGATGTGTTCCGGCAAAATATCTATCCGGGTGATGATGTATATTACTTCTTTGACGAAATCCAATATGCCGGGGACTGGGATGCATGGCTTAAAACTCTTTATGATACAAATCCAAAATGTAAAGCAGTTGCCACGGGCTCGGCAAGTCCGCTGCTTATCAACAAAGCAAGTGAAAGCGGCGTCGGCCGATGGAGCACACTCTCGATCCCCACTCTTTCTTTTTATGAATACTGTTCAATTCTGGAAATAGAGCAGCCGGATCTTAAATCCGATTTAAAACTCTCCGAGCTTCGCAATTTGTCTGTACAGGAGCAAACGAGTGTATTTCAAAAATTATCGCCTCTTCAGCCATTTTTCAATCGTTATCTGACCGTTGGCGGATTTCCGGAGCTGGCGCTTTCCAAAGATGAGCTTTTTGCCCAGCGTGTTATGCGCGATGATGTAGTGGATAAAGTACTTAAACGCGATATCCCGGCTTTGTATAATATCCGAAGCATCGTTGACTTGGAAAAGATATTCCTGTATCTCTGCTACAATTCATCGAACATCATCAGCATGGACGCAATCTCAAAGGAACTTGACGGCGTTACGCGCCCAACCGTTGAAAAATACATTCAGTATCTCGAAAGCGCGAATCTTATCTATATAAGCAACCCAATCGATCTTTCCGGCAAAAAAGTGCTTAAATCCCAGCCCAAGATATACATTGCAGATGCGGCAATCCGCAATGCTGTGATCATGCAGGAGGACATTCTTACAAATTCAACGGAGATGGGAATCATGGCGGAAACGGCGATTTATAAACATGTTCGCGCTTTTTACTATCGTTTGACCGCCAATGTCGGCTATTGCCGCAAAAGCGGGAAAGAAAATGAAATCGACATTGTAGTTGATTATCCCAAAATCCGAATTCTTATCGAAGTCAAATATAGGGATCATTACTCCCTGAATGAAAAAGCGCTCATTATCTCAGAATCCGAAAAAGCGAACAGCGCCTTGCTTGTTACGAGGAGAGAAAATGATTTTGGCCCGCTGCAAAGCTGTCCGTCCGTTTATCGGATACCTGCATATGCTTTTTTGTATCTGCTGGGGCATGCGGAGAAAAACGGATATGCGAATTATATTTAATTGTAAAACATTTACCAGGGAGGGAAGAATAAGATGTCTATTTCGAAAATTGCGCCATGCGGCTTGATTTGTGATATTTGCTTAGGTTTTCAAGAAGTGTGCCGCCGCCAAATCCGTGACTGCAAGAATAATCGCAGTCCGCTCCCACAAAACTTTCAACTTATAACTGAAAACTGATCCCAATGAAAAAAACATAGCATTGTGTGCTATGTTTTTTTCATTGGGATCCGGCAGCTGCCTATTCTCCCGGGCTGTCTCCGGCCCAGTACCTTCGGTGTATAAGGGCTTAACTTCTG
>MWCU01000105.1 GCA_002070205.1 Firmicutes bacterium ADurb.Bin182 | reverse complement strand
CGGTTCTTTTGCTTCCTGTGTCGCTTTGCCTCTTTCAGTATGACTGTCCGCGCGCTTGTTAATGGATTTTTACTATAGAGGATTTAATATAATGAACATAGTCAGAGTCGGCAGTTAAGATATCTGGCGTTAAACGCAATATAAACAAAAGTATATTAGTTATACTATTGCATGAACTAACAAACGATAGTATAATCAAAAAAGGAGATAGTAACAATGAATAATGATAAAAAAAAGTACGTTCAGAAGCGAAAAAAGGGATTGGAAACCATACGGAATATTCTGGATATATCCGCAAATTTGTTTGCCAGAAATGGATATGATGGAGTTTCGATGCGCCAAATTGCAGAGAACGCAGGGATCAAAGAAAGTTCATTGTACAACCACTTTAAAAGCAAGGCGGATATTCTTGAAACCCTTTTTGATGAATTTATAACACTTGTTCCGCAAACAAGGCCATCCGACGAAGAAATTGACAGAATGCTCATGCTTATGGAGCCGGAAGAGGTATTCAAGAACATTCTTTTTCATGTCGGGAAAAGCGTCAACGGTACTCTATCAAACACGGCAATGATTATAAACTATGAGAAATTCAGGAATCCGCGCGCTGCTGAAATGTATTACAAATATGTGGTAAATGAACCTGCGGATTATTATGAGCGTTTAATCAATAAAATGATTGACCGAAAAATGGTAAAATCCGTTGACGCGCGTATCATTGTGGAACAGTATAACTATGTTTCAATTGCATTGACAAAAGAATATGTAATGTCACAATACGGACTTGCAGATGTAAATTCTGTTGTGGGATATATGATTAGAACACTCAAATTCTTTTGCGGGCTGATGACGAATGCTAGCGGTGAGCACGATGAAAGGGAAAAAGAAGTTTAGGTCTTTGAAAGAAAGTTATCCTCCATCTGAGCCATGCAGCTGTGAAATATGCAGATCATATTGCGCGCGTCCGGGCTGGTGGACTGTTAAGGAAGCGTCACAGGCCCTCAAAGCAGGATATGGACGTCGCATGATGCTGGAAATATCACCTGAAATGACTTTCGGCGTGCTTTCCCCCGCATTTAGAGGATGCGAAGGAAATTTTGCTTTGCAGGAATATGCAAATAGTGGATGCAACTTTTTGAAAGATGGTCTCTGTGAACTTCATGGAACCGGTTATGAACCGCTTGAATGCCGCTATTGCCATCATCTTAGAAAAGGTCTTGGTCAGAAATGCCATGCAGATATTGAAAAGGATTGGCGAACACCAGCCGGACAGGCTTTAGTAAAAAACTGGATTGAAAACTGCCTTGCGGCAAAGGAACAAAATCGTAAAAACACAGCAAAAATCGTTTAAGCAGAAAAGCCAAAGGAATAATTGGAAGATAAGGTTATGGACGGTGTTAAGGTACAATACATAAGTAACTAAAAAGAAACAGGGGAAGCTCCGAGGTGGTATTATTGGAATAGGCAGAAACCAATAGCCACGGAAGGAGCAAACCTTTGCAGAAACAGGATACAGCAGAGGCGCATTTTCATCAACGAATGATGGAATATGGGCAGACACATGGCGGTACGGAAACCGCAAACAGGTACCATGTCAGCCGGAAAACATATTACAAATGCAAGAAGCGATGGAATGGTACATGGAACAGCTTAATGGCGCAAAGGCGTCGGCCGCAAAATTCTCCACGGAAGCTGGACGAAAAAGGTATTGAGTTTATCGAGGGTTCTGGCGCAGTCTGCCGTCCCTGTGCTTCTTCTGCAAGTGCATTAATGAACAAGGCACTCTATGAACTTATATCATATTGTGTGCTCGCAGCACACCAATTCAGATCGGGATTATGAGATACTTATTAATATATAGCGAATAATCCGACCACAAACAATAATGAAGAAAGAAGTTTATAGTCATGAAAACGGATTGAGGGAGACACCGTCAACCTCACAAAGGCGCCGTGCTGCGTAAAGTAAGCGCTGAATAATTCGGAACGCCATCTTTAAGCAGGGTGATAGCAAACCGACATAACTTTTAAACGTAACTTTTTACATTATTTGATTATATAAAGAGGGTAAAGATATGGAGAAACGGTCAAAAAAGGCTATCAGTATCAGGATAATGGAGTTCTTCACTTTTCAAAAAAATGAAACGCTCGGGAAGGTCGTAACCGTCATTACCGTTATCAGCCTTTTCGTTCAGGTGACCATGATTATCCTTCTATCGCTTTCCCCCGGCATCGCACCGCCCGGCTTCACGCCCGCCATCCTCGGCATGCTGACGCTTTTCGGCTTAATCGGCTACAGGGGATATCTGGCGACTGCATACGGCCTTTTCCTTTTCATGTACGCTTCCGCCGGCACCGACGCTTTTTCATTCCCGGTATTCTTCCACCTGTTTTCGGCGGCGGCATTTGCCATCGGATGGACGATTATCCGCCATCTGCATCCTAAGGAATATAAAGCGGTCACCGTATCCGATTATAATGTGAGTTTCGCGTATACGATCGTGCACAAGGAAGTTTTCAATGCGTACAGGCAGACTGTCGGCAACGAAAGGAGGACGACTTGGTCGGAGTGGAAAATACCTTTCAGTTGGATCGTCACGCGCCCCCCGCTGGGCAGTACGGACAGCGTCACCAAGGAATGTCCCGTCTGCAATAAACGTCTCGAGATAAAAGATGTCATCTCGGCGGAACTGGCTGCAGAAAAAAGGATGAAATTCAAAAAGGCGGACAGTATCTGTAACAGAGTGTTTTTCAATTGTCTTTTCTTTCTCATAACACTTGTGTTCTTAAGGGGTGTGGCAGCGACTGAGCTGTTGATCATCGCTTCCTTGCTTATTGTGGCATCCGGTTTTCCTTATCTCTGTTTTGCGATATACGCCAACGCTTATAAAGCGCCCGACGGAGGAAATGGCATACCGGCATACGGGCTGGATACCGGTTATACAAACACGCCCGTGAGCGGACATTACATCGAGGCCATCGCAGCTTCCGGAAAAATAGAGCAGGATACGCCGCAAATGGATGTCTCCACATAAAGAGCATGGATACGGTCAGTGTTACTCTGTCCATTTTCTATTTTCACACTAACCGTCAGACTGTATTAAAACCCTCGATAAACTCTACAAAAAGTCGAAGGTTTTGACACAGCCTGACGGTTCTTTTGCTTCCTGTACCGCTTTGCCTCTTTCAGTATGACTACCACACGCTTCTTAATAGATATTTACAATAGAGGATTTAATATGATGAACATAGTCAGAGTCGGCGTCTGCCAAATACCTGAAATCATTGGCGATCCGCCTGCGGCACTTGCCATTATGCTGCAGCAGCCCAAATATAATTCGTATTGGCAGGGGTAAAGAAAGGGCTCTCCGAAGTTATGCTTCCTTCCACGGATGTTGAATACCGAATCAGAATATTATTGTACGGCGCCGTCATCAACAAACGGACTGCAACAATGCTGTGATCATCAGGAATATAGGTAAGTCCGGAATAACAGGGTACATTAAACGGTGGATATTTCAATTATCTGTTTACTCAGTTCTTCCCTGACTTTTCTGATATTTCCGGGTATCGCGGCACTTTCACTCCGGCGCACTTATGGTTCATATTATATCTTTTTGTTATCTCCTGTGCGCTTTTACCGCTGTTTATTCATATAATGCGTGCAAGGCAAAAGAAAGGCATTGGTTTTATCGGACAACTCTTTGATAAAGGATGGTTCCTTATTCTCTTGTTCATACCCCTGACGATCTCTGAGGCTTTGCCTGATATCGGCGGTAAGAATCCGTTTTTCTACGGCTTGTGTTTCACTATCGGCTTTTTAATTGCATCAAATGAGAAATCGATTAAAACGATTGAAAAAATTAGATGGTGGTCTTTCGGCATTATGGCGATATCTATACCTGTTTGCTTTTTCCTGATGGATATCGCGAAAGGATTCGGTGACTTTGCCTGGCAATCTATACTTTTTTGCCTTAGCAAGAAACCTTTACGGATTAAGCGCTTTGCTGACGATGCTGGCCTTTGCGTACAAATATCTTAGCCGAGGGGGAAAAGTTCTTGATTATTTAAATCAGGCGGCTTTCCCCGTTTATATACTGCATCAATCGGTTATGATGGTAATCGCTTATTATGTTCTGCAATGGTCCAATGATATATCTTTGCAGTTTATTTTAATCGCCATGCTCACACTCATAGCCAGTTTGGCTCTCTTTGAAACGTTCAGGCATATCGCTCCCTTACGTATAATTCTGGGTATAAAGATGGTTAAAAAAGGAACTAACGATTCCGGCAAGGGATAAGCAGTGTATCGGCTGATGATAAAAATGCATCTTATTAATAAAATTGTGCGCAGCATCATCCACGTATCAGCTTTCGTATATGGCAGCAATATCATATATTCTGCGCTTCATTTCCGCGCGGATATGCAACGGCTCCAAATACTCGCATTTATCCCCAAAACTGAAAAGAATATTGTAGTAATAGTCGTTCTCTATGAAAGGAAAACTGACAATATAATGCTCATCGCCGTCCGGCGAAAAGTGTTCATAAGTGCAATAGTCAAGTACTCTGTCCATGACAGATTTATGAATGCGAATTTTGATTTTTGTCTGCATAGCTGCCAAAATATCGGCAAATCCTAACTGCGGTTTTTGGTAATCTCGCGGCGTAAAAGACTCCTCTTGTATTTGAAGGTTTGATGTGCGGGATAGTTTGAATAAGCGAAAATCATTTCTTCTATAGCAATACCCTTGCCAATACCACTGACTGTTTTTCAATACAAGCTGATAAGGCTCGGCTGTCCGTGCGGTTTTATTACCGTAGCGATCAGCATATTCAAACGAAAGCAGCTTACTTTCCTGTAAAGCTGTTTTGATGATTTCCAAATATGGTTGTATGTTCCTGTTACCCATCCACGGACTTAAATCTATAAATATTTGATTTGCCTTTAATTCAATATCTTTCGCTCTGTCGGCGGGGATAAAGCTCTTGACTTTTGCAAGGGCGTTTACCAGTTCATCACCTCGTATCATGCCCGAAAGACCGGAAAGCCCCATCAATATAGCGGAGAGGTCGGCAGCCGAAAAAACCTTTTTATCGATCTTGTATTGCTCCATGATTTCAAAGTCGCCGCCCACTCCCGATATTGAGCGGACAGGAATACCCGCCATGCTGATAGTGTCTATGTCGCGGTAGATAGTGCGGGGTGAAACTTCAAACATATCCGCCAACTCCTGTGCGCCTATACGCTTTTTGTCAAGGAGTATCAAAATAATGCTGACGAGTCTGTCAACTTTCATATGATAGCCGCCTGTCAAGATTTCTTGTTATCATTTTAGATTGTTGCCATACTGTTGTCAATAATTGCAAGGTATAGTAGAAAACAAACAAATAAAAATGAAAATGGAGGATATTTATGTTTACGATCTATGTTTACGTTCTTGATACTTTAGCTGACTGGGAACTGGGGTATGTTATTGCGGAGCTGAATTCCGGTCGATTTTTCAAAAAGGGCGCGCAGCTTGTAACGCTAAAAACGGTCAGTTATTCTAAAGAGCCGATCAAAACAATGGGCGGGATGACAATAGTGCCCGATTGCTTGATCGATGATATTGTTTTGAGTGAAACAAGCGTATTGCTGTTACCGGGCGCTGATACATGGAACGACCCAAAGCATGGCGCTGTCATCGAAAAAGCAAGCGAATTTCTTTCTTCAGGCGCTCTGGTGTGTGCAATCTGCGGGGCTACCGCTGCGCTTGCCAACTTTGGGCTGTTGGATAAGCGTCCGCATACCAGTAACGGACCGGGATTTCTTGAAATGGTTTCTCCCAATTATAAGGGGCAAAGTGTTTATATTGACAAGCCATCTGTAGCGGACAACAACCTTATTACTGCAAGTTCCACCGGAGCTTTGTTGTGGGCAAAACAAATTATTGAATATTTAGGTGTTTTTCAATCAAACACACTGGAATCCTGGTATGAATATTTCAGTACCGGTGAACCTGAACATTTCTTTGCCCTCATGCAGACTTTGCAGTCCGGCAATGATAACTGATCCCAAAATTTCGTCGCTCTGAAAAATGGACACCGAACAGAGTATTAACTGTTGAAGCGTTTGCTGATATAGCGATTAAATATACAATAATATGACAATAACAAGAGCGAATCGCTGCCGCTTAGGTTAATTAATTTAAGGCCGCAGTAAGCGGTTCTTGCGGCATATGACCGCAAGAACCGCTAATATCGCACAGAGTAATCGATTTACTGTCTTGTATATGCGTCTCCGCCGCTGAGGGTCAAGGTATTTCCTTCCACCTTAAAAGAAATCGGGATGCCCAGTATTGCGATGATTACTCCCTCGCCGGTCGATTTATCGTAAGTATACGTGCTTTCCCTAATCGGGTTCCCGTCTTTACCAAAAACATAGGTGCCGTCATCAAAAAACTCCATATATATACTGTTGTCATCGTTGCTGATCCAGACGCCCAAAACGCTTTTCCCTAAGACCACCCCCGGTATAAAAGGCGGCGACATTGGGATGATTTCATAATCACCGGGTTTTATGAATCCGGGACTGGATGAGGGTGCGGGCGTAGCGGCTTCCTGCGTTGGCGTGGGTTCCGGAGCCGGGGTCGGTGAGGGCGTATCCTTCGGTCCTTCGGTTGCCGGGGGAGCGGCAGGTGTCTCTGCTGCAGGGGGAGAGGAAGGGGATGCCGCTGGCGTCTCTTCCGGCGTGATTTGAGGAGGCGATTCGGTAAGCGCGGTTATGATTTCGTGTTCGCCTCTGACGAATTCGTTTGTGCCAAAGGTATCCGTCACTATCATAACGTCGTCCTTCAGTGCGAACTTGACGGAGCTGCCGTTTACAGTAATGACTCCCTTTCCGTCCTTTCCGTCAAAAATGTATTCCGCTTCTGTGTCACCGTAAGCCGTGCGAATGACCACGGTATTATCCTCGTGAAAACGAATCTGCGAGTTCAGTTCTTCGCTGTGCCACGGACCGATGACGGGATTTGTTTTATTCAGAAAAAAAAACAAAACAACCACAGCGGTGAGCACAAGCCCTCCCACAGTAAGACCGATTATCAGGCCGGTTTTTTTCTTGGGAGCCGGTTCATTGATCATGGTCGCTCACTCCTTTCAACATAACATTATGTATGGGATTGCCAATATTCTTTTCTTATAAAATCTTCGATAAGCGGCGAGGTATTTTATGCGCCGCAGCAAGGTACATAAGAAATATAAATGAAACCGTTGAAACGGCGGTAATAAAAATAATGCGCTGGGAGTAATGGATATTCCTGGTCTGTTTGTCTTATTATAGCATAAAACGATTATTGCGCCAATGTTTTTCGGGGGGAAGCAACAAATAACGATAAAGGAAGCTAATAAATGTGATATAATAAAACAATCATTTTACGGAGGCAGGCTGTTATGCAAGTCAGAAAGAAAAACGGAAGTTTACAGGATTTCAATATCGATAAGATAATGCTTGTTATAGAGCATATATCCGATGAGTGCAATCAGCCTTTGACTTTGAGCGATATCAACCTGATCAGGAAATCCGTTCTTAAATCCGTTGAAAATAAGGCGGTTGACGTTATTTCGACCGCGGAGATAAGGGATATCGTTTTTTCTGAATTGAGCAGATCCGGTTTCTCGGATATCGCCGCCGCTTACATGCGGGAGGACGATTAATAAAGTGAGGGAGATCGCCTTCATAAAAGTAAAACGCGTTCGCTGCGAACGCGTTTTTGATATGATCTTTTTGATTTTCAGCTGAATTTACTAGTTTGGCAATTAGGCAGGAATCAAAAGTAAAGAGAAGTCTATATTCGAAAACATTGTTTCTTTGAGTATATTTTTTCAAACTGAAAATCTTTATTAATGTATTTGCGGTATAAGGTAAATATGCAATATAATCAATAAGCAGTATTGAACAAATTTTCCATCTTTAGTTGCAGGATCGTGATGTTACTCTATACAATAGAGTTATTAAAAATAATAACGGAGCAATAATATGTTGGAACAAGCTATCAGAGCAGGCGTTTTTGCTGCAAAAGACCGTATGGTGGAGATCCGCAGGGACTTGCATCGTCATCCGGAGCTTTCAAAGAAGGAGTTTCGTACGCAGCAGCAAATAATTGACGAGCTTCAATCAATCGGAATAACCGACATTAAAAAGTACTATAACACCGGAATAGCCGCCGTTATTTGGGGAGGTTTCCCCGGAAAAACAATAGGGCTTCGTGCGGATATGGATGCTCTGATGATCGAAGAGACAACCGGACTTCCGTTCGCGTCTGAGAATCCGGGAGTTTCACATAGCTGCGGTCATGACGGGCACGTTGCAATGTTGCTGGGCGCTGCAAGGGTGCTGTATTCCTTCCGGGATCTGCTGCATGGTAACATAAAGCTGATTTTTCAGCCTGCGGAGGAGGACGGTTTAAACGGCGGCGGATCTAAGTGGATGGTTGAAGAGGGAGTTTTGACGCATGAGCCCGCCGTGGATTTCGTTATCGGCCAGCATATTGCGCCCCATCTTGAGGCCGGCGTAATTTCATCAAAGGCAGGCCCCTTTTTTACGACTTCCGATTTATTCACCATTGAAGTTATCGGCAAGGGAGGTCATTCATCGGCGCCTCAGAACAGCCGGGATCCCGTTGTTGCGGCCGCTCAGATCGTACTTGCGCTGCAGACTATCGTTTCGCGCTCCGTCGATCCGCTGGATACTGCGGTGTTATCCATTGGCATTATTGAGGGAGGTACGCGTCACAATGTTATTCCTGATACCGTACGGCTGATAGGCAGCGGCCGTTGTTATACTGAAGAGAACAGCGCTCTGATAAAAAAGCGCATCCGTGAAATTGTTGGCGGCATTACTTCTGCGATGGAAATGACTGCAAACGTGACCTTTAAAAAAAGTTATGGACCTGTAATTAATGATGAGGAACTTTTCGAAAAATGTCGCGGCTGGTCAAGCGCTGTTTTGGAACCCGGAAAGTTCATAGTCGCCAAAACTCCCAATGCCGGCGGCGAGGATTTCTCAAACTTTTCCGCGCATATTCCGGGCGTTTACTTTCTCGTCGGCGCCAGATGCGTTGACGGTGAACAATCCGGTCTTCATACCGGAGGGTTTACATTTAATGAGGATGCGCTGCCCTGGGGCGCGGCCAACCTGTGCGCTGTAGCGGTCAACTACTTGAACGAAAACCGATAATGACAAGAGGCTTTTTCATTCGCTTTGTAAATTTACCCGTACATATTACGAAAGCCATAATTTCGTTGAACCGTAATCAGCTGAATTCGCCGCTGATTAGACGCTTCATCAACATGGGGCCTTCGGGTATGAATAGTTCGGTATCCGCGCAATCCGCTTCGGAATACGCCTTGGCGTGAGGGGACGTATCGCGGTCGCTCCGGTATAGTACAAAGGGAACGGGGCCTGCGGTATGCGTGCGTATGGACATCGGCGTGGGATGGTCCGGCAGCAGCAGTATGCGGAACTCTTCGCTCCGCTTTCTGAGACAGTTCATCACGGGGCCTACTATATCTCGATCGATTGCTTCTATAGCTTCGATTTTGCAATCCAAGTCGCCTGCGTGAGCGCTTTCGTCCGGAGCTTCCACATGGATGTAAACGAGGTCGCAGCCTTCATCCATAAGTCTCAGAGCGGCCCTGGCTTTCGCGGCGCAGTCAGTGCGCTTCCCGCCGGTAGCACCGGGTATATGAGGCGCTTTCATGCCGGTCAAAATGGCAAGTCCCTTTATAAGGTCCACGGCGCATGCCGCTCCGGCGTTAAGCCCGTACAATTCCTTGAAAGGCTTCATAGCCGGGCGGGTGCCCTCGCCCCACAGCCAGCAGGTATTCGCGGCCGGTTCATAGCGCGCCTTTCGTTCAAGGTTGATTGGATGGTCTTTTAACAGTTCATATGAATGGCGCTGAAATTCAGTCAAGCGCGTTCCGTTCAAGCCTTCGGGCAGGTATGGACGTATCGGCTTTCCCATTATATCATGCGGCGGTGTGAACCGGGTGCCGACGGCCGTATTGCCGAGCACGAGGCAGTGCCTGAAGCTTATGCCCGGGTACAGCCGCATATGCTTTTCGTTAAGGTGCTCAATAAGATATCGAATCAGCGCATTTGCCTGCTCCGTGGGGATCTCGCCCGCGGAGAAGTCAAGCATTGTTTTGTTCTCATATACGGGCTCGTCCGAAACCGTGGACAGGTTGCAGCGTATAGCTACGTCCGAAGGGTTAAGATTTATGCCCATGCTGACGGCTTCTATGGGAGCTCTTCCGGTATAGTAAATTGAGGGGTCGTATCCCATTACGGACATGTTGGCTGCGTCGGAGCCGGGAGGCATGCCCTCGGGTATAGTGCGGACCATGCCTGCCGTCCCTCGCTTCGCGAGCTCGTCCATGCACGGCGTTTTCGCTGCCTGCAGCGGAGTTCTGCCGCCGAGGTTTTCGATTGGCAGATCCGCCATTCCGTCTCCGAGAATAATGATGTATTTCATATCTTCTCACACTCCGTTTCTGTATCGGATAATTTTTTACGATAAAATGCGTTTGGGATCATCAGTTTGTTTCGGTACTTGGCTACCGTTCTGCGCGATATTGCGAGACCGTTATCAGCAAGTTTCTTAGCGACTTCTTCATCGCATAAAGGCGCACGGCAATCCTCGAAGCTGATGAGTTCCCGGATTGCCCGTTGAATTGCGTCGCTGCTGAAAAATTGTTCGGAATCGGTTTTTGCACACATATTGCGAGCGAAAAAGTATTTCAGTTCGTATGTTCCGTGCCGGCAGCGCAAATATTTGTTTTGTATAGCCCGGCTGACCGTGGATACGCTGACTCCTATCATCTCTGCAACATCTTTTTGCGATATGGGTAACAGCACGCAGTCCTCCGAGAGAAAAAAGCCGCACTGCAGGACGGTGATAGCGTGACCGATGGCTAAAAGAGTATTAGCTCGCTGCTGGATACAGGTACAAAGATCCGAAAAATCGTTGTACGCTGCCTTCAGGTATTCTCTTGTGTACTTTCCGGCTTCTTTCTGCATGTATGCTAGATACACCTTATTTGCGCGAAGGGACAAAGAATTTCTTCCGCTGAGACGCACAGAAAGGAGATTGCCGTCCTGCTCTACAATGATATCGGGAACAATACGTACTATATCTTCGGGCGAATCGAACCCTGAGCCGGGGTAAGGGTTCATGCGCTTGATTGCATTGACGGCAGCCGTTACGCGACGTCGAGAAAGGCGCAAAATACTGCAGATGCTGGCATATTGTCCCTTAGCCACAAGATGGAGACAGTTATCGATTATCCTGAGAACATCCGGCGTTTCTTCCGTCGCTGCGCGAAGTGCTTGCAGCCGGAGGCACTCCTTTTCGTTCCTTGCGCCGATCCCGGGAGGGTCCAGTGCCTGCAGCGAAATAAGCGCCTGTTCGAGTACATTAAGCGGTATGTGCCATTCTTTGGCCAAATCCTCTAATGAATCGCGCAGATATCCCTTATCGTCCAAGCTGCGGATCAAACCAACCAAAGCCGAACGATGAATACTGCTCTCGAATTTTAACGGAAGCTGCTCTAAAAGAAAGGTTTCAAGGCTATTGCACGATTTTAATAAATCGGCTCTTTGTTCCCACAAGCGTTTTGTTTCCCGATCAGTTCTGCCGCAACGGGCAGGCGCATAAAACCACTCTTCCGATGTATCCAAATCGATAATGGGGTTCAGCCATGCCTGAGCTATGATATAGGATGTAAGCTCCTCAAAGCTCATCTGCAAAATCTGCAGCGACCGGAGCTGTAGCGGAAGCAACGAGCATTGATGTATAAGCTCTGTGCGGATATCGGTCATCGGTAACAACTCCCGTATATAGATTAACAGTTTAGATTATGCAAGTCAATATTTGGCACAATAATTGCTTGTAAGTAATTGGATGGAGATGATGAGTGAACTTGTAAAAGAAAGGTAGTCACTATATAATCGTCACATGGATTCACTGAGGTTTATAAAAAGATCGCATGCAGTATGTATAGCGTTGCTGCTGCTTGTTTGTGCGTGTATATTGCCTTTGAGGATCGCTCGCGCATCAGATAAAGCATTGCGGGTGGGGGTGGAGTATAATCGTGCTCCTTTTCAGTACCTGAACGAAACCGGACAATGCGTTGGGCTACATATTGATCTTATGGACCGAATCGCGAGTATGTATAAACTGAAGACGGAATACGTGCCCTATAACAGTTATGTAGACTGCATGCGAGCCTTGGCGGACAACGACATCGACATAGTGCTTGGGATAAATTCATCATACACTGTTTCAAGGGAACTGCTTGGTAAAGTACAGATGTCGGATGAGCTTTCATCTACGACGATATGCATGATCACTTCCAAAGCTATCGCGGCAAAATGGAACGCTACCGATGATTATCGCGGTTTTACAGGCGCATTTGAATTTGATTCTGTGAGTTATGCTTTACTTTCGCGCTGGCATATAAGGAAATGCTTAATCGAGGGGAACCAGGTCAATCTTGTACGGTCGCTCGTTAATGAGAACGCCGATGTTATATTCGGGAGTCTCGATAGCCTGACCTATCTTTTGGATAAATGCTATGGAAATTTCGGATATACCGTAAAGTACAGCAACATTACGGATATGGACTATGTACTTATGGTTCGCTCAAGCGATGATGAGTTGCTCAAAATAGTTAACAACGCTCTGGCTGAATTGCGCTCGATGGGCGAGTATGACGCCATCTATAATAAATGGATTGTGGACAGCACACAGCGTAAAGCGAAGGAGATAGCTGCGGTATTTATCGTGTTGGCAGCTATTGCGTTTTCTGCCTTCGCAGTTATTTCCGTACTTAACCGTTTGCTTAAACAAAAGGTCCGTGAAAAAACGCAGGAACTGATGATCCGTATGGAGCAAATCGCCGGTGAAAGTGATTTTCGCAACCGTATCATCGAGCAATCGCCCGGCGGTATGGTTTACTTTGAAAAGGATTACAGCGTGATACTTGCCAACAAGGTTGCAAAGCAGATAAGCGGAAAAAGCGATGAATCCGTCATCGGACAGGACGTACGTTCCATGAGGGTGTTCGGAAATATCATTGAACACTGCGGGGATCTTTTTGCTGACCGAAATGGAAAGGGAGAATTGCCCGGCGGCGTTATCGAACTTGAAGGCCAAGGGGAAGCTCTGAGTTACAGATATTCCTTTTCCTGCAACTATAATATGGATCAGGTCAGCGGTGTACTTCTTAATGTAGAAGATATAACCGCGCAGGAGAAAGAAAAAAAGGAAGTTATTGAATCTGAAAAGAACAGAGCGCTTAACCGCATCGTCGCCGGCATTGCCCACGAAATCAAGAACCCGTTGACCGCGATTAAGCTGTATTCCTCAATGATAAGGTCTCAGGGAGGGAACCAGGAATTTTTTGACTCCTTTTCTGAAAAAGTGCCCAAGGAGGCAGAACGCATCAATTCTCTTGTGGAGGCTTTGATTAATTACGCGCGGCCGGTCAGGGGGAAAAAAGAGCTTGTTGACGTCGGAAAGCTGATCGACGACAGCGTTTGCTTGTATCGTGCCGCTGCAATCGAAATGGGAGTCAGCCTTATCGCAGTTATTGAGGAATGTCTTATTATATGGGCAAACGGAGATAAAATTAAGCAGGCACTGATTAATTTTATTGCGAATGGACTGGAATCGATGGAACAGAAAATGAAATCCGGCAATGTCGACAAGAAGCCGGAACTTCAGGTAAAAGCGTGGCGCAGTAACGAGCGGGTCTTTATCAGAGTATACGACGAGGGTGTAGGTATGACACCTGAAGAAATTAAAATGTGCTCCGAGCCTTTTTATACCACAAAGACCAAGGGCACCGGATTGGGAATGTCCCTTGCCAAGCAGTTTATAATCGATAACGACGGTCATATGGAAATACGCAGCGAAAAGGGAAGATTTACGGAAATCACCATGCAGTTTCGGGAGGTTAAGATATGAGGCAGTGCGTACTTGTAATTGACGACGAGGAGAGTATATGCTCGTCCGTGCGATTTGCTCTGTACAATGAGTATGACGTGAAAACCGCATTGAATGCTAAGGATGCGATGAGCTTTATTCGCACAGGAGACATCAATGTCGCGCTGCTTGATTTAAGACTGGGAACCTGCAACGGGCTTGATTTGCTTCTTAAGATCAAGCAGGTCGATCCGAGTGTGGTTGTTCTCATGATGACCGCATATGGCACGATAGACTCGGCAGTCACGGCTATGAAATACGGAGCATTTAATTTCTTGCTTAAGCCTTTGGATTTTGAGCAGTTACTTATCCATGTGCGCCAGGCTATGGAACACGCCCGGATGAATGAACAGTTGCTGTTTTTAAAGGACGAGCTTCAAAGGGACGGGCGCTATAATGAAATCATCGGTAAAAGCAAAGGAATTCTAACGGTATGCGAGCTTATTGATAAGCTCAAAGACATCGATACAACCGTCACCGTAACCGGTGAGAGCGGTGTTGGCAAAGAGCTTGTCGCAAGAGCGCTGCACTATGGCGGCAAGCGGAAAGACGAGCGTTTCGTGGTGGCAAACTGCGCGGCTATACCTGCGAATCTGTTGGAAGAAGAGTTTTTCGGGCATAAGCGGGGCTCTTTTACAGGTGCAATGCAGGACAAGAAAGGGAAATTTGAAGTTGCAGACCGCGGTACGTTGTTTCTTGACGAGATTGGGGACCTTCCGGTAGAACTTCAAGGCAAACTTCTGCGCGTGCTTCAAGATAAAGAATTCACGCCGCTTGGAGGAACAGAACCGAAAAAAGTTGATGTTCGTGTGATTGTCGCGACAAACAAGGATTTGAAGAGAATGGTGGATGAGGGGCGGTTTCGCACAGATCTTTATTATCGTATTCATGTTATGGAGATTAATGTACCGCCGCTGCGCGAACGCCGGGAGGATATACCGGATCTGTGCAATTTGTTTTTGAAGAAATTTTCAGCGCAACAGAACAAGCCGCTTGGAAGCATTACAAAACCTGCGCTTGATAAGCTGATGCAATACAGTTATCCGGGCAATGTCCGTCA
>MWCU01000104.1 GCA_002070205.1 Firmicutes bacterium ADurb.Bin182 | reverse complement strand
TGCGCGCCCGTCCTTTACAAGTATCTCGGTTACTTCCGAGCTCAGCTTCAATACTCCGCCCATCCGATTCAGGCTCTTTACAGCTGCGTCCGGTATTGCCTGCATACCTGCTTTCGGGTATTCGCTATTGCCGAATACGCCCCACTGATAAGCAAACGCCATGAAAACCATTGGATACGGACTGTATGAGTAGATCGCCGATTTGAGCTCTTCCGAATCCGTGATGCCGTCAAGTACTTTCCTTACATCCTTTTTCCCGTATTTCATAAAAGTCGGCATCCGCCTGCTCGCCTTAATGCCGAATTTTATAAGCTGAAGCAAATTCATGTCATAAGGGGGTTCCGGCGCTTCCGAGCCGGAAAACATTTCCGCATCAATGGTATTCATGATATCGAAAAGCCTGTCGACGTCTGCTTCAAACCCGGGAAACTCCTTTTGAAAATCTTCTTTGATTCTCCCGTGCCTGAATATATGCTTTTTGCCGTCCATATAGCAGGTAATGTCTCCCCTGCAAGGAACGGTCTCGATTGCCGGCGCGCCCCAGTATTCCAGG
This sequence comes from Firmicutes bacterium ADurb.Bin182, assembly GCA_002070205.1. Taxonomy (GTDB): domain Bacteria; phylum Bacillota; class Clostridia; order Christensenellales; family CAG-138; genus MWCU01. The sequence goes on along the minus strand of MWCU01000104.1, from coordinate 7,437 downwards.
AACTGAGGTATCGCCTGATTTTGTTTCAATTCATACAGCCCGTAGATCCCCAGATCAAAATGAACTCCGCTTCTTTCAAAGGATGTTACAAGGCCCCCCGGTATATTATGTTTTTCCAAAACCAAAACCCTTTTATTGTGCTTGGCCAGGAAATTGGCGGCGCTCAAGCCTCCCATTCCCGCGCCGATGATTATAAAGTCATATTCCATAGTTTGATCCCCCTGTTTTTGTTTCGGCTGCTGCGACCCCGATAATTATCGCGGAGCCTTGTTTTTCCGGCGGTAAGTTATCCGTGAACCGCTGATCGGATGACCATAACAGCATAATATATTAAACGTGAAATCATGACAACGGCTACGCAATTAATTCCGGCGAATTTCAAACAGGCCGGTTAATCAAATTTGAGATATTTCACAGAAGCAAAGCCGCCTCATTTTTCTTTATTCTTTATTGTTTCTTATTTGGAATAGACGGTTTGCATAGAAGAAAAAAAAGAGAATAAACAATAAATAAAAATACAGAAAGAATCGGCGCCTTTCTTTCGAAAAACGTCGATTCTTTTTGGCGGAGGGCCCGGGATTCCTTTTGCACATGATGCATCTTCAGCTTGCGCTCCGCGCTTCGCTTTCGTGCCATGTGACAAAAGCCGGGATCATCCCCTTCATCTGCCACCGGCAGCGGGAATGATCCTTCGAATCCCCCTATTCCTAAAGCAAATCAAAAATGCTCCCTCTTTGGGGAGCACTTTTGATTTGGCGGAGGGCCCGGGATTCGAACCCGGGGTCCCGTCAGGGACACGGCATTTCGAGTGCCGCACGATCGACCGCTCTGACAACCCTCCACATGCTTTGTGCTGCCGCGAGTCATTATACAGTATTTCTCTAAGCTTTGCAACAATGCAAACACTGCAAAAAATATCAACAAACATTCACGAAAAGGTTGTTTTGTTGTCACAATGTTCTGCTAAGCTTATTGCCATAGAGAGTATGTTATATTCTCCCTCAACCGACAGGAACATGTTTATCTCCCCCTTCCTTCTTGCGACAGAAACCGCGTATGTGCGGTTTCTGTTTTTATATGATTCAGGAGAGTAAACCGGTATACCGTATTTTGCGATAAAGCGGTTATGTTTATATGGTTTCGTTTGAGCAATCGATTCGATCCTGCTTATTCTGACGTTTATCCGCAAAATAAGCTTTCAGGATTTTTGAGCATTCCTCCTCGCATATTCCGCCTACGACCTCAACGGAATGGTTGAACCAGTTGTCCGTAATGTCCGCAACGGACCCGCAGCAGCCGGCCCTCTCATCGAAAGCGCCGAACACGATCCTCTGTATGCGCGCGTTGACGCACGCGCCGGCGCACATGGCGCACGGCTCTAATGTAACATAGAGCGTGCAGCCGGACAGCCGCCAGGAACCCAGCTTATTCGCAGCCGCCCGGAGGGCCAGTATCTCCGCGTGGGCTGTTGGGTCAGAGGCAGCTTCCCGGATATTATGGGCAGCGGAAAGCACCATTCCGTCCCTGACGACCGCCGCCCCGACCGGGACCTCGTCTTCGTTGAGCGCCTGCTTCGCCTCAACAAGGGCAATTTTCATAAAGGTTTCGTCATACATCATTTCAAAAAATCATCCGTGTCGAAATCTTCGTATTTTACGCGCATCAGCATAAGTCCGTGCGCAGGAGCGGTGGGTCCCGCGTCAAAGCGCCTTCCCGTTAAAAGCGCTTTCTTTACGCTGTCCGGTTCCCTTCTTCCCATGCCGATTTCAAGCATCGTTCCAGCAATGATCCTGACCATATTATAAAGAAACCCGTTCGCTTCCACGTCATAATGAAGTATTTCCCCCTGCTTTGACCATTCGGAACGAGTTACGGTCCTGACGCAGTTTTGAACGGACGTATTCGCAGCCTTGAAAGCAGAAAAATCGTGCTCTCCTAGAAATAAAGCCGCTGCGAGCTTCATGCGCTCCATGTCAAGCCGGTAGTGGATATGAAGCGCGGTATTGCGTAAAAAAGCGCTAGAATGAGCCGCGTTATGAACGGTATATCTGTATTGCTTGCTTTTTGCGTCAAAGCGGGCGTGAAAGTTTTGCGGCGCTTCCCCGCTGTACCGAACCCGTATATCCTTCGGCAGCCCAGCGTTAAGAGCGAACGCGAACTTTTCGGGCGGGATTTTTGACTCGGTATCAAAATGCGCGACCTGCGCTTTCGCGTGAACTCCGCTGTCGGTCCTTCCGGAAGCGTTAACCGTTACGGGCTCGCCCGTTACAGCGCGGAGCTGTTCCTCAATAAGCTGCTGCACGGAAACGCCGTTCGGCTGGACCTGCCAGCCGACATAATTCGTGCCGTCGTATTCGATTATCATCCTTATGCGTTTCATAACGGCCTTACTTCATAAGTGCCCTTAACCTGAATAAAACAAAGTTCGATTTCCCCATCCAGCACAAATACGGTGATCACGTTCCCTCCTCCTGCGTCGGCGAGCAGCAGCGCGATTTCGCCCGTTTTGTCGATGTCAGACGCAAATCCCGAGCTTTTGGAAGCCGAAACCGCTTCAGAAAGGTCCAACCCTTCGGGAAGCATTGAGCGTATCGAGCCGAGGCTTGAATCGCCGGCCAGAAACAGATCGTCAAACCGAAAATCGTAACCGAACGAATTCAGCTTTTCGATTATTTTCGCCCGCTCTCCCGTCCTTGCCGTTTTGAAGCTCAATACAGCGGCCGCCAAGAGCAGCGCCGCGGCCGATGCCAAAAGAATGATCTTTGCGCGTTTTTGCATAGGGGTCCTTTCAGCATTTTAAAATACGAAAGCTTGCATTATAACTATAAGGATGCCCAGAAAAGCGACAGTCAAAGCCGCCAGCGCGTCCTGCGGCATGAATTTCAAAACGCGCATCCGCGTCCTTCCTTCTCCGCCGTGATAGCAGCGCGATTCCATTGCCATCGCAAGCTCGTCCGCCCTTCGAAACGCGCTTATGAAAAGCGGAACGAGTATGGGAATCATTCCCTTGGCGCGCTTTATGATACCGCCCGTTTCGAAATCGGCGCCCCTGGCGAGCTGCGCTTTCATGATTTTGTCGGCTTCCTCCATCAGTGTGGGAATAAACCTTAACGCTATGGTCATCATCATCGCAAGCTCGTGCGCGGGAAAGTTTACTCTTTTGAACGGAGAGAGCAAGCGCTCAAGCCCGTCGGTAAGCGCTATGGGCGTTGTTGTCAAAGTCATGAGAGAGGTGCCTGAAACGAGCATTATAAGGCGCAGTGAAATAAACGCTGCTTGCCTTAACCCCTCGAGCGTGATTTTTACCTTCCAGTATTCAAAAAGAACTCTTTCGCCCGGAGTCAGAAATACGTTCAAAAAGAACATGAATACTATAAGCCATTTTAAAGGGCGCAAAGACTTTAAAAGATAGCTTAAGGGTATCTCTGAAAGAAGAGTGACTCCCAAAACAAAAACCGCGCACAGCAAAAACAGCGAAAGCTGTTTTACCATGAATACCACGACGATATAAAGTATCATCAGCAAAATCTTCGTGCGCGGATCCAGTCTGTGAATGGCGGAATTGCCCGGGAAATACTGACCCAATGTGATGTTTTTAAACACGCCTGAGCCTCCTTAAGAGGAAATCCTTCATGTCCTCGAGCTTAAACAGCCCCTCGGGAACCTCAACGCCTCTTTGGCGCAATTCAAGAGCAAGGCGCGAAACCTGCGGAATATCGAGGCCCATTTTGAGGAGCGCTTCGGAATCCGCGAACACCTCCCCGGGAGTTCCTATCCGCTCCAGTCTTCCGCCGTTAAACACGGCAATCCTGTCCGCCTCGCTCGCGATGTCGTCCATTGAATGCGAAACCATTATTATCCCGCACTTTGTGCGCTTTTTAAGAAGCCTTATAGTATTTAATATGTCTTTTCTGCCTTTGGGATCAAGCCCCGCCATGGGCTCATCAAGCACCAGATACTTAGGCCGCATGGCTATGATGCCCGCAAGCGCGGCGCGGCGCTTCTCGCCTCCGGACAGCTCAAACGGAGACTTTTCGCGAAATGTCTCATGCTGAAGTCCCACAAGCTCCATGGACTCCCTTACTCTTTCCGAGATCTCCTTATCAGATAAACCCCTGTTTCTCGGACCGAACGCTATGTCCTTTTCCACCGTTTCCTCGAAAAGCTGGTATTCCGGATACTGAAATACCATGCCGACCAAAGCGCGGCCTTTTATGCGCTGCTTTTTATCCGCCATCTGAAACCCGTCAACGCTCACCGTGCCTGAGGTCGGCTGTATAAGGCCGTTCAAATGCTGTACAAACGTTGATTTGCCCGAACCGGTATGTCCGATTATCCCAAGGAATTCACCGTCTCGGACAGTAAGCGAGATATCGGTCAGCGCCTTGTATTCCTGCGTGCTGCCCGGCATATAGGTATAGTTTAAACTGCTGACAACAATGGGCATAAGGCCTTCGCAATCTCCTCTACAGTTATCGCGTCGCACGGCAGCCGGACGCCTTCGAGCATCAAAGCGTCACGAAGGAGCACCATCGCAGGCGCGTCGAGTCCCAATTCCCTGAGCCGCGCGGAATTTTTTAAAATGTCGGCGGGCTTGCCCGTCATTTCGATCAAGCCTTTGGCCATGACGGCTACCCGGTCCGCAATGACCGTTTCCTCCATGTACTGAGTTATCATAACGACCGTCATGCCCTGTTCCCTGTTAAGCTTTGCGACATTATCCAGCACTTCCCGCCTGCCCGATGGGTCGAGCATTGCCGTGGCTTCATCGAGCACCAGTACTTCGGGCTGCATTGCCAGCATGCCCGCAATAGCGATGCGCTGCTTTTGTCCGCCGGAAAGAGTATGCGGGGCAAAACGAGCGTATTTGCTCATTCCCACCGTTTCTAGCGCCCTGTCGACACGCTTGCGTATTTCTTCGGGAGGTATGCCTAAGTTTTCGGGTCCGAACCCGACATCCTCCTCAACTATAGTCGTAACAAGCTGGTTGTCCGGATTTTGAAAAACCATGCCGACCTTTTGCCTGATGGCCAGTGTAACGCTCTCGTCCCTCGTATTCATTCCGTCCACCAGAACGTCGCCGGTCTTCGGGATCAAAAGCGCGTTAAGAAGCTTTGCGAGCGTTGATTTCCCCGATCCGTTGTGCCCGACGATCGCGAGAAACTCGCCTTTTTTAACGCTAAGCGATACGCCGCGCAGCGCGGTTTCGTTTTCATTATAAGAATAAGTGACGTTTTTGAGTTCAATCATGCGCGCCTCGTATTTATTCCGAACAAATAAGGAAGTACTGATCAAGAGGAAATGCGCTCAATCAGTGCTTCCATAGTATACATCATGGCTCCCGCGCATGCAAGCCGCATAATCCCGCCGTATAAAGGGCGCTTGCCGCTGCTTGCGACGGCAAAGCGGAATTTACGTCAGCGGCAGTTATCTTTATAAGAAATTATCACCGAAGTTTTGCTCAATGAATCGAGAGAAACTGAATGCACGGCCGCGCTCTGCCGCCTGCTCTATTTTTGCGGATAAAAACCCGAGCGCCAAACCCGCGAGCGCAACAAAAACAAGGACCAATGTAAGCAGGATGATTTTCCTTCGCATGGCTGCTCACCTCTGGATGTCATTTCCCAAATTTTAGAAATTCCGGATATTCCTATTTTAGTCAGGTTTGTCTGTTTCATGCAGAATACCAATAAAAAAATATAAAGTTTGCCTTCCGGTCCTAAAAAAGCGTGCCCTGCCTTGGCACATGCTTAAAAGTACCCATTATAATCCTTCGCATATTATGATTTAAAGGAGTGAAAAGCCATGACTATACCCATTGAGCCATCGGATAAGGATCAGGCAGTCGAAGCTCCTTATAAAGATCCGCGGACGGATCCCGGCACATTGCTGTCCGAGTATGCCGCCGGAGTCAAAAATCAAATCATCGGGCTCAAGGTCAGCCTGGCAGGCTCCGTGCTCAACACGCTGGGACAAATCCAGCAGCTTAAATACGATCTTTTACAAGAAATTGAGGAAAAGACAAAAGAGGAAGAGCAGCGAAGGAGCGAAAACCGGCAAAAGGAACAGCAAACGATGCGCGATGATTTCGCTAAAAGTTATATCGAACACCTGGAGGAACAAATAATCAAGCTCCGGCGGGAAATCGCCGAGCTGAAAAAAACCAAAGAGTAATGATCCTGCGCAAATCGTATCAGCATGTTTTTGTTTCGTGTTTATGTTATAATAGATATACGGAAACAGTTTTTGATAACAGCTCATCATTTTTTTTCAGTCTGGATTTTTCGGAGGATAAAATGTTTGATTTTCATCAGGAAACATTGGAGATCGACAGCAAAGAAATATTGATCAATGAGCTCAATCATCTCATTTCCGAAGGGAATTACGTTTTCAGGGGTTACAGCATCCGGGATGAGGTCCTGCCGAGCATAGTGCGTAAAAAGGAATCCGATCTTGAAATCGAATTGCTGTATATGTTCGAAAAATACGGAATACAGCATATCAACGCGAACAACCCGATCGACTTTATGTCGTATGCCCAGCATTTCGGGCTTCCCACAAGACTTCTGGACTTTACGTATAATCCTTTTATTGCCCTCTACTTCGCGCTGTTCAGGCAGAAACCCAACAACGCGGCGAACGCCGATGACAATCAGTTTTATTATATCCGGTTTTGCAAACTCGAAGACCATATCTTTTTCAAGTATCTTCCTATCGTACAGACGCCGAGCGATATCAGCGACGGCAATTTTTCGCTGACGAAGTCCTACATTAAAGCGCTCCTTTCCATGCAAAGCGCGCTGAATAACGATGAAATAATGCGGGAGTATCTGCAAAATGCCTACAGGGACAAAAATCCCTATGAGATGGAGAAATCGAGCGGCTTGCTGTCCTATTTCATCGATACCGAAAAAACGAAATTCAAAAACGAAAGGCTGCTGTTTATTGACGCCAATCAATCGAACCAGAGGCTTGTTATGCAGCAGGGATTGTTCCTGTTCCCGTATACGATCGACGAATCAAGGCTCAGGAAGCAAATCGAAGTCAATACGCATCTCATAAAAGTTCATAAAAAACTCAGAAACCCGATGCAAAAATACCTTCATACCATGGGGATCAACGCATTCAGGCTTATGCCGGACCTCTCGAGCATTTGTACCGCAGTCGAAAGAATCGTAAAGGAGGAGCGGCAAAATAAAAATGCCATATTCCTGAACAGAAGCGAATTCAACGGCCTGTCCGAAGCCATCAACGAATGACTGCTCATCTCTCTTACGGCAACAGAGCATATACCGAATAAACGGCGATTATTGCTAAAACTCAATCAAATCAGCAACGTAAATCAATATACCGCTTCGCCCAACTTAAAACGCATCGAACCGGCAATAATAATGTGCAGGTCAAAACGGCGCTTTAAAGGAGAAGCAAGGGTTGTTT
>MWCU01000103.1 GCA_002070205.1 Firmicutes bacterium ADurb.Bin182 | reverse complement strand
ATATCAGCCATGGCGGCCGGCGCCGATATGGCGTCTGTCAGCATGCATAAGTCCGGCGGATCGCTTACCCAAAGCTCGATTCTGTTGTGCGGGGAAAACGTAAATTCCGACTATGTGCGGCAGATCATAAATCTTACTCAAACGACCAGCGGTTCCTACCTTCTGCTTTCAAGCCTTGATATTTCAAGAAGCAGTCTGGCCCTGAACGGTAAAGAGATATTCAGAAGAGTTTCGGAGCTTGCGGATTATGCAAGAAAAGAAATCAACCAAATCGGCGATTATTATGCGTATTCCAAGGAGCTGATAAACGGGGATACCGTATTTGACTATGACGTCACAAAACTTTCGGTAAACACTCTTGAACTGGGACTTGCGGGCATCGAGGTCTATGACATTTTGCGCGACGAATACGATATTCAGGTAGAATTCGGGGATTTGGGAAACATCCTGGCTTACGTATCCGTCGGCGACAGCTTTAAAAACATCGAACGGTTGATCAGCGCTTTAACCGAAATCAGAAGAAAATATAAAAAAAGCAAAAGCGGAATGCTGAGGCATGAGTACATCAATCCGCTGGTTGCTCTCTCACCGCGTGATGCTTTCTATGCCGGGAAGGAGAGCGTCAACCTGCAAAGCAGCAGCGGCAGGATATGCAGCGAATTTATAATGTGCTATCCTCCGGGGATACCGATTCTGTCGCCCGGTGAGATTATAACAAAGGATATAATCGATTATATTGTTTATGCCAAACAGAAAGGCTGCCTTATAATCGGTTCAGAGGATATAAAGGCCGAAAAAATCAATGTGCTCAAAGGGAGGAACGGATATGGAGCTTTGGTACAGTGAAAAACATACGGAAAATGTCATGTTTTCTATCAAGGTCAAACAACAATTGTTCAGCGGCAAAAGCGAATACCAGCAGATAGATGTTTTTGATTCAGTTGAATTCGGAAGATTTCTGACTCTTGACGGGTTGATGATGCTGTCCGAGAAAGATGAATATATTTACCATGAGATGATCGTTCACACTCCCATGGCCGTTCATCCCAACGTCAGAAGCGTGCTCGTAATCGGCGCAGGTGACGGCGGAGCCATCAGAGAGCTGACGCGTTACAAAAACATTGAAAAGATAGACCTTGTCGAGATCGATAAGATGGTCGTTGATGTAAGCATTGAATATCTGCCAAAGACCGCTTGCTGCTTGAACGACAAAAGAGTAACCATACACTATCAGGACGGCTTGAAGTTCGTCCGCAAATATAAAAATGAATATGATCTCATAATCATTGATTCCACGGACCCGTTCGGCCCCGGGGAAGGTCTCTTTACAAAGGAGTTTTACGGGAATTGTTTTTATGCGTTAAAGACAGACGGCATCATGGTCAATCAGCATGAAAGCGCTTATTATGAGAGTTATGCCGCCGCTATGAAGCGCGCGCATAAGCGCATCGTTGAATCGTTTCCATTAAGCTTTGTGTATCAAGTCCATATTCCCACTTATCCGTCGGGACACTGGCTTTTTGGGTTTGCTTCGAAAAAATATCACCCCATAAAAGATCTGAATGCGGAAAATTGGAATTCCCTCGGTTTGAATACTATGTATTACAATACGGACCTTCATATAGGTTCATTTTACCTTCCTAATTATATAAAGGAGATGCTTAATAAAATTGAATAGGAAATTTGAGTGCTTCATCGGCTGCGATAAAGAATACGAATGTGCCGATATCGTGCTTTTCGGAGCGCCGTTTGACGGGACGACATCCTATCGGCCGGGAACACGCTTTGCCGGCAAAGCGATAAGAAGCGAGTCGAACGGCATCGAAACCTATTCCCCGTATCAGGGAAAAGATCTCAGCGAATTTCCGATTTTTGACGGCGGTGATCTGGAACTCCCTTTCGGGAACACGAAAAGGGTATTAAGCGAGATCGAAAAATATACGGACAGGATCTTAACAGATAACAAACTGCCTGTTATGATAGGCGGAGAGCATCTGGTAACGCTTGGCGCCGTCAGAGCGGCAATAAAAAAGTATCCGGGTCTTCATATCATACAGTTTGACGCTCATGCGGACCTCAGGGACGATTTTCTTGGCGAGAAATTTTCTCATGCAACAGTTATGCGCAGAATATGGGACATTTCGGGCGATAAAAAAATCTATCAGTTCGGGATACGCAGCGGAGACGGGTATGAATTTGAATTCGCAAAATCCCATACGATAATGCACAAGTTCAGTCTGGAAGGATTGAAAAACATTGACGCTGGATTAAATTCGGAACCGGTATATTTCAGCCTTGATCTCGATGTACTAGATCCCTCCGTGCTTCCGGGTACCGGAACGCCCGAGGCAGGCGGAATCCAATTTTGCGAATTGCTGCAGGCGGTTTTAAGCTTAAAAAAGTTTAATATAATAGGATGCGATATAAATGAATTATCGCCGGGCTATGACCAAAGCGGAGTTTCAACTGCTGTCGCATGCAAGATACTCAGGGAACTGCTGATTGTATTGGGAACAAAAGTCAATACAAACCGGCCCCGCACTTGGGGCAGAACAGAAAGCTCTCATCCTCCGCAATGAACCCGCAGACAGAACAGGTCCTTCTTCCGCTCGCTTTGCTCAATATCTCAAGGTCTTCAGGCCTTAGAGATGTATATTCCCCTTTTTCGATGCCTCTTCCCGCTTCTTTTTTAACGGCATAAACGGTATTGCAGCAGGATGAGCGCGCGTAGTATCGCCTGTTCCATTTAAAAATCGGAATAAAGAAAATGCTGAAAAATGAATAAACAACAAAGATCTCCAGCCTTCCGTATTTCCCGCAGGCCGAACACAGGATATTTTGCTCGATCAATCGCTTTTCTTTGCTGTCAATTCCGAAAATTAATAGCATAATGCACCTGCCGAATCCGCAGCCTGACGGCTTTATGCAAAACGGTCCTGAAATTGTGAACCGAATTGCTCATAATGTACTTTACCGGTTTCAAACCGATCCCTCGCGTCTGCGCTCCTGACCGGAACGCCGAGCGATATCAAGCCGGCTGGCACGATACTCGCGGGAAGGCTCAAGCTGTTCTTTATAAAATCGTACCATTCTGTGTTTTTTACGACCCCTATCCACACTCCTCCGATACCCAGGCTGTGAGCGCATAAGAGCATGTTTTCAATCGCGGCGCTGCAGTCGGCAATCAGAAAATCATGAGTGGGTTGAACCTCTGCGTCCGCGCAGACGGCGATGCAGCAGTCCGCGCTTTTAAGCATTTTGCTGTACATATAGGCTTCGGACAGCTCAATCAATTTATCCCTGTTCCTGATAACAATAAAATGCCAGGGGCGTCTATTGTGCGCGGAAGGAGCGCAGAACCCGGCGTTTAAAACGGTGTGAAGAAGCTGGTCGCCGATACCGTCCCCCGAATATTTGCGGACGCTGCGCCTTGTGATTATAGCCGTTACCGTATCCAAAGACTTGACGTTCAATTCTTCCGCTGCGGCTTTTAATTCGTCATTATTGTTCATACAATCCAACCCGAAACAAATTTTTATCGATCCGATGTTATTGTACACCCAAAAAAGGAAATTACAAAATCATGCTTCTTTATTTGAAGCGCGGGCAGTAAACTTATATTGCGCGTACCTTAATGATATTATATCATAAAATCCGGCTTGCGGTTTGCGCAAAAACATAATGACGAGGGAACATGGCAAAATCACGCACAATTAAAACTATACTGTGTACGGCAGCAATAATCGGTATGTCTTTCGCTGCTTCATGCGATCGCGTACATTTTTCATACAAGACGGAACTTCCGCATCAAAGCGCTCCAGGGTATGCCGCTCAATATAGCGCGGATGATAAAAGTCCTGCCGGCTTTCAAAACAAAAGGATAATCAACATCTCTTGCGATGAAAAGCGATATCATTGCGGTTTACTTGATGCATCGGAACGGATTCTGTATGATTCTTTTTTAAATGCTTTTTTGGATTTTGAAGAAAGCGTTAATGTCCACGGATTTGAAAACGACCGGATCTATTATGTGAGAAGCTGCGTATTGCGGGATTTCCCCGAGATTTGGTATATCGGAAACGGATCGATAACCGAGTATCATAAGAACGGGTCCGTAATCGATAAAGAGTATGTCATTGAATATTTGTACGGAATTGAAGATATTCGGAATATGCAAAAAGAGATCGAGGCGAATGTCGACAGGATTTTGGAGTCGGTCGATCCGGAGGCAGCCGATTATGAAAAGCTCGTATTTGTTTACGAAACGATAATAAAGAACACATCCTATGATCAGACTGTATATGAGATCGTTGAGTCGGACGGGGACGATTCGGCCGTTACCGATTCCGCGTCCGTTTACGGTGTGTTCGTCAAGGGAAAGGCTATCTGTGAAGGATACTCGAAAGCCGCGCAATACCTGCTCGGCAGGTTGGGCATTGAGTGCGGTTTTGCCTCGGGTACCGCAAAAAAAGACGGGGTCGCGCATGCCTGGAATTTTGTAACGCTGGACGGCGAGCCTTATTTTTTGGATCTGACATGGGGAGATCCCGTCTGCCCGGATTTTCCCGGGAGCGCTGTTTTATATGACTATTTTTGCATTACAACGGAGCAGCTTCTCAATACGCATGTCCCCGACCCCGCATATCCACTGCCGAATTGTACTGCTAAACGGTATGAATACTTTGCATATAACGAGCTGCTGCTCAAAGAATACAGCTTACAGGCAGTTTTCGATATACTGAAAAAGGCGTTCGCCCTAAACAAAGAATCGGCTTGCGTTAAGTTTGCGGACGACAAAGAATTGTACAAAGCCATTAAGGATCTTATAGAAAATGAAGCTATATTCTCACTGCTTCAAAGAATCAAAGAAGAAGGGATCAAAATCGATACCGGCTCCTACTTTTATACATTGGATGACTGTAACCGCATCCTTACGATTTATCCGAAGTTTTTCTGACAGGTCATAGCCGGACAGTCTTGAAAGGCCTCAATTATATACGCATCCGGTTTAGATGTTAATCCAGAAAACGTCAGCTTGAATTAAAAAAGATGTAACATAACGCAATCGGTAATCATAATATATTGCATAACAGGCTCATGGTTTGCAACAATGCGAAAAAACAGTGAACCGGCCTGAGAGGCTTTACCAAAACCGTATATTCCTCTGAATAACGCACAGCTGAGCCCGTTAAGAGCGTTCCTCTCTTAACGGGCTTTATATATAAATATCTCTCCCATTCGGGCCTATTGCACCTTCCTGTTTTCCTCCGGTACTTCCCGGACAAAAATACGGGAGCCCTCTATCCTCTCAATCCTTATTCGTTTTCCTTTTTCAATAAATTCTCCCGAGGCGATCACGTCCAAGCGGACGCCGTCGAATTCCGCGTTGCCGGAAGGGCGAAGTAAATTTACGCTTACTCCTTCGCGTCCTTTCATATCCTTTGCTCCCATACCCGAAAGCGAGGCGGAATCCGCATCAAGCTTTTCGTTAAGTATAAGGGGCAGCCGCGACAATTTGCCGCGTTTCAAAGAGCGAAAAACTATCATGGCCGATAAAAAAAGCAGCAGCAATATGAGCACGCATGAAATGACCGCATACAGCGGCGAAACCGCATGGATAACGACGGCGGCAATCAAAAAGGCTGCGCCCGCAATACCGAATCCCGAAAAACCGGGCACTATGAATTCAACCACAAACAATATTAAGCCTATCAGCAAGCAGACGGCCGATTCCGTGCTCCAGCTCATTATATAACCGGCAAAACTCAAATTTTTACTCCTTTTTATCTGATATATTATTTTTCGCCGTCTAAAAAAATAAAATCAGAAGCCTAAACTTTTGAGCAACTGATTTTTACAGTATCACGACCGTTATGCCGTCGTTTCCGGAAATTCTTCGTTCAAAGCTTTCAAGTGACCGGCACATGCTTAAAAGTTCTTTTTTCCTGCAGAGCCACTGCTCACCTCCCGCATATGCTTTCACGATGCCGCTCATGCTCGTTTCGCCCAGACGCTTTCTGACTGCGGCCTTAATGCTCCCGCCCGTGCCGGATGATCCGTAGCCGTGAATAAGTATCGCCGCTTTGCATCCCTGCCTTTTAAGCGCCGATAATGAGTCCGTCATTTTCGACAGCGCTTCTGCCGTGCTCGGCCTGCCGTATTCAAGATTGAGCTCGATAACTTTATCGCTGCGCAAATGAAACTCCTCTATTTTATATTGTTATCGCCGGTAAAAAAATACCTGAACAGTCATAAATCAAAATGATGATCGCAGGCATGTCTTCTTAGGCCTCTCGCCCGCTTTGAGCATTATATTTCGTAAACAATTGATTCGCCGGTTTATTGGCTGTGCATTTTTTAAGAAAACCCAGATATTATCTGGGTTTTCTTATGGTCGGGGCGATGTGATTTGAACACACGACCTTTTGGTCCCGAACCAAACGCGCTACCAAACTGCGCTACGCCCCGTCATGGAGCCAATGTGGGGACTCGAACCCCAGACCTGCGCATTACGAGTGCGCTGCTCTACCAGCTGAGCTACATTGGCGGGCTGACAATATGAGATTATAACATAAGCGTACCGGTCTGTCACTATGTTAAGTGAAAATCCTGAAGTTGAGCCGAAAAAACTTCAGCCGGGTCCCGGAACAGCTCATATGCGGATCGTCTTCCGATTATTCATCCGCATGATTATGCTTGCGTTCGCTGCTGACCTCCCAATGGATAAGAATGGTCATAAGGCCGCTGAGCAATATGATCGAACCCAAAACGAGCAAATCGCTCCATTCGCGGACTATTAAAATCCTCAAAACTTCGGCCGCAAGTTTAAACTGAAGCGCAAGCGCGATACCCTGCCCCAGTTTAAGAGAGATGTTCGGCGCCCGCTTTATCAATAAAACAATACACTTTACCACCGTAAACAGGATGACAAATACGCACACCGCTTCGACCAGAATAAGGCTGCCCTGCACAAACAACGAAAAAATATGCTCAATCGTTTCCATCATACCATACCGTCCTTAGGCAATATAACCGGCAAAATCCGGGATACTGTTTCGCATTTGCTTCACAAACCGTTAATTATTATAACAAATCCTATGAATAGTTCAACAGAAAAAAAGCTGACGACCTTTCAAATGAATCAGATCCTTAACGGTTTCACCCGCCATAATAAGTCCTGCAACGGAAGGCACGAAAGACGCGCTGCCGGGAATCTGGCGGCGCACCGTGCATTTACGCTTTGTATCAGCGGGACAAACGCATATCTTTTTACAACCGCCGTCTTCCGGTTCAAGCGGTTTCAAAGGCGGCTCCTTTGAATAAACCACCTTCAGCGATTTTATTCCCCTCTTTCGAAGCTCGTTCCTCATAGCCTTTGCGAGCGGGCAGACGGACGTTGAATATATATCCGCCACTTCAAAACGGGTAGGATCGAGCTTGTTGCCTGCTCCCATACAGCTTATAATCGGAACATTCGCGGCTGTTGCGCGCTCGATAAGCACCAGCTTGGATGAAACGGTATCGATTGCGTCCAGGATATAATCGTATCGCGTTAGGTCTACAGTATCCGCATTATCCGATGTGTAAAACATCGGATAAACCTCCACGCAGGCTTTGGGATTTATATCCTGTATGCGTGCTTTCATGACATCTGTTTTTTGCTTGCCGATTGTGCTCGTCGCCGCGATAAGCTGGCGGTTGATGTTCGTTAGGCAAATTTTATCGTCATCAATGAGCGAGATGCTTCCGATTCCGCTTCTCGCGAGCGCCTCGGCGGCGAAAGAGCCCACCCCGCCGATGCCGAATACGGCAACACGCGAGCTTTGCAGCAGTTCCATTGCAGCCTTTCCCAGCAGCAGCTCTGTTCTTGAAAACCTGTCAGGCATATTGACTCCTTTTTTTATCAAAGCCTCAAATCAAGGCCGATCGATAATATTATAACCTTTTAACGCTTATTGCGCGCAGCTTTCGGGTTCGGGCAGTTCATTAAACACCCCGAAAGCAAGAGGGAACTTTCTATAAATTACTTATCATTACCTACTTTACGGGAAAATCAAAATAGGTATCCGGATAGGGTTCAGGGTCAATCGCGTAATGCCACCATTCTTTCTTGTACGCTTTAAATCCGGCGTCAATCATGGCTTGTCTTAGTATTTCGCGGTTTTTTTCCTGTCCCGACGTGATTCCTTTCGCACCGTGACGGGAAAGCTCATCCAGAAAGTCAAAACAAGTGCCCATATCCAATTCCCCGTCCGCCTCGATATCAAAAAGAGACAAATCGACCGCGGCTCCGCGCGTATGACCTGAGCGCGCCGCGATATAACCTTTTCCGAACAAATCGGATTTTTCTATGTTCGGGTAATGATATTCCTTTCTGAGTTGATCCTCAAGGTCTTCCGCCCAGATAATAAAGTCCTCCACAGCTCGCTGCGGCCTGTAAGAATCGAATATTATCAGCAGATAACCCTGTCCGCGCAATATATCGGAAGCCTTTACAAGGCCCTCAGCAACCTCCTCAGAACATATTACATACGGTTTTTCATACCCTTTTACGGGCCTTCCCATAAAGTTATCAAAGCCCGCATACTTTGCGTCAACAATGCAGTCTTCAATAATTTCATCGATATACACGAATCCGTTTGGCAGGCTTGATTTCCCGGGTCCGTCCGTACTTTCGTTCACACCGTTATCCTCCCGGCCGAAACCTGATCCGTTCATGTCAAATTGAGTGGAAACGGGACTGATAATCGGAGTCGCTTCAGGGACCTCCGTCAGTTCTCCGGGAACCGGGCGGCAAACCACACCGGAAAAAAGTACGGTCATGCCAAACAATATTATAAAAATCCTTTTTAAAAATCGGCGCATATGGCAATTCCCCGGCTTGCGGCAAATCATTAAGGACATATTACGGTATGCAACGTAATATGTAAACATGAAAAACGAGGAACCCGTGCGCTGAAGTTTTTATTCCGTAAAGCTTCAGCAAGGGCTGCATCAGCACGGACAAAAAAATAATACGGCTCAGCTGATTCGACAAATTTGAACAGATTTTTAACATTTTATCCGAATAATCTAAAGCAATTATAGAAAAAGCCGCACGAATGCGTTATAATTGTACAGAATGAAAACAGCAGCGAGGATCGAATGAGACATATTCCAAATATACTCAGCTTTTCGCGCCTAATAATGGTTGGCGGTTTTATACATTTCTTTACGCAAAACCGTTATTTTGCTGCGC
Organism: Firmicutes bacterium ADurb.Bin182; assembly: GCA_002070205.1. Taxonomy (GTDB): domain Bacteria; phylum Bacillota; class Clostridia; order Christensenellales; family CAG-138; genus MWCU01. The sequence continues at coordinate 546 of MWCU01000103.1, read as the reverse complement.
TCCTTACATATATCGTTGCTTTTTGCACCGATCTTTTGGACGGATTTCTGGCCCGCCGCAATAACTGGGTAACAAATCTCGGCAAGGTTTTGGACCCGCTGGCGGATAAGCTTATGCTTCTCGCCGCGCTGTATTGCTTTTATGCCGAAGGATGGATATCCCTGTGGCTTTTAATTATCGTGCTTGCTAAAGAAACGATTATGATAATAGGCGGTCTGTTGCTTTTTCGAAGGAAGATAGTCGTATATTCCGACTGGTTCGGTAAATCTGCCACCGGTTTTTTCAACGCCGGCGTAACCGCAACGCTTCTGAAGCATTTCTGGAGCTGGATCGGGATCTGGAATATGGTTCTGCTTGGAGTTGCAGTTATCCTTGCTATAATAGCGCTGATCCATTACGCAAAAAAGAACGTATTCAAAAACGATCTCAGCAAATCATAATAATCTGATACTTGTTTAATCCCGCGCCGAAGAATAGCGGCGCTTTTTTTGTTCAAAACCTGAATCTGCACCAAAATCGGTCAACTGCATAACATGAATTGTGCTG
>MWCU01000102.1 GCA_002070205.1 Firmicutes bacterium ADurb.Bin182 | reverse complement strand
GTGCTCCTTTTTTCGGTATAAAATGACATTTATATTATAGTCTCATTTGAGGCGCATCGCAACGGTCAGCGTAATTTTTTGCCGGGTTATCTTGACAGGAATCATATCTGTCCGATGCGGGCGCGCTTTTTAAAACATCCCGGCCGGTCCACCGGCATCCTGCTTTCTTTTTCGCGAAAGGAGCGTTGCCGGCAACGATTCCCGAGTAAAAATCACTTTATATTCAATGTAATGACTTGACAAAACCTTCAAATAAATATATATTGCTGTATAGAAGTTGAGCGCTAAACTATATTCGGAATGTCAGGTAAAGCTTAAAATTAAAGGGGGTTTATCATGAAAAGGCACATCGGAATTTTGGCTGTAATCCTAGTTGTATGTTTCCTGTTCACGGCCTGTGCCGGCGATAGTGCGGATCCAGTAGTCGAACCGACCGTAGCCCCTCCGTCCGAACTTGAAGAGCAGTCGGATGAGGTGGTTGATCCCGACCTTACTTGTACGATAACATTGGGCAATTGGCCGGCGGACACGGCTCCTGCCGCAGAACTGGCTCTTTTTGAGGGCTATAAGGCTACAATGGCAAAGCAATATCCAAACGTAACGCTGGTACCTGCCTATTATTCCTATACGCTCAGCAACTATATCGGTATGGCAAAGGGCGGAACCGCACCCAGCATTTTCCAGCCGCCGTTCACCGATCCTCAGTTGCTTATAAAACAGGGTCTGGCGGGCGATGTGACCGACGCGCTGGAGGAGTTCGGTGTTTTGGAGAAACTCAGTCCTGCATTTATAGAGCTTTTGGGCGATGAAAACGGACGCATCTACGGCTTGCCGCGCGAGGGGTATGTTTTGGGCATGCATATCAACATCGATCTGTTTGAACATGCGGGCTTGATGACTGAGGACGGTTTGCCCAAATACCCGACTACTTTGCAGGAACTGGCTGAGTATGGCAGGATAATCAAGGAAAAGACCGGCAAGGCCGGGCTTGTTTTCCCGGCAAGCGAAACCTATGGCGGATGGCTGTATACCAACATCGCTTGGAATTTTGGCGCGGTCGGGGAGAACGCGTTGGAAGTTCAACAGGAGGATGGCCGCTGGGTATGCAATTTTACTTCGGATGCCGCTGTCGCCGCGATGGAGTATTTGAGATCGCTGAAATGGGAGTATGATATTCTCAACGCGGACGCCACCACAACCGACTGGGCGGGCGCACACTCGGCGCTCGGCACGGGTGAAGCTGCCATGAATTTCGCCGCCGATGATTCGGTGGATCAACCGACTGCCGGCAAGGGGCTGCCCGTTGATAAATTCGCCTTGATCCCGTTCCCGGCCGGACCCGAAGGGGCATATGCGCTTACGGGCGGGACCTGCTATATGTTCGCGCCTAACATTACCAAGGATCAGGCTGTCGCGCTTATGGGATTCCTAAAGATCATCGGTAAACTTCCCTTCCTGGACGATGATATTATAGCCGGAATGCGTGCGGACTACGCTGCCAAGCGGGAGCGCGGAGCACCGGTTTTGCCGCCCATCAGCGCTTGGACGGATGAAGCATATAACGCAAAAAAACTCGAGATCGTAAACGAATATTCCAATGTCGACATGCGGCTGTTCAATGACTTTTTCGATTCCTTCGCCAACGGCAAAATCATTTTAAAAGGTGAGGAACCCGTATTTGCCCAGCAGCTCTATCGGGAATTGACCGCAGTCATACAGAGGGTGATAACCAGAGAAGACGCGGATGTCTACAAGGCACTGGAACAAGCGCAGAAGTCTTTCCAGGAATATCTTGATGACGAAATCAACAGCTGACAAAAGCGCGCCGGCAAAGTCCGCGGCTTTGCCGGCGCGGGTTGCTTCGGCGGGTTTTGCAGCTTCTGAGGAGAGCAAACTGTCCCTTTAGTCATTGCGCCGAACCGTTGGTCTGATTTGCGTACCCAGTGCACAGCCTACTATGAAAGACTGGAGATGATGTTATGAATAAGCCTGTGCGCCGCCTCCGCATACCCGGAAAAGGGAAAGAAACGCTGATGGCCTGGCTTATCATGCTGCCGGGCATTATTTTGTTCGCGTTCTTCCTGTGGGGGCCACTGCTTGAAAGCATGCGGATGAGCCTGTACAGTACAAGGAATGTTGAATTGGTAGAGTTTGTCTGGTTTGATAACTTCATCAGCGTTTTTAACAAGGCAGATTTTATACAGGCGCTCATCAACACATTTTCTTATACATTTTGGTCTTTGTTGATAGGATTTTTCCTGCCCATATTTATAGCGCTGCTTATCGGGGAAACTGCGCGGAGCAAGGGTTTTTTCCGAACTGCAGCTTATATCCCGAATATACTTCCGGGGCTTGCCGTTATCATACTGTGGACAGCTTTCTTTTCCGCCGAAAAGTCGGGAGTTGTCAATATCCTGCTCGGAAAACTCGGAATAGCGCCCATGGCATATCTCAGCCATTCGGGCTATGTGATACCTATCATTATCCTTGTCGCATTGGACGGCGCGGGCATATTCAAACGGATACGCCATATCACTTTTCCCGCCATATTCAATTTGGGCAGTACTCTCTTGATACTCCAAATCATTTCCATTTTCCAAATAATGTATGAGCCGATGGTATTGACCCGCGGCGGTCCGGACAACGCATCCCTGTCTCTCATGCTTCTTATGTGGCGCTATGCGTTCGGCGGATCGATGGATTTCGGAAAAGCATCCGCTGTGGCGGTTATTATCACATTGATCCTTCTCGTGTTTACAGCCGTTTATTTCGTTGTGAACCGGCGAAAGACTGAGTGGGAATAGAAGGGGGACAGCATGGCAAAATCAAAAAATACACCGCCTCGCACAGGGGTGATCCGTGAATATGATATGAACACACCGGGCGTAAAAGCCGGGCTTGCGGTAATCTATGCCATTTGTATCGTGATGGTCATCGTATCCTGCTTCCCCATACTGTGGGTCGTACTGGCCGGATTCAAGGATTTGAAGGAGTATATGTCCAGCACGGCCATACTTCCGAGATCTTTCGATTTTTCGCGATATATCAAGACGTGGACGCAGCTTAATATCGTGAAAAACTACCTCAATTCTCTCTACGTAGCCGCAGGCAGCGTCGTTTGCGCATTGCTTTTTAACGGGCTTTTGGCATACGGCCTTTCCGTATTGAAACCGAAGGGATATAAAATCATACACAAGCTGGTTATGTTTTCGCTTTTAATGCCGGCGACTATCAGCATAGTTCCCCTTTTTATGAATATTCAGCGCCTTAATCTCGGAGGCTTTTTCACTCCGCTATGGCTGCAATGCGGGGCCAGCGCCGTGTATGTCGTCCTGTTTATGCAATTTTTTGAATCGATTCCGCGTTCCATTATCGAGGCCAGCCGCATTGACGGCTGCTCGCCGCTGCAAACCTTTTTCCGGATCATACTGCCGCTGTCCAAACCGATTTTGGTGGTGATAACGATTTTTACCGTCAATGCCGCATGGTCGGATTTTTTGCTGCCTTATCTGGTACTCGGCAACGGTCCATGGCAGACCGTCATGGTACGCCTGTTTATATTCAGCACACAGCAGACCATCAATTATGATGACCTGATGCGCTCCGTCGTATTTTCCATGATACCGCCCATCATTCTCTTTATCGTTTTCCAAAGAAAGATTACCCAGAATATCGTGACCGCCGGGATAAAGGGGTAGGCAGGTTGTTTGAATCAAAAACATTGTTGTGAGGTAAGATTGTGGCGAAAATTGCCGATAAGTATTTTATAACCGACCCGTGGAAGGTAATAGAGCGGGGTTTCAATCCAAAATATGCGCGCGTCAGCGAATCTGTTTTTGCTCTGTCAAATGAGAATTTGGGGATACGCGGCTACTTTGATGAGGGCGGAAGCGTAGACAGTCTGCGCGGCGCCTACACAAACGGCGTATACGATCTGGAAAACCTTCCGAAATCATATCGCGGTATCGTAGACAAGACCCATTTCATGATACCTTCGGCGGATTGGGTAAAGACCCGCATATCGGTCGACGGTGAAGTTCTGGATCTCGGAAAAGCCAAATTCAGCGATTTCATTCGCGAATTGGATATGCGGTCGGGGACGCTGACACGCAGCTTTATCTGGCACACGAAATCCGGAAAGGATTTGCGCCTGACATTTCTTCGTTTTTTGGATATGCACCACGGTGAGCGGGCATATCAGCGCATCGCTATGGAGGCTCTCAATTTTACGGGATCTGTGGAATTGACGGCGGGCATATCCTTCGATGTGCTCCATGAGGGGAGGCAGATCTGCTTCTGGGGCGATACCCGAATCGACATATCGGGGAACAGCTGCGCGGTACAGTCCCGCACCCTTTTATCGGGGCAGGAGGTTTTTGCAGCCGCTCTGTGGGACATTCCGGGCGTTTGCGGGGGAGAAAGGCACGAAAGAACCGCAACGCTTAAAACGACTCTCTCGCTCACAAAGGAAAGACCCTTATGCATCGATAAAAGGGTTGTGATACTGTTTGACGGGACAGAAGGCGAAACTCTGTGGCAAAACGGGCAAGCCGCCCTGCGTGAAACGGCCGGAGTTTCTCTCGATCAGGCCCTGAAGGCACAAAAAGCATATTGGGAAGAGCATTGGCTTATCTCGGATGTGGTTATCGAGCCCGACCGTACTGACGAAAATACTGCCGCGGTTGTCGCCGAAGAACAACAGGGAATCCGCTTTTGCAGCTTTCAGATGGCGCAGATCTACAACGGCGGGAGCGTACGCCATAATATCGGCGCCAAAGGTCTGACGGGTGAAGCGTATAACGGCCATGCCTTTTGGGATACCGAGGCGTGCTGCCTGCCGTTTTATCTCTTTACAAATCCCGCTGCGGCTAAATCCCTGCTCATGTTTCGCTACAACACGCTGCCGCAGGCCATGGAACGGGCTAAAATGCTTGACTGCGAGGGAGCCTGTTATCCTGTCGCCACATTGAACGGCCATGAGGCTTGCACTCTTTGGCAGCATGCCAGCCTGCAATTCCAGCCGAGCACTGCGGTTGCTTATGGTATTTGGCATTACGCGCATGTCACCGGCGACATGGATTTTTTGTGGGAGTACGGGGCAGAGATGCTTTTGCAGGTAGCGCGCTTTTTGGTAAGCCGCGTTGCGCGAAGCTCACGCACGGGAAAATTCGGGTATTATGGCGTAATGGGGCCCGATGAGTTTCATGTTATGGTCAACAACAATGCATATACCAATTACATGGGCAAGCGTTCCCTTGAATACGCGTTTGAAACGCTGTGCGCCATGAAAACCGAAAGGCCGGAGAGATATGAGCTGCTTTGCAAAAAAACAGGCTTAAAGGAAAATGAACTGCGGATATGGAAAGAAGTCGCGGACAACATGACGATGCCCATGACGGATTCGGGCTTGATCGAACAGCACGACGGCTACTTTGATTTGCCCCATATCGATATCCAATCCATACCCGTTTGTGAATTCCCTCTTTATGACCACTGGTCATATGACCGCATCTACCGCACCGATATGATCAAACAACCCGATGTGCTGATGCTTTTCTATTTGTATAACTCCTCTTTCACTCATGAAGTCAAGCGGATCAACTATGAGTTTTATGAACCGCGCACGATTCACGAATCATCCCTGTCCCCGTCTGTTCACTCCATATTGGCGGCAGAGTTGGGGCGGATGGAGGAAGCAACGAACTTCTTCGGCTATGCCACCCGCCTCGATCTTGACAACTACAACCGCAATACCGGCGACGGGCTGCACATAACCAGCTTCGCAATGGCGTGGGCTAATATAGTCTACGGATTTGCCGGCCTGCGCAGCGACGGAGACGTGATCCGCTTTGCTCCGAGCCTTCCCGTCCGATGGAGCCGGCTTCGCTTTTCCCTCACTTATCGGGGGCGGATACTCGATATAGATATGAAAAAGGAGAGGACGCGGTTTACGCTGCGGCAAGGTGATCCGATAGAATTGACGGTATACGGGAAAACATACGAGCTTGGCGCCGAGGGCTTGGTTATATCCGCCGTATAAAGGAGAAGAGCAGATTGGACGTTTGGAGTTATACGCAAGACATATTTAAGCCTGAAGATACGGTAACAAACGGAAATCGCTTTTTTATAGGCAACGGCTATATGGGGTATCGCGGGACCGCGGATGAATGGGGCAAAACGGAGTTTGCCGCCGTCAACCTTTCCGGAATTTACGATCGAAACGGAGATAAGTGGCGAGAATCGGTCAATGCGCCAAACGGCCTGTTTGCGAAGCTTTCGGTCAACGGCGAAGCGATGGCGCTTGGAGAGACAGAGCACTTAAAGCACAGCCAAACCGTAAATTTCCGTCATGGCATATTCGGCCGTGATACCGAGTTTTCCTCCGTGCGGATCAAAAGCGAGCGTATAGCCTCCATGGCACAGCCGCACCTGCTGGCGTCCCGCTTGACGCTG
>MWCU01000101.1 GCA_002070205.1 Firmicutes bacterium ADurb.Bin182 | reverse complement strand
GTGCAGGAGCGTTTAATGACTTTGCCGTTTGAGGAAGAAGCGTCTATCATATTTCCGCTGCCGACATATATGCCCACATGCCCGACTTTGGATTTTGAGTCATTCCAGAAAAACAGAAGATCGCCCTTTTCCAAATCGCTCATCGATGTGATTTTATCCCATTCCTCCACCTTGGAATAACCCGCGGCGTTATAGCGGTTGCGCGATGAACCGGCCTCTTTAAGGCAGTAATAAACGAATCCGGAGCAGTCGAACGAGTGAGGCCCCTCGTTGCCGAGCACGTACGGTTTGCCCAAAAGGTCGTTTGCGACCTTAAGCATTGTGAGTATGTTTGCGCGCCTTTTTTCGGCTTTTGCTTTCGTTTTGCTCTCCTTGGCATTGGGAGAATAGATGAGGTCCAGCGTTATCGGGCCCGTCTTTCCGTCCGCTTCAAGATTGTTGCGCTCCTGAAATTCTTTAACCGCTGCGATGGTCTCCGTTCCGTAATAGCCCGTTGCTTTATTAAGATAGCCGAGCGATATGAGCTGTCTTTGAAGGCTGTCAACATCCGTTCCGCGCGTTCCTTCGAGCAGCGTGTACTTTTTCGCTTTATCGGAATAAATCAGGTTAAGGGTCTCCGTTCCCGCAATTCCGTCCTGCTGAAGTTCGTGCTGCCTCTGGAAAAGCTTGACCGCGTACTCGGTAGCCGGTCCGAAAAGCTGAGTGGTCTCATCGATATCCATGTATCCGAGCTTCATGAGCCTTTCCTGAAGCATAGTGACGCGTTCGTTTTCATCCCCTCTTTTAAGGGTAGGATCCGGAGTGGGCGTGGGAGCGGGGGTAGACGCGACAGCCGGGGTCGGAGTGGATGTGCTGATTTCCACTATTCGGTCATCCCCGCTCGCAACGCTTTGAGCAGTTGCGGGAGACAGTTTAATGCTTTGCGTTTGCTGTGAGGAAACCGGCTGTTCACTTTTTTTGGGTATCGCTATCGCCAATATGACGGCGACCGGCAGGACGCCGGCGCAACATAATACGATTACTCGTTTGCGCGGGTTCCAGCGAAGGAATGTTTCGATCGCATCATAGAATTTGCGTTGAAATCTGCTGCGCCTTGCCATTGAAGCACCTTACCTTGTTTTTTTTCCATTTTAAACAATATATTCGGGGTTGACAACGCATCCCAAATAATCGAAACAATTTGTTTACATACCATAAACGTATTAAGGAACCGTTTTCCATTTAATGTATTATGAGGAAGCGCCCGGTAACCGTGGCATCTTATCGCAAACAAAAAAAACGCGGCCCGGGCGTCCGAGACCGCATCATAATGCATCCTGCGCAAGGCCGAAGTAATTAGAGCGCGGCAGCCCCCTCATTGAACGCGAACATATTTGCATCTTCCGCTTTCGGCCATTTTCTCCGTATGCAATTTCGAAGGCTTTCGGCAGGTATGATACTGCCGAGCTCAGTTGAGCTCAGAGCCCCGAGAAGATAGATATTCTCTTTGACCGGCTTAGCGCCGAACAATGGAAGGGACGGATTCAAAACCAGCAGTTTGATTCGATTTTTTTCCGCTTCTTCCCTGAGCTCTTCCAGCGCCGGGTAGGCTGCTTTTCCGAGCATGACTGCCGCGGGCCGCCAAATAAGAGGAAGAAGAACGAATGTCCCGCCCGGCTTTAAAAAGCGGATTGCCTTAAAGCTTTCGGAAATTTCCATGGAGACTGCCATGTCGGCTTTTCCGGGGGATATCACGGGAGATACGTCTTCACGTCCGATTCTCATTTGTTCGCATACCGCTCCGCCGCGCTGAGCCATGCCTTTTGTCGCGACATGTACCACCGGAACTCCGAAATCGGCAGCCGCCTCCGCAATTACCGCGCAGACCGTGAGCGCGCCTTGTCCGCCCACGCTGACAAAATAGATGTCCAGTTTATTCATAAGAGTTTCCTTTCAACAGCTTTGAACGGGCAAGCGTTAAAGCAAATCGAGCAGCCGTTGCACAGCTCCCGGTCGATTGTAACCATTCCGTCCGCCACGGCTATTGCCGGGCAGCCGGTCATGCTTATGCAGCGCTTGCATTTTGTGCATAGATCCTTGTTTATCGCGGCATAAGAATGCCGCGCGCCGCGGCGCGCGGCCTGTATCGCGCATTCCCGCCTTGCGAGCACAACTTTTACCCCTTTTTGATTCAAAGCCTCGCGCAGGGTTTTTGTCATGCCACCGGTATCATATGGATCGGTAACGTATATATTTTCGATGTCGAGACCTTCAAGCACATTATAAATGTCGATCCTCCTGTGTTGTTTACCTTCGTTAGCCTGTTCCGTGCCGGGATTTACCTGCATGCCTGTCATTGCGGTCCACCCGTTATCCATTATGATTACTGTCATGTCGACTTCATGCTGAACAGCGTTGATAAGGGGCGGGATCCCCGCATGAAAGAATGTGGAGTCCCCTATTGTGGCGATGACGGGAGTTTCAAGGCCGGAGAGTTTATATCCCGCAGCGGTCGGTATGGATGAGCCCATTGCAGTTTCCGTCCAAAGGATGTGAAAGGGCGGGTTCATTCCGAGAATAGTACAGCCTACGTCGCCAGTGACGAGGACATCCTCGGGCTTAAATCCCTCCTCCTTGATAGCCTGCTTGATGGAAAGATAGGTGCCTCTGTGCGGGCAGCCCGCACAGCAGGTGATCGGGCGTGCGGCGCATTTTTGAGCCGGCAGAGGATCGCCGGTCACAAAATGTTCGGGCACGGGAACGTTGCTGTATGCAAAAAGCCCGACAGCAGCAACCGCCGCATTATATTCTCCGGATCTCGGGTATGTTCCGTCCAGCTTTCCTATGACTCTGATATTTTTATTTGCCCGAAATGCGCGTACAATGATTTCACGCTCAACGTAAGGTTCCAGTTCCTCCAATACGATAACGGCAGAGCAGTGCCCGATAATTCGGTCCATCTCGGAATGTGCGTACGGAATGGTGCAGGCAAGCCTGAGAGTTGAAATACTCCCGGGTTCGAAACAGCATCCGTTTTCGTTCGCAAGCTCGACTGCTTCCTCAGCAATTTTGTTCAGGCTTCCCACTGAGACGATGCCCAGTCCGTCCTTTTCGCCGAGTTTTAGAATGTTAAGCCCTTTTTGCTCAATAATGGCAGAGGCTTTTTCCAAAGAGGCGATCAGCCGCTTGTGCTGGTTTGTCGCGATGACGGAGCCGGCTTTTGTGAAACGCTGAATATCCCTTATCAATACGGTTTTTGAGGACGGCATAGCGCGCTTTTCTATTTCGAGGGGAGCGTGAGCCTGAGCGACGTTTGTGACTGACCGTACGAATACGGGAGAGCCTATTGATTCGGAGATTTCAAACGCCGTCTGTATCATTTCATAGCTTTGTTTGACGCTGTCCGGCTCCAACATCACCATATCGCTCATCAACGCGAAACCGCGGGAGTCCTGCTCGCACATGCCCGTCGTTGCGCCGGGATCGTCCGTTACGTAAATAACCAGTCCGCCTGTCGTGCCCGAATATGCAAAACCGATAAGAGCATCATACGCGACGTTTAACCCGGACATCTTCATCGTGCACAAAGCGCGGTGTCCGGCCCAGCCCGCAGCTGCCGCCGTTTCAACGGCAACCTTTTCGTTTACGCTCCATTCGACATGCGTGCCTTCCAATTCCATGTTCATTAAGCACCCAATCACTTCGCTGGAAGGCGTACCCGGATATCCGCTTACAAGCTTTACTCCCGCATGCAACGCTCCGTACGCGATCGCTTCATTGCCGCTGACCATCATTTTTCGATAATTTCCTTTCATCTTAAAAGCTGAAACATATTAAAAAAGGCTGTTTATATTATAACATAACTGCCCGTGCGCGCGAGGCTTCAAAGAGTAATATATTCTCTGCCCGCATGCTGCTCGTATTGACTCTGTCGGGCCGCCGGTGATACGATTAAACCGTAAAATAAAAGCAAAGCTTCCTGATTTATCAAATCTTGTCGTGCCATTCGCGGCAAACCGACTCACCGGTGTCTTGATTGCCGGGAGAAAAGGAGGACTTCATGTCAAACAGATTCAACGGTTTTGCGACAAAACAGATCCATGCGGCGCATGTGCGGTTGCCGGGTATAAACCCGCTTTCGACGCCAATATTCCAGACCTCGACATTCGCTTTTGATACGGCTGTTCAGGGTGCGCGCAGATTTTCGGGAGACGAAAAGGGCTACATTTATACTAGGCTCGGGAATCCGAACAACGACAAACTGGCAAAAAAAATAGCCGTATTGGAAGGAGCGCAAGCGGGACTGGTTACGGGTTCGGGCATGGGAGCGATATCGGCCGTTATGTGGACCGCGCTTCGGGCGGGGGATCATCTTCTTGCGGACAAAACGCTTTACGGCTGCACGTTCTCCTACTTTATGCACGGCCTCGCGCGTTTCGGCGTAAATGTCACACAGACCGATTTTAACGATATTGAAAGCATTGAAAAGAATCTGAGACCCGAGACAAAGGCGGTCTATTTTGAAACGCCCGCAAATCCCAACATGAAGATAATAGATATCGCAGCAGTGAGCGAGTGTGTTCACCGCGCCGCGCCCGGCTGCCTGGTAATTGTGGATAACACTTTTTCAACTCCCTATATCCAGAGGCCGATCGAGCTCGGCGCGGATGCAGTGGTACATTCCGGAACAAAATATCTAAACGGACACGGTGACGTTATTGCCGGGATTGCTGTCGGCAGGGAGGATTTTATATCCGAATGCATCGGTTTCGGCCTGAAGGATATGACCGGAGCGGTGCTGAGTCCGTTTGACGCTTACCTTATTGACCGCGGATTGAAGACTCTGGATATCAGGATGCAAAAGCATTCGTCCTCCGCGATGGAAATCGCCCGGTTTTTGGAACGTCATCCCGCCGTGAAGCGGGTGCTGTATCCCGGTCTTACCTCATGCCCGAATCACGAGATCGCAAAGAAGCAGATGTCGCTGTTCGGCGGAATGATCACGTTTGAGCTTCATTGCGGCAAAGCGGCGGCTGAAAGGTTCGTGAATGAACTTGAGCTTTGTACGCTCGCTGTGAGCCTCGGCGACACCGAGACTCTCATACAGCACCCGGCCTCCATGACCCACAGTACATATACGCCCGCGGAACTCGCGGCCGCGGACATTTCGGAAAACCTGCTTCGCATATCCGTCGGTCTTGAGGACCCGGAGGACATCATCAGCGATTTGAAGCGGGGTTTGGACAGGATCGACAGTCGATAGGAGGCTTCATGGATTTGTTTTTTGCGGCGGCCGAGAAAAAAGCGCCGCTCGCCGACCGTATGCGGCCAAGGACGCTCGATGAGTTTATCGGCCAAAAACATATAGCGGGTCCCGGTAAATTATTGAGGCGGGCAATTGAAACCGATTCGCTTCAAAGCTCGATATTTTTCGGTCCGCCCGGCTGCGGCAAAACGACTCTCGCGTCGGTCGTTGCGAACAGCACGGGTTCAAAATTCGTAAAGCTGAATGCCGTGACCGCGGGAGTCAAGGACGTTCGCGAGATCATACGCGAGGCTGAAAACGATCTTAAGCTGTACGGAAGAAGGACCTATTTGCAGCTGGATGAATGCCACAGATGGAACAAAGCGCAGTCGGACAGCATTCTTCCGGCGCTCGAAAAAGGAATCATCAGGTTTATTGGCTCCACGACGGAAAATCCCATGATATCCATGACGGGCGCAATAGTATCAAGATGCCTCGTATTTCAGTTTTACCCGCTTTCAGCAGGGGATATAAAGCTTGCGCTCGTTCGGGCCCTTTCGGATAAGGAAAGGGGCTTGGGAAACTACAATGCGGCAGTTGACGAGGACGCTCTCGAGCATATAGCGTCCGCATCAAACGGGGATGTACGCAGCGCGCTGAACGCATTGGAGCTTGCGGTGCTGACTACCGCTCCCGAAAACGGCGTAATACGCATAACCTTGGATATTGCAGCCGAATCATGCCAGAAGAAAATCATGAAATGCGATGAGCAGCAGTTCTACGATATGCTCAGCGCATTTTGCAAATCTTTGAGAGGATCGGATTCGGATGCGGCGATAGCCTGGTTTGCGCGGCTTGTTTACGCGGGCGCGGATCCGAGAATCATTGTGAGGAGGATGATAGCGCACGCGAGCGAGGATATCGGCCTTGCCAATCCTCAGGCGCTTGTTCAGGCTGTAAGCGCGGCGCATGCGCTGGAATTTATCGGCATGCCCGAAGCGAGGCTCCCGATAACCCAGGCCATCATTTTTTTATGCGAATCCCCGAAATCCAATTCGGTCGTAGCGGCTATGACCGCCGCGTTTGAGGATGCGGAAAAAATTCCCGAAGAACCCGTTCCGATACATCTTAGAGATACCTCTTATTCGGGCTCGTCAATGTTGGGGCACGGAAAGGGGTATAAATATCCGCATGATTATCCCGGGCATTGGGTCGAGCAGGATTATATGCCGCCCTCCGTAAACGGACGAAAATACTATATACCCGGTAAATTGGGAAGCGAAGCCAAGATACGGGATAATCATGCCGCTAAGGGGAAACTTGATAAGTAAAGCACTCTCTCACCATAAATGAAGGAGGACAACGATTTGATAGAGCAAAAACTTGCGCAGCTGGTGCTTGAGACGGCACTGTCTTCCGGCTGTGATTTTTCGGAATTATATATCGAAGATACGGAGTCCAACACCGTTTCGATGATAGACGGAAAGGTCGAAAACGCCGCTTATTCAAGAAGCCGGGGAGC
>MWCU01000100.1 GCA_002070205.1 Firmicutes bacterium ADurb.Bin182 | reverse complement strand
TCTCCACAGTCTACCAGATTGCATAGTATTCAGTTTTTTCGGCGCACCGCCACAGCATTTCCAGTCGTGCGCCTTCGACCAGCTCAGCCATCTCTCCGTGTCGATTCAATCGTGTTTTAAAGCGCACTCAAATATTCTACAATAAGCGGCACTAAAAAGCAAGCCGTAAGAATCAGCCTTTTTATGTTGCTTCTGCCTTTAAAAAATCGGGAACTCCCGATGTACGGTAAACCGATTTCCCGGGAAATCAATAGGATTTTTGCCGAATAATCAAACGAATTTCAAAGAGCTGAATCGGACTGCTTTTTTATTCCTTCAATTCTAAGCCGAATGCCTCTAAGCCGTTTTGATACGTCGCTTCGGCAATCGATTCGGGATCGGAGCGCCGTACCTCGGCTATCCTCTCAACCGTGTACCGAACCATGGAGGGATCGTTTCGCCTGCCCCTGTAAGGCTCCGGCGTTAGGTACGGGCAGTCCGTTTCCACGACTATGCGATCAAGCGGGATGTGCTCCGCAACGGACAGCGGCCTTTTTGCGTTTTTAAATGTTACGGCGCCGCCCAAAGCTATGTACAGACCGAGATCGACGCACTCAAAAGCTGTTTCAAGGCTTCCCGAAAAGCAGTGCATCACGCCCTTCAAGCCGTTTTTATGGGCCCTGAGGATATCCATGCAGTCGCCGAATGCTTCCCGTATGTGCAGCGATACGGGCAGCCGAAGCTCTTTCGCGAGCTCCAGCTGCTCTACAAACCATTTTTTTTGTATCTCTCTCGGAGAAAAGTCGTAGTGGTAATCAAGGCCTATCTCGCCCACGGCAACGGCTTTCTCGCGCTTTAAAAATTCCTTGATGGAATCGATATGCTCGTTTTTTACCTCATGCGCGATATGCGGATGCATGCCGACCGCGGCATATATATACGGATACTTTTCCGTGAGAGCCATCGAAGCTTCCGCCTCGCGAACGTCGCAGGCGATCTCCATAACGAGCGCTATGCCGCTGCCGTGGAGGGAATCCAAAAGCTTTTCCCGGTCCGCGTCAAAGCTTTCGTCTGTCAAATGTGCGTGCGTGTCAAAAAGGCGCATTGCTTCTCCTTCATCACCTGACTTTAAGTCCGCTTTCCATCTCTTCCATTGTAGTAAGCGCGCTCAGGTTCACGTCGCCCTCGTCGGAGGCGCAGAGTATCATTCCGCGGCTTTCGATGCCGCATATCTTTCGCGGTTTGAGGTTCGCGACGAGCACCACCGTTTTGCCGATAAGGTCTTCGGTTTTATACCAGTCCTTTATTCCGGAGAGCACTGTCCTTTCCTCATCGCCGACTTTGAGTGTGAGCTTTAAAAGATGGTCCGAGCGCTTAACTTCTTCGCATGCGACGACTTTTGCAAGCCGAAGGTCGAGTTTGGCAAAATCCTCATAGTCGATAAACTCAGGCTCCGCGGGTTTTTGCGATTCGGTCGACGCCTCTTCCCGGCCGGCTTCGTTTTTTGTTTGAAGCGTTTCCGCTTCCAGTTCTTCAAGCTCCCGTTTCACGTCTATGCGCGGGAACAATGCTTCGCCTTTTGAAACGGCGGTCTCCGGCTTCAGTCCGCCGAACGAACCGAGCTTTGTGATGGATTTTAAATCTTCATCATGTATGCCGAGCTGCTCGAATATGCGCGGCGCGGTCCTGGTCAAAAACGGCGTCAGCAAGGCGCCTATAAACCTCAAGCACTCCGCAAGGTTATAAAGGACCGTTCCGAGCCTCGGCTTATCCTCCTCGCTTTTAGCAAGTATCCATGGCCTTGTATTGTCGATATATTTGTTGCAGGCGCCGACGAGCTTCCATATCTCCTGAAGGGATTCCGGGAGCTTCAACGCGTTTACCTGCGCCTCAACGGCCGCGGGAAGCGCTTCGCAAAGGGTAATGAGTTCCGCATCCTCGGGTCCCGGTGCGCAGGCTTCGGGTACGGCGCCGCCAAAATATTTATCTATCATGGCGACGGTGCGCGAGAGCAGGTTGCCGAGATCGTTCGCAAGGTCGCTGTTGATGCGGTTTATAAGCATCTCGTTGGAAAATACGCCGTCCGAGCCGAAGGGCACTTCCCTGAGCAGGTAGTACCTTATCGCGTCCACTCCGTAACGGGCCGTGAGCTTTACGGGATCGACCACGTTCCCTTTGGATTTGGACATCTTGCCGCCGTCCAGAGTCAGCCAACCGTGACCGAATACCTGCTTTGGCAGGGGTTCGCCGAGCGCCATTAGCATTATCGGCCAAATTATAGTATGAAACCTAACGATTTCCTTTCCGACCAAATGCACGTCCGCGGGCCAGAACTTCCTGTACAGGCTGTCATCATCGCTCAGGAAACCGAGTTTCGATATATAGTTGGACAGCGCGTCCAGCCAGACGTAGACCACATGCTTTTCATCGAACGTGACGGGGATGCCCCACTTGAAGCTTGTGCGGCTGACGCAGAGGTCCTCAAGCCCGGGCAGAAGGAAATTCTGCAGCATCTCGTTTGCCCGGGATACGGGCTGTATGAATTCGGGGTGCTCCTTTATATGCTCGATGAGCCTCGGCGCGTATTTGGACATACGGAAGAAATAACTTTCTTCCTCCACAAGTTCAACGGGTTCTCCGCAGTCAGGGCATTTGCCGTCCTTCAGCTGCCGCTCGAGCCAGAAAGCCTCGCACGGCGTGCAGTAATGGCCGGTATAAGCGGATTTGTAGATATCGCCCTGGTCATAAAGCCTTTTAAATATCTTTTGGACGCATTTTTCGTGATAACCGTCCGTCGTTCTCACAAAGCCGTCGTTGGATATATCCATCAGCTTCCAAAGCTCCTGAAAGCCCGCAACGATCTTATCCACATATTCTTGAGGAGTAACGCCCTTTTCTTTCGCTTTGCGCTCGATTTTCTGACCGTGTTCATCCGAGCCCGTGAGGAAGTAAACGTCATATCCCGTTGCCCGTTTATATCTCGCTATCGCGTCCGCGGCGACAGTCGTATAGCTGTGGCCGATATGCAGCTTGTCG
>MWCU01000099.1 GCA_002070205.1 Firmicutes bacterium ADurb.Bin182 | reverse complement strand
TATTTTACAACTTCCTTCGGAACGTCGGGCGAATTCAGCAACCTATTGATCTCGATATGATTATCTTCGCTATGATACATACCGAAATAGCTGCGGTAGCACTTGGCCGTCCAAATAATGGACGGAATTTTTCCCGGTTCATCTTTGCACATTTCTTTCAGAACTTCATTAAGAAGAGCATTAAGATCATAAGTGGGTTTAAGCCTTAATGCAATTTCCTTCTCCGGCAACTCCTCAATCTGCGTGCCGATGGGTACATGACCATCCGGGTAGTTAAGAAAATCCGCAACCCTTTTTTGATAAACCTCAAATTCGGGGAATATATCCCTAACTATAGCGTAATTATCGTATGTATCCCGGATCAAGGCTTTATAATCGTTGATGCGCATATTCTGTTCTGTGATTTTCGCAGCCACAGCCGCCGGATCAAATGCTTTCCGATCCTCGAAAGTATAAATCTCCGGAAACCTGCGCTCTTTTCTTACTGTCTTCAATAAAAGCTCTATATCATCAATTTTTGGCAGGATACCGAAATCATTGAAATAGTTAACCTGTATTTGTTTTGCCATATCGCCCGGGGTAGCCGCAAACGCTTTCGCATCCGCTTTCATCGCCTGAAACCCTTTGATTTGATTTTCGTAAACAAGTATTGTATGTTCAGATTCATCATCATCTAATATACTGAACCACCCCACAGGAATTGTAACATCAGCGGTTATTTCACCGTTTTGCTCAAACCGCATAGTACGATAGATTTCCGATATGACCGAAAACGGTATCAAGTATTTTGAAGCATCACCGGTCCTTTTATTTGTGCCGGGCGTTTTTTCTAGATCGTCAAATATAAATACGGGGTCAAGCCATTTCGAAAAAGCATCCCATTTATCACAGAAATCCACAATAAATGCCTTTTCTGTTCCACCTGCTGATTTACCGCGCAACCCTCTTCCAACCATTTGCATAAGCAGTACTTCGCTGCCTGTCGGTCTTGTTAAGAACACGGTTTGGATATCGGGAACATCGCTGCCTTCTGTCAAAATGTTTATATTGATCAGCACATCTAATTTATTGTTGAGAAAGCTCTGGATCACGGCATCGTTATCGTTCTTTTGGGAATACACAAAATCACACTTTATGCCATGCTTTTGAAATTCATCGCAAAGTGTTATGCAATGCTCGGCATTCACGGCAAAAATCAGAGTTTTTCCATACTTATCCTTACTTTTCAGATAAGTCTGCACGATAACGTCATTACGCTCGGAGCTTCCCGCAATCTTTGATGCAAGTTCCGGACCGATTTCACCCCATTTATTGATGTATTCCCTATCCGTAAGCGTCATCACAATTTTGGGATCAAACTTTGTCTCTATCTTTTCGAAAACCGGTTCCGAGAGTATACCTTGAGTCATCAGTTTATTCATAGGTATCTGATACACAATGCTTCTCTCGAAATGTTTAAAGAGTTTGTTCGATTCCAACCTATCCATGCGCACCGGAGTCGCCGTCAGTCCCAAAAGCTTGGCATCCGGTCGCAACTCTCGGATAGTATCCACAACCTTCAGATAACTGGAAGCTATCGCGTGGTGAGCTTCATCCACCACAACTATCACCTTATCAGAAAGCACAGCTTTTAAATAGTCCATGTTTCTGGCTGCGCTCTGCACGCCAAGAACCATAACGTCATCGTCTCTTTCAGTTGCTTTAATACTTGCGTGACTTCCCGAAACACATACAATTTTAAACACATCTTTCCCGGGAGCATAAATTTTCAGAAGCGGAGCGAAAGTATAAAAAGCATCAGCTGCCTGCTCAAGGAGCATTGCCCTATGCGCTATCCATACTACCTGATAACCGGCAGCGATCATCTTCTGAAGCAGAAAGGTCACTGCGGTACGGGTCTTCCCGCTGCCAGTCGGCATAACAAGCAATCCTGCCTGTTTATGTTTTTGAAGAAAGTGGTATTCAAGCGCAGAAAGAGCGTCCTGCTGAAAAGGATATAGGCTTACGGGATTGGAATCAGCAAGCGATTTGGTCAGATCAATGGTACGCGGTTCAATAAATGGACTGTGGTAAAATTCATCGTCAAACTCGATTTTACTTCCATATTGCGTGAGCGCTCTGACATATTCTCCGGCGAGTCCGGATGTCATTCTCATTCGTCTTAACGAATCAAGCATTTCATCCGCATTTGCATTCGAAATGCACCCGCGAATGTTTCGCTTCGCGAGTACTTTACAAATGCCGGCTAAATAAGCGCTTTTAGCCAAGAAGGTATCCTCTATCTCACGGCGATAACACTTTACAAAAGCGCTGTTTGGGTATGAACAAATGTCTTCAACATAAGGAGTTAACGCATATGCCTCACTTATTTCTATTACCGGCTTTTTAGATTTCGGAGTGCTCGCAGAGTAAACAATGGATGCAAGAAAGTCGCTGTCGAAGTTTGACCAATTGAATCTGCGTCTCATTATGAAAATCTCCTTTCGTTAAATAAGGTTCATGTACTGATTTCATAATAACGCAAGTGCGTCTTTTGCTGCGGGACAGACTGTCCTAAATATTTTAAGGAAGTTTGAAACCGTATTTTTCAGCTTCCTCAATAAAATCCGTTATATCATCACCATCACGTATCGCGCACATAGTAATAAAATCAAAACGGTTTTTTTCATACAGAGGATGTCCCTGCAAGCAAAAGAGTTCTTCCGCTGTTTCTTGCGGCAATTTCAACCCTATAACAAACATTGCAAGGAATCCGCGAGATACGCTTCTTTTCCCTGAGATGACTTTTCGATATGTATCTGCCTTAATTAATGTTCTGGATTCAAGCTGAGCGTCATTTTATCCTGCACCAAATTCATAACGCAAAATGCTGAGGCGTTTTCGAAGCTCGATTTGCGTATCTGATGGATATTCCGAATCAAAGACCCGCGGGAAATTATGACTCTCACGCCGAATCGATTCCATTTCAAAATCTTCAAAAATAATTGAATCGATTTTATCTTTTTGCAGACCGGACCAATCTGATTTCATGGTCAACTCCTAAAAGTATTGTATCATTTGTTCTTAATAATATCACTCTTCCAAGAACTGTTCTAATAATATCATGTTAATGGTATACAAGCCTAAAATAATCAGTAACTACCGAGTAAAATCAATTTTGTTTCTTCAATTGCTGCTGCGCTAAGATTTGTTGATATCAGGTATTATAAAACTATATCCGAACTTTGCCTTTGTACCTCAACCACTTACCGCCGGCGGTTGCCTTAATACGAAACAGAACACAAGCCCTTCCCTACCGGTCCGGCTGCGCCGGAATGTGGTATATTTCCTTCATCTCCTCCGTATACCCCCCGTCATCACCGTGCATGATCAACGCCGGTTCAAACAGCATCCCGTGCTTCGCGCCTTTTTTGCATTCGATAAGCGCGATTTTCGGCGCCGCGCCCGCATGATGCAAAACGAGCCGCAGCCTTTTGGGAGTGAGCGAACGGGACTGAAGGGCATAAAAAATCTCCGCGAGCCGCGACGCGGGGTATACGAAAAAGGCTCTGCCTCCGTTCTTCAAAAGCGAAGAGCAGGCGGCGGGGATATCTTCTATTGCGATTCCGCTTTGATGCCGGCTGGTTGCACGGCTTGTGTCGGGGCTTACGGTCCCATTTAAAAAATACGGCGGGTTGCACATCGTAAAATCGAGTTTCCCGTACCCGAACGCGGAAGGAAAGTCCCGCATATCCGCATGATGCACTGTAATTCCGGTCTGCCCGTTAAGCCTCACGGAGCGCTCGGCTCTGTCCGCTTCATCCTCCTGTATCTCTACTGCCTCTATACGGGCGCCCGTTCTTCCGTTCACCAATATGGAAAGCACTCCCGTCCCGCAGCCGAGGTCCGCGCCGCGATCGGAAGGAAATGCTTTCACGAATGAAGCGAGCAGCACGGAATCCGTGCTGAAGCAAGTTTTTTTTGGATGCTGGATTATCCGGAGCCCCTTATACTGAAGGTCGTCAGCCTTTCGCCCGGTTTCAGCATCAGAATCTGTCGCTGTGGTAGAGCACTATGTCCACCATATCAATAAGGTCACCAGAGGACATGAACGCGCCGGGATTGGTAAAGCGCACGATCCCTTCCCTGTCAACTATCATTGTGTACGGGATGCCCTGAATACGAAGAGCGTTTGCATATCTGCCGTCATTGTCAATAAGTACGGGCATATCCACCCCCGCTTCATCCAGCAGACTTTTAAGCTCGGTCTTGTACTTATCGTTTGAAAAATCCTCCCAAACGTCGATGCCGACAAAGCTTACATCCTCGCCCTCGAACCGTTTTATGGCCTCCGCGAAAGAGGGAAGCTCATATACGCACCATCCGCACCAGGTGGCCATCAGGTTAACGACCAGCACCTCACCGCGAAAATCCTTCGTATCCAGCGTTCCGCCCTCAAGGGTTTCGGCCGAAAAATCGGAAAAAGGTCTGTCATCGGAAATCGCGAGCAGTTCTCCTATCCGTTCCTCCGTAAGCTCGGAGGTTTTTCCGCCGTTTTCGGGTTCAATCGTCTGCCCGGCAGGCGTTTGTTCCGGTTCCGGCTCTGCAGGCTGTTGCGTCTTGGCAGGCTGCAGGGGCTCGGACGGCGGCGCGGGTTCGGGCTTTGCGAGGATGCCGCAGCCGGACAGGAAAAATGCAAGCGATAAAACCATAATGAATATTCTCTTCATGTGAACTCTCTCCTTTTATATTTAAATTCGGGAAAGCAGCGTAAAGCTGTCCGTCAGTATCAAAATGCCCATAAATATGAGCAGCAGAGCGCTGATGCGCCTTATGAGCGGCGTATGCTTTTTCATCGCTTTGAGCGGCTTCATCAAAAACCTCAGGAACACCGCAAGCGCCATAAAAGGCACCGCGAGCCCCATCGAATACACGAACAGCAGCCACATCCCCCTCGCGAGCAGCGCTTCGCGCGACGCCATCAAAAGAACGCTCGCGAGCACAGGTCCTATGCACGGTGTCCAGCCGAACGAAAACGCCATTCCCAGAAGGAAAGAGCGCAGAGGACCGCCGGCCTTTTTTTCCACCTCAAACCGCTTTTCATGCTGCAGGAAGCTTAAGGGGATAATATCCAGCATAAACAATCCGAACAGTATGATGAGGATCCCGCTGACGATTCGTATCGGCTCCGAGAAGCTTATTAAAAAATTTCCTATCGCGCTCGCGCCCGCACCCAGCGAAACGAAAACGACCGTAAATCCGAGTATAAACAGAGCAGCGTTCCAAACAAGCGCCCGGTGAACGTTTTTATCCAGAACGGCGTCATCCAAAGTGCTTCCGGAAAGCACGGCGAGATAAGCGGGAAGCAGCGGAAGAACGCAGGGCGAAAGAAAGGATGCGAGACCCTGCACGAAAACCAGCGCTTCGGTAAGTTCATTAAACATCGCATAATCTCCTTTGTTCATTGATTATAACTTAACACCGGCATTTTGGGAATATGGCTCAGCGTGACATTATCACTGAACAACAACGTCCTTTTGGGAATATGTGCCTTGACAAATGTCAACACTATGGTTAGAATTTAACCGATATACTCGCAATGAAGGAAAGAGTAAGCGGAAAATGCGGCTTTAGAGAGCCGGGGTCAGGTGAAAGCCCGGCAGTGCGCAAACCGTCGAACATGGCTCCTGAGCGTCTTGGGCCGAACGCGATAGCTTTAAGCCCGGCGGGTGACGCCCGATACAGCGCCGGCTTATGAGGCTCCGGGAGAATCCCCGAGTGAAGTAGGGTGGTAACGCGACGGATGATCGCCCCTTTGCATTTTATGCAGCGGGGCGTTTTTTTACAAACAAGGAGGGAACAGGATTTTGAGCAAAAATAAAACATTTTACATCACCACGCCAATTTATTATCCGAGCGACAAGCTGCATATCGGCCACAGCTATACGACTGTCGCCGCGGACGCGATAGCGAGATATAAACGGGCAACGGG
>MWCU01000098.1 GCA_002070205.1 Firmicutes bacterium ADurb.Bin182 | reverse complement strand
CCCGCCCGCGCGGTCCTGGAAGCTGCGGGCATAAAAGATATCAGGACCAAGAGCTTCGGCTCCAATAATCCCGCGAACTGCGTTAAGGCGACTATCGACGGACTCGCGCAGCTGCGCACCGCCGAGCAGGTTGCTAGGCTCAGGGGCAAGACCGTTGCCGAGATATTGGACTGATTGGAGGAAAAACAAATGCCAACATTGAAGATTACGCTCGTAAAGAGCACGATCGGCGCCCTGAAGGACCAGAAGGACACAGTAAAGGCGCTTGGCCTCAAAAAGACCAATAGCGTGGTGGAACAGCCGGATAACCCCTGTATCCGCGGCATGATATTCAAAGTCAGACACCTTGTCAAGGTGGAAGAAATATAATCGGGGAGGTGCAAAATGAAACTGCACGAGTTAAGGCCCGCACCGGGCTCGACAAAATCCAAAAAACGCGTAGGACGCGGCACCGGCTCCGGTATGGGCAAAACGGCTACAATGGGCCATAAGGGCCAGAAGGCGCGCTCCGGCAGCAAGAAAAACGGTTTCGAAGGCGGCCAGATGCCCCTTACGCGCCGTCTTCCCAAGCGCGGATTCACAAATATCTTCGCGAAAGTATACTCGGTAATCAACGTATCCGATCTGGAAGTTTTCGATAACGGAACGGAAGTTACCGCCGAACTGCTAAAACAAATGCGCATAATCAGAAAAATCGAAAAGGACGGCCTCAAGGTTCTCGGACGCGGCGAGCTTACGAAAAAACTGGACGTTAAAGCGGCCAAATTTTCCGAAAGCGCGAAAAAAGCCATCGAGACGGCCGGCGGTACTGCCGAGGTGGTCGGCTGATGTTTGCGACTCTTGTAAACGCATGGAAAATTAAGGATATCAGGAAAAAGATACTGTTTACGCTGATGCTGGTCGTAATATACAGGCTGGGAAGCTTTATTCCCATCCCCGGCATCAACGCGTCGGCTATCGCTGCAGCGGCCGGACAATACGACATATTAGGGTTTTTGAATCTTTTATCGGGCGGAGCGTTCGGCCAGTTCACGATATTCGCAATGGGCATTTCGCCCTACATCACGGGCTCGATTATAATCAATCTTTTGACGATAGCTATTCCCGCGCTGGAAAGACTGTCCAAAGAAGAAGACGGGCATGAAAAAATTGAAAAAATAACCCGCTTTACGGGCATCGGCCTTGCGCTTGTCCAAAGCATCGGCATAGTGCTGGGTCTCGGTAAAGAGGTTCTTCTGAGCCAGGAAAATCTGTTTTTGACGTATCTGACAATCGGCCTCACGGCAACAGCCGGTACGGCGTTCCTCGTTTGGCTGGGTGAGCGCATCACGGAAAAAGGCATCGGGAACGGGATATCCATGATAATATTCGCATCCATAGTTTCTCAGGTCCCGAGGACAATAATAAGCTTCGCCAGAGGGTTCTTCGATCCGACGAATCCCGGCGGCAACCTCGACTGGTGGGTATTGCCGCTCCTTATCGTCATGGTGCTGGTGCTCATTACGGGAGTCGTGTTCATCGACAAGGGCGTTAGGAAAATCACCGTTCAATACGCGAAGCGCGTTGTCGGACGCAAGATGTACGGCGGGCAGTCAACGCATATCCCGCTTAAAGCGAACGCGAACGGCGTTATGCCGCTGATTTTCGCCATGACCATCATCCAGTTTCCGGGCATGATCGCCCAGTTCTGGCCGAACAGCGGTTTCTATAACTTTTATATCAAATATCTCGGGCAGGGTACGCCTGTCTACTACGTTGTTTACTCGCTGCTGATACTTGCTTTCGCGTATTTTTATACCACCATCTCGTTCAATCCCATCGAGATAAGCAAAAACCTGCAGCAGTACGGCGGATTTATACCCGGGATCCGCCCCGGCAGGACGACCAGCGATTATCTCGGCAAGATTTCCAACCGCCTTACTTTGTTCGGCGCGCTGTTCCTTGCAGTGATTGCGATCATTCCGGCTATTCTGATGGGCGCCATCGGGCTCAAGAGCATGTTCGGCCCGACCAGCCTTCTCATTATGGTCAGCGTTGCGCTTGAGACCGCAACCCAGCTTGAATCCCAAATGCTCATGAGACATTACAAAGGATTCCTCGGTTAACATGCGCGATCGAACCATAAAATTGATTCTGTTGGGTCCGCCGGGTGCCGGAAAAGGCACCCAGGCGGAACGGATAAGCGAAGCGAAGGGCATCGCGCATATTTCCACGGGCGATATGCTGAGGATGAACATGCGCATCGAAACGGAACTGGGTATTGCGGCGAAAACGTATGTGGAAAAGGGCGAACTTGTTCCGGACGAAGTCATAATCGGCATGGTCAAAGAGCGCATAAGCAAGCCGGATTGCGAGGACGGGTTCCTGCTTGACGGATTTCCGCGCACTGTCGCCCAGGCCGACGCTCTGAGTTTAATAACGGATATCGATCTTGTGATAAATATCGAATCGTCGGAAGAGCTCATTCTGAAGCGCATATGCGGAAGGCGGATGTGCCCCGCTTGCGGAAAAGCGTTTCATATTTCGCGGCACGACAGCGGCGTTTGCGATAAATGCGGCTGCGAGCTCTATCAGCGGACCGATGACAATCAGGAAACTGTACGGAATAGGCTCGCTGTCTATTACAGGCAGACTGAGCCGCTTATAGATTACTACCGGTCCCTGGGAAAGCTTCGCACTTTAGACGGAGACAGGTCTATCGAGGAGGTCCTGAGGGATATTCTCAGCCTGGTCGATGCTCTATGATAACGATAAAATCCCCGCATCAAATCGAAAAGATGAAGAGGGCGGGAGGAATTGTTTTTGAAACATTGGAGCTGCTCCGGGAGCTCGTGAAACCGGGCGTCAGCACGGAGTGGCTGAACAGGGAAGCGGATGCCTTCATTCGGTCGAAGGGCGCGACCCCTTCCTTCCTGAATTATAACGGCTACCCCAAGAGCATCTGCGTTTCCGTCAACGAGCAGGTAGTGCACGGGATACCGGGCTCACGCATTATTCTCGACGGTGACATCGTCAGCGTGGATGTCGGCGCGTATTTCGAAGGATTCCATGCGGACGCCGCGAGGACTTTCCTTGCAGGCAATGTCGCCGAAGAGGTAAAGCGGCTTGTGGAAGTGACAAGGGAATGTTTTTTCGAAGGCATCAAATTCGCTAAAGCCGGTTACCGGATATCGGACATCGGCAAGGCCGTTCAGCAGCACGCGGAATCGAACGGGTACTCCGTTGTGCGTGAACTTGTGGGTCACGGCATCGGAACAGAGATGCATGAGGAGCCCGAAGTACCGAACTTTTACGACAGGCACAGGGGAAGCGGAGCAAAGATAGCCGCGGGCATGGTGCTGGCGATAGAGCCGATGATCAACCTCGGCGGCAAAGAAGTTACGCTGCTCCCGGACGGATGGACGGTCGCAACAAGGGATAAAAAACCCTCCGCGCATTACGAGAACACAATTGCCGTGACGGACGGCGAACCGCTCTTGCTTACATGGGAGGAGCGTGGACCCGGTGGATGAAAACCTCGATTTGATCGGGCGGATCGCAACGTCCCGGGCGGGGCGGGACAAAAACCGCAGCTTTGTGATCGTTGATGTTTTGGACAATGAGTATGTGGCGATTGCGGACGGCATGCTTCGGAAACTGGCAAAACCGAAAAAGAAAAAGCTGAAGCATTTGTTCCTTCAAAGGGATAGCGCCGTTATAATAAAGCAAAGGCTCAGTGAGGGGCAGCAGGTGCTTGACGCGCAGATCAGGGACTGCCTGCTGGATCTCGGATACAATCGAGATAAACAGGATCAGAAGGAGGGGTAGTTTGTCTAAGCAGGATGTGATTGAGGTTGAAGGTGTTGTTACGGATTCGTTTCCCAACGCGATGTTTGAGGTCCAGTTGGAAAACGGTCACAAGATACTCGCGCATATTTCCGGAAAGCTCAGGATGAATTTCATCCGCATACTCCCGGGCGATAAGGTGACGGTAGAACTGTCGCCCTATGACTTGACGCGCGGCCGCATTACCTGGCGCGGAAAGAGCTGAAAATAAAGGCGGAAAACCGTATTTTACGCTCTTGAATACCCCGGATTCTAAAGAGATTAAGGAGGATAAACATTATGAAAGTCAGACCTTCGGTAAAACCGATTTGCGAAAAGTGCAAGATAATCAAGCGCAAAGGACGCGTGACGGTTATTTGCGAAAACCCGAAGCATAAGCAAAAGCAGGGCTGAGCGCCGTTTTTCGAGAGGGAATCAACGACGGAACGCTTCATGGATGTCCCCGGAAAGGATTTTCGGGAACCGCAGCCCGTTGTGATTGTATTCTTATTTGGCTGTTCCCCGTCCGGTGCGGCTGCCGCGGTTTAAACCGCGGGATCCGGCGGGATAATTCATAGATTGAACCTAATTTTTACGGAGGTGTAGAAATGGCACGTATTTCTGGCGTCGACTTGCCCAGAGAGAAACGGGTCGAGATCGGCCTTACATATATTTACGGTATAGGCCGGAAGACCGCATCCGAGATACTCGCATCAACTGGCGTTGACCCGGACACCCGCGTCAGGGATCTGTCCGAGAGCGACGTTACCAAGCTGAGGGAGTATATCGATAAACACGTAAAGGTAGAAGGAGACCTTCGCCGAGAAACTTCCATGAATATCAAGCGGCTCATCGAGATCGGCTGTTATCGTGGAGTTCGTCACCGCAAAGGCCTGCCCGTAAGAGGACAGAGCATAAAGCAGAACGCACGCACCCGCAAGGGACCCAAGCGCCAGGTTGGCGGAAGAAAGAAATAAGGAGGATCGTGCAAAGTGGCAAAAGCAGTAAAAAAGACAACGCGCAAACGCCGTGAGAAGAAGAATATCGAGCGCGGTGCAGCGCACATTCTCTCCTCCTTCAACAACACGATGGTGACCATCACGGACCTCAGAGGCAATGCAGTGTCCTGGGCGTCCGCAGGCGGCCTCGGATTTCGCGGCTCGAGAAAGAGCACGCCGTACGCGGCGCAATCCGCCGCTGAAGCTGCGGCCAAATCCGCGATGGAGCACGGGCTTCGCAGCGTTGAGGTGTATATAAAGGGACCGGGCTCAGGCCGCGAGGCGGCGATTCGCGCTTTACAGACGGCGGGACTCGAGGTCAACATGATCAAGGACGTAACGCCGATTCCGCACAATGGCTGCCGTCCGCCCAAACGCAGAAGGGTATAAGGAGGCAAAGCAATCATGGCAAGATATAAAGACTCAGTTTGCAGACAGTGCCGGAGGGAAGGCATGAAGCTTTTCCTGAAGGGTGATCGCTGCTATACCGATAAATGCGGCGTTGTTAAACGCCATACCCCTCCGGGACAGCATGGCCAGTCCCGCGCCCGCAAGCAGTCCGAATACGGAATTCAGCTTCGCGAAAAACAGAAGTGCCGCAGGACTTACGGAGTATTGGAATCCCAATTCAGGAAATACTATACAATGGCGACCAATATGCGCGGCGTAACGGGCGAGAACCTTTTGAGCCTGCTTGAGCGCAGATTGGATAATGTGGTTTACCGTCTTGGATTCGGCGAGAGCCGCCCGATGGCGCGCCAAATGGTCAACCACGGTCATGTCCTTGTAGACGGAAAAAAAGTAGACATCGCCTCATATTTGGTAAGACCCGGCCAGGTGATATCAATCCGTTCAAAAAGCCGTGATTTGGCACAGCTCAAGGAACTGCGTGAACAGGGCGCCAACAAAATCGTACCCAAGTGGCTTACCCTGGATACGGAAAATCTTTCAGCCACGGTTACGGCGCTTCCTCAGCGCGATGATATCGACCTTACCATTGAGGAGCATCTGATTGTTGAGTACTACTCGAGGTAATGACCCGGCGAATACGCATTCTGTTTAAGGATGGAAGAAGTTCATAGACAGGATTCCCGATCAAAGGAGGGTACTAAATGATAGAAATCGAAAAGGCCAAAATCGAGAGTGTCGAGTTGACGGACAGTTACGGTAAATTCGTGGTGGAGCCCTTGGAGCGCGGCCTCGGAACCACGCTCGGAAATTCACTGCGCCGTGTGCTTCTTTCTTCGCTGGAGGGTATCGCCGTTACGTCGGTCCAGATAGATGGCGTGCTGCATGAGTTTTCCACGATCGAAGGCGTCAAAGAAGACGTGACGGAGATCGTTCTCAATCTTAAAGAGCTGCGCTGCAAGCTGTATTCGGAAGGGCCGAAAAAGGTCATGATCGACGCAAGCGGCGAATGCGTCGTTAAGGCAAAGGATATCATTGCGGACAGCGACGTTGAGATCGTTAATCCCGAGCTGCATATCGCAACGCTGGATAAGAACGCGCGCCTGCACATGGAAATCGTGCTCGACCGCGGCCGCGGCTACGTATCGGCGGACAGAAACAAGAATCCCAACGACCCTATCGGGCGCATCGCGGTGGATTCCAAGTTCACGCCCATCCGCAAGGTCAATTTCACCGTTGACAATACGCGCGTAGGCCAGATTACGGATTATGACAAGCTGACGCTGGAAGTATGGACGGATGCGAGCGTAAAGCCGGATGAAGCGACCAGCACTGCCGCCAAGTACCTCAAAGAGCATTTGACACTTTTTGAAGAACTGACGGAGCACGTGCAGGGCGTTGAGATCCTATCCGAAAAAGAAGAGGACAAACAGGACAAGATTCTTGAGATGACCATTGAAGAGCTGGATCTTTCCGTTCGCTCCTATAACTGCTTGAAGCGCGCCGGTATCAATACCGTGGATGAACTGATACAGCGCGATGAAGAAGAAATGATGAAAGTACGCAACCTCGGCCGCAAATCGCTTGAGGAAGTGCAGCAAAAGCTGTTTGCCCTGGGGCTTTCGCTCCGCAGCAGCGACGATTAACACGAGGAGGATAAAGTAAATGCCAAACCGTAAGCTTGGCAGGCCGACCGATCAGCGAGTTGCGATGCTTCGCAATCTTACCACCGCCCTTATTTGGAACGGTAAAATAATCACGACCGAAAGCCGCGCGAAGGAAGTCAAATCCATCGCGGAGAAGCTGATCACGCTTGCCGTAAAAGAATATAAAAACACCGAAACCGTTATGAAAGAGACCCGCAACGAAAAAATGCAGATCGTTGAGGTCGAGAAAATCAACGATAAGCCGTCGAAGCTTGCCGCGCGCAGAAGGATCAGCGCATATCTTTATGACGTGCCCGAGTTCAAATCCAAAAAGGAAAGCAAACCCGAATACCGCGAGCGCACTCAGGACCGCGCGCATCCGGTCATCGAGAAGCTTTTCCGCGACATCGCTCCCAAGTATGACGGGCGCAAGGGCGGGTATACCCGCATACTGAAAATGGGCCCCCGCAGAGGGGATGCGGCTGAAATGGTAGTGCTGGAGCTTATATAAGAGTTTAGATGAAATACCCCATAGCTGAAGCTGTGGGGCTTTTTTTGTTTTGCTTTTTTGCCCTGACATAGCGGTTTTTTAATTAAGGTTTACTGATTAGCATCCCAAGGTTGAAAACGCCAGACGGATCCGGTTTTTCAGGTAGCCTGCAAACGTGATGACAGTCTTTGAGGTTAATATTCATTTATTTCAAAGTCCGCACCTTCCATCCTGATCCTTCCTTAAGTATGCAGTTTGCCAGAGATGCAAGATCAACTTTGTTAGGTGTTGTTTTATATAATGCCTCAAATGTTGGCCTTATTCCTCGCAGAATTGCCATATCAAGTTCAGGTATATGAATCATACCCAAATCTGTGGAAAAATCAAAGCCTCCAATAACGTTTGGAATAATCCATGCTTCTTCAATATTCAATGTCCGATTGCAAATACCAATATGGCCAACGCAAAGTGGGATAATATCTGCCCACTGATGACTCTTAGTGGTTGCCATTATTTCTCTGATATCCATAATATCAGAGCAGCCATCTTGGAGTTCGATGCTTTTATTTTCTTTTAATATATTATA
>MWCU01000097.1 GCA_002070205.1 Firmicutes bacterium ADurb.Bin182 | reverse complement strand
CGGTCTGGCCAATGGAAAACAGCTCCTTTACGGGGCTGTTTTTCGTTGGCCTGTTATTCAGAGGGATTCGAAGAGGCGGAGCTGAGCGCGTCCTGTGAACGAAGCAGCGAAGCGGAAGCCCAGTGAACAAGGAAGTACAGAGCACGAATACTTGGAGTGCTCTGTACGACCATTGTGAACTGCGAGAAGGAAATCGTCCGACGGACGATTTTCCCGCCCCGGGATTTCGTGCCAGGCCGGTTTGCACAGAATGGAGTTCAAGCAAATCGGATACCGAAGGCCGAAATCGAATCCCGCCGGGCGCGCCAAAATAAAAATCCCCCTTCGCGGGGATTTTTTATTTTATTTTTTTAAAGTCGCCAGTTTCAAAACCTCTGAAAACCTATGTATTTTCATATCCGCTTTATCATACGCTGAAGCTGCACCGATGCCTACACTGTAAAAACCTCCGGCCTTCGCCGCGTCTATTCCGGCATAGGCGTCTTCGACCACGGCGCATTCCGACGGCATAAGTTTCAGAAACTCGGCGGCCTTCAAAAAAACTTCGGGATCCGGCTTTGACTTTTCGATGTTATTCCCGTCCGAAACGGCGTCAAAAAAGTCTGTCAGTTTTATCTGTTTCAGAATAAAACCGGCGTTTTTGCTTGAGCTTCCGATGGCAAGCTTAATATTGCGCTTTTTCAGCTCCCGCAAAACCCTCCTTACATCGCTGTCAACATCCTTTTCGGAAAGCGATTCCAGGAGTTTTTTATAGATTGCATTTTTCTCATCGGACAGAGCGAGTTTTTCAGCGTCGGAAACGGGCTTTGCGTTCTCTAAAATAATTTCCAGGCTCTCCATTCTGGAAACGCCGCGCAGACGATTGTTGATATCCCTGTTGAATTCAACGCCTATACGGTCGGCAATATGTTTCCATGCCCGGTAGTGCATTTCATCGGTATATACTATCACACCGTCAAGATCAAAAATAATTCCTTTGATCGTATGATTTACGTTCATATTTTCCTTACGCTTTCACGTTCTACAAGGCGTACGGGCAGTATGATATTGTGCTCCCTTATGGGGCGCTTCATGAGCTGCGCCATCATCATTTCGATAGCAATGGTTCCCTTTTTTTCAGTGTCCTGATGGATTGTGGTCAATCTGGGATGCGTTATCTGGCAAAGGTAATTGTCGTCAAACCCGACTATGGATTTGTCCTCGGGCACATATACGCCTTTCTCCCGTAATCCGGCCATTATACCTGCCGCAAGGATATCCGCAGAGGCAAATATACCTGTAATCTGCTTTTTCGTGCTCAAATGATGGCCTAAGCGCATGCCTTCGTCGATTGAAATTTCCTGTTCAAACACGAGATCCGGGTCAAAGGGGATATCAAATTCCGCTAGTGCTTGCTTATACCCGTTTAAACGCTTCTCAACCACACCGTCTTTGCGAATAAAGGGGGATGTGAAAGCGATAACGCGATGACCGTGCTCCAGCAAATACCGGGTTGCCATGTAGCCGCCTTTTTGATCCTCGAGCCCGACATTGCATACATTCGGCAGATCGATATAGCTGTCTATCAACACATAGGGAATACCCATATTGCGAACGCTTTCGAAAAATTCATCCTGAAACAAGCCCGTGAAAATCATGCCGGCCACTCTCCAGCTGTGGCGCAGCGTTTCCAGCTCACGTGAATCCTCCACCGTGCGTATCATGAGAAAGTATCCCTCTTCACGCGCACGGTTTTCTATACTTCCCATAAAAGTATTATGAAACGGGTCCGTCATGACTCCGCCGCTGTGCTGAGGCACCAGGTGATTGATTATTCCGATTATGGGCGATTCGTTATTTGCCAATGTGCGCGCAGTCATGCTGGGCACATAATGTAAGCGCTCCATAATATCCCGGATCTTCACAACCAATTCCGGAGAAACCCGGTTTTTCTTATTGTGAACTACATTGGAAACCGTGGTGATGCTTACGCCGGCTTCCCGGGCAATATCTTTAAGGGTAACCATATGCGTACTCCCAAGTTAATGTCATTTAGTTCCGATTATTCCACATTGTAGCATATTTATCGCCTGTTTGCATTCTGTATAACATCGGAACAGTTTCATCAAAGCGGGGGCAGATATGATATCCGCCCCCGCAAAGGCAAAGGTATTGTAAAAGTTGTGCCGTTAAGATCCTGCGACGAAATCCTTAATGGGGAGATCGGCGGGCTTGCCGCTTTCGGGCACGTTGAAGCCGGCCAGAATGGTTTCGGCGCTGGTAGCATCGATAGGTCCGACAGGATCTGAGAAATAAAGCTCATCCAGATAGATCGTGCACTCGGCAAATGCGCGGATGTGCAGAGCGTTTGTCATACCCGGGAAACCGGACTTTTCAAGGTCGATTACGAGGTCCTGCCATTCCGTGGTGATCACGGGATTGCTGCCGTCTTTAAGCACCAAATCGCTGAAGCGCGCGGCATAGAACCTGGAGTCTTCCGGATGCCAATCCATTATGAGCTTGTTCTCCTCACCGCCCACTTCACCCTTGATGCGGATGGTCAGGTATTTGCAATACTGGATGCCTTCGAGAGACCACATATCGATGGCCTCGCCCCAGTTGCCCATCCAGTCGCCGGCTCTTGCATAGTAATCGTTTTCATCGACGTAATCATCCGTATTGAATTCCTTGGGCCGGTATTGGATTTTAATAACACCGTCTTCCGCACTGGCGCGGAGGTTCGCCCAATTGTCCCACCA
Organism: Firmicutes bacterium ADurb.Bin182; assembly: GCA_002070205.1. GTDB lineage: Bacteria > Bacillota > Clostridia > Christensenellales > CAG-138 > MWCU01. The sequence goes on along the minus strand of MWCU01000097.1, from coordinate 6,709 downwards.
CATGCTGGCGCCGTTCGGAGCCGTGTCGGGCTTGCTGTTCGGGTCGCGGCCTTCAAAATTGTCCCACGGGAATATTACCGCAGCCTCGGCGACAAAATCCTTAATGGGGAGATCGGCGGGCTTGCCGCTTTCGGGCACGTTGAAACCGGCCAAAATGGTTTCGGCGCTGGTAGCATCGATAGGTCCGACAGGATCTGAGAAATAAAGCTCATCCAGATAGATCGTGCACTCGGCAAATGCGCGGATGTGCAGAGCGTTTGTCATACCCGGGAAACCGGACTTTTCAAGGTCGATTACGAGGTCCTGCCATTCCGTGGTGATCACGGGATTGCTGCCGTCTTTAAGCACCAAATCGCTGAAGCGCGCGGCATAGAACCTGGAGTCTTCCGGATGCCAATCCATTATGAGCTTGTTCTCCTCACCGCCCACTTCACCCTTGATGCGGATGGTCAGGTATTTGCAATACTGGATGCCTTCGAGAGACCACATATCGATGGCCTCGCCCCAGTTGCCCATCCAGTCGCCGGCTCTTGCATAGTAATCGTTTTCATCGACGTAATCATCCGTATTGAATTCCTTGGGCCGGTATTGGATTTTAATAACACCGTCTTCCGCACTGGCGCGGAGGTTCGCCCAATTGTCCCACCACATGCTGGCGCCGTTCGGAGCCGTGTCGGGCTTGCTGTTCGGGTCGCGGCCTTCAAAATTGTCCCACGGGAAAATGGTTGGTTCTTCGTTCACGGGCTCGGGCGTTGGTTCCGCCGCGGGTTCGACCGTCGGATCGCTGTTTACGGCAGGCGGAGTTTCATTCGTGCCGCAAGCGGCAAGCGACAGTACCATTGCGATCAAAAGAACGATCGCGAGGAGCTTTTTGATATTCACCGTATTTTCCCCCTTAACATTTTATTATGTGAGTTGTTATGTGTAACGCTTAACTTTTCAAGTTTAACGCTCAACTTAATAATGAGTATAACAAAAGCTTTGTGTACTGTCAAGACAGTTTGTAAAAAATCCGTAAAATACTATACCGTTATTATTCTCTGTAAGCGTTCTCGCCGTTTTTGAGATTTCAATATTGTTTTCTTGCATTTTCCATGTGAGTATGTTACATTTAAATAGGTTTAGCGCTCAACTCTATTTTCCTTATCGCACAAAACAGGAGGAACAAGCATGAACGAAAAAAAAGCCGTTACTTTACCCGTCATTTGCTTAGGTGCGGCGGCGGTCCTATTTCTGGCGTTTGCCGCATATATGATAATCGCGTCAAACGCACCGCGCTTAAACCTCCCTTCCTCCGTTTCCAACGAATATCCCGCGGGTGAAAAGGGGGATGCCGCGACCAAACTCACCGTTTATGAAGGGCCCAAGACCATGAAGACATCCGAAGCCGCGATAATTACGGCAAACGGAAACGAACTTTTTGTTTATGACGTGATGGTCAACCATGAGCATATCTGGAACGCAAACACTATTCCCTCCTATACCCCGATGACCTATTTTGACTTTGAAGGCGAAGTCACGATCGATATCCAAATGCCGGGATTAGGCAAAAACATCGAGAGCGCCGCCGTCCTGCCCGCCTTGGCGGGGATCGTTCCCGAAGTCAAGGATAACCATGTAACCTTCACCGTTACCCGGCCGGGGCAATATACAGTCATATACAACGACAGCGTGAATAAAGCGACCCATATATTTGCAAACCCCTTAGAGACGGATATTCCCGATAAGGATGACCCCAATGTCATTTACATCGGTCCCGGCGAATGGTCGCTTGACGCGATAGTGCTCAAGAGCGACCATACATTATATATATCGGGAGGTGCGGTACTGCATACGGTTGTGATCGCGGACAGAGCCGCCAACGTGACGATACGCGGCCGGGGCATAATAGACGGCTCTGACTATGCGGCGCATAACCAGCCCGGCTCGTATGCCCGCGTACCTGTTGATATCAGCGGCAGCAAAAATATCACCGCCGAAGGGTTTATTCTCGCCAACTCGAATTGCTGGAACTTCAATTCTTTTTCGTCGGAAAACGTACACATTTCCAACGTTAAAATCATCTCAGGCCGGCAAAACGGCGACGGGTTTACCTTCCAGTCCTGCAAAAACCACAAAGTAGTCGATTCCTTTGCCCGAACCTGGGATGACAGTCTGGTGCTTAAAAATTATTCCGGCTCAACAAGGGACATCACGTTTGAAAATATACAGATCTGGACGGATTTAGCCCAATCTATGGAGATCGGTTATGAAACCAACAAAGGGCTTACCATCGATCCTGAAATATATAATGTTCTTTTTAAGGATATCACCGTACTGTATAACTTCCACAAACCGGTTATCAGCATCCACAACAGCGATGATGCGTATGTCCACGACATCACTTATCAAAACATCACGGTAGAAAACGCTTTCATGCAGGGGGACAACGGCAGAAACAAGGAGCTGATCGAAATGACCCTGCAAAATTCCGGATGGTCGACAGTCACCGATGAGTTCGGCCGGATCGAAAACATACTGATCGACGGGTTGACCGTTTTGAACACTGCCGACGGGAAGGTGCCGGAATCCCGCTTTTCCGGGCAAAGCAATGAGAATATGATATCCGGCGTCACAATGCGGAATATCAGCATTTTGGGTGAAAAAATCACCGATCTGGACGCCCTCAAGGCTTCAGTAAACGAATTTTGCGCCGATATCACTGTGGAATGAGGAGGGTGCTATGACTAAAAAGCTGACTATCGTTTTCTGTTCCGTAATCGCGTTTTCTATAATTATCGCCACAATCGCGTTTTTTGGTCTGATTGACAGCATCGGGCTTTTCCGGCAGCCGACGGTCCCCGGTTTAACCATAGTCAAAGCCCCCGATCAAAGCGAAGTCACCCGCCCTGAGGGCTTTCCCGACCCGGAAGCGAACTGGGTAAAGCTTCCGGACGGGGCGAACCTTGCCGAGGGCAAGGAGGTAACAGCCGGAGAGGTCACCGAAGTCTACACAGCAACAAATGCTGTGGACGGCGATACGCTATCCTATTGGGAGAGCAAAGGGGTGCCCGCAGAGATCACCATAGACCTAGAAGGAACCTATACCGTCCGAACGGTTGCCGTGCGCTTGAATCCCGCCCCGATTTGGGAGGCCCGCACACAAAACTTTGCGATCCTCATAAGCGGCGACGGAGAAAACTTCACCGCGGTCACCGATGACACGAAATATGAATTCAATCCCGATACCGGCAATATGGTTCGCATCGATATCAGCCCTGTTAAGGCAAGCTATGTAAGGCTGGTATTCTCCTCAAATTCTTCCGCCCGTTCCAAAGGCGCGCAGGCGGCGGAAATTTTGATTTTCGAATAGCTTCACGCAGCGATTCTCCTGTTACTAAAAGGGCTCTATGTCAATAGTTGGGGTAGAGCAGTAGACCAAGTGCAACGGGGAGCTGATCGCAGAAGCGGTCAGCTCCCTTTAGGTATTAACAGTCGCAAAGATACGAGCGCGGAAATTCCGGAAGTTACGGTATCCGTAAGCAATACGTTTAATTACTTTCACGGTGTTGTTAACACCTTCGGTAAATCCATTTGAATAGGGACAATTGAATGCGTTAAGAATGTATGGCTGCCAGTTCTCAATCATAGTAAGAAAAGAAGTAAATTCAGGAATATTCGCGGTGTAAGCAAATAATCTGAAAGCTCGTAATCGTTCATGAGCTGTTTGAGCATCTTTTGACGCCATGAATTCATAGAACTTTTCCTTAAGTAAATAAGCATTCCTAAGATCCGGTGAAACAAGAAGCATTCGTTCCACGGCAGCTTTATTTTCGGCGGAGAGCTTGTCCATATGAGCGATCAATAGTTTTTTACTGCGTTTGAAGTAAATACGTTGTTCTTTCGGAAGCCTTGATTGCACACGCTTTCTGACGTTTTCAAGAGCCCAAGTACAATGGCGAACAACATGGAATCGATCGATAACTATCGTGGCATTTGGCAGCAGTTGTTTGGCTAAACGCAGATACTCTTTATTCATATCCGTCACGATATATTGCACCTGCTTTCTGTTAGGAAATTCCCGCAAATAGTTATATAACTGAGAGGAATAACGGGTTGGAAGTATATCTACAATACGTTTTTCCGTAGGTGAGGTAAGAATACACTGGTACTTACCGTATTCTGTGTCTCCCTTAAACTCATCGATAGAGAGGACTTTGGGAAGAAGCTGCGGCTTTCCGTAATCCCTCAATAAAAGCCAACGACCGACAGTTGATTGAGATACGCCCAGAATTTTAGAGATATCTTTGCGAGACTGCTTAAAGGAGAACAACTCCAGACACTGTGCAGAAAGACGGTTAGTGATCCTATGCCATTTGGGTAAAAGGTAATTGCTTTCATAAAAGCGTTTTCCGCAGCAAGGACAACAATAACGCCTTTTCCGATAATGCCAAATCACCTTTTTCCCTAATATTGGGCAATCTTTAACCTTTTGTTGTCGATAGTCATGGATTTGGTCAGTGAGTGCCCGGCATGCCGGGCACTCACTGACCCGTCTCTGCAACCGAACATGCAAAATAATCCGGTTAGCATAATGCTCTACATTTTCTAATTCCAAGTGTTCCATATCCAACAGTTTTGAGATACAATCAATATGAAGCATAACATTCTCCATTTCTTGTATTTGGTGTTGCAACCTTAGTCTACAAGATTTTGAAGCGTTATGCTTCATCTTTTTTTCATTTACCCCAATCTTTAGTGTAGAGCCACTAAAAGCCCTCCGTACGAACCGGAGGGCTTTTAGTTATCGAAAACCTATCTCGGGGATTATCAAAGTGCCGGCGGAAATCTTCGGTTTCAGGCAAAATGTGCAAACAGGAAGGCTTTAGCTGTCAGGTTTTACGTTCCACCCGTCCTCCGTAACCGTTACGGTAACTCGTTTTCCTTTAAGCGTAACCGGAAAACGCAAAGATTTTATCTGCTTAGGCAGACGAGGGTTCAGCGAAATCTCTCCGTTTTTCACGGACAGCCCGGCAAAGCCCAGTACCGCAATCATCCACGCGCCCCCGTTTGCCGCCGGATGTGTGCCGCCGATATATATATCGCCCGCCCAATGCTTGCCGCCGCCCGCAAAATCGATGGACGCCGTTCTCATAAAATATTCCCAGGCAAGATCCGGACGGTTGATGCGGCAAGCCGTCAGCGCATACATGCATGCCGACAGGCTGGAACCGTGCTCGGTGCGCGGCTCGTAGAAACGCCAATTACGCTCGACGGTTTCATCGGAAAAAAGCTCGGGGAAGAGCGCCATCATGGCGATAACGTCGGCTTGCTTGATTATCCGGGTGTGTGCGGCCACTCCGTTATTGGTGCCCCAATATTCCCGCTCGTCCAGAACCCGGCTCCGCACGGTGTCCAAGGTGCAATCCTCCAATTGAAAATACCCGTCAAACTGTTCGACGACAGCTCCCTGAGTTATGGCCGGGTGCAGCTTGGGCGCAATTTCTTTTATCAGTTTAAGGTCTTCTTCATAATCAAGCTTTTTGACGAGTTCTTCTATAACACCGGGGTCGTCCTCAAATACTTCCGCCAGTTTAAGCGCTAAGGACATACAATGCGCCGCCATTTGATTCGTGAACGCATTGTTGTTCACACGTTCATGGTATTCATCCGGTCCGACGACGTCCAAAAGCTCTACCTTGTCCCTGTCCACACGGCGGTGCGCGCGGGATAGATAAAACCTGGCGCATTGCATTATCACCTCTGCGCCGCCGTCCCGCAGCAGGCTTCGATCGCCGGTGATCTCATAATACCGCCAAAGGGCATAAGCGATGTCTCCGCTTATATGGATCTGCTTGTCCCGAAAATAAGTGCGTACCGGACGGTGCGTAAAAACATCGGTCACGTTGTAGTCGCTGCAGCCCTCCGTTCCGCCTTCCTGACTCTCCCAAGGATAAAACGCGCCTCTAAACCCATACTCTGAAGCCTTTTTGAGAGCGCCGGGCAAGGTTTCGATCCTGTACCTCAGCAGAGCTTTTGCAAGATCCGGTTCGGTATGGACAAATACCGGGAACAGAAAAATCTCCGAATCCCAAAAGACAGCGCCTTTATATGTTTGTCCCGACAGGCCCCGGGCCGGAATCGAAAGGGCGCGCGCGTGGCGCGGGGCGATGCTGTGCAAATGATATAAGCTGGCATTGAGCGCTTGGGCGGCCTCTTCACAGCCCGTGAGCTCGACGGCGGAATGCTTCCAAATTTCATCCCACGCCTTTTTGTGGGCAAAAAGGCAGTATGAAAAGCCGTCGGTCAACGCCTTCTCACAAAGAACGGACGCAAGTTTTCCGGGTTCCGGATCATCGATACCGGTATAAACAGCGGCAAACAGGGTGACCGTATAAGGCTCCCCTGCCTTTGCGGAAAATCGGATCCGGCGGTATACGCCGGCATCTGTTGTTTCCCGAGACTCTTCACAGGCAAAATCGCAGTGCGCGGACTGCGCCACAGCTACGGGGATCCCGTGTTCGCAAGTTCGTGCTTCCGCCATTAAAACAGGACCGGTTTTATACGAAAAATCATTCAGATGGGGGCCGTTGATATCCCATATATCGGTTGAAATCCCCGTTAAAAGCTCAGCTTCGCCCCCCGCTTTGAACGCCAGCGTCAAGCGGGACGCCAGCAGGTGCGGCTGTGCCATGGAGGCTATACGCTCGCTTTTGATCCGCACGGAGGA
>MWCU01000096.1 GCA_002070205.1 Firmicutes bacterium ADurb.Bin182 | reverse complement strand
TTTACGGCGGTGGGTGGAAACCGCCCCTCTACGCACGAAGTGCTATAATATGGTACAATACCACCATCATATGAATCAGGTAACGCTCTGAAGCGAATCAGCTTGAGGAGGTTTCTGTAAAATGAAATTCACCCGCTACAACACGGCAAAGGACTATATTGACGATGTACTGGAAATCCTTAACCGATACGAGATACAGAATAATTTGTTTTATAAAAACATAGGCGACGATAAATTCATGGCAAGCGTGAAGGATGATTGCGGAAAAGTCGTTTTGACCGCTGTTCGCACATCGCCTTTCCCTATGCTCATATACGAAACTGACAATATCCGAAATGACGAAGCCGTCGAATTTTTTGCCCGATCACTTGTGGAACATGGTATAAACGTTGACTTTATCATGACCGAAAAGGAGCTTGCAAAGAGTTTTTGCAAACAATACGGTAAGCTGACAGATAAAACATACCATAACAATGAAAGCCTTGTGCTTTATGTGCATGAAAAATTGAACGAGCTTGCGCCGATAAAAGGCACATTCCGCAAAGCCGGTCATAAAGATATGTTTTATCTTCCGTATTGGTATGCGGATTTCCCCCCGGCGTGCAATATCGGCAGCTACGATCTGCCTGCAGGAATCGAGTCGGCAAGCAAAGCAGTGGAAAACGGGAACGCTTATATATGGGAAGACGACTATCCCGTGTCGGTTGCCGCGAGCGTCAGAAGTACAACCGGCTGTGCATTTATTGGGCAAGTGTACACGCCGCCAAATCTGCGCGGCAAGGGATATTGTACGGCTTGTGTTTGGAATTTATCCAAAAAGCTGCTTGACGACGGTTTCAAATACTGCGCCTTATATGCCGATTGTGCCAATCCCTGCTCAAACAGAGTCTATCAGAAAATCGGATACAAAGAAGTCTTCTGGTATGATCAATATAAGTTTGTGAAGAGAGATTGATAGGCAAATCGATTGCGCTTTGCACGCAGAGCAATCGTAAATCGGTACCGGCAGGTATGAAAGAGTTATTACAGGGGGTGACCAAATGGCTAAACAGAAAGCAAATAGTAGTATCAGCGAACGGTACAATTTACGTGCCTTTGCATGTGCCGCGTTTTTGCTCTGCGCGGTATTTCTTTTTTCCTGTACGCCCGTTCCGCCTGAACCCGTCCCGCCGGTAACCGTGACTGAGGGACAAGCCACTCTTTCGTCTACGCCCAACGTTGCGCCCACGCCGACTCCGACTCCGTATACGATCATCGATCCCGAAGGGGATACAATAGAAACACGCTTTCGCCCGCCCGAAGGCTATGAGCGAAAGCCGGCGGACGGCTACGGGGAATTTTTGCGCAGTCAAAAGCTGCTGCCGGACGGAAGTCCGATTTTGCTGTACAACGGCGAGGAAGCGGCCATACAGGCATGGCATGCCGCGGTGCTTACGCTGGATGTGGGGGACAGGGATTTGCAGCAGTGCGCGGACGCCGCACTGCGGCTAAGGTGCGAGTACCTGTATTCGATCGGGGAATACGATAAAATCAATTACCACCTTACAAACGGTGACGAGTTCCCGTACAGCAAATGGCGGGAAGGTTACAGGCTGAAGGTGGACGGCAATACCACCAGCATGGTAAAGACAGCTGAGCCGGACTATAGCTATGAGGCGTTTTACGATTATCTGCAGGTGCTCTTCAACTACGCAAGCACCCGTTCGCTCTATCCCGAAAGCACCGTTGTCGCGAGGGAAGACATTCAGATAGGGGATATATTCATATTCTCAGGCAGTCCCGGGCATTGCGTGATCGTGATGGACGTGTGCGAAAACGAGCGGGGGAAAAAGGCAATTCTGGTTGGCCAGAGCAACATGCCCGCTCAACAGGTGCATATAGTGTGTGAGCCGGGCACAGACCAGCCGTGGCTGTTTCTGGATGAGATCACAAACTATATTCAAATCATGAGCTGGTCGTTTACTTCTGATAATATCCGGCGGATGCCTTAGAGCAAACACTAATCAAAGGGCTTTTTTTTCGTTTGAAACCTATTATGTTTAAGGATCTGCATCAACCGTTTTCCCGGGAAATATGAATCGATTGTTTTTTATCCACTCTACCGATTGCTTCAGTCCCGCGACCGTCTTGGTTTCAAGCACCACACGGCAGTAAAGACTTATTCACGTCGGATAGCATAATGCTAAATAATTATAACACATATCGAATAGCTTGGGCGGAAGGGTGGGACAGGTGACTATATGCTTTTCGTCGAGGTCGCTGCCCGGGCCGTCCGGCAAAATTCGAATAGTTCAACTTTTAATCTTTTAGGTTTGCCGGCTTGTCTGACCTGCTGTGCATCGGATATGCTATAATGGGAAAAACAAGGAGGTAATTCTATGGATTTCGAGAAATTTATAGGCGCGGCTGCGGAACAGGTCAAACATGGCGCTTTTTTGGTGACGGGGCAGGAGGCAAATCCCATGACGATAGGCTGGTGCTTGTGGGGGCGCGTTTGGGAAAGGCCGGTATGCACAGTATTCGTTCGCAAAAGCCGCTATTCGCATGAGCTCATAGAAGGCGGAAAGTTCACGGTATCCGTGCCCGCTCCCGGTACTTTTAAAAAAGAGCTTGCCTTCTGCGGAAGCAGATCCGGCAGGGATACGGACAAGCTCAAAGATATGGGCATGGCACGGCTGAAATTGAGCGATGAAGGCATCGACGGCATCGAAGGCTGCGCCGTGCATTTTGAATGCAAAGTACTGTTCAAATGTGAAATGGGTTTAAAGAATTTGAACAGCAAAATACGCGATCGTTTCTACGGACCCGATGAAACCGTTCCCGGCAAGGACCCGCATACGATATACTTCGGCGAAATCGTCGCTGTGCACAGCGGACAATAGCATGGATTTATCAGCTTGCACGCGATCGCCTGTGAAAGCCGGCCCCAAATAAAGTAAGTCGTGTTATAGGAATATTAAGTATCTTCTAAATTCCATTTTGAGGTGCAGCATAATGTTTACTGCCTTTTATTCAATTGGGAGAGTTATTGGCTTTGCAGAAATATGGCTATATGGGATTTTCATATGTTTACTTGTTTTTACTGCCATCTGTTTGCTGTTTAAAGCCAATCGAACAAAGAAAGGTATTATTATTATTTTGTTAAGTTTACTTGCGGCTGAAATAATATGTGATGTAATTTGGTTTTTGATTTATTTTTCCGACGGCAGTTATTACAATTATGGATTAAAGGGAGTATTTGGCCTGTTGCTTTGGCCTGCCATGCTAATACTTGCCGGAGTAATCAGCACAAAGCTTAATATAACTCGAAGTAAAATGAACTGAATTTCACCGAAATTATTATCAAATACTCTCCCCGCAGTGATGACATTTAACCGCCCATACGTTTACCGGTTTTTTGCAGTGCTTGCATTTAAACCGGTTTTCCGATTCGGTAAGCCATTCGCGCTTTTCGTTGGATAGAACAGCTTAGTGGATAAAGCGTCTTTTATTTTATCAGTTTCAGCTCAACGTTCTCGCTCCGGGCGCAGCCGGTCAAAAGCGCCCTGAGCGCTTTCGCTTTTGCTTTATTATCACCCTCAATGCCCGAGGCTTCGGACAACGCGGAGTGTAATGCCGCCTGCGATAGCAGCGCGGCCGCTATGCAGTAAAAGCTTTTGCTTCTCCCGTCGTCGTAGTATTCAAGCGCCTGCCTAAGAACGGAAATGTGCTCCCCGAGCCCGAAAATGAACTTTTTAAGCCCGCCGCTTTTTATCATTTCGTGATTTATGAATATCCGCTTATGCCTTACGAACGAATCGCGCTCTATTTTGCTCCTGTCCTCAAACTTTCGGCAAGGGAATTCCGCGTATTGGGAGCAGACTTCCAATTTGCGCTTATCGGCGCAGCAGGTTTTAAAAGAGCACGCGGGATGCAGTTTTTCAAAGCTCTCCCCTCCGCACCCCGGGCATTTTGAGCTGCCTTCCGTATAAAAGCGCGGGCAAAGCCCGCATTCGATGCCGCAGCAGCCGATTACCGGATATGATTTTGACATGTTTATCCTCCAGGCAGTTATCGAACCGGTTGTTAGTTATTTTGTATAACGTTATTATAATCGCACCGGCCGTAACGCACAACGCGAAAATCCGGTCGGACCGCCTTTGAAAATATGATATAATCAAGGCGGCATATGCGGGGAAGGAGCCGGATAATGAAACGAATTATCGCTGCCTGTTTTGTTTTGTCGATGATAGCGCTTGCCGCGTGCGTGAAGAACGGCGCGGACAAGCAGCCCGTTATCATAGAGATGCCGACGGCCACGCCCGCTCAGACGTCGCCCGCGCCCGAAGCCGCGCCCGCAGAAACGGCGCAGCCCGAGTCAACTCCCGCGGCGCAGCCTTCGGATGAATCGGTTATAGCGCAAACTCCGGAAAGTTCTAAAGCTCCCGCCTTAGAGCCCGGCGGCGAGGGAACTATACATGTGCGCGGCGGCGATACGCTTGAACGGGATATCATTCCCCAGCTTGTAAAAGCGTTTTCCGTTTCCGAGCGGGAGGTCAAGGATGCGATGGCGAATGCCGACAGCAGCCTTATCGGAAAAGCTTCGGGTTTCAGGCGCATGGAAGGCATAATCGTTCCGGGAACATATGAGATTCACGGCGAGAGCATGGAAAGCTGGCTCAATGAACGGATAAGCGAAGCGGAGCGAAGATACGAAAGGATATCGGAGCAGGTCCCCGAAAAGAACGAGCTTGGCGCAAGCGAGAGGATCACGCTCGCTTCAATAGTCGAGGGGGATACGAACCTCGCCGGCGCGTTTGAGGATATTGCCGCTACCGTTTATTTGAACCGCATCAAAAAGAACGATAAATTCGGGAGCTGCCCGACCGTGGAATACGCACTTGGTTACCAGAGGCCGTACCTGACAAGCGAAGATATAACCGTTGACAGCCCGTATAACACATATAAGCATAAGGGACTGCCGCCCGGCCCCATTTGCTGCTTTGACGATGAAAGCCTCAAGGCAAGCCTGTCGAAACCTTTGAACGGAGAACTGTATTTCTTCTTTTATGACTATGTCAAGCGGGAGATTTTGTCATTTGCGAATTACGGCGATTTTAAGGCGGCGGGGGAGGAGTCCAAGGCGTTGTTTGAAGCGACGTTCGATATAAGCCGCTTTGAGAAGATGGCGGATAAGCGCGAGTATTTTAATGACTGAGAAACCGGACTACAAACTTAGAGGCGACTAAATGTATCGAAAGCTTTTGACTAAGGAATTTTTTAAGGATAATCCATATAAAAAAATCTCGGCGCAGAGGCTTGTTTACAGCACGCTTTTGTATAGGGGACTTGAAAACGCAGCCGATGATGTCGTTTTGCATACATTAAGCGATGAACGGCGAGAAAATATTGCCCGCGAGAAGGAAATTATATTGGCCGAAAAAGATCCTGAAATCATATTCCGGCTTCTGCGCAAAAACATTGAAGCGGTAAACCGGACTGTCCTTATTAATAAGGCTCTTGAATTTGAAGCAGAGATCCTTCCCATGGTTGCGAAAAAGCTTGTACGCAATAACCACGACACGTTTATTGAGAATGCCGTGCGGCTTCTCACTTGGAGCAAGGACGATTACACCGCTTCGCTGCGGGAGCGATATTCCGAATTCCTGAGTCCTTATGTTCAGTCTGTTTTTTGCATCGTTCTCGGCTTTCGCGGTTCGGAGGACGTCATTCCATGGATGATGGAAAGATTCTATGAAATGAAAAGACGCTATCCCAATGAAAACTATGATCAGGGACCGCTCTGTGCCCTGTATGAACTCAACGCCCGCTTTTATTTAAGTTAAGTCCATTTTGCATCACTGGCTTAAATAAATCGGAATTTCAAGGAGGCTGATTCATGGATAATCTGAGGGTGGCTTTATTGCAGCTTATGCCGGAAGATACAATGGACGGCAATCTGCAGAAGGGGCTGGAATATTGCAGAAAATCGAAGGATATGGGCGCGGACATTGCGTTGTTTCCCGAAATGTGGAGCGTCGGCTACAATATTCCCGATGATATCGATGAATTGAAGGGCAGTGCCGTATCCGCCGACAGTGTTTTTATAGATTCATTCCGTAAACTTGCCGAAGACCTTGATATGGCTGTCGGAATAACTTTCCTTGAAAAATACGATCCGCTGCCGAGAAATTCTCTTTGCATATTTGACCGTTTCGGCAATGAAGCGCTCAGATACGCTAAAGTGCACACCTGTG
>MWCU01000095.1 GCA_002070205.1 Firmicutes bacterium ADurb.Bin182 | reverse complement strand
TAAGCGCCCATATGCTCATACCCGCCAATATGCCGTCCAGCACATGCATCGCGTTCAGCAACAGCAAAACGCCGGCAACTATAATGACAAAGCCGAGCCAATTGAATTTTTTCACGAATTATTACCCCCCGATATTTCCCTAAATTATGGAAGCATTATAGCATTTTCATATTGAAAGAGCAAAGAAAAAAACCTGCGAAGTTTAAAAACTTCGCAGACTTTCGCTTATTGAGTCATCAAGGCATGAGCTTTTCCCGGTATTGTTCGCGAACGGCGTCCGCGTCGCTCGAAAGCGAATACAGTATATAGTTTTTATCGTTTTCGCTAACCACTCCGCCCGGCGCATTGGCTATAATGCTTTTCGCTATGACCGCATCCAGGTTAACGGCGTTGAGAGCGATATACCATACCAGCAAGGATATAAACAAAATCCTGACAAGCTTTGTTTTCGCTTCGATGAGCTTGACCGCGCACAACAATACCGCAAAAACGAGAAAGATCATGAACCACATCGGCAGTATCCGCATCATCGTCAAATTATAAGCCCCGATATACATCAAAAGGCGAACGATTCCGGAAAAAAGCACCACGAGAGTAAAGCCCAAAAGCGAAAACAGCAGCGCCTTGAACAGAGGAGTGCTTTCCGTACAATTGACAAATGCCGCGAAAACGATGAGATTGATGGAAGCGACCCACAAAAGCTCGGTAAATCCCTTCCGGGCGTATTCCGAATAAGTCAATCCGTCGGGAAGCCCCTTCAAGCCGAAAAGATAAGCGAACTGAACGTAAGCGAAAACGGCATAAGCAATGATAAGAACGATAAGCACGACGCTCGCGCCGACGCGGTCTATCCGGAGCCTGTTCCCGCTCTGCTTGAGTTCATGCTTTCCCCACGCCGCGTTATAGAGGAACGAATAAAAGAGCACGGCCGCGATCAAAGCGATAAATGAGTGGATGATAAACTCCGCCGCGTTAAAGTCTCCGAATATCTTTGCGCCGTAAAAGCTCATCACTTCATCGGCATTTATAAGCAAAGCGATCACGACGGCGGCGACCGGAACAGCCGCCAAAAGGCCGAGCAGGATCTTTCTCGATACGCTGCCCTTCCCGCCCGAAAGCGCGGACGCAAGCGCCGAAACGAAATGACCGAACGCCGAAAAGGGACGGATGAACCATCCGGCAAAAAACAATCCGAAATAACGCGTTTCCTTCCCTTTTTGCACATCGTATACGCCTGCCGCGCAATGAAGCATGAGAAGGCATGGGATCACCAAAAGATTGATGAATCCGAGATACTGCTGCTCGTAGACCGCGTATCGCAAAAACAGAAGCGCGACGGCGCCGAGCAATATCCACGCGTCAGTCTTTTTTGAACTCGTCTTCCATGTCAAAGAATAAAACGCCAGGATATAGATAAGCCAGAACGCCCCGTAATACGGGGCGAATTCGTTTACCGAGCCAGCATTCAAAATTCTGTTTATAATGAGCCTGTCGAACACAATCCCTATAACAAGCGCCGCAAGAAGCAGCCATTTTTGAGCATTCGTATACGTTCTCGCGCAGGGAGCGGAAGTTTCATAGTATTCATTCTGTTCCATTTCGCACCTCCTTTATGTCGCTTCAAAGCCCGGCGGTTTCGGTTTGATACGCCTCATCGGCAGCGTATTCCAATATGTCGCCCGGCTGGCATTTGAGCGCTTCACAAATCGCGTTGAGCGTTGAGAACCTTATAGCCTTTCCCTTGCTGTTTTTAAGTATCGAAAGGTTGGCGGGAGATATCCCGATACGCTCCGAAAGCTCACCGAGACTGATTTTGCGGCGCGCCATCATAACATCCAAATTAACTATAATCATACGTCCACCGCCTTATATCGTCAGGTCGTTTTCCTGCTTATATTTGACCGCCTGGTCAAACACGCCCGCAAGTACCAATGAAAAAAGACCGCACATCAGCATGACGAGCGCGCTGACGGCCGTCATCGGCGTAAAGAAAAGCGCGGCTTTAATAAAGAACAAAGCTGCGACAGCGAGCGCGGTAAACCCCATGCGGCCGAGAGCTGCCACGTTCTTTTGCACGAACGGGTCATTCCGTACCGTCCTTAACATTTTTATAAGATCGGAAATTATCAGCAGCGCTCCGGCCCCCGCCAGAAGCAAAAAGACGCGGATAAAAAGCTTGTAGCCGACTTTGACCGAATACTGATCTGGAAACAAAGAGAAAAGCACGTTCAACCTGAAAAATGAAAGCACCATGCCGACAATAACGGCCCCGAAAAGCAAAATCAGCAAACAGCGCGTAATGAGCGCAAGCGAATTTTTGGGCATAAAAACCACCTCCTTGATAAACATACCAAAGTATATGCCGTTTGTCAATAAATTGTTATCGAAAAACGATATATCAGAGAGATAATGAATGCATCCATCCTCCGGAACGTGCTCTGTGCAAGCCCCATACAAGGCGGACGATATTGGAAGGTATCATAGAGAGGTAAACGACGGGCAGGGGCAGCCGGAGAATAAGGCCGGTAACCGCGACCGCTGGCAGGGAGAGAAGCCAAAGAGGGACGATATCGATAATCGCGGCTGCCCTTGCGTCTCCCCCGCTCCTCAGTATCCCGATTATAATGGTAAAGTTGATTCCGTATGTCACCATCGCGAAGCCAAGCACAAAGATAGTGTCTTTGGCAAGCAGGCGCACGGATTCGGAAACGTTATAGAGCTCCGGTATGAATATGCCCGCCGACAGCACAAGCGCGCCCAGTACGGCTCCGGCGGATGCGGAAAGAAACAAAAATCGTTTTGAATAAAGCATTGCCTTCTCCGGCTCCCCGGCTCCGACCGTATGGCCTATCATAACGGCGCAGGCGGTACCTATCCCTATAAGCAGCACAAACGCCAGCCTGTCTACCGTGTTGACTATCATCATGGCGGCGAACGAATCTGTTCCCATCTGAGCGATCAAGAGGTTCTGCAGCGATATTCCCAGCGCCCATATCATATCGTTCAAGAAAACGGGAACAAAAACGCCGAGGAACCGGATAAAACCCTGCCTGCTTTGATTCATAAGCTCGGCGGGTTTTGCGGCCGAAGGCATTCTCATTGTGTAGCTGAATATAAGGAGAACGAAAGCGTCTAAAGCGGAGCCTGTAAGCGTCGCTATAGCGGCGCCGTCAATGCCGAGCGCAGGGAAACCGAAATTCCCGAAAATCAGGCAATAATTGAGGAAAGCGTTGACGAAAAGCGCCGCTGCGCCCGAAATCATGGGAAGCAGAGGTTTAGCGCATGATTTTAATGCCGTGCCGTAAACGAAGACTATGATCCTTAAAATATATCCGAAAGAAGCGAGGCGTATATATTTTACGCCGTATCCGATGACAGCGGGATCCTTGCTGAAAAGGGATATAAGTTCGGAAGGAAAAATCTGCGTGCCGATAAAAAACAATGCCGTAATCACGGAACCTGTCATTACGGAAAGACCCATCGCGCTTCTGAAGCCCGCGATCTCCTTCCTGCCCCAATGCTGAGCCATAAACACTCCGGCCGCGCTCATGACGCCGAACATGCAGATGTCCAAAAGCATTGTGATCTGGTTCGCGGCGCCAACGCCCGCAAGCTGAAGCTCGCCAAGCCCGCCGATCATTATTGTATCCACCATATACATGGCGGTCG
>MWCU01000094.1 GCA_002070205.1 Firmicutes bacterium ADurb.Bin182 | reverse complement strand
CCCGCGGGGGCGGACACTCCTCTCCTAAGCTGCTTCATTGCTTGCTTGTTTTTCCCAGAATTATTTTACACTAACGTTTAATATAAATGCGCGCCGTTATACATAAACGCTTAAAATGCGGCATATATATCCAATCAGCACGGTTTGGCTGCGGGTTATGCGATACGCCTGAAGCCGCAATATTATACAGTCATATATTATCGAGTTGTTTAATACTGCCGTCATTTATAAAACTGTCGTCGGAGGAGAACGGAATGCGGTTAACGGTGCCGGCACTTATCATTTTTGCGGATACGCCGTCGCTGATAGAGGTGAACGCGCAGCCTGTCGGGGAAGCGTCTCCGGACAGGCATATTGCTTTGCCTGTTTCGGACAGCGGCGATTATTATATAACGGCTGCGCCGCTTTATGAAACGCAGCTGAGCAGGCGCTATGCGATTACGAGAAAGCTTAGCCTTGAGGAAGGCCAGGCGAAAGCCATGGTCACAAAGGACTTTTCCGTCTGCTCCTGGCCGGGCGGGATATATGAATTGAATATTTCGCCCGGATTGCTTCCGGTTGTTCAGGCGGCGCCGTTTCCGTATACGCTGGATACGCTTAGCTGGCAGACAAAGCAGGGCAAACTCCTGCTTACCCTTTATTACGAACAAGGGCTCAAACTGCTTGCCGAAAACAACGGGGCGATTACAGCCTCCTATGCTTTGGGGGACGGAAGACACGGAGAGATCATGCTGCTGGAGCAGGAAGATGCGCAATTCGCGATGATCCATACGGGAATGGAAAACATAGAAAGAATGATACTGCTGGATGATACGCTGAATACCGCTTTGGACATTTCCGGAAATTGCGTCAGGTTCATGAACGGGCGCATTGAGCTGATAACAAAGCTTGATACGTCCCGCCGTCATGAGACCCGCAGCTGCTTTGACTATATCGACGGGGATTTCCTTGAAAGCGAACCGGAAATCGGGTTTTTTACTCATGATTATGAGCCGCCGGCTACGTTTGAAGAGCTTTCCGCAGCTTTCCTGGAGGCGGTCCGCGAAGGATTCACGAAAGAAGCGCTCGGCTACCTGACGCCCGAGCTCGCCGAAAACCTGAGCTTATCTGATTTAAAGGAGTTTTTCGGGGATTTTTCAGGCTGCCGGGCTCCGGTTTTCAGCGATGAAGGACATTTGATGGGATTGATTTATGACGGAAGCGACGGAGTGTCAATCGCGAAGCTTTTTCGTTTTGAATTCGAAGGCATGAGGATATCCAATATCGGGGAGGCATAAAAGCAGGCCCGACACATTCGGTATCGGGCTTAACGGTTTATTGCGCTTGTTTTTTTTGGATGCGCTCCAATGCGTTAATAAGAATGAATCCAACGAGAATACCGCCCGCGTACTGGATGAGATTGAAGGGAACGCTGACAAGCGCGGTTTCAAAACCGTAAAGGAAAAGCCATTCCCATAAAAAATAACCGGCAGGGATAAGCGCTCCCGCGATGAGCAGAGCAAATATCCTGCTCCAGCCCGAGAACTTTTTCAGAAGAAGCGCGGTTATCAGAGCGACGGCGCCCTTTATAATGAACGTTGGGACAGCGTACATAGCAAAGCCCAGAAGAAGGTCGGCAAGCGCGCTTCCGACCCCCGCGCACAGGGCTCCCAGCGGACCGCCCAAAAGAAATCCCGCGAGATAAACGCCCGCGTCGCCGGCGTTGACATATGCGCCGGTAACGCCCGGAATGGGAAAGCTGACAAACATTGTCAGAAGCGTAATGACTGCGCACAGCAAGCCCGAAAGCACTATTTTTTGGATTTTCAGATGCATATTGATTTCACCTCGCCATCATCATAGCACCTAAAAACACGATTCGCAATGCGCTGTGTGATCAGGGCCGGGCTGCGCATGTTATTCCATTTGTGTTAAATCCCGGGCGGCGGTATTATCCGCCGTGAATTCACATCCGGACGAGATTGTGACCTGCGCCGGCTTCGGATCCCGCAATGTATGATAAATACCCTTCCATGCCGTCCTTTACGCTGACGGTTATTTTGTCGATATTACCTGTTTCCATAACGTATCTTAAAATCATCGCGCCGTAAACTATGATATCATGCCTCTGGCATAGTATTATGGGATGGTTTTTTCTTTCATCGCCCATGATCTCCAGGCTTTGCAGAACTTTCAAAACGTCCTCAAAATTCAAGACGGCGCCGTGAACGAGCTCAGGCTCGTACCTGTCAAGGTTTTTCATGAATGCCGCCAATGTCGTGACACTGCCGCCGACCCCCGTCCAATACTTTGTTTCCGCGAAAAAACAATCTGCGACATCGATGCCGGCAAAAAAGGATTGGGGAGATATTCCGCCGTTAGCCGCATCTTTTAACCTTACGCAGCCTAAGGGAAAGCTGTACGCAAAGCGGCTGTTGACAAGCTGCAAAGAGCCGCCGCCGATATCCAAAAGCCCGCCCTTTCCGCTTGTCGCCCCGGCATAGGCATATTCCGCTTCCCGTTTTCCGCTCAAAACGTCTGTGCACAGCCCCGTCTCATACTTTATGAGCTCGACGAATTCATCGCCGTTGGCGGCGTCCCTGACGGCGCTCGTGGCGTAGGCGAATATGGGAATATTCAATGAGTTCGCTGCGCCGGCGAAGCCTTTGATCGCGTCAAGCGATCTTGCGATGCTTTCCTTTGAAAGCCTTCCGGTGTTTATCAAACCCTCCGCAAGTCGGGTCACGGCAATAAGCTTTGGAAATAACGCATCGGCTGCGCGGGTATCCGCTTCCATATAGCGTATCGTATTGCTTCCGATATCTATGACAGCAGCTTTGGACATAAAAATCATCCTTGTCTGTGCGCCTTCGGACCCGCGTCGCTTTTTGCTTGCGGCAGGCGGGCCGTGTGACAAATAAAATCTGCCGGAAGGCAGATTAAGTTTTATTATGGCTCTACACTAAAGATTGGGGTAAATGAAAAAAAAAGATGAAGCATAACGCTTCAAAATCTTGTAGACTAAGGTTGCAACACCAAATACAAGAAGGAGAATGT
>MWCU01000093.1 GCA_002070205.1 Firmicutes bacterium ADurb.Bin182 | reverse complement strand
CGGCTGCGAACACGCTGCAAATGAAGCCGCCAGAGAAACAAGTAATAATACTGATAAAATCCGTTTCATGTACTTTCCTCCAAAATTTAACTGTCTTATCGTATCATAATATAGTGCATAAAGCATCAGCCGAAATCATTCTTTTATGGTCTTCATATATTCTGCCAGTTTATTTGCAAGCAGAGAAAGAAACTCTTTTTCCTCTCGCAGCTTCGGCACCAAAGACGTGTATGGGTTTGCTTTCATCCGCCCTGACAGTTCATCGTTATATGCCTGCAAGCAAACCGCAATAACCGATACATCAAGTTTTGTGAGTTCAGCCCTGTCACGCAGTTTTTCGCCCACTTTAATCAGATACTTCAGCGTTTCTTCGTTTTGACATTGCTTCACGGCAAGCATACACGCGTCGGCCAACATTTTTATATCCCGGTCGCTGAAAAAATAGGCAGTTTGCTTACTTTCATATTGAACGGATTGTTGTACAGCCTTGCGTAAAGCGGGGTACAGTTGATTAAGAGAATATGAATAATTAATTTCGCCTGTTCTTTTTGTAAACTCCTCGAGGGATATTCTCCCCTCACGAAAGGCGTGCTGCAAAGCGTCCAATTCTTTTTGCCTTTGAAACTCTGCCCGATGAGCTGCCTTTTTTGCCTCCTTTTCCGCTTTTATTGCTTCCTTTTCTTCTTTTGTTTTAAACATATCAAACAGCCCCATACTGCTCCTCCAAAATATAAAATCGATCAAAATATCTTCTATTTGATCTTGAACACCATCGTAATATCAATAAGCACCGTTCCCGATTGCGTCGTCATTCCGTTGACCGTATTGGGAATGATCGCTGCCTCGCCGCTGCGCGTCAAACGCAGTTCTTTGGATGCTTCATCACAGGACGCCGTAAATGCGGGACCGCCGGGGGTAAAAGTTATCGTACCGTTTGAATACGTCCAGCCGGAATAATCCTTCAAATCAAGATCGTTTATCGTAAAGGGCAGTTCGGGTACGGCTTCGATCAGCGCGCTTAAATCAACAAACGAAATCATTTTCATATCCTCGCGCAGCGATAAATCCCGCCCATATTCAAACCCTTCGGATATGCTCATGGAGGCGTCGATCGCGTATATACCGTTATCCTCGTTTGGAGTTCGGAAAACAATCGAATCCAACAGCCATTCTCCGAAAAACGCCTGTTTGCCAAAGTCGTCGGGGGCGGGGGCTGTGCTTTCGGAGGATCCCGTTTTCGGCTCGGCCTCAATGGGCAACGCCTCCAGCGCGGAAAGGTCGATCGCGATCCTCTCGTTTTTGCCGGTATGAAAAATCGTGCCGCCGACAGGCAGCGCTGCGCCCTTTTGGAGCACGAATTCAAATGTCACACGCCCGGCATAGCCCGGCGCATCCTCGGCCTTGATGAAACTGATGTTGCTTGTGGAAAGCGGCGCGCCATCCATATTAAGCGTCATGTCGATAAGGCTTTTATATCCGCCGCCGGAAATAACTATAGGTGCAACACCTTCTTTTTGCACAAAGCAAACGCCAATGCCGATTTGCGTATCCGTATCGTACTCGGGCAGGGCTGCCCATTTTTCAAGGGCATAGGTTTCATCGCCCAGTTTGAAGGCTTCACCGGCTGATAAGGCGGCAGTTTTCGGCTCTGAAATTTGCGCTCCGGGCGTTGATGTTTGCGGCGAACAGGCCGCAAACGCACCTATGATCGCAATGAACAGCAGTACGGTTAACAGCTTTTTCATATTTCACTCTCCTGACTTTTGATATATTCGATGGCTATTTATTAAGAAGCCACAGTCCTGCTAATGCTGCGAGCGCTCCGCCCGCATCTATCAAGATGTTCTTCGGACAGGTTCCTTTTCCCCAGCGGCGAGGGCTGCCGGTAGATATAAGAATTCCGAGTCCTGCGATGATTACTATATAGCTGAGTATTTTCATGCGGATTTCCCCAGACGGTTAAGTGCTTTTTTCTTCATTTGCTTTTCATCGTCCATTCCAGTTGATTTCAGGAAGCAGTTCCTTCACAGGCGCACCCTGCTTTTTAAGGCGTTTGTTTATCCGAGCGGTGTTGATAATTTTCGCAGAGACAAGCCCGATGATAAACAATCCGACAGCTATACCGAAAACCCAACCACCGAGCTGTTTCGGCCAGTCAGTTGAAGCCAATAATATTGCGCCAAACCAAACTCCCGCAAGCCCAAGCCCCAATAAAATACTAAGTCCGAACCCTGTTTGCTTCTTGAGCACAGGCAGTATCCACGATGGATATGCCTTGCAGCGCGGGCAACTGTAATGTGAAAAGATCCACTCCGTTGGCGCTGAGGTACCCTCATCCTTTACCGGCGTATAGTCAATATGGTACTCGCCTTTTTCAACTTGTTCGCGTATCGTATCAATACGCCTCTGAACGGCGGCGTACGCAGAAACGGAAATATCCTGCTTGACCTGCTCGGATACCCATGTTTTTCTCGTCCCCGATGAAGCGGCGGCCTCGCGCTCTATTTCGATGGGATACCACGGCGTTGTGAAGCCGCAGTACTCACAAGTGAAACGATAATAGATAACATGCTTATCCTTTGCCGTATAAACGGTTTCATATTTCATTCGATTGCCGCCTCTCTTTGTCTATTCCTTTCAAGCACAAACATCTCGAATATATGCGTGATCAAAGCTCCTAATGGTCAGAACTAACTTAATCTACATTTTACCAAGTTCATAAAAGCAAAAGGTGAACTGCCAGCTCACCTTTTAACATTCTGTGTCTATTCATATTTGATTTCAAATGGCGGATCTTTAAGGGCTTTCGCCGCGCCGCGCATTGATTCATCAATGCTGACAACGCTTAATTTCGGAATGGCAGCAAGCGGTGTCAGGTCTTCTATCCCAGTGAAGCTCAAGTCGAGCTGCTCCAGATTCTTAAAACGTTCTATACCATCGAGGGATGAAAGAAACGTTTGCTTGATAGAAAGAACTTTCAGCCCGGCGTGTTCCGGCAAGCTGTCAAAAGACGTGATCAGCGTTCCCCCTAAATCAAGGAAGTATAATGCGGAGCAGGAACTGAGCGCGGACACATCCGTAACATGTGTATCATACAAAATCACATTTCGTAATTGCTTCATACCGGACAGAGCGGATATATCTTCAACAAAGGTGTGACGCAGATGAACAGTGGTCAGATATTTAAGCCCGGATATCGAAGATATGTCGTGAAGCGTTTGATAATTGACATACAGCGTTTCAAGGTTGGGAAGCAGCTTTACATCTTCGAGCGTCGCAAGCGTACCGCGAGGCGTATCGCGCAGCCGTCCTCCGAGCCCGTTAAAAAATGCTTCTTCTGTTTTCGACACTTCGTTTCCGAATATGTATATCCCCTTTACAGAAAGCAGTTCTTTTTCGGTGATGCCGTCCGTTTCGTCTTTTCCAAGCTGGGCGCGCACAGCCTGTTCGATCAAAGGCTCGATGAATCTGACTTCGTTTGTTCCCGAAGCGGGGGCAAGGAAACCCGTATATCGCCCGATCCCAAAGCCTGCGAACAGGCAGATCAGCGTGAGTGCCGCCGAATGGAAAATACGGACGAGTTTCATTTTTTTATGCCTGCCGGTGTAAAGCAGTGCTTTTTTTACTGCGGCGGTATCTTTAAAGCGTTCCTCCGGCGAAAAAGCCGCGCACCGGCGCACTATAGCAGCAAGGCGTTTATTGGGTATAACCGTATTTTTTACATCCGTTTTGCCTGTCAGCAAAAAGCACAGTAAAACGCCAAGGGAATAGATATCGGCACGGTGATCGGTCTGAGAAAAGCCATACTGTTCCGGCGGGGCGTATGTCCTTGTGCAGATAAACTGCGTATCCGTTTCGGCTTCTTTGTCATATGTACGCGCGATATCAAAATCGATAAGGGCTATGCTGCCGTTTTCTTTAACTACGATATTCTGCGGTTTAATATCGCGGTGGATGACAGGCGGCTGCCTGTTATGCAAATAAATCAGAATATCACACAACCCTATGCATAAATCAATGATTCGTTCCTCCGACAAACTATGTTCGGCCATATATCTGTCGAGAGGTGTTCCCTCGATGTACTCACGCACGATCAAGACCGCGGCATCATCCTGATACTCGTCCATAAAAGCAGGTAATCCCTCGTGGCGAAGGGATCTTAATATGCCGCTTTCATTGACTGACCTGTAAATGCTTTTATCATAGTATTTTGCGATGCAGAGTGTATTTGAGCCTTTTTGCTGTACAAGATAGGTTTCCGTTCCGTGGCCGTGTGACAAGCATTCAAGCTGATCGTAACTATCAAGGAAACTCCTTGGCAGCTTAGTTTCTTTCAGTACCGCGGAAAGTTCCTTGACTGCGCACTGTATATTTCTCATTTGATCGTGCCTCCGATAAGCGGCAAGCCCAATTCCATTAATATATGCTGTGTTTCAACTAGGCTTTTATGGTGAAACAAACAATAACCGATTACGATATCCCGCTGGACCCTTGGATATAAAAGGCTGTGCCCCGCGTGTTTCAGTAAAGATTGCGCCAATTCCATATCTGCGCCGAATCCGAAAGCAAGCTTTAAAACGGTATCCCGCGATGGATTGCGGTCGCCTCTAAAAATAGCGTGCCCGAAAGAGCGTTCTATATTTGCACGCTTGATAACGCGCTCCGGGACTTCGCCCCGATACTCGCATAGTTCACTTATATATTCGGAAAACGGAAGAAGTCCTATTTCACTTTCATTTCTGCCGATGAATTGCTCGATGGACGGAGCTTTAAAAAGCTGTTCCCAAAGGATGCTTGTCGGAAGGGATTTTTCTGATTCATTCATGTACCTTCACCTTGGAACCTTACCTTTATTCTTGCTTGGTCTATCGGATGTATCTTAATATCGATATCCTTTGAACGCTTGAATCGTTCACTGTTAAATACTAACGCCCCTGTTGCGGCACAGCTGACCGTTTCTGCAAAACCTGTATGTACGAGAATCTCTGTACATAAAATACAGCTTCAAAACGGTTTTAACTTCCCGCAAATATGTTTATAATAAGTTAATATATACCAGAACCGGCAGAATTTCAATGGAACAACGGGTCTTGTCCCGGTAACGGCATGATCCTCGTCATTTTTGTCGTATGGTGAGCCATTTAATATTGCAATAGGTATGTGCGGATAAGGTAAAGCTCCTTGCCGTAACAGGCAAAAGAGCTTTCTTAGTGCCGGGGAAAGGCATCATCGGATGATGTTTCAATCGATTATACACATGAAATCATAAACGATCCTTTAACCATTCTTGCCGCAGCCGTGAGCGGCAAAGAAATAAAGTATGAAGACGGGTATATTAAAGTCGTCGCAGTAAATCAGCCCGAGGACATTTGGGTTGAAAGCCCGGCTAAAATATCTGTGAACGAATAGTGTAAAAAGCGATTGCCCCCGCCGGTTACGGCAGGGGCCAAAGCAGAATCAATATCTGTCTCTGCGGCGTTCTTTAGGCTGAAAGCAGTCCCTGCAATATACAGGTTTATCAGGAGAGGGGCTGAACGGGACTTCGGTCTCCCTCCCGCAAGCAGCGCATATTGCCGGGTACATTTGCCTTGGACCGCTGCCGTAATTGCCTCGCCCGCCATCCCTTTGACGGTTCTTATTTGCAGCTCTGCATCCGGGGCATCTTTGCGGTTCGTTCTGGAAGCCCTTTTCCCGATAAAAGGCTTGTTCACTTTCTGTAAAGAGAAATTCTGCCCCGCAGTCCTTGCAAATGAGTGTTTTGTCTGACAACTTAGTGTCCTCCATGTCATGATTTGCTGTTGTGCAACAGCTTGCTAAGTATATCATGTTTTTTAAAAAAAGAATGCATTGATTTGTTAAAACAGCAAACATTGACAAAGTTTTTATCAAGAGCATGATACAGGCACAAAAAACATGCCGTTCGGTATTGACTGCTCTATGTGTTCACGTATCGGCCTTGTTTCGGTTTGGCGATATCGTTAAAATCCCGGATGAGGATGTCAAGATGCTCTCTAAGCTCGTCGCCCCGCATCGGTTTTCCATGGCTCGGTATCGCTAAGTCGGGGTTTAGGTTTTTAAGCCTTTTTATCGATCTTTTAGCAGTCCCCCAATCCGTCGTAAAATATTTCGGCGGACCGCTTATTTGTTCGCGCTGTGTCATCACCGAAAGCAGCGATTCCTGTTTCGTCGTCGAAAACGCGTCCCCCGCGATAAGGACGCGATCGCGTTCTCTGAATAAAGAAACGTGCCCTTCGCAATGGCCGGGGGTATGTATCCATTTCCATTCGGGCAGCCCCGGAACTCGGCCGTCAGAAGGAAGCATTACTGCCCTGTATCCTAAATCGATGCCCGTGTGCGGATATGTTTCGGAAAGCTTCGCGACTATCCCTTCATCAACGGCAGTATCCGCAAGAGGGTAGTCCTTTTTGCCGGTTATATACGGCAGTTCAAGTTCATGCGCATATACAGGCACATCCCAATACTGCGAGAGCTTGATGACCGAACCGACGTGATCAAAGTGCCCGTGAGTCAGCAATATCGACTGCGGCCTGTTGTCTTTGCCGAATCGCTCTTCGGTCAGGTTCAAAATAAAGCCGGCGGAGTTTTCAAGCCCGGTATCCACAAGCACCCATCTGTCGGTATTGCCGACTGCGCACGCCGTTACTATCGTAAAGTTTAAAACAAGTATGTCGGGTGCCGCTTCATCGGCCGTTGTTAAATATGAAAGGGCTTCAACGATTTTATTGCCCATCGATCTTGCCTCCTTAGAACATATTGATCATATTTTTTTTCGAATTATGATGAAATATGCTTTGATTGCCGATGGGCGCGGTTTTGATTAAAATATCATGCGGCTTCTGCTCAGGAATGGATTCTAAGCGCTTTATTTGATTCCGGCTTTACGATTTCTGTCAGCCAGCATAGCTAAAAATTCCTGCACTACGCTGCCTGCGAGGTATGCAGTTATTTGAGTCGGATCGAATGCGGGGAGTACTTCAACAACGTCAAAACTGACTATATTCAAGTCGCGTATACTGCGCAGCAGCTTGATCCCCTCAAAGCTCGTAAATCCGCCGACCTCAATGGTTCCCGT
>MWCU01000092.1 GCA_002070205.1 Firmicutes bacterium ADurb.Bin182 | reverse complement strand
TCGCTTAATGCGGAATTATGCGCTTGACTTAACGCTGCCGATTAATTACAATAAACGAGATATATTTTACGCTGAATTTATGTTGCAGAGGGCGCTGTATGAAAACTGCAGTTATCTATAAATCCAGAACGGGCTTTACAAAAAAATACGCCTTATGGATATCCGAAGCTTTGAGTGCCGAGCTTTTCGAAGCTTCCTATGTATCGGCTAAAATGCTGGAGGCTTACGATACCGTTATTTTCGGCGGAAATCTTCATGCCGTGGGTATCGACGGCGTTAAGCTCATCACCAGGAACCTTTTAAAGCTTAAGGGGAAGCGCGTCATTGTTTTTGCTGTCGGGCTTTCCGTGCCCGATGAAAAAATAAGAAACGAGGTATTGAATAATAACTTCTCCCTCGACGAGCGGGAACGGATACGGTTTTTCTATTTCAGGGGCGGATTTGACAGGAGCAGGCTGTCATTAACGGACAAAATACTTATGGCTCTTCTCAAAAAGAAAATCGAGAATAAGAAGCGCAAAGGCCTGAAGCTTGCGGACGATGAAAAGGGAATGCTCGCGATATACGATAAATCGGTCGACTATACCAGTAAAAAGTCGATCGAGCCGCTGGTCGCATACGTGAAGGGCTGAGGTTTACCCGGGAAATATCGACATACGGTGAAACATTGATTTCGTTTATGACAGGGCAATGTCGCTTCATACGGAGATAATAATAAAGGATTTCTTCTTTGCGCTTCGGTGACCTCTCGCAGGTCACCTTTTTTGTTCCGGCGGAGTAATATGATAAAAAGCCTTGAAAGAGTGAATGGTATGAAGCTTTATTATATATGTGACGTGTGCGGGAAGAAGTATGAATCGGCGGAGTTCGCCGAACAATGCGAGCAAAGGCATCAGCTTGACGAACAGCGCCGAAAAGAGCTTGAATCGCAGCGCGAAAGGCGGGCCGCGCAGATCAAGGAGCTCGCAAGGGAGCTGAGCGAGAGGGTAAAAGAGTATAACAGCGATTATTCCGAGCCTATCAGAATGGAAAACATCTACGGATTGCCCGCATGGGGCCTGCTTGAAATTCTGAATTCGCTAGCGTCAAGGAGGTAGCGGTCCGTTTTTCGGATAAGCCGCGGCTTTATCCGCCGATTCGCCGAAACGGTCTTTACGTGCTGAGGCCTCGCTTGTTCTTTTTAATGAGGGCTCCGATGCATAATAGAGTAACAAACGCTCGCTGCGGTTTCTCGTTTCGGACGGCCGTTATCGGCATATAACAATTTTGATGAAACCTATTCACAACGGAATAAGCCTTCTCATATACTGTATTAACAAATAACATACCCTTGGTGTATACGCAATAAGTGAAGGAGATGATTCAATGAGCCAGAACTCGATTCAAGATCAGGGTTACAGGGACGACCGTTTTTTCGATCTTGAAGATCATATTGGCGAAACTGTTACTATATTCACCACAAGCGGCGGTGAATCCGGAAGCGGATTTACCGGGATATTACTGTTCGTGAACAAATGTTTTGTCCGCCTTACCACGCGTATCGGTCCCGCTCCTGCCTGCGCGCTCGGCAACGCATGCAGCCGCGATTTCGATGACAGACGGGATTTTCGGCGGAGAGGCTTTGGCTGTTGCTTCTGCGGCGGGCGGGACCGTCGTGACGATTTTGTACATACCGTAGGTTCAAACGTTGATATTCCTCTCGATAGGATTGCCGCGGTGGTCTTTAACTCGGTCTGATGCCAAAACAAGTCTGATACGGATATTGCGCCCCCCATATCTTTTAAAGGGGGCGCATCTTTTGTTTAAATTGCTTTGCTTCTTATCAAGCGGTTCGATGACGCTTCCGGCAAACGGCAAACAGCTATCAAGGCGTATCGATAAGGCTGTTTTCATCCTAAAAAGCCGGTCTATCCGCAGCGTTCGTTAAACCGGGTGCAATGCTAGCAGGGCCGTCTGCGTTCACGAATAATCTTAGGAACCCGAAAATTTCTGCAGTTATATTTTGCCAATATGCATAAATGTGTAGATTTGTTGAAAAATGGCCGTTTTTTGTGTATTATTGTATATATTAACGCGAATTGAATCGAAAGTGACTGATTATGAAGGACTGAGAAGATGGCAGCAACGCTTCAATCGGTGGATTTGAGCATAGTCTCTTTGCTGATATTGCTTTTTATCTACTTAAGCGCATTCAATCGCCTTGAAAAAATATTCGTGCAATATAACCTTTTTATCGGCTTGATTTTCATCAATATGATATTAATCGTGGTCGATATTCTTGCGTGGGTATTTAACGGTCTGCCGGGGCAGGCGAATCTTCTCAATAATATGAAATCCAACCTTTTGCTTTACGTATTGGTTCCGATAGCTCCGTCTTTATGGGTGCTCTATGTGGATTATCAAATATTCCGTGACGAAAAAAGGCTGAATACTTACATGAACATACTGCTCACGTTATGGGCGGTAAGCGCGCTCATATCCTGCGTCAGCCTAAAAACCGGATGGTTTTTCGGGATTACCGATAATAATATCTATTACAGAGGCAGATATTTCTATCTGTATGCAGCATATTGCCTTTGCCTTCTCGCTTATTCATTTTTTCTAATCATGCTTAACAGAAACAGGATAGAGAGAAAGTACTATTTTGCGCTTCAGGCATACTTGATTCCGCAGCTTACAGGCACTATTCTGCAGCTCATGTTCTATGGCGTGTCTTATAATTGGGTCGGCATGATGCTCTCTCTTTTGCTAATTTACAGCAATATCCAAAACTCCGTTTTGAATACGGATAGTCTTACTGGCGCATACAACCGGAACTACCTGGAAGCGTATATAAGGGCAAAATTGCGCAAAGGCGTAAAAGGAAGTTCGTTTTCCGCGTTGTTTGTCGATTTGGACGACTTGAAAAGAATCAACGACGAATATGGCCACCGCATCGGCGATGAAGCTCTCCGTGATGCCGTCGGTATCCTGAAGAAAAGCGTGCAAAAGGAGGATTTCATCGCAAGGGTAGGGGGAGACGAATTCATCGTGGTTCTGGATATCTCCGACAGCCTGCGGCTCAAAAAAACGGCCGAGAAAATAAAGGAAAACGCTTCGGCTTTCAATCAAAGCGGTTTAAAACCCTATCATTTGAATTTTTCGATAGGGTGCGACGTATATTCCTCCGAAAAATACCCTGATCCCGAGACTTTTATCGCGGATTTGGACAGGCTGATGTATTGCGACAAACGCAAGGCACACGGGATCCCTTCTTGATAAGCGTTATCTTAGATTATGTCGACATTTCGAACTTTTCGTACAAATTTCCGTCACAATACATATTGACGCAATAATTGCCATATTGTATAATTTATACGGGGTTATTTAATTTGCTTGCCGGCAAAGCATCGCTTCTTTATTCTGTAACCCTTATCGGCTTTTTTAAATCAAATATATAAAATACGGAGGTATCACTATGCAGTTACAAGTCTTCCCTCTGATAGTCGTTGCGGCATACCTTATCGGCATGCTTGTGGTAGGTTATGTCGTCGGTAAGTTCAAAATCAAAAACAGCGAAGACTATATGATCGCGGGACGTAGAATGGGCCTGTTTATGGTTGCTTTCTCGTTGTCCGCAAACAATATCGGCGGAGGCAGCACAACGGGACTTGCGGCTAAAGCTTTCGGCGATTGGGGAATGAGCGCGGTATGGTATGTACTTGCTGCGTCGCTCGCAATGATCCCGCTCGCGTTTTTTGCGCCGAAAATCCGCAAAACGCTGGCAATAACGATACCCGAAGTGGTTGAGCGCCGCTTCGGAAAATTCTCAAGCACCTTCACGGCCGTGTTGAACATACTCGCTTTGTTCTGCCTGACTTCGTCGCAGGTTGCGGCATCCGGTTCCGTCATTTCGACCCTGACGGGAATACCGGTTAATGTATGCCTGTTTATTGCTGGTGCCGTCATTATTCTTTATACAACTCTCGGCGGTATGATCGCTGACCAGATTTCAGACCTTGTGCAGTTTGTCATAATACTTGCGGGTTTGGCGATAGTCACTCCCTTTGTCGTCAGCGGCGCAGGCGGCTGGGAGGCCATCTCGGCCAAATTGCCGCCTGTTCAGATGGACTTCACAAAAATCGGCTGGGTGGTCATAATCGGCTATGTTTTCAACTATTTCTGCACGTTCCTTAGCGGACCGGAAATGATTTCCCGCTTTGAGACCGCTAAGGACGAGAAAACGGCAAAGAACGCCTCCATCCTTTCCGCAATTCTCATGGCCGCTATGGCTATATTCCCGACCCTTCTCGGGCTGTGCGCTCTCGCGGTCCAGGACCAGCTGCCCGGCGTCACCGGCGGAAACGCAATGATGACGGTCACTTCGAAGTTCGCGCCCGGGATCATCGTCGGTATTCTCGCGGCGGCCATCATTTCGGCCACCATGTCCAGCGCGGACTCCAACCTTTTGTGCATGTCGACCATGTTCATAAAGGATATATATCAGAAGTTCCTCAATAAAAAACCCATGGAGGAGAAGGCAATCATATTGGCTACCCGCCTATGCAACGTGATATTCTGTATCATTGCGATGGGCATTGCATTCTTCGGAGTAGATCTTGTGACAATGAATACGTTTGCTTTCGCGATCAGATGCGCGGGTCCGTTTGCGGCGTACGGTCTGGGGCTTGTCGTTCCCAAAGCTACCGTCAAGTCGGGCATATTCTCCATTATAACCGGTACCGTAGGAGTTGTTATTTGGCAGATACTGAGCGGCGGAGGCTTCTATCTCGGCATATTGCCAGTAGTCTTCGGCTGCGCGGTAGGCGTCGTTACCTTCTTCTTAGTTAACCTTATCGAATGGAAGCTCGGCGTCAAACCCGCTCCTTCCGCTTACATTGAGGAAAGCGCAAAAGCATAAAAAATATTTTGGATTTTAAACGCGCTTACACGCTCGCGGCTCAGCCGTGAGCGTGGGTTTTTCTCTCTTTTTAACGGTGTTCACCTGATTATTTTAGGATGATATATTACTCGGGCGGCACGCGCATTTTGTTGATTAACGCCCGAAAACGGTATTATAATAGTAATGGATTTTTCTTGAAAGGACGGGGGGAATATGCCACTCAGCAACTTTGATGAGCT
>MWCU01000091.1 GCA_002070205.1 Firmicutes bacterium ADurb.Bin182 | reverse complement strand
GACGTCTATAGCTAATAATGTCATATGATGTCGATGTCACACCAACGAAAGCAATAACGAAAAAAACTTTATTTTGTGACCAAATACATTGGAATTTTCAAAGAAAGGCGGCCGCAATCAGGCAGCCGCCTCTGTAAACGCGTAATGACTATTTCGCGAAAACGCGCTTCTTCATCGTCACGAACGCCGCTAGAACGAGCCCGCCGAGTATCGCCATCCAGCCGAACACACCCGCGCTGTCGCCCGTTTTGGGAACTACAACAACAGGCGGTCCGTAGACTGCATACAGCGTAACGTCGCCCCTCGGCATGGTAATGGGACTCGCTACGTCAGTTCCGTCCCGAAGCTCCCAGCCGACCCACACGAGATCGCCTTTTGTAAGACCGGCTCCGGAGAGGAGAGTGACCCTGTCGCCCCTGTTATAACGGTTGTTATCCACGGGGATCGGGCCGACGCCGTTATTGGGATGATAGAAGACGGCGTATTTTACTGAGGGAGGAGGAGGATTCTTTGAAAACTTTGCGGTGAATACCCAATCTTCCCCAATTGTTTCCGGGAACCCAGGTTCCCAGCCTACAAAATGATAGCCTTCGTCAGGCACAGTATTTGGAACCCATTCATTATTCCACGGTGTTCCAATAATTATACCGGCAACTTCCGTGGTTCCCTCAAGCGACCCGCCGGATCCCGCCACAAACGTGATGGTAAAGCGCTCTTTACAGTTTTCAGCGTAATGGGCAGTATAAGTGGCGTCGGAGGTAATTTTTGAATTATTTCTAGGCAAACGCGGACTCCAATGTGAAAACTTAAAGCCGGGGTCAGGGTCGGGTACCGGTACAACGATAACGTCTCCCCACACACTGCCTTTATTGACGACAAATACCGTTTGCTGATCACCGAAAGTACCTCTATTCGTTGTTTCAAAGGTTATGGTACACCTCGGAGCATTATATTCGTTGACAAATGTCAACTTATTAGCTTTATCGTCATCGATTTCTACTTCTTGCTGATTATCTTCACAAGTGAAACCAGTGGGGATGTTGATTTCGGTGACCCTGTAAGTCTTGTCTTCCTCAAGCCATAAATCTTTCTTGCCTTCACCTGTGATCTTATACGTATTGACGTATTCATAACCGCCGCTTTTCTTTTTTCTTTCTACCTTAAAGGAAAATTCAATATTTGCCGGCGGATCATCGCCCGTGATATCCTTAATGATCGTCAACTTTGCCTTATCATCATCAGCCATCGCGCCTCCCGCGAGGCTTAACACAAACAATACCGCCAAAAGCAGCGCGAATAATTTCTTGTTGAACATTTCCTTGTCCTCCTTATTTTTGTAAATATTATCCGGTAAACTTCTCTTTGTTATTCAAAAATAACAAGATCGTAAAAACCTGCGGTTTCCCGCTTTGCTTCTTTGCCTCTATACCCTCAAAGGCTATCATTCCTTTCCTAATTAATATGCAAGCTCAAACGGCTGAGCGGTTTCGGGCGCTCGATGATTCAAAAAGCCGGCATCCGCTTTTAGGTATAAGTAATACACCCGACGGCACGGCGGTTTTCCGTGCCTTCAGTCGCGTTGCATTACTTTGGCAAAGCTGTCATTTTGAATTATCCGTCAGCCGTGCATCTGCCGTTTTTTCAGCCGCAGCCGCTTTTGATATTCAGGTTATTCCGCAATCAATGGTAATGCGGGCAATATTCGCAGTCAACGGATGTCTATTGTATAATAAGTACTTGTTATGTCGATATTAGTCGCTCGGAAATTTTTATAGTCACAAAATGCATATAAGTCGGAATTTCACGTTGTTTCGTATGACCGGACGACGGTCGGATGTTCGATAAAACGACATATCCCGCATATAATCGGCTCCAAATAAAAAAAGGACCGGAATTCGCACCCGATCCCCGCCCGGCAATCGTTATCGTAAAAAAAGAGGCTGCCGGTCTATGGCAGCCTCAGGTGTTTATTAAGTTTTGCTTAATCGCTTATTTCACGGAAGCGCGCTTTTTTATCAGTATGACCGCCGCGGCGGCAAGTCCCGAGAACAGCATTATGAATCCGAAAACCGGCGCGTTATCGCCAGTCTTCGGGACATGCGGAAGATCCTTAACCGAACCCCATACCGCAAAGAACGTCACATCGCTTGAGCCCATCGTATACTGACCGGTAACGGGCGTGCCGTCCGCAAGTGCCCAGCCGAGGAACACCGCGCCGGGCTTTGTCAATCCCGCGCCCGAAGCGAGGGTTACCTTATCGCCCCTGAAATAGCGGTTCATGTCCACAGGCACCGCGCCCTTTCCGCCGTTTGGATGATAAGAGACGGTGTATGTCGGTTCAGCCTGACGGCTCCATTGCGCGTACAGCGTAATATTATTGAGAAGATCGGTAATGATGTCGCCCGGCAAGTAAGTTGTTCCCGAACCGTCTGCCGAGGTGTTCCACCCCTTGAAGCTGCTGCCTTTTTTTATAAGCGTTCCTTCGGGCGCAACCGTAAACGGTTCGTTATAGTTTTTTGTTTCTCCGGCCGGTATAAGGCCGCCTGTCGATCCGTTTCCCACGTACGTGATCGTGCGACTGAATATACCCGGGTTATCAATGCTGCCTTCGCTTGTGATTGTGCCGTTGTTGACCAGAGTGCCGTTGTTTGTGAGCGTGACGCCGCTTGCGATGTTAAGAGAACCGACGGGGGTCACCGTAAGCGTCACGTTTGAGCCTATCTCGGTATCTGTGTTCAACTCCAAGTCTCCGAAGAAATCAACATTGGTATCGCCCGAACTTGCGTTTGCTGCGTCGAGAGCCTGCTGAAGCGTTTGATAGTAAGTATCGCCTATCCTTGCTGAATATTTGAGAATCAAAATCATATCCGGTGAAGGGGCGTCTTTATTGATCTTGACTACGTCGGTATCGGAATCAAAGTCAATATTCGTGTCCAGCTCGCCAAGCTGGATCGTCACTTTTCTGGTATCGACCGGATCGTTGAATATTCTGACTTTGGTCGGCGAAGCAACCTGCAGGTTGCCGGCTAAAAACACCCTGTTTTGAGTACCGATCATACCGGTCGGATCTGCGGCCGTATCATCCAATCCCGGCAGCCAATACCAATCCGTAATGTTTATTCCGTATTTTCCGCCGCTGATCGTTCCGCCGAGTATCTGGAGGTTTTGGCTTAGCAAAGGATTGGTGCTCGTGTCGTGCCCCGACGCTTGCGTGCCCCATACCCTTATGCCCGAGCCCACGCCGCTAATAGTGTTATCGATAAGCCTTACATATCCGTTATTCAGCGAATTGACGTTTATACCCGCGTGTATTAACTGAGTGTCACCGGATGCGCTGATTTGGTTGTTCTTGGCGATCCCGACAGCGTCGCTTCCTATAATATTGAAATAAATACCCGTGCAGCCGGTTTTGAACGATTCCGTTATTATTTCAAAACCTGTATTTTCGTTCCAGCCAAAATCATTGTCTATAATGATCCTGTTGTCATGAACGGTATAGTCGTTCATTAAAGACGGGTCTATGGGCTTATTAAAAGATACATAGTGGATCCCGTAGAAACAGCTTTCAATCCGGTTATCCGCAACATCCGCATACGCATTGACGCCGAGCACGATTCCGCCATAGGCATACTGAACAAAATTGTTTTTTATTTTTATACCGTATACATAACTTGTTCCGCTTGCGTTATCAAAAGCAATTCCTCTGCCATACGGACCTTCCGCATCATACCAGCCAAATTTCACTACGCGGTTATTCTGCACCGTTACGTTGATATCGGTAGGCGTGTTATACGCATTGCTGCACAATATGCCGCGGTATCCCGTTTCTCCTCCCTCAATAGTAAAGCCGTCGACCACGACGTTTTGAGCGCTGATACTTACATTGATAGCATTATCGGCCATTGGCTTTACGTTTTTAATCACGGCTTCCGCAACGCGGTTGCTTGCGTAACCGGCTTTGCCGGCGTTAGGTCCCCTGAGAGTGACAGCCTTGTCGATTACTATATTTTCTTCATATACTCCGGCCGCGACTTCAACTGTATTCCCGTCCGCCGCGGCATCGATCCCCGCTTGTATCGTGCGCTTCGGAGCTGCCGGAGACAGTCCGTCGTTCGCGTCGCTGCCGCTGACCGAAACATAATAAGTTACGGGTCCGACCGCTAACGCTTCCCACCCCGGCAACAGCGCGAAGGTTAAAACAATCGCCAGTAATAAACATGTGATTTTCTTCATTTTTCATTCCTCCTGTCGGTATATTGTGAGCAAGGCGCTGAATGTCCTGCTAATAATCATCGATACATTATTTAAAAAGGCTAATGTATAGCTATAATATAACAAAAAGTGACAAATTCACACACTTATTACAAATTATATATTATATATAAACACATCAACCGATACACAAAGAACAGCTCGGACTTATTCGGCAAGAATCTTACTGCCCGCCGGACCCAAAGCATATAAATATACAATCCTGCCCCTTTAAATAAACGGTTCGATATGTTATGCTAATAAATGCAAATAAATATACGGAGCTGCACATTCATGAGAATCGAAGAACATCCAATTCTTGATTTCAAACGCGGGAAAATTCTCAATTTTACTTTCAACGGCGAAAAATTAACTGGATATGAGGGCGAATCGATCGCCGCCGCGCTTCACGCGGCGGGCGTGAAGGTTTTGGGCGAAAGCCTAAATCTTCACCGTCCGAGGGGATTTTACTGCGCCATCGGAAATTGTTCGTCCTGCCTGATGGTAGTAAACGGCGTGCCGAATGTCAAAACCTGCGTGACCGAGCTCAAGGAAGGCATGGTTGTACAAACGCAGCGCGGAAAGGGCGTGCTTAAATGAAAACCACGGAACTATTGGTTATCGGCGGCGGGCCGGCGGGGCTTTGCGCGGCGCTTTCCGCAGCGGAGAGCGGGGCTTCCGTCACGGTCGTTGAGAGAAACAACAGGCTCGGCGGCCAGCTTATCAAGCAGACGCATATGTTTTTCGGCTCCAGGGAGCAATACGCGTCAACCCGGGGAATAGATATCGCAAAAATACTTGAAGCCGAACTTATTAAGTATTCCAGACAAATCGAGGTATTAACGGACACCGCCGTGCTCGGGCTGTACGAGGACGGAGTGGTGAACGCCTTATATAAAGAGGAAGATTATTTTAAAATCAAGCCCAAAGCGATAGTCGCTGCGACGGGCGCATACGAAAAATCCCTTGCGTTCCCGAACAACGATCTGCCGGGGATCTACGGCGCGGGCGCCGTGCAGACGCTGATGAACGTTTACGGCGTAAAGCCCGGAAACAACGTACTGATGGTCGGCGCCGGCAATATCGGCCTTATCGTCAGCTATCAGCTCATGCAGGCGGGAGTGCGGGTCGCCGCGATTCTGGACGCCGCTCCAAAAATCGGCGGATATCTCGTACACGCTTCAAAAATTGCGCGCATGGGAGTGCCTATACTCTGTTCGCATACGGTCAAAGAGGCCATCGGAAAGGACTGCCTCGAAAAAGCCGTCATTTGCATGGTCGACGAGCGCTTTTCGCCTATACCCGGCACCGAAAAGGAACTTGAGGTCGACGTCATGTGCATATCCGTCGGCCTGACCCCGCTTTGCGAGCTGCTTGCCATGCGCGGATGCGAAATGAAATACGTTCCGCAGCTTTCGGGCTCGGTTCCCGTGCGAAACGAACGGTACGAAACCACTATTGAAAACCTTTTCGTTGCTGGCGACGCGAGCGGCATCGAGGAAGCCTCCTCCGCAATGGTGGAAGGCCGCCTCGCGGGGCTTTGCGCAGCGGCGAAAATGGGCTATAAACCCGCCGATTTCGATGAAAGATTTAAAGGTTATGCGGCGCAGCTTAAAGCCCTTCGAAGCGGCCCCGTGGGCGAGCACATACTCCGCGGGATAGAGCAAATCGTTTCAAAGGAGGACCGCCATGTTTGAGCAGACCGGTATTCCCGAAAGGGATATGATAATTGAAAAGTTTCCGCCCGTTGAGCGGATCGACCGCGGCCCCGTCGCGATAGTCGAATGCTATAAAAGGATACCGTGCAATCCCTGCGAGACCGCGTGCAGATTCAATGCCATCCGCGTGGGAGAGGACATCAACAACATTCCGGTGACCGATCACGAAGCCTGCACGGGATGCAAGGTTTGCATCAGCAAATGCCCGGGGCTCGCGATCATGGCGGTGGACGGCTCAAAATCGAAAGAAACCGTCGAGATCAGCCTTCCCTATGAATTCCTTCCGCTCCCCCAAAAAGGCGATCAGGTATCTGCTCTCGACAGGGCGGGCAATTTTGTTGCCCGCGTTCGAGTGGTCAGCGTATTGAACCCCAAATCCTTCGACCG
Source organism: Firmicutes bacterium ADurb.Bin182 (assembly GCA_002070205.1). Taxonomy (GTDB): domain Bacteria; phylum Bacillota; class Clostridia; order Christensenellales; family CAG-138; genus MWCU01. The sequence goes on along the minus strand of MWCU01000091.1, from coordinate 15,079 downwards.
CACGCCGGTCATCACGATAGAAGCGGACAGAAAGCACATGTACGATATCAGAAATATCAGGACGGAGGAACACTGATGGAAAATACTATCGTTTGCCGCTGTTCCGATGTGACGCTGAAACAGGTCAGGGACCTGATAGCTCAAGGGTATGTCACATTCGATGAAATAAAGCGCATAACGCGCATAGGCATGGGCCCGTGCCAGGGCAAAACCTGCGGGCAGATCGTTCAGAGGGAAATAGCTATGGCCATTGGACAGAAAATGTCCGATGTCGAGTTTCAAACCAACCGCCCGCCCGTTGTGGGCGTACGGCTTGAGCTTATTGCAAAGGAGGCCCGCCGCAATGAAGAACAGCGCTGATGTCGTAATAATCGGCGGAGGCATCTCCGGCTGCTGCATCGCATATAACCTCGCGAAAAAGGGCGTAAAGAACGTGGTCGTGCTGGATAAAAGCTACATTTGCTCCGGCTCGACAGGCGCCTGCGGTGCGGGCGTAAGGATGCAGTGGGGAACGGAAATGAACTGCCGCATCGCAAAGCACAGCATCAATTTCTACGAGCACGCGAACGAAACTCTTGAATACGAAGGGGACGTTGAGTTCAAGCAAAAGGGATATCTCCTTATCGCCGATACGGATAAGGAAATAGAGCAGTTCAAAAAGAATATCGAAGTGCAGCATAAATGCGGGATCCCCTCCCGGATGGTCAGTCTTGAGGAAGCGAAGGAAATCGTTCCGCACCTTAACACCTCGATCCTCAAAGGTGCGGCGTTTTGCGAGAAGGACGGATTCCTCAATCCGTTTTTGACGACCGACGCGTTTTACAGAGCCGCCAAAAAGCTCGGAGCGACTTTTTATACATTCACCGAAGCGACGGGAATAAAAGTCGAAAACGGCAAAGTTAAAGGCGTTCAAACAAATAAAGGCTTTATTTCAACTGATATTGTCGTCAATGCGGCAAACGGGTGGTCCAAAGAGATTTGCGCGATGGCGGGAATAGATATCCCCGTTTATTCAGAACGCCATCAGATACTCGTCACGGAACCCGTTGAACCTATGCAGGACCCGATGGTAATGTCGTTCGGGCTCAACTTATATGTTCAGCAGTCGCCGCACGGTTCATTCATCATGGGCAGGGGCGACCCTAATGAGCCCCACGACCTTCGAATCACCTCAAGCTGGCATTTCCTTGAGGAGATGGCAAAAACCATCGATAAGGTGCTGCCCGCCATCGGCAGGCTGCGCGTTATTCGCCAATGGGCGGGGCTTTACAACATGACGCCCGACCGCCAGCCGATTTACGATAAATCGGCCGAGGCGGAAGGCTTCTATATGGCTATAGGCTATTCGGGCCACGGCTTCATGTTCGGACCCGTTACGGGAACCGTAATATCCGAAATGATACTCGGCGAAACGCCCACAATCGACGTAAGCGTGCTGAACCTCGCAAGATTCAAGGAAGGAAAGCTGTTCTTGGAGCCGAGTGTGGTTTAGCGTATAGTGGTAAGTGGCTAGTGGTTAGTGGTCAGGGGTCGAAAAATCTGCTGATACAGATTTCAGTAACTAATTAGTGGTTAGTGGTGAGAGATTAATGTTTAGTGAACAAAAAATCTGCTGACACAGATTTCAGTAAAAAGATAGTGGTCAGTGGCTAGTAGCTAGCGGTTAATGGCTGTAAAATCTGCCGGCGCAGATTTATGAATGATAAACAGAAAACAGATATTAGGAGTTGAATTTGGCTGTTAAAAGCTATAGGGATCTGATCGTATGGCAAAAAGCTATGGACGTCGCCGATGATATCTATAGCTTGACGAGCAGGTTCCCGAAAAACGAAGCATATGGATTAACATCCCAGCTTAGGAGGGCTTCCGTTTCTATACCTTCTAATATCGCGGAAGGTCAGTCACGCGGAACGACGACAGAATTTCTTCGGTTTTTATCAATCGCACAAGGATCACGCGCTGAAGTTGAAACTCAGTTACTTCTTTCAAAGCGTTTAGCATATATAGATGATGAAGAATTATATAAAGCTTTAAAAGATTTAGAAGAAATAGCAAAAATGCTGCATACTCTCATTGAGTCACTGACAGCAAAAATAAATGGATTATAATAAATCTTCGTCAGAAGATTTTTCGTACACTAACCACTCTCCACTAACCACTGACCACTATTACCGGAGGTAATGTATGAAAAAATTAGTAGCAACCGACAGCCTGTGCACAGGCTGCGGCAAATGCACGGAGGCCTGCTCCAAGGCGTATTACAAAGTTCAGGATAAAAACCTCGCGTGCCTCAGGGTGAGCGAAAATCCGGACGGGACGTTTCACGTTGAAGTGTGCGACCAGTGCGGGGAATGCGCCGCCGTATGCAACACGAACGTTATCAGGCAGGATAAATTCGGCGTGTTCAGGCTGAGCAAAAAGGAATGCGCCGGCTGCCTTATGTGCGTCGGCTATTGCCCGAAAGACGTTATGGTTCAAAGCGACGACCATCTCGAACCCTCCAAATGCGTGGCTTGCGGTTTATGCGTTAAAGCCTGCCCGACGGGGGCTCTCAGCATCACAGACCGCTAAAGCAGGGAACAACTCGAGTTACATTCCACAACCCGGCCGCCGGAACGAAAGGAGCAGAATGATGATTTGTATCAAAAACATAAAGCCTTATGAGCAAATCGAGCAGGAGGAAATCGAGCGTTTAAAAGCCGCGCATGTATTGCGCGCGAGGCTTCAATACGAAAAAAAGCCTCTGTTCAGAGGATATACCGATAAACTGCTTTATGTGGACCTTGCAGACAGTAAAATAAGGATCGACGATATTCCCGGGCAGGTGAAGGAAAAGTTTATAGGAGGAAAGGGCTACTGCCTCCGTTACCTTTGGGACGCCGTAACGCCTGAAACCCGATGGAACTCGCCCGAGAACGCTATAGTTATGTCCGCCGGACCGATAGGCGGAATAACTCAATATCCGGGCGCCGGCAAAACGCTTGTTTGCACGATTTCCCCGACAACCGATATCCCCATCGATTCAAACGTCGGCGGGTATTTCGGACCTTTCCTCAAGTTTTCCGGTTTCGACGCGCTTGAGCTTATCGGAAAAGCGGATAAGGACGTCATAATTTTCATCGACGGCAATAAAGGGACAATAAGCATAGAGGAAGCGCCGCTTGAAGCCGGGGACGCGCATATTTTGTGCGAACAGCTCACATTGATGTACTCGGACGACGAGGCCGACAGAAAAAACGTGGCGGTCGTGACCGCCGGCTCCGCAGCCGATCACGTCAACATCAGCATGCTGAACTTTTCGTTCTATGATCCGAACCGGAAGGTCGTCCGGCTCAAACAGGCCGGACGGGGCGGAATCGGCAGGGTGTTCCGCGACAAGCGCATACGGGCGCTCGTTTGTAAATTCAGCGGCATCAAAGCCGATCTTAACAAGCCGCATAATATGTCCATCCTCAATAAAACCGGTTTGAAGTTTCACCGCGAAATGCACGATCTGGACGGCAAACAGAACAACATGCGCAAAATCGGAACGGCAAACATAATCGAGGTGATGGACGCTTACGACCTCCTGCCCACCCATAATTTTAAATTCGGAAGCCATAAGGATATAGATAAAATAAAATCCACCGTATTCATTGAAAAATACCTGACCCAGGGCGCTCCTGACGGCTGCTGGTACGGCTGCTCAATGGCTTGCGCCAAAGCTGCCGACCATTTTCTTTTAAAGAGCGGTCCCTACAAAGGGCAAAGGGTGTGCGTGGACGGTCCCGAATACGAAAACGCTGCGGGTCTCGGCTCAAACTGCGGCGTGATGGACGCTGAAGCTATACTGGAGCTCAATTTCTACTGCGATACATACGGCATCGATACCATTTCATACGGCACCTGCACGGCATTCGCAATGGAATGCTATGAAAACGGCATACTCAACAAGGAGCGCACAGGCGGCCTTGAACTGACGTTCGGCAACATAGAGGCGGACTTTGAGCTCATTCACCAGATGGGAAGAGGCGAAGGCTTCGGAGTCATAGTCGGAATGGGCGTTAAAAAGATGAAGGAGTATTTCATTAAGAAATTCGGAGCGGATCCCGCATTTCTAAACGACATAGGAATGGAGCAGAAAGGCCTTGAGTATTCAGAATACCTCAGCAAGGAGTCACTTGCGCAGCAGGGCGGATACGGTCTTACGAACAAAGGACCGCAGCACGACGAGGCGTGGCTGATATTCATGGACCAGGTGAACAACCAGATACCGACATTTGAGGACAAGGCTGAAGCGCTTCACTACTTCCCAATGTTCAGGACGTGGTTCGGCCTTATGGGGCTGTGCAAGCTGCCGTGGAACGATATAGTGCCGGCCGATAACTCAAAGACCGCGGAGCCCGCCAAGGTACCCGAGCATGTGCAAAACTATCTCGACGTATATGAAGCCGTGACGGGCACAAAAATAACCGTGGACGAAATGATAAAGCAAAGCGAGCGGGTCTACAACTTCCAGCGCATATTCAACATACGCATGGGAAAAGGCCTTCGCGTCAATGACGCTTCCCCATACCGGGCGATGGGCCCCGTGACCGAAGAGGAGTATCTTTCAAGAGAAGAAAGATACGATAAGCAGCTTCGCGAGCTTCAGGGGCTCGACCCCGAAAAGATGACGCTCCGCGAAAAGATGGACTCGACCAGACGCTACAGGTATGAACAGTATAACAGAATGACGGACGCCGTTTATAAAAGAAGAGGCTGGACGCAAAACGGCGTGCCGACTCCCGAGAAACTGAAAGAGCTCGAAATGGAGCTGCCCGAGCTTTTGGAAGTGGTTAATCAAGTATTAAGTAATTAGTTACTAGTTATTAGTTAAGGAAGATTCTGCGTCAGCAGAATCGATAAAACAAATCTGCATCGACAGATTTTTCATGAACTGATTACTCACCACTAACTACTTGCCACTATTTATGATTAAATAATAAAAATCTGCGTCAGCAGATTTTACATGAACTCATTACTTATTACTATAACTGACAACTTATATTAAGGTGATTATTATGCTTCTTAACGACAGGCAATACGATTTTTTTGAAAACGGCATCACCGTTCAGGATGTTATCGAAAAAATGAATTATATATATCCTAAGCTCATCGTCAAAGTCAACGACAGGCTCATCGAAAAGCAGGACTATGCAAATACGCCGCTTTATGAAAATGACGATGTTAAGATATATCACCTCCTTGCGGGAGGTTAAAAACCCGTTTCACCGTTTCACCGTTTTTCTGCTTTGAACGGCAGAGAAACCGTTTTTGCGCGGGCTTACGCCCGCGTTTTTTATGATGCAAGGAGCTGAACTCCGTTCGGGAACATACCGCACTTTCCTCGTATTTAAATAAAGTCGTTTTTTGACTTTATCGCCCGGTCAGGTTCGTTATTTTCTCTGATGATTCGATATGCAAAGAGCGGATAATTGTTTTTTCACGGCTTTTAAAATTTTATATCCGCGCCATCCGTCGTTATTTCCCCGGAAATAACGAGCTCCGCCCGGCGGATATTGACGCAATCCGGAACGCGCTCTTTTATAAAATCTTTCAAAAGAGCCGCGCCCTTTCTGAAAGCCCCCTCCCTGTCATCTTCCGAAAGCTTAAGTATACATACATTCGGGTGAGCCCTTACCGCATTCAAAAATTCGGTGTCCTTGGGCTTGATGACGCCTATAACCGTGTACGGCCCGTCCAGAAAATCCTGAATGATTCTGCAAAATCCGGGCGCGCGGCTTTCCATATACCCAAGCTCGTCCATTACTGCGAGGCTCCCGGGAGGAATTCTCCCGAGCAATTCCTTCGCGCGGTTCTCAAACACCTCTTCATTCGTTTCAAACCAGCCTACCCGGGCAAAGCCGACTCGATTTTTATCGGAATACTCCCTGTTTTCCGCTCCGTAAGGGTGGATATATACGCTGTTATTAGGCTTTCCCGCCACCCTTTCGGTCACGAATCCGTATCGGGTCCCGCCCGCAAAGCGTACTAGCCTTTCGAGCAAAGTCGTTTTTCCCGTTCCGACTCCGCCTGTTATGAAAATATGCATTCGGCTTCCCTCCGGTCGTAAAACCTCATTCTTCCCCGCATGCCATTGTGAGCGAAGTGAGGAATCTGATTTTATTTTTTAGATCCTTCGCACCGCTCAGGATGACAATGCCTGAACCCTCCGTGTCATTCTGAAAGAAATGAAGAATCTCTCCCGCTCTGTGTCATTCTGAACGTAGTGAAAAATCCCTCCAACTCTGTGTCATTCTGAGCCACACGAAGAATCTCTCCCCCTCCGTGTCATTGAACGAAGCGAAAAATCTCTCCAACTCTGTGTCATTCTGAGCCACGCGAAGAATCTCTCCTTCTTCGTATCATTTTGAACGAAATAAAGAATCTGATTTCATTTTTATAGATCCTTCGCACCGCTCAGGATGACAATGCCTAAACCCTCCGTATCATTTAGTGCAAAGTAAAAAATCTATTCTGCGCTTGTGCTCAAATCCCTCCATGTTGGATTAATACTGTTCACAAGGTTATTCTTCTTCGCTCTTGCCCAGCCTTTAATTCTTTTTTCTGCTGCTATAGCATCGCCGACATTATGAAATTCTTCAAAAAAAACCAACTTTACGGTATTGTATAGAGAAGTAAACCCCGGGACAATATGGTTTTTATGTTCATATACTCTTCGCGCCAAATTGTTCGTAACGCCGGTATAAAGCACAGTATTACTTTTATTGGTCATCATATAAACATAATAAGGCATTTATCGCCTCCTATAAGTTGACGCAGAGTTAATGTCAAATCACAACACTTATAATGACTTCTGTTGATCCTTCGCCCCGCTCAGGATGACAAACGTCCAAGTCCATGCTTTCATTCTGAAAGAAGTGAAGAGTCTTTCTCACTCCATGTCATTCTGAACGAAGTGAAGAATCTCAACCGCTCTGAGTCATTCTGAAAGAAGAAGAATCTCATGCCATTTTTAGATCCTTCGCACCGCTCAGGATGACAACGCCTAAACCCTCCGTGTCATTCTGAAAGAAATGAAGAATCTCTCCCGCTCCGCGTCATTCTGAGCCACACGAAGAATCTCTCCCCCTCCGTGTCATTCTGAAAGAAATGAAGAATCTCTCCCGCTCCGCGTCATTCCGAACGGAGTGCAGAATTTAATCCCTTTTTCATTCCGAACGAAACGACAGACGGCCTATAAGCGTAAATATCCCGAAAAAAACAGCATTGGCCGCGACAACGCTCGCGCCGGCAGGAATGGAAAGCAAGAACGAAACCGTAAGCCCGATAATGAAGCAGACAACGGATACTATTGCCGAGCAAACGATTACGGATTTAAAGCTTTTGCATATCCGCATGGAGGTCGACGCAGGGAAAATTATAAGTGATGAAATGAGAAGCGTTCCCATTATGCGCATCCCGACGACTACGGTAACGGCAGTCAAAAGCGCTATCAGGGTATTGTACAGCCCTGTTTTTGTACCGGTCGCTCTCGCGAACGCCTCATCAAACGTTACGGAAAAAATCCTGTTATAGAATAAAACAAAAATCACAAGCACCGCTATTGAAAGCGCGGTGCAGAAAAAAACGTCTCCGCGCGTCATGGAGAGAATGCTGCCGAACATGAAGCCGTACACATCCATATTCATGCCGGAAACCAGCGAAGTTACGATTACGCCCGCCGCGAGGCTCGAAGACGATATAAGCGCAATCGCGGCGTCTCCCTTTATTTTGCTCTTCTCGCTTAAGCGCAGCAGCAAAAACGCCGCCAGCAAAACGGCGGGTACCGCTACAGCGAGCGGAGCGGCGTTAAAAGCCAGCGCGAGCGACAGCGCTCCGAAGCCGACATGCGAAAGCCCGTCTCCGATCATTGAATAGCGCTTTAAGACCAGCGTCACGCCTAGAAGCGCCGCGCATAAAGCGACCAATACGCCCGCAAACAGAGCGCGATTCATAAACGAGTAAGAAAAAAGCGAACTTATCGTTTCCATAAACTCCCCCGTCAATTGTTCGGCGGCGCGCATTGCCCCAGAAACCGCCTTGCCGCTTCGCTCTTCAAGTATTCCTCGCGCGCACCGTAAAACAAAACTTTTGTATCCATATGCAATATGACGTTCGCTTCGTGGACGGCCGAATGCATATCGTGAGATACCATAAGTATGGTCATACCCCCGTCCCTGTTCAATGAACGAATCAGCGCGTAAAGCTCAGCCGCGGCGACAGGGTCCAGTCCGTTCGCAGGCTCGTCCAGCAGCATCAGCTTTTTGGCCGCGCACAAGGCTCTCGCGAGCAGCACGCGCTGCTGCTGACCTCCCGAAAGATCGCGATAGGATAGATAAAGCAGCTTCTCAGCGTTCATTTTCTCCAAAGCTTCCCTCGCGCGCAGCTTGTCGCTTTTTGTATAGAAGGGATGACGCGAGTCTATGCAGCCCGAAAGCACTACCTCCTTCACCGAGGCCGGAAAATCCCGCTGCACGGCGTTTTGCTGGGGAAGATAACCGATTTCCGAAGGTTTAATTCCGTGATATTCGATTTTGCCCGACTTCGGGGAAAGCAGTCCCAAAAGGCCTTTCACCAGAGTCGTTTTTCCCGAGCCGTTCTCTCCCACGATGCAGACATAATCCCCCCGCTCAACGGCAAAGCTGATGTCGTCCGCCACGATTGCCGTTTCGTATGCCATTGTTAAGTGTTCAACCGTAAGTATAGTCATTTCGTCCTCAATCCAACGCTTTTTGAAGGTGTTCAAGGTTCCGCTCCATAAGCGAAAGGTAGCTTTCTCCCGACTCGAACTCCTCGCGGGAAAGGTTGTGGCACGAGTGCAGCAGCAGCATATCCGTTCCCGTTGCCTCGGCTATCGTTCGCGCTATTTTCGGGTCGGCCAATTCCTCATAAAAGACGACCGAAGCGCCGGTTTTTTTCATTTCATCGATCAGTTCGGCAACGCGCTGCGCCGACGGTTCGGACTCGGCCGAGCAGGAATCAAAAGCCGACTCGCATACGAGCCCGTAGCGTTTCGCAAAATAGCTCATTGCGAATCTCCCCCCGAAATAGATCTTGTTTTCCGAAGAGCCTTCAGTAAGCTTTTTAAACCCGGAATCGAGTTTCTCAAGCTTTTTTATGTATGCATCTGCATTCTCGCTATATGTTAAAGCATTCGAAGGGTCCGCTGCGCACAGCGCTTTCTCGATATTGACAACCATCGCTGTCGCCATAACCGGATCTGTCCATATATGAGGATCGAATGAAAGCCCTCCGTGCCCGTGACCGTCAACAGGGTCTTCCGGCGCGCTGAGCTCAAGCCCTTCGGAAACATCAACGACGATAACATTCCCGTCGATCCCTTCGATTATCCGGTGAGCCCAGGTTTCCATAAATTCTCCGGTATAAAGGAAAACGTCCGCTTCGTTTATGGCAATGATATCGGATGGCGATGGCTCATAGGCATGGCTTTCAGCTCCCGGCGGCATAAGCAAACGTACTTTTGCTTTATCCCCCGCTATCTCCCTCGCAAAGTCATACTGCGGGAAAAGCGTCGCGATTATCACAAACTCATCCTGCTGCCTGGGCGCCGCGGGAACGCAGGAAGTCAGCAAAAAAATCGACAATAACAGAACGGCTGCGAGCTTATTCACGATGCTCACCGTCCCTGCATTTTTCGCACAGCCCGTACAGCACGGTTCTTCCCGCATCCACGGCAAACCCGTGCTCCGACTTTATATGTTCCTTAAGCTCATCCATATAGTCACAGTCGACATGTATCAATGTGCCGCAGGACGTGCAGTGCAGGTGATGATGCTCCGCGCATCCGTTTCCCGAAACATATTGATAGCATGCCGGAGCTCCGGGCGTATCGAACCTTTGAACGCTTCCCTCGCGTACCAGACGCTCAAGGTTGCGATAAACGGTCGTTCTGCCGACCCGCCGGCCTTGCGCGCACAAACTTTCCGTCAAGTCGTCCACCGTAAAGTGCTTATCGCTGTTATTTTTCAGATAATCAGCCATCCGGCTGCGGGGTTCGGTTTCATAGCGCGAAGATGCCATGCTACCTCCTTAAAATGAAATTGGATTTCAATTTCATATTATAACCGTATGGCGGGAAAACAGTCAAGGAAAGAACGATTTGCATGAATCACTTTGTTATAGCCGGTTCCGGATCATACCGGCAATCCAAACATACGACGGATTGCTGCAGATGAAACCGGCGTTTAAATTTAAAATTTCCGGTTCCCGCCATATAGCGCTCCGTCGCGTGCAAAAAAAATGATTTGCGATACGGTATTGCTTTAAACCTTGCGATTGGGTAAACTTTAATCGAATGTTTTTTACGGGAGGAATCCATGGCGCCAAAACATATATTCATAACCGGCGGCGTTGTTTCAAGTCTGGGGAAGGGCATAACCGCGGCGAGCATCGGAAGGCTGATGAAGGATCGTGGCTACAGGGTATGCATGCAAAAGTTTGATCCTTATATCAACGTCAACCCGGGCAATCTGAGCCCTTATCAGCACGGCGAAGTTTTCGTTACGGACGACGGCGGCGAGTGCGATCTCGACGTCGGCCATTACGAGCGCTTTATAGATGAATCGCTGTCCAAGGAGAGCGACATTACGTCCGGGCAAATCTATCAGCACGTAATAAACAAAGAGCGCAGCGGAGATTTTCACGGCGGCACGGTGCAGGTGATACCGCACATTACAAACGAGATCAAAAGGCGGATCTATGCCCTCGAGCATAAGATCCCCGCTCCCGATATAATCATAACCGAAATCGGCGGCACGGTCGGTGATATCGAAGGCCTTCCCTTTTTGGAAGCGATAAGACAGATCCGCTACGAAGTCGGCTCCGCCTGCTGCCTGTATATCCACGTAACGCTTGTGCCGTATCTTGACAAAGCGGGCGAGCTCAAAACCAAACCGACCCAGCACTCAGTAAAAGAGCTTAGGTCAATCGGTATTCAGCCGGATATCATAGTCTGCCGGAGCGAAATGCCGCTGCCGAGGAGCGTTCGCGAAAAGATCGGCCTGTTCTGCAATATCGATGCGGACAGCGTGATTTCAAACATCGATGCGGAAACGCTGTATGAAATACCTCTGCTGCTTGAAGAGGGCGGCCTTGGGGAGCTTTTGTGCAAGAAGCTGCTTTTTGAGAACGGTCATCCCGACCATCGCGAATGGGAAGAAATAGTCCGAAGGGTAAAAAACCCTGTAAGGCAGGTCGAAATAGCGCTTGTCGGCAAATACATCGAGCTTCGCGACGCGTACCTTTCCGTGTCCGAGGCTTTGTCTCACGCTGCGATATTCCACGGATGCGAAGTCGATATCCGGTGGGTCGCGTCCCATGAGCTGTATTCCTATGAGGACGCCCAAGCCGCGCTTAAGGGCGTTTCGGGCATTATTGTGCCAAGCGGCTTCGGGGAGCGCGGCGCCGAAGGAATGGTTTTCGCCGCCCGTTATGCCCGGGAGAACGATATCCCCTTCTTTGCGGAGGGTATGGGCATGCAGATGGCGGTCGTGGAGTATGCGCGAAACGTCTGCGGCCTCGAAGCGGACAGCACGGAGATCACGCCCACAGTAAAGAATCCCGTAATTGACCTTTTGGCTGAACTCAAGGAGTTGGACGGGGATACGATGCGGCTTGGCAAATATTCCTGCAGGCTCAAAGAGGATACAAAAATTAGGAAGATATACGGCAAGGAAGTAATTGAGGAAAGACAGCGCCACAGATACGAGCTTAATCCCGAATATCAATCCGTATTGGAACAAGACGGCATGACATTATCCGGAATCGAGGAGAAGCATTCGCTCGTCGACTGTATCGAACTGCCCTCGCACCCTTGGTTCATCGGCGTTCAGTTCAACGCGGAATTCAAATCGAGGCCCAACCGCCCGCATCCGCTGTATGTGGGGTTTGTTGAAGCCGCGCTGTCGAAAACATGACTGTAGGTAATGCTTTCGAGACTCAATTAATAGATGCTTTTTTAATATAGATAATTAAAAACGCTTATTAAAAAATCTGCCCTAGGCAGATTTTTCATGAACCAGTCACTGATCGCTCAGCACTAACCGCTGTTCCACTTTAACCGCAGTCTCTGACGCTGCTTTTTTTCAACTGTAAACCGGTTGAAGGTAAGCCGTATAAGTATATCGGGGAAACGGTAAGTTTCTCCGAAAAGCTTCAGCCGTTTTGCAGCATCTCTTTTGTTTTCATAAGTCTCGTCAGATTTCCGCGCTCATTCTCGTCAAGCTTCATGGATATCTCGCGGATTGCGTCGGAAATCTGAGGGATCATGACATACTCGAGGGCGTTAACTCTCCGCCGCGTCTTTTCGATTTCGTCCGCGAGCCTGTTGCATGTCTTTTCGACTTCCGCAAGCTCAACCAAAAGCGGCAGAAGCTGAAGAAAGCTTTGCACCGCGTCGTCAAGCTCGGCGCTTGTGGTCGCAAAGCCGTACGGATACCCGAAGTTCTCCGGCATTTTCAGCTCCAGCTTGGGAACCTTAATTGAAAGTACGTTTTGAGTGCCGGCCAGAATGGAAACGGGGCGGGCGGGATAGCTCAGGGCTTCCTCAAGCTCGGCGCCGGACATGGAAGCGCGGGCCAGAACAAAACCCTTCATTGCGGCTTCCAGTTTTTCTTCAACCTGCTCGCGAAGCTCCTTGTTGCGGCGGATAAACACGATGAAGCGCCGAACGAGTTCGTCCCGCTTGTCCTTCATCAGCTTATGTCCCCTGACGGCAACCTTCTTCCTCTTTTTAAGGTTGCTGAGCTCCATCCTGGTAGGTTTTACCGTGAGACCCGCCATTTTTAACTCTCCTTTGCGGGAAGATACTTATCGATATACTTATCCTTGATGCGCTTAAGCTCACTCCTGGGCAGTATCGACAGAAGCTGCCAGCCTATATCAAGGGTCTCCTCAATGGGACGGTTGGTATAATACCCCTGAGACACATACCGGTTCTCAAATTCGTCCGCGAACTTCGCGTAAAGCTTATCGGTATCGGAAAGCGCCGCGTCGCCCAATATAACGGCCAGTTCTTTTGCGTCCTTGCCCCTCGAGTACGCGGCAAAAAGCTGATTCATGGTGTCCGCATGGTCCTCGCGCGTTTTTCCTTCCCCGATGCCCTTATCCTTCAATCGCGAAAGGGAAGGCAGAACGTTGACCGGGGGTGTAAGCCCCCTCCTGTTCAGCTCGCGCGAGAGTATAATCTGGCCTTCCGTGATGTATCCGGTCAAGTCGGGGATCGGGTGCGTTACGTCATCCTCGGGCATGGACAGTATGGGGATCATCGTAATCGAGCCCTTCCTTCCCTTTATCCTTCCCGCACGCTCATACATTGTGGCAAGGTCGGTGTAGAGGTATCCCGGGTATCCTCTGCGGCCGGGCACTTCCTTTCGCGCCGCGGATACCTCGCGGAGCGCCTCCGCGTAATTGGTGATATCGGTTATAATGACAAGCACATGCATGTCAAGGTCATAGGCTAAATATTCGGCGGCGGTAATTGCCATGCGCGGCGTCGCGATCCGCTCGATCGCAGGGTCGTTTGCGAGATTTACAAACGTGACCGTTCTGTCTATCGCGCCCGTTTCCTTGAAATCACTGATGAAGTAGTCGGCTTCCTCAAACGTTATGCCCACCGCTGCGAATACGACCGCAAATTTCTCGTCGGTTCCCAGCACCTTCGCCTGCCTTGCTATCTGCGCCGCGACCTGGGCGTGCGGTAACCCGCTCCCCGAGAAGACGGGCAGCTTCTGTCCCCTGACCAGCGTATTGAGTCCGTCTATGGCGCTTATTCCGGTTTGTATGAATTCGGACGGGTAGTCCCTGGCCGTTGGGTTTACCGGCGCGCCGTTTATATCAATCTTTTTATCGGGAAGCAGCGGATCTCCGCCGTCCCTGGGTCTTCCGAGCCCGTCAAAAACCCTGCCGAGCATATCGGGAGCCACGTCCAAAAGAATGGACCGGCCGAGGAACCTGGCTTTGGAATCGGATATACGAAGGCCCTGCGAGCCTTCAAACAGCTGCAGAAGCGCTTTGTCGTCCTCGACCTCGAGAACTCTGCCGTGCCTTATTTCTCCGTTTGCCTGCTCGATTTCCACAAGCTCATCGTATTTTACGCCCGCGACGTTCTCGACCATCATCAGCGGGCCGACCACCTCTTTAATAGTGCGGTACTCCTTACGCATCCTCATTCCCTCCCTCAACGAGCTCGCTTATCTCTCTGTCAAGCTCTGCCGTCACCTCGTCAAAGCGCGCGTTCAGCTCATCCTCAGGCACGTACTTAAGCCTTCCGATAGTTTCCCTGACCGGAAGCGACGCAAGCTTTGAAAACGAAGCATCCGCTTCAAGCGCCTCGCGGCCTTTGTCATAATAATTCAAAATCGCTTTCAGCATTCTGTATTGCTTCGGCAAAGAAGAATACGTGTCCGTTTCGTGGAAGGCGTTCTGGTGCAGGAAGTCCTCGCGTATGGACCTTGCGGCCTCAAGCGTCAGCCTGTCCTTAAAGCTCAGCGAGTCTATGCCGACGAGGCGGACGATCTCTTCCAGCTCGTTTTCCTCCTGCAAGATCATCATCGTTTTCCTGACCATAGCGTTCCATTCGGGGGAAACGGCCTCATCGAACCATCCGGTCAGGCGGTCAAGATACAGGGAGTAGGAAGAAAGCCAGTCGATTGCGGGGAAATGGCGTGCGTACGCGAGCTTGGAGGATAATCCCCAATAAACCTTGACTATACGCAGCGTCGCCTGCGATACCGGCTCCGAGATGTCGCCTCCGGGAGGCGAGACCGCCCCGATCGCGGTGATAGCGCCCGTGCGTCCGTCGCTGCCGAGCGTCTCCACGAATCCCGCGCGCTCATAGAATTCCGCGAGGCGGCTGGAAAGGTAAGCGGGATAGCCCTCTTCACCGGGCATCTCTTCAAGCCGGCCGGACATTTCGCGAAGCGCTTCCGCCCAGCGGGACGTTGAATCCGCCATTATGGCTACCTTATATCCCATATCGCGGAAGTACTCCGCAATTGTTATGCCGGTATAAATCGAAGCTTCTCGGGCCGCAACC
>MWCU01000090.1 GCA_002070205.1 Firmicutes bacterium ADurb.Bin182 | reverse complement strand
TTTTCCCGGGTACCCTCCGCGAATACGCTCAAGTCATGGCCTGTGATGAGCCAGCTTTTCCCGACTTTGTTTGCCTTAAGCTTTCCCTCTCTGATATAGCGCTGCATAGTCTTCGGGTGGATCTTTAGAAGCTTTGCTGCCTGTTCTGTCGTATAATACTTTTCTTGCATAAAATTGACTCCTTGCGGTTTCGATAGGGTAATGTTAAGGCATAATAAGTAATATGTCAAGTGAATTCTAAAAGCAAATCGTTCTGAATTACAGCGATTTCAGTCAGCGAGAACAGAAATCACAGCGACTTTTGATCTGAGCGGTATTTTTGATTTAAATGTTAATATCTGTATCGTTTAAAAAAATGTCGATTTCTGATACAATTCAGATACAAACGCGGTTTATGATAACGGCAAAGTTAAGGAAAAGAGCAAACGCATGTATAAGGTCCTTATCGTTGAAGATGAAAAGCCTATATCGAATTTAATAAAAATGAATCTTGAAAGCAGCGGCTTTCTTTGCCAAAGCGCGTATAACGGCTCGGATGCGGCGGATTTATTGGAGATTCAACGCTTTGACCTTGTGCTTCTTGATGTGATGCTGCCCAAAGTGGACGGGTTCGAGTTGATGGAATACATTGCTCCGACGGGGGCGCCCGTGATTTTTCTCACCGCGAAAGCGGACGTCAAGGACAGGGTGAAGGGGCTTAACTTAGGCGCGGACGACTACATAGTAAAACCCTTTGCTATCTCGGAACTTTTAGCGCGCGTTGACGCGGTCATACGGCGCTATTATAAAGCGGATGAGGTGATCTGCCTCCACGATATCGAGATCAGGACTCAGTCCCATACCGTAAAACGGGCCGGAAAGCAGGTGGAACTGACGCCTAAGGAATATGACCTGCTGATGTTTTTTGTTCAGAATCGGAGCATCGCCCTTTTTCGCGATGTCATATTCGAGCGGGTCTGGCAGTGCAGCTATTTGGGCGATAGCCGTACAGTGGACCTGCATGTACAGCGGCTCAGAAGAAAGCTGAATTGGGAAGGGAAACTCAAAACGGTATACAAAATCGGGTATATGCTGGAGGGGGACGCGTGAAGTTCGCTTGGAAGGTTTTTTTCAGCGTTATGATCGTAATCGTGACAGCTTTTTCTTTCGCGGGCTATGCCCTTAATTCGTCAGCGTTCGACGAAGCGCTGGCGCAGGAAAAGCAAAAGACGCTGGACAGGATGACCATGCTGATGACGGTCGTCACATCCTTTTCACAAAACTTTTCGCACGATTCAAATAGATCCGAACTTGTTTCGATCATGCAGGCGGTCGCTACGGGGGATTTCGCGTCAGCAAAGCTGTACGACAGCAATAAAGCCCCGATATATCCCGCGAACGCGGTCCGGCCTTCAATAATAGCCGAAGCGGACAAAGGGATCGCATATGAACTGATAAAAGGGAGCGAAGGATTCCTGATGCGGTGCTGCGCGCCCGTTCAGCTTGGCGTAACGACGGGTTTTCTGTACCTCGAGCAGGACGTATCAGCCCCCTTTGCATTGTACGACAGCATGATCGATACCTGGTCAAAAACGATGATTGCGGCGGTAGCGATTTTAGGCGCCGTGATATTCCTCATTTCGGTATTTCTGACTCGTCCGATACGGCAGCTTTCTTTCGCGGCGAGGCTGTTCGCGGCGGGCGATTATGACAGGCGCGCCAGGATCCTGACCAGGGATGAGGTCGGAGACTTGACTCGCGACTTCAACGGCATGGCTGACTCGCTGCAAAAGCATATGCGCTACCTGGAAGAGGAAGCAAAGCAGCGTGAGAATTTTGTGTCAAGCTTCGCGCATGAGTTGAAAACACCTCTCACTTCGATAATCGGATATGCGGATATGCTGCGCTCACAAAGAATGGATGACGAAAAGCGGTTCATTTCCGCAAATTACATATTTACTGAGGGAAGGAGACTGGAGCGGCTTTCACTGAAGCTTTTGGAGTTAATGGTGATGAACCGCCGGGAGTTTGAAAAATACGCAATGGAAGTGAGCGACATTGAGAACCGCTTGCGTGAAACGGCGGGAAATGCGCTTATGGAGAAGTACGGTGTTCTGTTAAAACCCGAACTGCCGGATGCGACATTGCGTGTTGAGCCGGATCTAGCTATTACCATGCTCATCAACCTTGTTGACAACGCGGCAAAGGCAAGCAAAGCGGGACAGATGGTTGTTGTAAAGGGCAGCTGTCGTACGGACGGATATCTCATCAGCGTGACCGACGAGGGTATAGGCATTCCGAAAGAAGAGATAAGCCGCATCACCGAAGCGTTTTATATGGTGGACAAATCCCGTTCGAGGGTGCAGAACGGAGCGGGACTCGGGCTCGCCCTGTGCTCAACTATAGCGAACTTGCACGGTTCGAAGCTGAATATAGAAAGTGAATTAAACCGCGGTACGGTCGTATCCGTATTGCTTCCGTATGATAAGGAGGACGGCAATGAATAAAGTTAAATCGATCATTCCGACTCTTTCAGCTGCGGCTTTCACGGTCCTGTTTATCGCGGCGGCAGTGCTTTTCCCGGGCAATTTCGCAAAAACGCGGCAGCAGGCTGCGCTGGGGAATACGGAAGTCCTGCCTATGGAAAGCTTGCCGAAGGTAATCGAACCCCCGGAATATAAGCCGTTCGCGTTTGAGACCGCGTCGGGATTATTGTACTTAAATGATAAAGACCGTTCCTTCACGGAGTGGGCGATGTATTTGGCTGAGCCAAACAAAACCGGCGCGGAAGAACGCATCAGCAGCGAATTTTCCGAGCTTATCGAGTGGGGTTTTGTGATCAGCCCCGATTTTATTATGGAAAGCACATCGGAGTTTGCTTTAAAGAACAAGGCAGACGGCAGCCTTCGGGCGGATTTTAATGCCTATATCCTCAAGATGGAAAGTGAGTATTGCTATGTGACTTGTGATGCCGAAACCGGAACGATTTTGACGATCTCCCAAAGGTCCGCGCCGACCGATATGCAAAAGATGATGTATGAGCGCAACGCAAGGTCATTCGCGAAATATTTGGATCTGGGAGATATCACGCTTTTAAAAGAAGATAACAAGCTGTACGCAATTGAATACTACTATTTCGCGTCTGATTATAACATGGTAGTCTTCGTCAGCATGGGCGAGTATTTGATGGACGTCAGAGTCTACCCCTATTCGCTTTATCCGAAAGGTGAATGAAATGAAACGATTATTTTGCGCTCTTATCTTTACGTTACTGATGCTTGCCTCCTGCGCGAAACAAGAACCGCCAGCCCTGCCTTCCGAAACCGAAGCGAAACCGACAGTGACGCTGAAGCATGTTGAATGGGAAATCAAAACAACGCCCGTGCCCACACCGATACCGACTCCAAGGCTGGACAAGGGCGAATCCTCCTGCTTTACCGAAATCGATATCGACTCTTCGGATGAATACCGCGACTTCGCGGCGGAGTTTCGATACGGCGATACCTATGGGGAAACGGTGCTGTATAGGCTGAAGGAGGAAGGCTACGTTGAGCTCGGGACGATTCCGGGCTGTTATATGACGGAGAAGTTGGGTAACCGAATACCAACGATCATGGCGGACGGCAGCGGCATGGTGTATACCATCGAGCAGTCCCGCCTTGCGTCGTGGGCGGACATTGCCAAGGTTTACGTTGTTGAAAACGACGAGCTCGTTTTGCAGCCGGAGCGTGAGTCGCTGTTTAAGTTAAAGGAGTCAATGCCGTTTTTTGTTAAGGAAAAAGTTACGCTCGGCGATGTTCATGAGCCCGAAAAGTATATCCAGTTGGAGCCCGGCGACTGGGTCACGTTTGATTATTCGGATGAGGATTCGATGCTCATCGGGAGTTATTCATCCGGGGATGAATACAAGACAGTGGTTCTTTTTATGGATTCGCTGGATTTCCTTTATGACGGACGATTTTTCGGCTCTTGCTTTTATAATGAGAATGTCGAATGGGTAGGTTGAAACCTTGTGCGGCAAACATACGAAATGACGAAAGGTGATCTGTAAAATGAAGAAAACGATCCTTATTCTACTCATCTTGGTATTGATTTTCAGCGGCTGCTCAAAGCGGGAGGCCGGAACTCAGGGTCCTGTATCGTTAGAAAATACACCCGAACCGGCTTTGTCGCCTTCGGCCGGAACCGCGGCTGCGGCAACGCCTGATATCACGGCGGAACCGGCTCTGACTGACGGACAGACCCCCGGATCAGGCGAAACACCTCAAGTCTCGCCGACTCAGGTATCCGATCCGCCGGCTTCACCCACACCCGTATCTACAGTTGAATCACAGTATTTAGAGATTATTGGACTCTATGAAGCGCAAAAAGCCGTCAACCCGGATACGATAGGCTGGCTTAGGCTGCCGAATACAAAAATCGATTACCCCGTTATGCTATGTGATAACAACGAATATTACCTCACACACGACGCCGATAAACTTGCTTCAGATAACGGCGTGCCTTTCATGGATTTTCGAAATGCCGATTCTGATCGGCATCAGCTTATAATCTGGGGCAAGAACATGAAGAACGGAACCATGTTCCACGACTTAATGGAATATAAGACGGAACGGTTTTTTAATGAGAACCGTATTTTTGAATTCTTATACAAAGGTGAACTCACCAAGTGGGAGATTTTTATGGCAGGAGTGTGGGACAAGAATAAGATCAATCCCATTCAGACGCATTTTACCGATGGCGATTTTTTTGCCGAGTTTGAAAACGAAATGATTGAATTTATGAAGGATACGGATACCGAATTTGTGGATGAGAGCGTCCGTATTGCGCCGGATGACCGGGTTCTTGTGCTGTGTACCGCAAGTTACGAATTTGACGGAGCGTATATGTCGGTATGGGCAAGGCGTATAAATTAATTGCTTTATTTTGCATGGGAGGAAAGAGACTTATATGAAATCTGTTGCAATATTGACGCTTTGTCTGATGCTGCTGTTTCTTACGGGCTGTGAAATAATTTACCGTATCGGAGCACAAACGACTCCCGGCATTACAACGAAAACGAACCTAACTCCTATGCCTTCGGTGACTTCCTCGCCCGAAGCGCATTTTAGACGCATCGACTTTGACGGCACGATAGTTATCGATATGGATCTTGATGGTTCGCATGGAACGATTGGCGTGATACAAAACGAAGACGGAACTGTGACTGTTGAACATACGGACGGGGATGAGCATTTTGTCAACACCATTGATCCTTTATATATAACCGAGTGTTATATTGATGACGTCACGGAAAGCGACGGATTCTTAGAACTTTTCGTAACAGGCGATATGGCGTCGGATGATTACGCGACGCACATTTACAGATTCAAGGACAGTGTGACTGAGGAAAGCGTTATATATGGTATTGTAAAAAATGCCGCGGGCGAAGGATCGCTGATTGTCCATGAAACGGTCGACGTATTCGGTACTTACGGAGCAGAGTGCCGTTATAGCTTAAAGGACGGCTTGGAATTTGAAGTCAGTTCACCCTATACCGTTGTGCAATATGAGGGATTTGAAGAGCGGAAAATTACGGTGATAAGGGATGACTTGCCCGCGCAAGCTTTCTTAGACGGGGTTGAGTACGAGGATGTTCTGCTGCCTGCCGGTACCGAGCTCCTGCTCATCGAAACAGATTGTAAAAGTTACGGGTTGTTCACAACGGAAGACAACAAGATTATTCGCATCGCAATCACGAAAAAACCAGACGAATGGGGCTGGTTTATCGACGGGATATCGGAGGAAGAGTGGTTTGACGGATTGAGTTATTCCGGATAGCCTGTCTGAAGCCTTCAGTGTACAGCCCGCAATACGGCTGATACTTTTTGAATTTGATAAACATCATGCGTTAAAAGCCGACAGCATTTAAATAATACATCAGTCTTCAAGGAGCCGCCTTGCAATATGCAAGGATTTCCCCTATAATGGTAACGCTGAAAACGGGAAGAAAGGCTTTATTTTTGAAAACGAGTGATTTTTATTATGAATTGCCGAAAGAACTGATCGCGCAAACGCCCGCTGATGTTCGGTCACGATCCCGGCTTTTGATATATGACAGAAAAAACCGTACCGTAACCGACGGGGTGTTTACGGACATCGTCGACCATTTGGATCCCGGCGATGTACTTGTTCGAAACACCACCCGAGTGATACCCGCAAGGCTCTACGGGTCGAGGACCGATACGGGCGGCCGGATGGAATTTCTTTTACTCAAGCGTTTGGACGCGCATTTATGGGAAGCGCTCGTAAAGCCCGGCAGGAAAGCAAGAAGAGGCCATTCGTACAAGGTAAACGATGAGCTTTTGATTACGGTAGGGGAAACGACGGATTCGGGAGGGCGCGTCGTTCACCTCGAATATGACGGGGTTTTTGAGGAAATACTCGACCGTGCCGGCGAAATGCCTTTGCCGCCGTATATAACCGAGAAACTTTCGGACAAAGGACGCTACCAGACAGTCTATTCGCGCGAGCCGGGTTCCGCCGCCGCGCCGACCGCTGGGCTGCATTTCACTAACGACTTGCTGCACAGGATACGTGAAAAGGGAGTGCAGATCGCGGATCTGCTGCTGCATGTCGGGCTCGGCACCTTCCGGCCGGTATCTGCGGAAAACATCGAAGAGCATATTATGCACAGCGAATACTATGAGGTGGACGATAAAAACGCTGCGCTCATCAATGAGGCGAGAAGAAAAGGCGGCAGGATAATCGCCGTCGGCACCACTTCGGTCAGAACATTGGAAAGCGCGGCGGATGAGAGCGGTATGATCCGCTCCCAAAAAGGATGGACCGATATTTTCATTACACCGGGCTACAGATTTAAAGCGGCGGACGCGCTTATTACGAATTTTCATCTTCCCGAATCGACGCTTTTGATGCTTGTGAGCGCATTTTGCTCAAGGGAAGAAATATTGAATGTTTACCGTCATGCGGTTGAGCGGAAGTATCGCTTTTTCAGTTTCGGCGATGCGATGCTGATACTATAACAGATTTGTCTTGAGGTAACGAAGCCCGGAGAATCCCTTTCTACAAGGGGTTTCCGGGCTTTTTGTCATTCATCGCCGCGATACAAAAATGTGTGCTCGATGCCGTTTTTGAAGCGAACGGACTCGACTCGACCGTTTTTTATACAAAAGTTTTGCACGACGGAACGCAGGAAATCCTTGACGATTCGCGGGTCGATTTTCCGGACGTATTTCGAGTAATCCACCTCCCGCTTGTCGGTGAGCTGTTGTGACAGGATGAAGTAGGACGCCTTCTCCATGAAGTCCTCGTCGGAAATCGCGAAGTGGCTTGCCCGGTCCTTCTCGATGGCCTCCAGGCGAGCG
>MWCU01000089.1 GCA_002070205.1 Firmicutes bacterium ADurb.Bin182 | reverse complement strand
GGACATTTCGGTTCCGTTCCCCAATGCAAAAAACCGCGAAAACGGTTATAATGATACGGAATAAATCTTATGACCGGAGTTTTTATGGTTACGTGTATATGTTTAAGCCCCTGTATAGATAAAACCGTTTCGATCCCGAAATTTACTTACGGGGGTATGAATCGGGCCAAAAGCATCAGAACTGATCCATCAGGGAAAGGGTTCAATGTAGCAAGGGTCCTTTCGAGGTTCGGGGTGAAGACGGTCGTCCAAGGATTTTTGTTCCATGAAAATTCTGAGCTGATAACAAAAGCGCTTGAAGAAGACGGGGTTATCAACGACTGTTGCTTGCTGCCTGGTGCGGTAAGGACAAATACAAAGATTTTGGATGAAGAAAATCATATCATAACAGAGATAAATGAGCCGAATCCGGCAGTTGACGCGGAATCGATGCGAAAATTCGAGGATAAGCTTCGCGAAGCGGCGAAACGCTCCGAATATGTCTGCTTTTCCGGCAGCCTTCCCGCAGGATTTCCTCCGGATACTAATGAACGGCTGATGAATGCGGTATCCGATACCGGATCAAGATGCGTTCTGGATGCGGAAGGCGATGCGCTGAAAGCGGGTTTGAGGGCGAATCCGTACCTCGTAAAGCCGAACAAATATGAATTGGAGCTTTTTGAAGGCCGTCCCCTTAATTCCTCGGAAGAGATCCGCCTTGCGGCCTGTCGTCTGGCGTCAGGAGCTTCAGTCGTTCTGGTCTCGCTCGGAAAAGATGGCGCTCTCATTACGGACGGGAAAAGGGGATTTATCGCGGAAGCGGTTGACGTTGATGTGAAAAGTACTGTGGGTGCAGGGGACAGCATGGTCGCCGGGGCCGTATATGCACTTATGGAGGGAATGGGGATTAAAACAGCGCTTAAATACGGAGTTGCTGCCGCCGCATCCTGCGTTTCATGCGAAGGAACGGGACTTGCAAACGCCGAAACCGCGAAAAAGCTTATAAAACAAGTTAAAGTTACCGAAATTTCCAATTTGTTATGATAATTTGCAATATAAAACAAAATTTTTTATTGAAAAATAATACAATATAGGATATTCTAATACTTGTCCGGATTTGAAATTATTTAACTTTTCAATGAGCAGGGATGGGTTCGTTATGAATCACGGATATGCTTTATTTGTAAAAAAAGCCTCTCGTATAGAAAGTTTACAGAAATTGCATCTGTTAAATGACGAAGTTCCTTTTGTCGTGGAAAAATACATCGAGCTCAAAAAAGAAGATTATGAAAATCTCGCTTCCGATTTGACCGTCGACAGGCAGTTTATAGATGATAACCGGAGACTGTGTTATATAGATCAAAACGGGATATGGCACAGCATCTATGTGCACCGCAGGGGCAGACACGAAGGAATACTGATAATGAGCGAAGGCACGGATCGTCCGGTATTTGCCGCTTATTATGACATGCAAATGCGCGGCGCTGCAAACGCCGAAACAAGCACGCTCCTTTCCGAACAGGCATATAAAAAATGAACAGTTAAGGCTTTTCGCTTTCTGTTGCTGCGGACCGACGATATTCCCGCTGCCGGATGGGACACCTTCAACCGGCTTTTTTATTTTATCACTCTCTCTTTTCCGGCTGCGGCTTTAGTGACAATCACGCTAAACAAAGCGGGGCAGCCGCAAACATTGAATTGATAAAAGCCTTCGCAGTCCGAAACGGTGTGTGAGACGCCTTCGTATTTGACGCAGCCCGACAGATCGTTCTTTTTAAGCAATTTTACGAGCGCTTCTTCCACGGGATTATCGTTGCAGTCGGTGATTCTGCCCCATATCCTGACGCAGCCGATTTTTCTGACGCTGATATCCGCTCTGATCTCACAATCATTTTCTCTTACTTCAAATTCCGATGCGCTGCCCAGAATAGCCTCGCACTTTTTCCCGGGATCGGACACTTAAGAACCCCCTTTACGCCTTTTTTAGTCGCCGTCCAGGTCGCAGGCTACGCATTCGACCATTTCGTAGACTACCCGTTCGCTTCCCTGCGCGGCTTTTCCGACTACGATAAGATACGAGTTTTTCTTTTTCCTGCCGCAAACTTCGAATTGATAAAACCCTTGGCAATCGGTTACTGTATGCGCTATGCTTATCAATTTGGTTTTCCCGTCCGAACACTTTACCTTGATAAGCTTTACAAGCGCCTCCTCGACAGGTTCGCCGTATAAATCAACGACCTGTCCCCAAATCCTGACGGTCTTTCTTCTTTCCACAACAATGTCTGCTCTTATTTCGCAGTCTTCGTCCTTTACGTCTATCTTGACGGTATTGCCGAGGACGAATTCACATTCCTCGTGCTTGCATTCGATGCTGCATCCCTTGGTGTCCGGCATGAAATGACCTCCCTGTGCTGAGTTAATACAGTGTATGCCGAATATCGCCGTTTGATAAAAAAAGACACAAAATTGCAGTTATCGTATTCAAAAAGCTTAAAGAATAAACATGTAAGCGTAAAACCCGGCTGCCGCGGAACCCAGAGAGTTAAAAATCAAATCCAGATTTGTGTCTTTGAGCCCCTGTTGGGTATGTGTTCCTTTTTTCATGTCCGAATAAAATTCGAAAATTTCAAAAAAAGCTCCTGCCGCATTTCCCAGGGTAAATATGAAAAGCGAAATGAAAAAACGGGACCCTTCCATCCTGATAAAATTCCGAAGCAACGCAAATGTAAGCAAGGTATACGCGAACGTGCCGTACGCATGCATGAACCTGTCGAATTTACGGGATATTTCGAAGAGATAGCGGTAATATCCGAAATATGCGTTCATCCAAATCGCGGCCATTGAATAAATCAGAAAAATTTCGGGAATGTCGAGCCCCGTCAGCCAATAAAGGGCAATAAGCAGCACAAAAATAGCAAAGCTCAGCATCGATGCCTGCATCGGCAGCTTTTGATTCATTTTCTTAAGCCTAAACATTATATAAAACTCTGCGATGCAAAATAGCGCAAATACGATGATCAATACTGTTTGCATAAAAACCGTCCTGTTTTTAGTTAGTATTGGACTTGGACCCGCTATCCATTCATTCGATAAAATCCGCCGGACGGATGAGTATGCCGGAGTCTTAACAAGCCGGGTTTTCCCGCAAGATGAGTTTTCTTTGCACGTATCCAAGAATGCGCAGGTAAAAATCAGCATAATATCTTCAAAAGGCAGTATCTATCGTTCAGCTTGGGGTGCGCTTGATGTCATTGAAGGAATTCGTTAAAAAAAGGCTGATATTCGGTTTGTTTTTATTCTCGTTTGTGGCTGCGAGCGCGTTTTTGGCATCGGATCCCGATGCGGAGCCGGCTTCCTCGATATCCGGTCTTTCCGATGAAGAGCTGGAATTTTTCGTGGAAAAAATCTGCGATATCAGAAACGACGCGATCCTTAAAGGCGACTCCGATTCGATAAAGGAACTTTACGACACGGGCAAAAGGAACGGTTTGTGGGCATATGAGCACGAAGCGAAAAAAATGAAGTATTTGGCAAACTGGTCGGAGAAGCAGGGGGTTGAGTTCACTGCTGCGGATTCCGAAGCGGTTATAAAATGGAGCCGGCAGGAAGGCGCAAGCTACATAATCAATATGCTGGTTTCTACGACTTATAATTATATCTATAAGGACAGGCCGGATGAAATCAATACGATGAGGATAGGAACCTATCATGAGATGGTAATCACGAATTACGACCAGAACTGGCTTATAACACGGGAATGGTATACGGACCCTTTTGCGGATTCATTGGACCTTGATTCGCTTAAAACCGATGAGATCGAAAAAATCATTATGTCACAGGAACGAAGGGATTTTTCGTCGATGCATCAAAGCCGGCGAAAAGCCGTCGAATACGCCGACCAATACGCGGGTGCGGCCGATTCGGGCGAGAACGGATATAAATACAATCCCAAATACAAAAATTACAATTCCGTGGGGGGAGACTGCGCAAACTTCGTCTCACAGGTTCTTTTTGAGGCGGGCGGATTTAAGAAGACCGACACTTGGAATTATGCGAAGGACGGAAGCAGGGCGTGGCTTAAATCGGAATCCCTGAAAAATTTTATGCTCTACAGCGGAAGGGCGTCATTAATAGTTTACGGAAATTACGGCAAGGTGCTTGCGCTGTCATATAAACTTCTTCCGGGCGATATCGTAGCTTATGAAAGCAAAGGCAAGGTTAAGCATGTTTCCCTGGTCACGGGCTGCGATTCGAGGGGGTATGCGCTGGTCAACTGCCATAATACGGACAGATACAGAGTTCCGTGGGATCTCGGCTGGAGCAATAAAAGCGTGCGGTTCTACTTTCTCAGGGTGAATTATTGACCGGCCTGCATGTTATCGCATATTCAAAAGGAACAGTTTTTCGTTTTATAAATACCTTATAGTATCAGGGAAGCATCGGCTCAAGCCGCGCCGCCGCGGCTTTGCTTAAGGTGCTTCCGATAAAGGATCGCGGTGATAAAAAATGGAAACTCTGTCCATAGGCTCAAGAGGTCCGAATGTAAAACTCATTCAAAGTCTTCTTTCCAAAATCGGCTATGATCCGGGTCCGACGGACGGAATATTCGGCCCGGCTGTCCGAAGGGCCGTTATCGAGTTCCAGGCCGATAACGGACTGATGCCCGACGGCATTGTGGGACCCAATACGTGGCGGCTTATTGAACGGCTGCTGCTCGGATACGATATTTATACTGTCCGAAAAGGGGATACAGTTTTCGGGATCGCTCAAAGATATTATACGACCGTAAATGCGATTCTGACAGCAAATCCTATGCTCGATCCTAGTAACCTTGCTGTAGGAATGCGCATTGTCATGCCTTACGGAATAGATGTCGTTTTCACGGATATCGACTACACATATGAGATTTTAGAGCGGAATATTGAGGGGCTCAAAGCAAGGTATCCGTTCCTTGAAACCGGAATAGCGGGTAAAAGCGTGCTCGGAAAAAATCTGTATTATATCCGTCTCGGCAGCGGAGCGAACCGGGTGCACTATAACGGCGCTCATCATTCTCTCGAATGGATAACGGCGCCCTTGCTGATGAAGTTTATTGAAAACTTCTTGAAGGCTTACTCGACGGGAACGTTCATAAGGGGATACGATCCGGCGCAGATCTGGAACGGAAGCAGCATTTATATTATCCCGATGGTCAATCCGGACGGCGTCGACCTTGTGCTGCTCGGAAACAA
This sequence comes from Firmicutes bacterium ADurb.Bin182, assembly GCA_002070205.1. Taxonomy (GTDB): domain Bacteria; phylum Bacillota; class Clostridia; order Christensenellales; family CAG-138; genus MWCU01. The sequence continues at coordinate 11,429 of MWCU01000089.1, read as the reverse complement.
ACCCGATAATCCGTATTATCAAAGCTTGAATATGCAAAATGCGACCGGTCTTCCTTTTTCGCAGGTCTGGCAGGCAAATATAAGGGGAGTGGATTTGAACAGGAACTATCCCGCAAGCTGGGAACTGGGGAAGGCGCAGGAGGCTCAGCTCGGCATTACGGGGCCCGGTCCCACCCGTTACGGGGGGCCTTCGCCGCTTTCGGAACCGGAAACGCAGGCGATGGTCTCGTTCACAAGGTCGCATGATTTTCGAATGGTTCTGGCGTTCCATTCGCAGGGCAGAGTCATATTCTGGCTTTATGACGATATCGATGTTCGCGGCGCGCGGCAAATAGGGGAAGCTTTTGCAAACGCAAGCGGTTATACGCTGTCCGAGACCCCTTATGTGGCGGCGTACGCAGGATATAAGGACTGGTTTATCGAGGAATTCAGAAGGCCGGGTTTCACCGTTGAGGTCGGATTGGGCAGAAATCCTCTGCCGATTTCGCAGTTCGGCTCCATTTACGGCGAAATCGAAGGGATCCTGCTTTTGGCACCGCTTTTGTGATTGCCTGAATTAAGCCTGAATAACTCTCAGTTCCGTCTGCTAAACTAACCCTGAGGTGATCGATATGCCGAAGGACGGCCAGCCGGATGATAAAGAAGCAAGGATAAAAAAAGCGGACGGACAAACTCCGCCGACGCGCGAAAACATGAATCAAAACAGAAATACAAAAAAACAGTCCGCCGGAAAAGGCGGCGATTGAGGGGCACATATGCCAAAAGCGGGAATGAGAAGGCCGGACCCCTCGGAGCCTCACGGCACCGAGAGACATCCCGGAATCAACATGAAAAGAAACGAAACGAGACCCGTTCCGGAAATACAGGGCAAGGCGAAGACGGGCAACAAAAAGGCGAAGCCGCTGTAAGCGGCTGCAAAAAATTTTCGCCGGGGGAAACCGGGACCGCCGGAAAAGCGTATTGACTGTCATTCTTAAGGAGCAAAGTGACTGAAGAATCTTTGAAATAAGAGTATCCTTCGGATTCTTCGCTGAACTCAGAATGACAAAGCCCGGCCCGGAACGACAAAACATGTTTTGAGGTCATCCCGAGCAAAGCGAAGGATCTCATGCCGTTATTTAACGCTTGAGATCCTTATTACTGTCCGGTGCGTATCAATCCGGAGCCGTTCAGTTAACCAGCCGCTCAAACCAACCGTCCGACCGGCCAACCAACTAATTGACCAACAGTCCGACTGTCAATTACAGCGTTTTCGCGAAATTCTCCCCGAAAAGGACGCATTCTTCCGCCGCTTTTTCATCGGGCACCCACGTCAGCCTGAGCCCGTCGTTTATAAGCTCAAACCCCGATGCGGAAAGATGCTCGCCGATTTGCTTGACGGCTTCACCGCTCCAGCCGTAGCTCCCGAACGCGGCTGCTTTCTTGCCCTTGAATTTCATGCCGCGCAGCATTTCGAGCATTCCGCCGATCGAGTATAAAAATCCGTTGTTGACGGCGGGAGATCCGACAAGTATGGCTTTGGATTTGAAAACCTCCGTAACGATGTCGTTTTTGTCGTCCTTTGCGCAGTGAAACAGCTTTATAGTCACGTTTTTATCGATATTCCGGATGCCTTCCGCTATAAGCTCGGCCATTCTGCGTGTTGAATCCCACATAGTGTCAAAAATGACAGTGATCTGGTTTTCAGAATAACGGTCCGCCCAGCTAAGGTACCTCTCGATTATCTGTTCGGGCCTGTCCCTCCAGATAACGCCGTGGCTTGTGCATATCATATCGAGCGGCAGGTTGAAGCTTTGGACCTCTTTGATCTTTTTTATAACTTGGGAGCTGAAGGGCGTGAGTATATTCGCGTAGTATTTCATTGCCTCGTAAAAAAGCTCCGCTTCGTCCACACAGTCGTTATAGAGCAGCTCCGTGGCGTAGTGCTGACCGAATGCGTCATTGCTGAAAAGTATGTTTTCGCCCGTCATATAGGTAAACATAGTGTCCGGCCAATGGAGCATCGGCGCTTCCACGAATATAAGATTGCTCTCTCCGATTTTGAGTTCCTGCCCGGTTTTGACCTGAACGAAGTTCCAGTCCGCGTGGTAATGGCCTTTAAGCGATTTTATTCCGTTAGCAGTGCAATATATCGGCGTGCCGGGTATTTCGCGCATAAGCTCGGGAAGAGCGCCGCTGTGATCGGTTTCTCCGTGGTTCACCACTATAAAATCTATCTTGTCAAGGTCGATCTCTTTTTTCAGGTTTCGCACGAATTCCTTGTCGTACGGCCGCCAAACGGTATCGATTAAAACGTTTTTTTGGTCTTTAATCAAATAAGAGTTGTAAGAAGTTCCCTTGTGGGTCGAAAGTTCTTCGCCGTGAAAAGTGTTCAGCGTCCAGTCGACTTTTCCCACCCATGTAACTTTTTTTGTCAGTTTCTTGCCCATAAACCGGTCCTTTCGTATTTTTTATGTCATTATTAATAGTTCCGCCTTTTCCCAATTATATAATAATGTCGACGCCCGTTGTCAATAAGCTTAAAATTTCGCTCAGGTTTTCGATTCATTAATTATCTTCACCCGGCAGATAATAAGCGCAGCATAATTCGGTGCGGAGTTTTCAGGTGGAGAATACGATAGGAAAGAGTTTTGAAAGAAAAGAAGCCTGCGACAAGGTGACTGGCAAAGCAAAGTACGCGGGTGATATCATTGAGCCGGGAGCGCTTCATGCAAAGCTTGTCACCTCGAGCGTCGCGCACGGCGCGATAAAGTCTGTCGATATAAGCGAAGCGCTTTCGTCGCCGAATGTTTTGGCCGTGATCACGGGCAAAGACTTTCCGATTCTTTCGGGAGCGGTGCTTGAGGATCGTCCGCCCATTGCTATAGATAAGGTAAGGTATTTCGGCGAACCCGTCGCGCTTGTCGTCGCTTTGAGCGAAAAGGATGCGGCGATTGCCGCAGGATGCGTAAAGGTCGAGTACGAGCCGCTTCCGGTCCTCAATTCCGTCAAAGCTGCGCTTGCGCCCGGCGCTCCCCTTATCCACAGTTCGCTTTGCTCATATAAGGCGTTGGTAAAAGATGTGTACCCCGAGGCGAACACGAATATAGTAAGCCGTTACGTCATCAGCAAAGGCAATGTCTCAAAGGGCTTCGGCGAGTGCCGCTTTATCGTCGAGCGCGATTTTTCCCTTCCGAAATCAAGCCATGCGGCAATGGAAACAAGGACTTCGTCGGCCGAGATCCTCTCCGACGGGTCGGTGAATATAACAACGGCCTCGCAATCCCCGTTTTTTGTTCGGAAGCTTCTCAGCGGCATGTTCTCGATAGATGAAGGGAAAATTAAGGTCACCGTGCCCCTTGTCGGCGGGTCGTTCGGCGGAAAGGCGGCGGTGCAGGCGGAGATACTGGCATTCATGGCGTCAAAAGCCGCCGGCGGAAGGAAGGTAGTTTTAAGCTTTTCACGCGAGCAGGATTTCGCGACGACGCCTGGCCGATTGGGACTTGATGCGAAAATCAAGCTCGGCTGCGATCAAAGCGGCGTCATCAAAGCTGCGCAAATGCAGTTTTTTTTGGATACCGGCGCTTATGCCGATATCGGCCCGTATATGTCGAAGGCCATCGCGGCGAATTGCTCGGGCCCGTACAATATCGAAAACCTTTTTTGCGAATCCGTTTGTGTTTATACAAACCACGGGTATTCGAATTCTTTCAGAGGATTCTCGCACGAGTCCTTTACGTTCTGTCTGGAAAGGTCGATAGATATGCTTGCAAGCAAGTGCAATCTCAGTCAGCCTGAGATAAGGCTTCGCAACGCGATAAAACCGGGGGACCGCTCTCCCACTCAAGTCGAAATCTCGCACAGCAACGCGGGGAATCCGCATCTTTGCCTCGAAAAAATCAAAGCTCTGATTAACTGGGATGAAGGCGCGCTTGTTGATATCGGCGGCGGGAAGGTCAGGGCAAAAGGAATAAGCTGCTTATGGAAATCGTCGACTTCACCGACCGACGCTTCGGCGGGGGCGCTTATAACATTCAATTCGGACGGAAGCTTGAACCTTACTGTCGGCGTAGTTGAAATTGGTTCCGGCGGGCAATCGATTTTAGCACACATGCTGGCGGAAAAAATGAAAATGGACTACGCGAGGATATTCGTTAAAACCGAGGTCGATACGCAGCGCTGCCCTTATTATTGGAAAACAGTTGCCAGCATGACCTCGTATATGGCGGGGAACGCCGTCATAAGGGCGGCCGACGACGCGATCGCACAGTTAAAGAGCAACGCTTCGCTGCTGTTGAGATGCCCTTCGGAGGAATTGGATATTGAAAACGAGTTCGTGTATGTAAAGCATGAGCCGGGGCTTAAAGTCGCTTTTAAAGACCTCGTATACGGAATAAAATATCCGAATGGAAATGCCGCGGGCGCTCAGATACTCGGAAGGGGCAGTTTCGTAATGCCCCGCCTCACGCCGATGAACAGGCTGACGGGCGAGGGAAAAACGGGACCGGGCTGGACCGTCGGCGCTCAGGCAGTGGAGGTCGAATTTGACGGAAGCGACTGTTCCTACAAAATTTTAAAAGCTGCGACTGTTATGGACGTCGGGAAAGTGATAGACACAAACGCGGCGGAGTGTATGATCAGGGGTGGAATGAGCATGGGGCTGAGCCTTGCAAGCAGGGAAGACTATATTTATGACGAGAATTGCATCATGCAGATGACGAGCCTTAGAAACTATAAGGTATTGCACATCGGTGAGGAGCCCCGGTATCTCGTTGATTTTGTTGAAACGCCGCAGCTTGACTCGCCGTTCGGAACCAGGGCGTTTTCCGAGCACGGCATAATCGGCATGCCGTCGGCGCTCGCGAACGCGCTGTCCCTTGCTGCGGGCGCCGAGATTAACGAGCTGCCTTTGACTCCCGAAGTCATATGGCGCTCTGTGCGAAAGGGAGGGCGTTATGATCCCGTTTCATTTTGATTATTATAAGCCCGAAACGGTAAAGGAAGCGGTCGAAGCCTATTCCGCGCTGGCTCAGAAAAACAAATCGCCGGTTTATTACGGCGGAGGCTCAGAGCTCATCAGCATGGCGAGGGTCGGGAGCATACGAACGGGAGTTGTTATCGATATAAAATCAATACCGGAATGTACGGTTTTAAAGGTTACGGGAAGAAAACTTTTAATAGGTTCCGCGGTAACACTCTCGGCGATCAAGGAATCCGGGTGTTTTCCGCTGCTCGGAACGAGCGCAGGAAGGATTGCCGATCACACCAACCAATGCAGAATAACGTTGGGCGGCAACGTTTGCGGCACCATTATATACAGGGAGACCGTCCTTCCGCTGCTTCTTGCGGACGCGAGCGTGAAAATATCCGGGCCTTCGGGAACGAGAAGCTGCCCGTTCAGCGAAGCGTTCCGCGAGCGGATAAAGCTTTGTGAAGGCGAGCTCATAACCTCTTTTTTAATTGGCGAAGAGTTCTCGCGCTCGAAGTATGTGCATGTCAAAAAAACAAAAGGTGAAAAAATCGACTACCCTCTTGTGACCGTCGCAGCGCTGATGCATAACGGGCATGTAAGGATGGCATTCTCGGGCGTTTGCGGTTTTCCCTTCCGAAGTCAATTAATGGAGAAGGCATTGAATGAATCCGGCGTCAGCGCTTCCGAAAAGGCGGAAAACGCCGCATCGCTTCTCCCGGGGGCAGTCCTCGATAACATCGACGGGTCGCGGGATTACCGGATTTTCGTGCTGAAAAATACCGTTCAAAACGCTCTGGAGGCTTTATGCGGGAATATATAGGCAAAAACACAATCGAGCTCACTGTAAACGGAGAAGCTAGAAGCGTTTCGGTTTGGCCTTCAGACATTCTCCTTGATGTTTTAAGGAATGAACTGGGGCTGACGGGCGCCAAACCGGGCTGCAAAAACGGTGACTGCGGCGCATGTACAGTGATAATGGACGGGCTGCCCGTCAAGTCCTGTTTGGTTCTTGCGGTGGAAGCAGTAGGGCATTCCGTTCTGACCGTAGAGGGGTTGAAAAACACGGCTCTTCAAAACGCGTTCGTTGAACATTCCGCGTTTCAGTGCGGGTATTGCACTTCAGGTTTTTTGATGGCCGCGCATGCCCTTTATTTAAATCATAAAGACGCGGACGAGTTGACGGTTGAAGAATGGCTCCAGTCCAATATTTGCAGATGCACAAGTTATTCTGAGATAAGGGAAGCGTTAAGGTGCGTTTTTTGCGAGGAAAAGCTTAAATAACGAAACTGCTGAATAAGTGTCTGCACTGTCATTGTGATGGAGCAAAGCGACTGAAGAATCTTAGAAATCAGGACATCTTTAGATTCTTCGCTTCTCTCAGAATGACAAAACGTGAGCTTTTCGGTAATCTCAATAAACTTGTCTTGAACCCGACCTCAAACTAAAAATCACACAAACCCGATAACCACGTACTATAAGATAAGTGAATATTGCAAAGGGGTGGATCTTTATGACTCCCGCACAATTGGCGGTCCACGACAAAATGCGCGTTTTATGGGAGCAGCATGTTATGTGGACGCGTTCCTTTATCATCAGCGCAGCCGAATCTTTAAACGATTTACAATTGGTTACCGAACGGCTGCTTCGCAATCCGTCGGATTTCGCGGCGGTTCTCAGGAGATATTACGGAAATACGACAGCCTCAAAATTTGAGGAGGCCCTTCGCAACCATCTTTTGATCGCAGCTGATCTTGTCAACAGCGCAAAAGCAGGAAATACGGCGGCAGTCGAAGCGGCCAGACGCAAATGGTATGATAACGCGGATACGATAGCCGCATTCCTTGCCGGTATAAATCCATATTGGCCGGAGCAGGAATGGAGGCGTCTCCTCTACGGCCATTTAAGGACCACGGAACAGGAGGCAGTTTATAGGCTCAATAAACAATACGCAAGGGATATCGCCATTTACGATACGGTTGAGGCGCAGGCTTTGGAGATGGCGGATCTTACGTCAAGGGGCATTATCGAGCAATTCGGAATTTGACTGCATTTCTTCGATACTTTAAGGCCGGTTTTCCGGCCTTTCTTATTTTTAACAAAATGCTTTTCGTAAACATATATATAGAATGTAACCTTAGTAAACACTTATCAAAAGGAGGGTTACCGGCAAAGCGAGGGATTTTTTTGTCCGGCGAGGTTAAAGCCGGTACCGGAGGTATAAAATCATCCGGTGGATGGTTTTAAGGCTTTAACGGGCAGATGCTTGTCAGCTGCCCCGAGGTTTTCCGTTATTAGGAAAACGAACCGCTAAGGTAACGAAGCAGGGCGGGAAAAGAGCCGTTAAGTCGGCATGATGCGAAGCAAACATCAAAACTGCGTGGTGCGTATGCAAAAATACCATGATTTTTCTGCTATCGAACGCAAACACAGTTGACATGACGGTGTGCCCGACTTAATCAGTGTTTACCTAATTTAGGGGGTAATGCTATGAAAGCTTTATGGCCGTGGTTTCAGGCGGCCGCCGCATCCGCCGGCGCGGTTTTGGGATGGTTCCTCGGCGGAATGGACGGATTTTTATATGCGCTTATCGCATTTGCCGTCATCGATTACATAACGGGCGTGCTTTGCGCCGTTATCGATAAAAAACTGTGCAGCGAAATCGGCGCGCGGGGGATAATAAAAAAGGTAATGATTTTTGTGCTTGTCGGCGTGGCGCATGTGATAGACGATAAAATCATAGGTGTGAACAGCGCGCTGAGGACCGCGGTCATATTCTTTTACTTGAGCAATGAAGGAATATCGATTTTGGAAAACGCCTCAAGGATCGGGCTGCCGGTCCCCGAGCGGCTGAAGGACGTGCTCAAGATGCTGCACGGCAAAGAGGACGAAAAAGACGATAAAAACAAGGGAGATACGAGTGGCGATTAGAAAACGAAAAAGGGCGGGTAAATTTTAACGGGTCGGTGATCATTGATCCCGACTTTTTTTTCAGAGCCTCTGATAGTGGGGGTGTCCGGAAATACAAATTCGGAACGGCACTTTGAGCGTCCCTTTTCTTTGAATATTGTTTATAGGGAGAAAACAAGACGCTCCAGACCGTCCCCTACAATATGTTGTGTTGATATGCTATGCCTATCTGTAGGGGCGCTTCACGGATCGCCCGCCCAATACGAGTCCATATTTGTATCGTTTAGCCCTCAAAAAATTTTTTTAAATTTTTTTAAAATTCCTGTTGACAGCATTATCGGATTAGTGTACTATGTCAATAGTGCACTAAGTAAATAGAAAGATGCGAGGTGATCAAATGCATTATGACAGCAGGATACCGATTTACTTGCAAGTGATCGCACATCTCAAAAAGCGAATAGTCAGCCGGGAGATAAATCCGGGAGATAAGCTGCCTTCGGCAAGGTCGCTGGCAGTAGAGTATGAGATAAACGCGAATACCGCGGCAAGGATTTATAAGGAGATGGAAGCAATGGGTCTATGTTTTACGGAACGCGGAACAGGTACGTTCGTGACGAACGACCTCTCAATCGTTGAGAGGATCAAGCGCGAAACAGCAGAGGAACTGGTTAAAAATTTCGTCAAGGAAATGAGTGCGCTCGGTTTTTCCGCAAAGGAAATGAAACAGGCGATAGAGGAGGAATTGAAATGAGCGTGATTTTGTCCACCGCCGATCTTACCAAAAAATACGCGGGCATACCGGCGGTCAACAATGCGAGTCTTGAGCTTCAATCGGGGAGGATCTACGGACTCCTCGGGCCTAACGGCAGCGGAAAATCGACATTAATGAAGATGGCAGCGGGACTTGTGCATCCGACGTCCGGAAGCGTTAAGGTTTTGGGCCGAAATGTCACTCCGGATATTCGCGAGCACGTCGTTTATATGCCGACTGAGCCCTACTTTTATGATTACATGACGGTACGACGGGCAGGACAGTTCCATGAGGATTTCTATAAAGGTTTCAGTTTTGAGACCTACGGTAAACTGGTACAGTCGATGGGACTTAAGCTTGACATGAAGCTCAGCCAGCTTTCGTCCGGTATGGCGGCAAAGCTAAAGCTGGCGGCTGCGGTATCGCGCGACGCTGAGCTCATCATGCTGGATGAACCGCTCAACGGGATCGATCTTGTCGCGCGCGATGTGATACTCTCATCCATCATCGAGAAGGCGAACGAGAATAATACCGTTTTGATATCAAGCCATTTGGTGGATGTTGTGGAAAATATTCTGGACGATGTGATTTTTATTAAAGACGGGCACATCGTGCTGACCGGGAATGTCGAAGAAGTGCGTCAGCTGCATGGAAAATCCATCGTCGATCTTTACAGGGAGGTGTTTAAGTAATGCTTAACTTGATGAAATATGAACTGCTGCGCAGGAAAAATCTTTTGATCGGAGCCGCTCTCTCAATGGTTTTGGCGGAATCTGTTATAGTTTACGGTATTTTTAAGGGCGGAAACTGGAACGTTTTGTCCGGTGTTTTGACGGTCGTTTTATGCGTCGGCGCGTTTCTTCTCCCGCTGCTGGATACGGTCGCCCATTTTTACTCGGATTTTAAACATAAGCACGGATTCATGCTGTTCATGACGCCGCAAAGCGGATACAGCATCGTGTGGTCAAAGGTGCTGTTCGGCGTTGCGGAGCTTGCAGCCGTCGCTCTGTTGCTGCTTGGATGTTTGTATTTAAGCTTCAGTGTCGCAAACGGATTCAACTCCGTTCTTTTGACCGATTTTGTTGAGGAAATGCGCAGAGGTTTGGGCGCCGGCGGGTCTTCCGCCATGCAGCTGCTTTTCAGTTTCACCGGAATGGTCGGTCTTCAATTGTCGGCGCAGCTTTCGGTAGCGGTTTTGGCTCTTTGCGTGACAAGGGTCATTATACCGAGGAATTCCTATCATTGGCTGGTCGCGCTGCTGATGTACTTTGCTCTGGCGCTCGGAGTCGATCTTTTGAACAGCGGCGTGCTGCTTATGTTCGGATTTTACGGGGATATCATGCGTTCCGTTCAAAACCCGAATACCATTTTGGATATGCTCGGGAAATACTTTGCGATCAGCGCCGTGACCTATTTTGTATGGTTTATTGGCTGCAGCTTCTTTTCCGGGTTTTTAATAAACAAAAATCTTGATCTTTAAGGGTCAACTGAGGATGGTAATTCCTTCTCAGCTGGAATGTGGATTGATCGAATCAATAAAAAAACGGCGGAGCATCCCGGGCAAAACCTGGGATGCTTCCGCTTTTTTTATTTAAGCGGGTGTTTGCTTGCCCGCTTCAAACCGCCGATAACCTTGATACGAAACTTTCGCACTCAGCAGCGATCTTAGCCTGTATCTCGATGTCGTCTTGAGCACGGCCGACTTCCAACGAATGATCGGCGCCCTCAAAAACATACAAAGAAATGTTTTTCCTTTTGCATTCGGCTTTAAGCGACTCGATGTCGATATGCGGGTCACGCGTCCCTGAGAAAGCGATCCCTTCACCTGTCATAAAGGGGAGGGAGGAGTCGACGGGCGTGAAATATATGTGCTTAACGGGCAGCTTAAGCTCTTTAGCCGCTGCTCCCGCAAGCACCGTGCCCATACTTTTTGATACGAATACTATATTGCCGTGATCCTCCAAGCTGATGCCATTGAGCTGTTCCCGTATCCTTTCCATAGCGGTATGAAAAGCAGCCATTTTTTCGTCCGGCAATTCACCGTAATCAATATTGACTGTCTCGAACCCGTTCTCTTCGAGCATATTCCTTGCGTAATACAAAAGCGGCTTGTCGGCATTGTAATTTTTGCCGGGGAATATCACAGCTAAATTTCTCATCGTTTAGCTCCTTTTATATTCACAGTTTCAAGCTCATCGTACCTTTCGATTGCATTTGAATCGATTGCATTATATCATGGGAGTATCAAAAATCAAACGGAGTCCTGATATGCAAAATTATAAAAGTACAAGAGGCGCGGTTGCCGTGCCTGCATCAAAGGCTCTTCTTTACGGAATAGCTCCGGACGGCGGATTGTATGTTCCTTCCGAATTCAAGCGCCTTGACCTTGAGAAAATCGTTCGTTCATCCGCAATTGAAATCGCGAACACGGTGCTTTTCAGCTTTATTGACGATTTGACTTTTGAAAAGATAGCTGAATGCACGAAAAATGCCTATACGGACCGCTTTGAAACCGGGGATATCACCCCTTTAAAGAAAGCCGGGGAATGTTATTTTTTGGAGCTGTTCAGGGGCCCGACCGCTGCGTTCAAGGATGTTGCGCTCTACGTTCTGCCTCACCTTATGGCGGCGGCGCGGGCAAAAAACGGCCTTGAAGGCGAGCTTTTGATACTCACCGCAACGAGCGGGGATACGGGGAAGGCGGCGCTTGAAGCGTTCAAAGACGTAAAGGGCGTACGGGTGCTCGTGTTTTACCCGAAGGACGGAGTGAGCGCCGTCCAGAAAGCGCAGATGGTAACGCAGCGGGGAAGCAACGTTTGC
>MWCU01000088.1 GCA_002070205.1 Firmicutes bacterium ADurb.Bin182 | reverse complement strand
GGAGCTGACCGCTTCCGCGTTCAGCCCCCTGTTACTCTTAGTCTATTGCTCTACCCCAACTATTGACATAGAGCCAGAAAAAAGAGCCGATCGTTCTGATGCAATCGGCTTTTGATGTATTGCAACAGCTTCAGGTTTGTTAATTAACTGGATAAAATACCGGTTATTTATTTTTGGTAAAATGCCTGACGCCGTCGTCCATAATGACTTCTTCGGGCTTTTGGAGCAGACACTCCGGATTTGTCAGTATCCGCTTGAATACCTTCATCGCGGACGCAAAATACATTCCGTCGCATATACGTTCGTCGGCTACGAATTTCAAGCCGAGGTAACGCCTTACGGAGCTCGTACCGTCCTGATTGAGGGTTTGGACGCGCATCTTATTGCCCATCGCAATAAAGCAGCTGCAAGTGCCGAATTCGTAGAGATGATGATAAATGGGCCCGATCCCGAGAGAGCCGACATTTGTCAAAAACATGCTGCAATGCCAGGGGCTAATGGCGTTTAAAAATTTCGGCAGCAGCCCTACTTTATCCATTTGAAACAGAAGCCACACGAGCGGCCTTAATACGAAAGACGGAAGCTTTCCGAGAATATCGGCGGTGCTGTCCACTTCGTTCGTCGTTTCCACATCCAGATTTTCGTTCAGCAGTTTCGCAAGCTTGGATGTGACGTCGTAAATCGTATCGTCAAGTTCGAATTCGGGCTTAACGATGGATTCGACTCCGTTTTGTCTTTTTATTGCCAGCGATATTACGAAGTTATTGTGAGCATACAGCTTGTTCCATATGACAAAGCGGTTAAGATAAGGCTTTTGCGAAACGAGCCGGACCAGCGCCGCCATTATCACGTGCATGAACGTAAGATCGGGCATATCTTCTTTATGTTCGCGTATAAACGATTCTATTTTTTCGATCGGTATATTCTCCTCGAACATGCATTGCGAATCTATCCGCGTTCTGAGCACAAAGGGCACTACGGCAAATACCGCGTCCACGTCCCTTACGCGCCATCCGTCATATCGGTCCAAAAAACCTTTCTTTTTCGAAGCCATAAAGTTTAAATCCCCCCGCATGTATTACACGCTATTTTAACATGAAAACCGCTTGTTTACAATAAAATATGACAATATACGCATAAGCGCAAGTTTCCGTCATTTGTAAAAAGATATGAGGCGAATACTGTACAAAGCGAAAGATATGATGTAAAATGAGTTATAATACATTTATGAGCCGAATTATAATAGGAGTATTATTTTGGAAAATATAATAGGTTATCGCTGTACATTATGCGGTTCCGAATTTGAATATAAAGAACTTACGACTTGTCCCGGCTGCGGAGAAAAAGGAATACTCGATATAATATTCGATTATCACAAGACAGGCGCTGTTTTCAACAGAAGCACTCTCGCTCGCGACCGGAGGTTTGACATATGGCGTTATAAAGCTCTTTTGCCGGTAAAGGGGGAAGGCTTTGAAAAATACCTGAGAGTAGGCTGGACTCCCCTGTACAGGAGCAATTCTCTGGAAAAAGAGCTCGGAATTAAAGAACTGTACATCAAGGACGACGGTATAAATCCGACCGGCTCGTTAAAAGACAGGGCAAGCGGCGTAGCCGTTGCAAAGGCGTTTGAGCTCGGTTACCGGACGGTTGCGTGCTCATCGACCGGAAACGCCGCCTCCTCGCTTGCAGGCAACGCGGCAAGGCTGGGTTTAAAGTCCGTTATTTTCGTACCGCAGCGAGCCCCTGAAGGAAAGGTCGCTCAGCTTTTGATATTCGGCGCGAAGGTAGTCAGCGTTATCGGCGATTATCGCGACACATTCAATCTCAGCAAGGCTGCAATAGACAAGTACGGCTGGTATAATCGCAATGCGGGCATAAATCCTGTCATGGTTGAAGGCAAAAAGACCGTAGCACTTGAGATCGCCGAGCAGCTCGATTTCGAGCCGTCAGACTGGGTAGCGGTATCCGTCGGCGACGGATGCACTATCGGCGGGGTCTATAAAGGATTTTACGATCTTTATAAACTTCGCATGATTGACAGGATCCCTAAAATTCTCGGCGTGCAGTCTACGGGCTGTTCCCCGTTTGTTGATGCCGCAGGGGATTTGGCGGCGCTGAAACCTGCCGAGGAAGATACGCTTGCGGATTCCATTGCGGTCGGGATTCCAAGAAACCCAGTGAAGGCCATGAGAGCGGTTTCGGAATCGGGCGGCAAATGGCTTGCGGTCAGCGATGATCTTATTTTAGATACTATGCGCGTGCTTGGAAGGATGGAAGGGGTATTCAGCGAACCGGCCGGAGCCGCGGCTGCGGCGGGCGTCCGGCAGGCAGTTGAACAGGGAATCATAAAACCCGGGGAAACGGTTACCGCTATTTCTACCGGAAGCGGCTTGAAGGACGTTAAAAACGCGCTTCGGGCGGCCGGTAAACCGAGTTTATGCGAACCGAATCTCGATGCTTTGGAAAAAAGCGGCATCCTTCTTTGATTGCGGTTGCATGGCCTGAGCGGCCTTAAATATAAAGCAACATATAAATTATAGGAGGAAAACTTATGAAAAGACTGCTCGCAATTCTTTTATGCATGGTTATGGCATTGAGCGCCGCCGCATGTACGGCAGGTCCTAAAGCCGCTGAAAAGCTGACCATGGAAAACATCAAGATCGGTTTCATCCACATATCCGATCCGAGCGACGGCGGCTATACCTATAACCACGACAAAGGCACGCAGAAAATGAAGGCAACGCTTGGCCTCAGGGATGACCAGATAATCAATAAGTTCAACGTGCCGGAAGACGCTGCCTGCGAAACCGCAATCAAAGAGCTTATCGAGGAAGGCTGCAGCATCATATTCGCAACAAGCTTCGGCCATGGCGATTATATGCTGGCGGCGGCAAAAGAGAACCCCGACGTCGAGTTCTGCCATGCAACCGGTTACTATGCGGCAGGCTCCGGACTTGACAACTATCACAACTATTTCGGAAGCATTTATGAGGCGCGTTATCTTTCCGGTATCGCCGCGGGTTTGAAAACAAAGACCAATAAGCTCGGCTATGTGACCGCTATGCCCTTTGCTGAATGCATCAGCGGCTTCACCGGCTTCTATCTCGGCGCAAAGAGCGTCAATCCCGACGTAACGATGGATGTTATGTACACCAACTCCTGGAATGATCCTACCAAAGAAGGCCAGGTCGCAAAAGCTCTTATCGACCGCGGCGCGGACGTTATATGCCAGCATGCGGACTCGACCGCAACTCAGACAACCGCGGAACAATACGGTGTATGGGGCGTCGGCTACAACTCGGATATGAGAGACGCTGCCCCCAACGCGACGCTGACTTCAGCGATATGGGATTGGAGCATTTACCTTACAATGGCGGTGGAATCCGTCGTTAAAGGCGAAAAGATACCGGTCGATTTCTCCGGCGGTTTGAAGGAAGGCGTAGTCGATATCTCACCGCTCAACGAAGCGATCGTAGCGGAGGGCACCGCCGAAGCCATAGAGGCCGCGAGACAAAAGATCATATCCGGCGAAATCAAAGTATTCGCGGGACCCCTCGTCGATGTTAACGGTGAGGTAGTCGTCAAGGAAGGCGAAGTATTCGTCGAGCCGCAAAGCGCTCCTTCCTGGGAATACATCCTTGAGGGAATTACCGTAGTCGAATAGTAAAAAAAGTTAAAGGCCGGGCCGGATGACGGCCCAGCCTTATTTTAATTGCGAGGTGTATTGGTTTATTTTAATGAACAAAAACACGTCTCAATTATTCCAAATGAAAGCGAGGAAGCCGATTGAAATCAAAACCTGTCGATGCCATACGCATTAAAAATGCATGTAAATCATTCGGGTCCGTTCTGGCAAACGACTGTGTATGCCTGAGCGTACGCAACGGAGAGATATTGGCGCTGCTGGGCGAAAACGGTTCCGGAAAAACCACGCTTGTGAATATGCTTTCGGGAATCTACTTTCCGGACAGCGGAAGCATCGAAGTGAACGGCAAAGAGGTTACCATCCGTTCGCCGAAGGATGCGTTTGACCTTGGAATCGGTATGATCCATCAGCACTTTAAACTCGTTGACGTCCTTACCGCCGCGGAGAACATAGTTCTTGGCCTTCCGGGAAGTTTACGTATCGACAGGTCGGCGCTGAATGCGGAAATCCGCGCTATTTCAAAGCGTTACGGCCTTGAAGTCGAACCCGAAAAGATGATTTACGACATGTCCGTGAGCGAAAAACAGACAGTCGAAATATTGAAGGTCCTTTACCGGGGAGCTTCCATATTGATATTGGATGAGCCGACTGCCGTCCTTACTCCTCAGGAAACGGATAAGCTGTTCAATATCCTTCGAAATATGAAAAAGGACGGCAAAGCGATAATCATAATCACGCATAAGCTCAATGAAGTTCTTTCCATATCCGACAGGGTATCTATCCTTAGAAAAGGCAGGCTTATCGATACCGTTGAAACTTCAACGACGAATGCTCAGGAATTGACGGAAATGATGGTAGGCCGTTTTGTCAGCCTTGCAATTGACCGCGCACCCTGCGCGGACACAGAGCAGCGTTTGAGGTTGAGGTCTGTGACCTGCCGGAATGCGGACGGTGTAAAGGCTTTGAACAACGTTTCTTTTACCCTGATGGCAGGCGAGATACTCGGAGTCGCGGGGATAGCAGGCAGCGGGCAAAAGGAATTGTGCGAGGTAATATCCGGGCTTCATCCGATCGAGGAAGGTAAAATTTCGCTTGTCCTCAGGGACAGGGAAGAGAAGATCTCGGGATTAAGCCCGAGCGAAATCGCAAATAGAGGCGTGTCATTAGCTTTTGTGCCGGAGGATCGCCTCGGTATGGGGCTTGTCGCTTCAATGGATATGGTTGACAATATGATGCTCAAAAGCTACAAGGACCCCCCCGGGTTTTTTGTTGACCGCAAGCCGCCCAAGGAGATGGCTGAACGGCTTATACGCAGGCTGGAAATCGTAACTCCCGGGACTTCCACTCCGGTAAGGCGTTTATCCGGAGGAAATGTACAAAAGGTTTTATTGGGCAGGGAAATTGCGTCCAATCCCTCCGTGCTGATCGCGGCTTATCCTGTCAGGGGTCTTGATATTAACTCGTCCTATACCGTCTATGACCTTTTGAATGAACAAAAACAAAAAGGAGTCGCCGTTTTGTATATCGGCGAAGACCTCGATGTGCTTCTTGAACTCTGCGACAGAATACTCGTGCTCTGCGGCGGCAGGGTCAGCGGGATAGTTGACGCAAGGTCAACAAGCAAAGAAGAGATCGGCATGATGATGGTTCATATCGATGAGGAAAAGGAGGTGGGCGCATAATGGCATCGCATTTAACCTCCCGCAGAGAACCGTTAGTACGCATGGTAAAACGGGATTCCATAGGACGGGGAAAGATAACGCTGGTTCGCGTTCTCGCAGTTTTGGGCGCGCTCATAACGGGAGCCTTGCTCATAACCGCTTTGGGTTTTAATCCGGTTGCTGTATATTCGGATATGATAAAAGGTTCGCTCGGAGGCGCAACCGGCAGAATTGAAACGATCCGCTTGGCGATACCGCTTTTGATAACTTCTCTGGCTATTTCATTGGCATTTAAAATGCGTTTTTGGAATATCGGCGCTGAGGGACAGATACTGGTAGGCGCCATGGCGGCCAGTTATTTCGCCCTGTTCCAAGCGGAAAATTTGCCGAGACCCGCTCTTATCGCCGTTATGGCTTTGCCCGCCGTATTCCATGCGAAATGGGGGACGAACGAAACGCTTTTTACATTGATGCTCAATTACATTGCGTTGAGATTTTTGGGTTATCTTGAGAACGATCCGTGGAAAGATCCGAATCTCAGGGGCTTTCCCAAAATCGCCATGTTCTCGAATGCCGCGAAATTGCCGAAGGTTTTTGATGTTCACATAGGCTGGATAGTCGCACTCGTCTTGGTTTTTCTCGTATATATCTATTTGTCCCGTTCCAAGCACGGATACGAGATATCGGTAGTAGGCGAATCCACAAGAACCGCAAAATATGCGGGCATGAGCGTAGCGAAAATTATCATGCGCACGATGTTCATATCGGGCGCAATGGCGGGTCTTGTAGGGTTTATTCAGGTCTCGGGAGCGGATTATACCCTGACCGAAACTACCGCCGGAGGCACCGGCTTTACCGCGATCACCGTGGCCTGGCTGAGCAAGCTGAACCCTGTCATAATGATGTTTGTCTCTTTTGCGATTGCAGTACTTGAAAAGGGCTCGAATAAGATACAGACCACATTCAAGATACCGGCCTCCGCCGCGGAGGTTTTGACGGGCATCATATTGTTCTTCATGCTCGGATGCGAGTTTTTCATCAACTACAAGCTCATTTTCCGGGGCAGAAAGGGGCGGGTCCATGGGTAAAATAATCGATATGATCAATGCGGCCGTACTTGCGGGAACTCCGCTCCTGTTCGGTACGCTCGGAGAGATACTGACAGAAAAATCGGGCAACCTCAATCTCGGCGTTGAAGGCATGATGTTTATGGGCGGCGTAAGCGGCTTCGCCGCTGCCTATCTGTACAACATTTCCGCCGCGCAGCAAACGTCGGGCCTGATAGCAGTCATATTCGCTATTTTGGGCGCGTTTGCAGCCGGAGCTCTCGGAGCTTTGATATATTCCTTTCTCACCGTAACGCTGCGTGCCAATCAAAACGTAACGGGCCTCACTCTTACGATATTCGGCACAGGATTCGGGAACTTCTTCGGCGAGCATATGGCTATTTCCTCGCCCGGAGGGTTTGCAGCCGTCGACAATACCGTCAAAGCGGCTTTCGGCGCGGTCGATATACCTGTGCTTTCCAAAATACCTTATATCGGCAAGCTTTTGTTCTCTTATAATTTCATGGTTTACTTGAGCGTTTTTACGGCCCTGCTGCTTGCGTGGTTTTTTTACCGCACCCGTTACGGGCTCAACCTCAGGGCTGTCGGTGAAAACCCAGCGACGGCGGACGCCGCGGGAATCAATGTCACGCGGTATAAGTATATTGCTACGACTATCGGCGGAGGTATATGCGGGCTTGGCGGCATGTATGTCGTAATGGTAACCTGCTCAGGAGTCTGGGTCCATAACTCAATAAGCGGTCTCGGCTGGATCGCGGTGGCTCTCGTTATTTTCGCCGCATGGGATCCTTACAGGGCTTTGATCGGATCGCTGCTTTTCGGCGGGCTTTCCATAATGCGTTTATATGTTCAGCTTGGGATTCCGATGCAGATTTACGATATGCTTCCGTTTGTCGGAACGGTCATAGTGTTGATTCTGACCAGCGTAAGGCAATCCCGCCAGCGCTCCCAGCCAAAGAGCTGCGGCACAAACTATTTCAGAGAGGAAAGGTAATAAAGTTGACCCCGGAATCCGTTTTCGGGATCTTTTATGCACTAAAAAGGCTGCCGTCAGCACGGAACAAGTTTGCCGGTCCCGGGAGGGGCCGGCTTTTTACTCGTTTTTTTGCTGCGCCCGTTATTCGGCTTTTAATATGGTTATCGAAGCCGTACCAGAGGGGATTTATCAATTAGTATGTTCAAAGTGACGGCGGGGATGAAGCGCATACCGCCGTCAACAAGTGTACCTGTTCGATAAGCAGCATTCAAAAAAGATTGAATATGAGACCATACATGGCTATAATAATTTTCATATGCATGGAGAGGATAAATAACGCTTTTGCGTTATTCGTGATGATATGGGAAACAAGCGCCATGTCGGGCTGATTTTGGCAGTGCTTTCGTCTATATTTTGGAGCATAAACGCGCCGCTTATAAAAAGTCTAGACCTTAACGCCTTTCTGCTTGTGGGAATGCGCTCGCTGATTGCCGGCTTGGCGCTTTTGCCGGCCGTCAGGCTTAAAAGGATTAAATGGAATATCCATACGTTTATGATGCTGGCGGTGTTTGTGATACAGGTTACATGCATCGTTACGGCTCTTAAGCTGACCGCGGCGCCGGTTGCCGTGGGAATGCAGTTTACCGCTCCCGTGTGGCTGTATTTGATGGAGCGAAAGAAGGGGGACCCTGTTTCGCTTAAGCGTATATGGCCGCTTCTGTTTCTGCTCAGCGGAATAATCCTGTTCATGTGCTCGGGCAGCGGCAGTTCGACTCTGCTCGGAAATTTCGCGGCTCTCGTTACAAGTTTTACTTTTGCCGCGTTCACCTATTTTTCAAAACGCCTGGCGGGCGATAATCCCGTTGGTATGGCATCGCTATGCAATCTGTTTGCGGCGTTGATAGTTCTCGGGTTTATAATCAAGGATCCCTTGGCTTCGATAGCCGCCATATCGAATAACGAATGGCTGCTCCTTATAGTGCTCGGTGTGCTTCAAATGGGCGGCGGGTATGCCTGCTATGCCCTCTCCCTTCGTTCGATATCCGCGAAGACCGCAGCTATGGTCACTCCCCTTGAAATGATATTGGGGGTCGTATGGGTTGCGATTTTTCTTCATGAAATTCCCGACATCATCAGCATTATCGGCTTCGCGCTCATAACCGCGGGAGTCTTGGGGGAGATCTGGTCCGGGCAGAAACCGGTTCCTTCAAATCAAGCAGCGGAAATAAGCGGCGGGCTGTAATTCTTTTATATCTTAAGCCGCAAAAAACGACGCTTTCATTTTGCTTTTAACTGAATTTCTATGCTCTTTCTATTGATGAACTGCTTACCTCATAAGCCGTGCGCGATACGCAGCTTCCGTCCTGCAATATTTTTTGATATTCCCTGCTTTGGATCCTGCCGCAAATCCTAATATGCTCTCCTACGGGAAGCGTTGACGCGAACCTGGCGTTGCGGCCCCAGGCGATTATCGGCAGATAGTCGGATTTGTTGTATGACCGGTTGACAGCGAGAAGTATATCCGCGATTTCCCGCGAGAACGGAGTGGTCCGGTATACCGGCGGTTTGCATATGTATCCTTCCAGCGTGATTTCGTTGATTCCCGGCGCACAACCCTCCGCGCTTGCAAGCTTGCGCGCGAATACCGTGATTACCAGCCGGTTTGAATCTCCTACCTGCTTGTTATAGGATCTGAGCTGACCGTTTACTTCTATATATGTCCACTTCGGAGCCTCCGAGTCCAGAAGAAGGCGCTCGGAAAAAGTTACCGGCAATATGTCTTCCGTTCCGGAAAGCCGCGGGACCGCTAGCATCATCGTATAAAACGCCTCGCCGTACAGACTGTGGCTGTATTCGATATCCCCCTTGAGGCTGCCCGTAAGGAGTACTCGATTGTTTTCATAAGGAGCCGCCATATGTTACCCCCCGTTTCTACTGTCTGTATACATTGTATGAGGGTATATGGTAAAATAATATCACTCAATATACAGGGAAGGGATATTTTATGAGAATTTGCAGGGCGAAGCATAAAAACGAGGTTTTTTACGGCGTGATCGAGGGTGACAGCGTATTAAGGATCGCGGGTGGCCCCTTTGATAAACCGGAATATGAAGGAAGTATATATTCTTTGTCCGATGTCAGGCTGCTTGCGCCTTGCGAACCATCCAAAATCGTTGCGGTCGGGAAGAATTACAGCGCGCACGCCGCCGAGATGAACGAAGGCCAGCCTGAGGAACCCCTGCTTTTCATTAAACCCGGAACCAGCGTTATAGGAAGCGGAGATACGGTAATTTATCCCGCGATAAGCAAGCGCGTCGATTATGAAGGTGAATTGGGTATAGTAATAGGCAAAAAGTGCAGGTATGTCAAGGAAAAAGAATTCGCGTCAGTCGTTTTGGGATATACTTGCCTTAACGATGTGACCGCACGGGATATTCAAAAGAGCGTATCGCAGTGGACGAGGGGAAAAGGTTTTGACACTTTCTGCCCTCTCGGCCCGTGGATTGAGACGGATATAGAGCCCGGGAGGCTCAATATCGAGACCCGGCTCAACAAAGAGACGCGCCAAAGCTCCAATACCTCTTATATGACGCACAGCCCGGGAAAGCTGATTGCTTATATCAGCCGTACGATGACTCTCCTTCCCGGGGACGTGATAGCGACAGGAACGCCGGAGGGTATCGGACCCATGCAGATCGGGGACATCGTGGAAGTGGAAATTGAGGGCATAGGCACTCTGGTGAACAAAATCACCTCCGAAATTATGCCCGGCTGATTGTTAAAGGAATGCTGTTGAATGGCTATTGACGGTTTGACGCTTGCGGCCGTAACGCATGAGCTTAAAAGCATTGCGGGCGCAAGGGTCGAAAAAATTTACCAGCCCGAGCGCGACGAACTGATAATAGGCCTAAGGTCTTCGGGTGAAAGCAGGCGGCTGCTCATAAGCGCGTCTGCGGAAAATTACAGGCTCCATCTGACAAGCGCGGTTCGAACGAATCCGACCGAGCCGCCCGTGTTTTGCATGCTTTTAAGGAAGCGCTTGATTGGGGGCAGGATACTGAAAACAGAGCAGCAGGGCCTTGACCGGGTTGTTCATATATCCGTCGAAGCGTATGATGATTTCGGCGAATTGGGTGTATATACGCTTATTGCGGAACTGACAGGCCGGCACTCCAACATCGTTCTCGTCGATAAAAACGGCATCATTCTGGATTCTATAAAGCATATCGGCCCCGGCGTATCCTCAGTCAGAACGGTATTGCCGGGCATGCAATACAAGGCTGTGCCTCCCCAGAGGAAAATCGACCCCAGGAGAGCTTCCGCCGCGGATTTCGCCGCTGTTTTATTCGCGGGCGGGACGCCCGAAAAAAAGCTTTCGGAGGCCTTTTCCGGTCTTTCGCCCAATATGGCAAAAGCGCTTATCGATTGCGCCGCGGAACGGAGCATAGATGCGAAAAAGCAGGGGAATTACCTTGAGAGCTTTTATTCAAGAATTCAAAACGGCGATTTCGAGCCCACGCTCGTGTTGGATGAATTCGATGATATTATCGGCGTTTATCCGTTCAGGCCCGAAGGATTTTCGAAGACCCGGCAGGCTTTGTCAATGAGCGAAGCGATGGACGAGTTTTATGCAAAGAGAGATCTTCGCGAAAGTATAAAAAGAAAAAGCGCGGCCCTCTCGCGCGTCATATCGGGCAATATAGAGCGGTTGAAAAAGAAGCTGGCGCTTTACGATGAAGCGATATCGGGCGAGGACATTATTCAAAGGCACAGGCTGTACGGGGAACTGATCACGGCTAATCTGCACGCAATCAAAAAGGGCGCTGGAGAAGCGGCGCTTTTTGATTATTGCGCGGAACCCCCGGCGCATGTCATTGTACCGCTGGATGAGAGGCTTTCGCCGTCCGAGAATGCAAAAATGTACTTTAAGCGCTATAAAAAGGCGAAGGCCGCGCGCGTAATGGCGGAAAAACAGAAAGCTAATGCGCTCGAAGAATTGCTCTATCTTGAGGGGCAGGCGGACAACCTTACTAAATGCACGACAGATGCTGAGCTTTTTGAGCTCAGGGAGGAGATGATCTGCGAAGGATTTATAAAGCCCGACAGGCAAAAGCAGAAAGCGAAGCAGGCATCCCCGTCCAGGCCCATGCATTTTGTGTCCGGAGACGGTTTTGACATCTATGCAGGTAAAAACAACAGGCAAAACGACGAACTTACGCTAAAAACAGCCGAATCGAACGATATCTTTTTGCATACAAAGGATATACCCGGGTCCCATGTGATAATAAGGCGCGGGGGAAGGGACGTGCCGCAGGAAACGCTGCGCGAAGCGGCTCATATTGCGGCATGGTACAGCAAAGCGAAGGGAAGCGCACAGGTTCCGGTCGATTACACTTTGCGCAGATTTATAAAAAAGCCGTCCGGCGCGAGGCCCGGCACAGTAATCTATACCAATCAGAGCACATTGTATATAACTCCGGATGAGCGGGTCATAAACGGACTGCGGCGGCCGGATTGATTGCAAAAATCATTATCGTCATATCGTATTCTTTGCACATGTTAGCAAGTGCAAAGCTTTTTTTCTGCATTTATTGCTAAACGTCAACATACAAATAACCAATCACTCTATTCTGACTGGGGGAATTCTCATGCTTCGCCGATTGGCTGCTGTTATTGTATGTATTTTGATTGTTGCGCTCCCCCTCACATCCTGCAAGGAAAAAGAACCGATGGATGTGTGGGATGAAGAAGTATCCGCTTCGGCAGGGTATCGCCGCACTGTGCTTTACTATGTTACCGATGACGGCTTTATGGTTCCGATAATGAAGCTGCTGCCGTGGGAGGAGGGTATCGGGAGAGCCGCGGTATCGCAGCTTATAGGTACCGAGGTCAACAAGAGCGCCGCTTCGCGCATGGGACTTAATACAGTGCTGCCCGAAGGCGTGGAACTGCACCTTCGGATTAACGATGAGGGAACGGCGACGCTGGATATTGCCAACTTGCCGGAGCTTGAAAGCGCGTCCGAAGAGCATTCCATGGTAACGGCAATCGCTTGCACGCTGCTGGAATTCCTCACCATATCTTCCGTTCGATTCACGTTTGACGGGGAGAGGCTCAACAAACTCCCTCACGGCACGAAGGTATCGGGCGAAATCACCGACGCCTCGCTCAATGTCGAGCCGGGGACCGTGAACGTGTCGGCTGAATCAACTTACAGGATGACGCTTTATTTCCCGAACAGCTCGGCAAGTCTGAATATACCCGTTACGCGTTATACCACGGAAATGCCTACGGTTGAAAGCGCGGTTAAAGAATTGATACTCGGGCCGATCCATGAAGGGCTGCTTGAATGTTTTCCGGATGAGACCATGCTGCTTGGCGTCGATATTGTTGATACCACGGCGACCGTTAATGTATCGCGCGAATTCCTTGCGGTTGAGGATTCTCCCGGAACCGCCGAGGCGGCATATGAAGCTCTGTTTTTGACAATTAATGAGCTGCAGGAAATCACCGATCTCCGGCTTCAGGTCGAAGGCGACGATTATGAATTCGGCTCCCGGCCGGTAAGTGCGCCGATGTATCCGAACGAATTCCGTTAGCCGTTCTAAAGCTTCGCGAGCAGTTTAATGAAAAGAACAGCGAATTGCACGGGCGGTTATGAGCGCTGAGTTGCCATACCCGCCCGGTATGCATTTCGAACTGACAACGGCAAAGTATTCGGGTATAATGGTAGTGCCTGATTTAGAAACCGATTGAGAGGATTTATGGAATACAAAATCAACGGAAACACGGATGGTATAAAAAGCGTTCTGCTTGAGAGGATGAAGCTCCTTTACGACATGAGCATACCCGCGGGCGAATTTGTATCAAAAGAACTTCTTGGTGCCGTCGCGGAGTTTTCGGGATCCGTCGGACGAGAGGTCAGCGTTTATATCGGGCGTGACGGCAGCATATTGGATGTTTCCGTCGGCGAAGCGGGAAAAGTCCGTATGCCGTCCATGCGTCTTGTGCGCAATGAGGACAGGCTTTGCGGCGTCAGATGTGTCCATACTCATCCGAACGGCGACGGCAGACTGTCAGGCGTCGATTTGGGTACATTAATGTCCGCGAGGCTGGATGCCATGTGCGCGCTCGCCGTGAACGACTCAAAGCCCGGGGATTTTTACGCGGCTTTTCCGGGCGGGCCGAAGGCTGAACGCGAAGCTTTGATTTTCGGTCCTTTCAGTGCGGACAAACTTCCTGACGGCATGCTTCTTGAGCAGATCAAGCTTGCGGATGAAAGGCTGAAAAGCCCTGTAAAAGAAGTGTGTGACGAAGAGCCCGAGCGCGCAATACTTGTCGGCATCGAAAACGATGAGCCCTACGATACTTTGGAGGAGCTTTTTAAGCTTGCGGATACCGCCGGGGTAAGGACGGTCGCCCGTTTTCTTCAAAGAAGAAGGGTTCCGGATAACGCCACCTATATCGGCAGCGGAAAAGCGGAGGAACTGTCGCTTGCGGCAAGTGAGCTTGAAGCGGATTTGTTTATTTTCGATGACGAACTCAGCGCTGTTCAGACCCGAAACCTTGAACAGCTGCTTAACGTACGAGTAATCGATCGCACGACCCTGATACTCGATATTTTTTCGGCGAGGGCAGCCAGCAGGGAAGGCAAGCTCCAGGTCGAGCTTGCGCAGCAAAAATACAGGCTTCCACGCCTGACGGGTATGGGAGCGTCCATGGCAAAAATGAGAGCGGGGGTCGGCATGCGCGGGCCCGGCGAAAAAAAACTCGAGACGGATCGCCGGAGGATCCGAAGGAGGATATTCGAGCTTCAGAGTGAGCTTGAGCAAATCGATAAGCAGCGCAGGCTGAGGCGCGTTCGTAGAGAAAAAAACTCCGTCCCGCTCGTGGCGCTCGTAGGCTATACGAATGCGGGGAAATCCACTTTATTGAACGCGTTATCAGGTTCCGATGTGCTCGCTGAGGACAAGCTGTTCGCTACGCTTGACCCCGTAATGCGCCAGGTCACGCTTCCCGGCAAAACTCAGGCGGTCTTTTCGGATACCGTAGGATTTATCAATAAGCTTCCGCATGACCTTATCAATGCTTTCCGCTCCACCCTTGAGGAGGTTTCAAATGCGGATTTGATTTTACATGTGGCGGATATCAGTTCAGGTTACTGTGACAAGCAGATGCGTGTAGTCGAGGATGTGCTGTACAGCCTTAATGCCGGCTGCATTCCGCGAATCAACGTTTACAACAAAGCGGACGCTTACGACAAAGAGCTTCCTTTGCCCCAAGACGGCATCCTCATCAGTGCCCTTAACGGGACGGGACTTATTGAACTTCTTGAACGCACGGAAAAGATTCTGAATAAGGGGCAGGCAAGAGTCGAGCTGACTGTGCCGTATGATAAATATGAAGCGCTCGCCGTCATCCGGTCGGCCGGCAGCCTGATAAGCGAAGAACACGGTGAAAACTCAATACATATCGTCGCATTGCTGGATGAAGCAGGCCAAATGAAGGTGAAAAGGATTCTCGACGGCGGTGCTTGAAAATAAAACGATCAAAAAGCAAGGGGTAATCTATAACCCCTTGCTTTATATCGCGCTGACCGTCGAATCGCTTAGCTGAAAAAGTCATTTCCCGAAGTTTATTTCTATCCTTCCGTTGACGGTTTCGGCATACAGGCTGTTCGCGGCTCCGGTATCCGATTCAAGGCCCTTTTTATGGTCCTGGCCGTCCAGGAAAACCTTGCCTGTAACGGTAGATAAATCGAGGTCATACTGGTTGCGCTCAAGCGCCGTATCGATGCTGATGGTCCCGTTGACCGTTTCGAATCTGCACTTTCCGGATAATTCTCCCGAAAGTTCGATGCTGCCGTTTACGCACTCGATATTGATATTGCTGCCTGTCAGCTCTCGGGCCTCGATTTTTCCGTTTACTGAGGTCCAGGTCGCCCTGTTTGTTTTTACATTTTCCATAGAGATCGTGCTGTTAACGCATTCCGCGTCAAGTCTGTCCACATACGTATCGCTGATGGTTATACCGCCGTTGACGTTTTCGAGCTCGATGCTCTCATATTCGTGTTCGGGCAGATACACGGTTATTTGTCCGCGCTTAAGGCTTAATCCGTTGTTTCTCCAAAAATTAAAGCTGAACAAATCCCAGAATCTTCTTACGTTTCTGACAGGATCGTCTTTAACGGTCAGCGTATTATTGCCTACCCTGTATGTCGGGTTGTAACGCGAATCCTGGTAATCGATCTCGATTCCATAGCTTGTGCTTTTGACTATGCTGATGTCCGCGTTGACAACGTCCACTTTTACGCTCGTAAAGGCGTCAAGCTCCATATCGTTTACGTAGTACGGCTCGACGGCTTTGTTTGCTCCGTAAGAATAGTCGGGAATGCGGTATTCCTCGAAAACCCCTCTGTTACCCACTATAAAGCTGATTCCGATAAGCAGAAGCCCGACTGCCGCTATGCACGCGGCTACTATCAATGCTTTTTTCATTCCTGAACTCATTTTTCTTTCCTCCCTGTAATTGTTTTGCTGAATAATTTTGCTATGCCTTTAAAGGCAGACTTAAAGACCCAAATCACGAATACGCAGCACGCTACTCCCGCTCCGATGACAAAAAGCGAAACTCCCAAGCCGGACACCGCGCCTGCGAAGCTGCCGAAGAACCCGCCTATTGTAAACGGCGCTGCGATACCCGCTGCAACCAGCGCTATTGCCGCAATGAACAGCGCGAATATGATCGCGAATAACGCTACGATCAGCGCCAGAAGCACTGCGGCCAGAGCGATCGCTATCGGCAGAGCGATGGGCGACGCAAAAATGGCGAGCAGTATCAGCCAAACTGCGGACGCGCCTTTCTTTGCCGCGCTGCCGGGCTTTTCCATATTCCTGATCGCGGTTTCGGCGTATATCTCAGCAGCTACCTGTTCCGGCAGTCCGAGAGAATCTACGACCTGCTGCTCGTTTTCAGGACCGGCTTCGTCAAAGTATTCTCTGTAGTACTCAAGCGCGGCCTGCTTTTCGTTATCAGGCAGTTTTTTCAGCGCTTCGCGAAGCCTGTTCATAAATTCCTGTCTGTTCATGCTTCATCCTCCCTCAATAACAACTTATCGACACATTTTTTGTAAATTTGCCAATCTTCCCGATACCGCTCGAGCTGTTCGCGTCCGCTTTCCGTGATTGAATAATACCGCCTGAGCCTTCCCGCAAAAGGCAGATCGTAGACTCTGAGACAGTTATCCTTTTCAAGCCTCCTGAGTACTGGATACAGAGTAGATTCGGATATGGCGACGACATTTTTGATACTCTGAGTGAGAACATATCCGTATGTATCCCCCTTTGACAGGACCGAAAGCACGCACGCGTCCAAAAGCGTCGATCCTAATTGGAAATTCATAGAAACACCTCTTTTCCACGCGCAATATTATATGAGATATAATATTGCCTGTCAACACTTATATAAAAATATATTTTTTTTAGCAATTTTTTATGTATTGTGATATAATAACGATTGGTTTCGGGTTCTCGGGGGTACGATTATGAAAAAGACGAGAGTAATCGCAATCGAAGGCATAGACGGAAGCGGTAAATCCGTTCAACTGGAATTGCTGAAAAGCTGCCTTTTAGCTAAAAACTTAAAGGTAGCCGTTCGTTCTTTTCCCGAATATTCAAGTTTTTTCGGCTCCCGGATAGGAGAACTGCTGTCCGGGGCGGACGGCCTGAGCGCTGACGAGGTTGACGGGAAAAGCATGGCGCTTTGGTTTGCTTTGGACAGGTGGGAGAATTTTGCGAACTACAAAGACGGGGACGCAGACGTCCTGCTCATTAATCGCTATGTGCTCTCAAACGCAGTGTATCAAAGCATAAGGGATCGCGATCTCGATAAGCCGGACCTTTTGGAATGGGTATTTGAACTCGAATTCAGGCATTTTAAAATACCGGAGCCGGATATCCACCTTATTTTTGATGTTGACCCGGCTGCGGCGGCAAGGAATGTGGATAAAAAAGGTTTCAGGGATTATGTTGGCAGGGGACGCGACGTGTATGAATCCATGGATTCGATTCAGAGCAGAGCGCGCGCCAAGTACCTTGAATACGCGAAAAGGCTCGGAAATGCCCCCGTTATAAAGTGTATGGAAAACGGGTCGCTTTTGCCGATGGAGACCATCGCCGCGCTGGTGCAAAAAGAAATATCTCGTTTCGGGCTTTAGTTTCCGAAATTGCCGTTACCCATATTAAAACATATACTGTATATAACGTAAAACAGGCGAAAGCCTTAAAAAATATCGGAGGTTCTCTATGAGAAAGATCGGAATACTTACCGGCGGCGGAGATTGCCCGGGATTGAATGCCACCATAAGGGGCGTCGTTGAAAAGTGTATTTCTGAAGGCATTGAGGTTTACGGGTTTATGTCAGGATGGAGAGGAGCGCTGACCGGGGAAGGCAAATGGCTGACCCTTTCAGATGTGGAAGGCATCCAGACAATGGGCGGCACGATACTGTGCAGCTCAAGAACAAACGTCATGAAGGAGGAGAACGGGCCGGCGCGCGTAAAGGCAACGATGGATAAACTCGGCCTTGAGGGTTTGGTGGCGATTGGCGGGGACGACACGCTCGGAGTGGCAAACGCGCTGCGCAAAATGGGAATGAATATGGTCGGAGTTCCCAAAACTATAGATAACGACCTGTTCTGCACCGATTATACGTTCGGTTTTGATTCCGCTTCCAACATCGCGATGGAGGCGATCGACCGCCTGCATACGACCGCTCAAGCGCATCAGCGCTGCATAGTGGTGGAGTTGATGGGCAGGCATACAGGCTGGATAGCCATTCAGGCGGGGCTCGCGGCCAACGCTCATATTATATTGATCCCCGAATTTCCTCTATCATTCGACCAGATCTTCAAGGTCGTGAGGGACAGGTTCAAAAGGGGCGAGAAGTATACCATAATAGCCGCCGCGGAGGGCTTTGAACTCGCGGGCGAGGAGGAAGGGGACCTCGGCGTTGATGCGTTCGGTAACAGGCTCCTCAACAATAAGGACCTCGGGAAGAACCTTTCGGATATGATCGAAAGGGCGATAAGAGAAGATAAAACGCTGAACGAGAACCGCAAATATTTCGAAAGCCGGTCCGTGGTACTAGGTCACCTGCAAAGGGGCGGCTCTCCGTCCGTGTTTGACAGGGTTTTGGGTACCCGCCTCGGAGTCAAAGCAGGCGAACTGGCAGTAAACCGCGAATACGGCAACATGGTCGCAATAAGCGGCACGAAAATCGTAACCGCGGATCTTGATACAGCTGTGACCGAGCGCAAAGAAGTCGGTTCCGACCTTTATGATATCGCAAGGTTATACTGCCGTTAATGCTTTTCGCCGCGACGCGGAATAACCGAGACGGCGGATTTTTAAAAGAAGCTCTCATACCTTTCTGTATGTGAGCTTTTTTCGTCCGCGGGGATGTGAACGGGGAGCTGTCCTCCTTAGCTT
The DNA here is from genome assembly GCA_002070205.1 of Firmicutes bacterium ADurb.Bin182. Classification (GTDB taxonomy): domain Bacteria; phylum Bacillota; class Clostridia; order Christensenellales; family CAG-138; genus MWCU01. Next base: position 6,398 of record MWCU01000088.1, on the reverse strand, counting down.
ATTGCAGATATCGTGGAATTTGCATTTATAAAAGAAAAACGTATAAATATCAGGCATTACAGCGAATATATTATATTGACATGTCTGTACCTGTGACAAGGCGGCTCGGGCCCTATCGGGTTTGAAACAAAGCCCTCCATGTTATTCTGTCCGCCCTGCCGCTGACAGGAATATTGAACTCATGTTGAAACTTTTTCAGGGCGCGCAATGTGGCGGCGTCTATGCTGCCAGTGAATGCGAGGTCGTAGCCCATCGCCTTGAGCGCGTCCTGCAGAACGAAGCAATAGGCCGAGCTGTCTCCCGCTGAAAGCGACGGGTATGAATAGCGTTTTTTCCCCGGCTGAAGCTCTACGTGAACCCAGGTCGGAGCAATATGCGCAGGCTCCACATAGCTCCAGTCTCCCGATTTGACAGCCAGTACCCGAAGCCGGTTAAGGTCGGATATATTCATTCCCCTCCCGAGGTCCATCGCAAGCCCCGCATAATGAGCGCTTTGAGCCTTATGCATTCCGCTTCTGAACCTGCAAAACGCATGATTCACTCTGATAGGACCTCCCCAAAGGCCGCACAACGCATCATATGCTTCAAGCAGCCGCTTATCGGTCCATGCGACAGCCGTCAATTCCTTTCCGGTCAATTGCTGCGCGGTCAAACGGCTGTTATTGACATAGGGGAGCTCTCCGTCCGAAGGATGGATTTCCACGCGGGAATCGGCCTGATTGTATACGAACAACGTAATCATAATCTATGTTATGGTACATTTTACGGATGCGTGATAGAATATGGCGCGGATATGGAGGCCGTTCAAGATGATCCGCTTTCAGCCAGATATGATACATTTGATTTTTTTATACACAGGATATTTTCAAAGCTTTCTTGCAGGCCGCTAAACCTGTTTTCGCATATGTTTTTTTACGAATATAAACCGTAACATCGGGTCTATTACAGCATATATATATACAAAACATATGAAAGGAGGTGTACTGATGCTCGAAAAGGAGAGAAACTTTATTGAGGGCAGGAAGGACGAATGCGAAGTTCTCCAAGGCAACGTTGTCGAGTTGGAGCTTAAAAAAGAAGATTGCGAAGTCAGAGCCGATATAAAAGTCAAAAGGAAAAACTGCATAAGGATCTGGGGCCGTGTGGTGGACTGTTTCGGCGACCCGGTCGAGGATGCGCTTGTAAAGCTTATCAAGAAAATAAAAATGAAAGAATCCTGGAAGTTCGAAGGCGTGGCTCACACTTTGACTGATTGCGAGGGATTCTATCAGTTTGATATATGCGGTGAAGAGTGCAAAGCCAATTACCGCATTATTGTAAGCAAAGCCGCGATGGGAAAAGAAAGGACCGTATTTGATGACGAATGCGAGCCTTGCTTCAAGGATCGCTTTAAAAAGGAATGGGAGCACGAAGGCAAGGATTAAGTCAAGGACACCCGCACCAAGGATAGGGACCGGCGATAAAGCTCCGGTTCCTTCTATTCATCCGTTCTGGTGCTGTCCTTTGACCTTAGATACTTTATTCTCTCAGGCGACATTGTCACATTGTAGAAGAAGCTTCTTATAAGGTCATACCTGTTGGCCGGCGCAAAAGGAGCGAAATAAGGAACGCCGAAGCTTTCAGCGGAAACGATATTGATAAGCAAAAGGCATACAAACAAAATCAATCCGTAAAAGCCGAATGTGCCTGTTGCCAGCAAACCGATGAATTTGAATATCCGAAACGGTGTGACCAGCGAATAATCAGGCAAGGCAAAAGAGGAAAGGAGGGAGGTCGCTACAAGTATCAGAAGAAGCGGGCTGAATATGCCTGCCGCCGTCGCCGCCTGACCGATTACGATGGCGGCGACTATGCCTACCGCGGAGCCTATCTGTTTGGGAACCCGCAGCAGCGCCTCCCTGAAAAGCTCCATTAAGAACTCTACAAGGAGCGCGCCGGTAAGGGATGAAAATGGAACTTTTGATCGCATCTCAGCCAATGCTATAGTATATTCGCTGGGAACCGCGTCCATATGGTATGATGTGATTCCGATATAAATGCTTGTGGTCATTAAAGAAATCAACAACGCGATATACCTGAACAAGCGCATGAAGAAACCGAAAAATGCGTTGTCATACCTATCATCACACGAATAAAAAAATTCCGGGAAAGTTTGGGGCGCCGAAATCGCGATGCCGCTCCCTTCAACCAATATCAAAACCCTGCCCTCGGTAAGCAGATGGTAAGCGGAATCCGATCTCTCGACAAGGCCGAGTTTTGGGAAAATCGTATACTTGCCCTGCAAAAAGGCCTGCAGCTCGCCCGACTCGCTTATGCCGTCCACATTGATGCGTTCTATTTTACCCTGGACCTGCTTTACAACGTTTTCGTTCGCGATGTCCTCAATATAGAGCATCGCCACGTCTGTTTTTGTTCTCCTGCCGACCTTAAAAAACCTGATACGGAGCTTCGGATCCTTTAATCTGTACCTGATAAGTGAAAGGTTCACGTCCAGATTTTCCACAAAGCTGTCCTTCGGGCCTCGAAGCGTATATTCGATCTCGGGTTTGTCAACGGATCTGTGCTCTACTTTTTTATGGTTGAGAACGATATACTCTTCATCTGCGGATACAATAATAACGGTCATGCCGTTGAGAATGAGATCCCGGATCTTTTCTTTGTCGGTATCAGTCCAGCAATCGTCGGTATGGATAACGTTGTGCATAAGCATCTTCGCGTTGACGGGCCCACGGTCCGCATTATAGTTCAAAAAGTATTTGGAAAGCGGCTTTATCGCCAAATCCGAAAGCGCGGTTCTGTCGGTCATATGCTGCACATACAGGATTCGAAGAAAACCTCCGTCAAACGTGATGGATCTTTTGGTCATTTTAAAGTCCATCGCTTCCAACGCTTCTATGTATTTTTCCAGTCCGTTTTTGTTTTCCGGCATGGCATTTTCCCTTCAGGACGGATCGAAATCTATATGTTCTTCCGTGGTAAGGTCTATACTGAAATCCATTGTGATGGACGATTTCGGGTATTCCTTGTCCCAGTCCATACTTTCGAATTCATCGGGATAATGCATCTTGAATTCGTCCCCGAACCCGAGATAATCGATTTCATAACTCTTTTGCGATAATACGATGGTATTTTTAAATTCATCCTCGAGTATTTTCTTGAACTTTTCCTTTATTGCCTCTTCGGTCGCTTTATCCAAAGGCTTTTTGTCCATTATGTCGAAATATTCAACGATCGCTTTGAAATCGAACTTCATAACAAAGCTTATTTTGCCTTGAGCGTATTTCGGCTTGATTTTTTTTCTTTGCAGTTCTGCCCGTATCGTAACGGTCTTGTCTTCAAGCGGAACCCGATAGTGCCAAAAGGGATTTTTACCGAGCATGTAAACTATCGGTTTTGACAGCTCAACAGGAATTATACCGGAGCATTTGTTTTCCGATATTACGGAATAGCCGCGCAAAATGATATGATCCTCAAAAAGGCCCATGCAGGGAAGTAAAAAGGGGTCTTTCGACAACAGGCTTTGAAAGCAGTGATTTAAAGTGATTTTTATCGCCTGGCCTTCATCTATTGTGGAGCGGAGCGTATCGTCAAACGAAAAACCGACAAGCATATTATTGTCGGGTTCTGTTTTGATAAGCTCCTCGGGCTCATCCCTCGTTGTTATCAAAAGAAGCTTTTGCCTGTAAGACGGGTCTGCTCTTAACCGGTAGAGATACTCCTCCAGATCGTTTTTGGCCGCTCTTTCCGTTATTATTAAAGTCCTGACAGTCGCAAGATAAATCGGCCTGTCCAATTGTCTGTCGATATTCTCTCTTGCTTCTGTAATGGTTTTCCCTCTGGCATGAACGAATGTTGACATCGGTACCTGGGCGTTGCCCTGTTCCTGCCTGGCTGTCTGAATAGTCGCGACTTCAACATAAAAATGATACTCCTCATCCTTTTTGTCAAATATCACCATCGTAATGATATCGAGGTCATTGATGTTTTGCTCGTCCCAGCAGCCCGTTAAAAACAGCGCCGCGATCAGGCAAAGAAAGAATGATTTAATATGTTTTTTTTGCACGACTTCTCACCTTCGCAATCAAATAAAGCAGGGATGGAATTATTACCGCCGCAACCAAGCCTGCGTATACTACCAATTCGTCAAATATTTTGGTATAAGTCTTTATCCGCATAGCTGTAAGGGTCAGCGCCGCAACGAGTATTCCAATGATAATAACAATTACAATGCGCTTTACCCCGGGGAATAATTTGCAGGCGTATTCTGCCGTTGATAAATATACGACGCTGAGACCTCCGATCAACCCGGAAAGCCCAATTGTAAGGTATAAAAAGTCGAACCTTTCAAACAAAGGGTTGTCAACGATTTTAATCGCTTCGGTCATTGCGAAATTGTAATATTGGATATTATCGACCCCCATTACCGATATGCTGCTTATAACAATGAGCGCGTAGAAAATTCCGACCGAAAGCACCGCCGCGAATGCCGATGCGGAAGCTTTTTTTCCGTTTTTATGACTGAACGGTATATAAGTTAAAATCTCTATGCCGAGGAACGAAAAGACTATATCCTTGGTGGCGGCAATATATCTCGGAATTTCGGATGCCCGGAATAAAGGGAAAATTTCGTGTTTTACGCCTTGAGTCAGCATTGTTATGTGTACAAAGAGAGCCGCGAGGATATAAAAAACCGCGATTACCTGAAAAAACCTGGCAATGCCTGTTATTCCTTTATAAGCTATGGCACAGAAAATTGGTATTCCTACAAGCAGAGTAGCCCAAGTCGGCGTTTTAAGTAAAAAGTCGGACTTAAGAAAGTGTGTCAGCTGCACCTTCAGAAAGATCATTATGTTAAAAAAATAGATCAAATAAAAAACCGCAATAGCCTTCCCCAGAAATTTGCCTACGATTTTTTGGCTGTAATCAAAAAGCGGTTTTCCCTGGTGCATATTGTTAAGGCTCGTTATGATGGTTACAAAAAAAGCAAAAAATATTGAGGTAATGATGATCGGAACCCATCCGCCGCGGCCTGCGCTTTCGGCCGCTACTTTAGGAAGGTTTAGCGCGGCGACCGTCGTCAGCGTCATTATGAGCATGAAATATATCTGGCTGTTGGTTACGTAGTTCTTCAGGATTCTCACCTCTGCAGCTTTTGCTAAGATTTAGTTTGAACCCGATTCAAAATTATATCCAAAAAAAGGCGGCGCAAGCGAGCGCGTATAGCGGATATTTCGCGTTTAATCGCTCATCGGTTTATAAGCGTTAATCGAAATATATTGACAGATGTAAATATATCGTAATATAATTATCGTGTACAATTCGAATTTGGGGATGATTTTTTATGTCAAATCAGCGCGAGCAGACAGCACGGGTATTTAAAGCGTTTTGCGACGAAAACAGACTGATGGTTCTGGAACTTCTGAGGGACGGCGAAAAATGCGCGAACAGCTTGCTGGAGGAGCTTGAAATCAAGCAGTCCACATTATCGCATCATATGAAAATACTTTGCGAAAGCGGGATAGTTATTAATCGCAGGCAGGGTAAGTGGACTTATTACAGGCTTTCGAAAGACGGGTGCGAAAAGGCCGCGGAGCTTCTAAAGCGCGTTACATTGACCGATATCAAAAAAAGCGCGTTAGGCGCTTAAAGAAGGGACGGGAATGATACCCGTCCCCGGCTCAATCACCCGGACTAAAAACCGCTTTATTGAATTCCGGGCGTCTTCCTTCAAGGCTTCGATAACTATGTCGTTTAAACATGGTTCTCCACCTCGAAAATAGATTGCGCAAAGAGGCGGATAATTATGCGGGAATTTTTATTTTTCAGCCAAAACGCAATTTACGCGGGCTTCGCCCGATTTATCCGCCTTTCGCATTTCAAATGCTGGTTTTTATTTCAGTCGCAGCTTTCGATTTCGCGCGCGGCTTCGGTCAGCCCTTCATAAGTAAAAAGCTCAAGCCCGTTTGCTATCAGCCGGTCACACGCCTTTTTTGGCAACTGATTGTAAAAGCACCTGGATGCGCCGGACCGGTCGAAAGTCTCGGGCATTTCTCGGTTTTTATCGGGTTCTGCCATTTATTCTCCTTGATTTCAGTCGTCGCCTCTTAATAGATTCTCCGCGTAGTCCCTGAGGCTTTCGAACGAGTTAACGTTCTGCGCCCTCTGGCTTATTTGATCTCTCACATAATCGGGCAATCCGTCGTAATAATCCCTCGCCTCTGCGGAATCGTCAATAAGGTCATGCATGCTTGGATATTTTTTCATAAAAAATCACCTCCGGAACCATAGTTTGTGATTTGAACGGCGGATTTATGTTACGACCTGTTAGTGTAAAATAATTCTGGGAAAAACAAGCAAGCAATGAAGCAGCTTAGGAGAGGAGTGTCCGCCCCCGCGGG
>MWCU01000087.1 GCA_002070205.1 Firmicutes bacterium ADurb.Bin182 | reverse complement strand
TGAATCTAGAAGTTCAAAATGATGAACTATTTCACATACAATATTGGCCTGTTTTTGAGTTGGCGACAAATGAACTGATTGGTTGCTGTGGTATACGGCCTTTTAAATCTAAAGGATATTCCTATGAGATTGGATTTCATCTGCGAAAAAAATATTGGGGGTTAGGATATGCTTCTGAAGCTGCAAAGGCAGTTATAGATTACAGTTTCACTACTTGTAAAGCAGAGAGGTTGTATGCGGGACATCATCCATTGAACAAGGCATCGGAAAAACTACTGAAAAAACTGGGGTTTCAATGTATAGGCAAAAGCTTTTATGAACCGACAGGGTTGTATCATCCATTATATGAATTAGAAACAATTGAAAGTCTGGATAGTGCTGAAAATTTTGTGTTTTCCCAAATGTCGGATAATTGATTGTGCCTTAGGCCCTGACTATAATATAGCACTACCGACGCTGGCACCAAGTATCAACTTATCGAACCACATTACATGTAAATAATCGTTATATCACGTACTTTATTGTTTTCAAATCTTATTTGCATTTCAAAAGTTTCTACGATGTAATCTTCCGATCCGTGGAATCTTATTTTAAGCCAGTCCATAAGATCTATTCCAAGATCTTTCGCTATATCCTTATCGGGCGTAAGAAGATCGTACATCTTCCCGTTAATTATCTTTGTTCCGAAATTTATACTATATCTTTCCGGTGCGTTGTCATTGTTGAGAAGATCATCATAACTGATTATTTTCTGTGGTCTTCCGCCATAAATAATACACGATATCCCTTTGTATTTCCTATAAACGTCTTCTATGCTGCTTCCTATGGATATACCGCGCTTTGTTGAAAAGGTGATTCCTTCATACTTCGATAATATACTCTTTACATCAGTATCAAAGTAGTACATACCCTTTTGTTCTGTCACTTCAGCGATAAGCTTCCGGTTTTGGTATATGTTATATTCATCAGATTTGAGCACAGTTTCACTTCCTGAACACCCCGCAAAAGCAAATACAAAAAATAAGCTAAAAATTAAAATAACAAACTTTTTCATTCTTCTTCTCCTATTTACTTTATCTATTATATGTATACAGATTGCTAAGTTTTCTGCTATTAAACGAAGTTGGATAGTTAATATTATTTTTTTCAATACTATCAGTGCTGTCAATGTTAGTCAATTAGATTCCTATATTTATTTACATATTGAATTATAGCCAAGATTCTCAATATAAGTTATAGTAAAGGTAAATAAAGGAGGATTAGACTTGCTCTTCGGCATTTTGCTGATATGTGTAGTTTTTCAGCCTGTGAAACAGCTCTGAAACCGGATACACCGGGCAACGCGGCTTTGTTAATGGTAAAGGCCATCAGCGACGGCGATTATGCAAGATTAAAAGAATACTTCTGTGAAGGCAGGGAAGGCAAAGTATCCGAGGGAACGTTTCAAGATTCAAGAAAGCTTATTACAACCGGGGCATCGTATGCGAACTATGAATTGGTTACATTTGAAAACGGTGAAATGCTGCTGATCATGCTGACACCTTATCAAATCAACGGAAAATATGAGATCCAGATGTCGTTATTGTTCCGGAAGAAATGAAGGTGTTGTTCGTAAATAAAGAATAGGAACGAATGAAGCGCTACCGGTTTTCCCGCCATTCATCACGCAAAATCGCATACAAGTACGTATCCAGCCAAACAGGATTGCCTTGCTCATCCTTTTTAAACCAGACGTTTTTCAGTAAATGCCCTTCACGCCTCATATTCAATCGCTCAAGCACTTTCCATGAGGCTGTATTTTGGGGATTGCACATAGCGATTATCCTTCTTGCACCGATTCGCGAAACATATGACCGATAAGCGCTTTCGCGCTTTCGGTCGCGTAGCCTTTGTGTTGGTAATTTTCATTGAATACAAACCCAAGCTCGAAGGCGTCAAAATCCTGTTCCCCTAAATACAGGTTGCCGATAACTTTATTGTTCTTTAAGCATACAGCCCAAAAAGCAGGATCGCCTGCTCTTGCTATTGCTTCCTGCTTGCATGCTTCTTCTGAAAACACGTCATAAGGCTCGTAAAACACGACTCCCGGATTTGAAAGGTATTCATACAGATCCTGCCAATCATCCTGGGTAAATCTTCTGATAATAAGCCGTTCTGTCGTTATGCGGTCCATCTGACACTCTCCCGAAATAAGATTTTATAACTTGGCTGAAAAGATAATACCATTTTTATCAAGTATAATATATTTATCGTATAATGCAATTTTTTCTAAAAAGCCGTTGACCTTGACGCTGCGGAAAGCTGTACACTCATTCCGACAGAGAGGATGTGCATTTAATGTTCATGAAGATCGGCGCTACCATGTGGCGGGTGCGTAGTCAATCGGCAACCACGTGACGATATGCTCACGCTTTGAACTGTTTTTAAGCAAATCATCAAACAGCTCCAAAAGCTCACCAGCCTTCATTTTTTCCATAGCGGCGATCTAAACGTCCATCAGCGTTGTTTGCATGAAAACGTCTTGCGCGTCATCGGAATTGATGCGTTTGGCGGCTCTGGCACTCAAATAGTTACCTGCAAGGGCATGCCGCTATGCGACCTGACGATAAGTCTGGCCAGCTCTTCGGAACTGTCTTGGGACCGGTCTGTCCGGTAGAACGCCCAGATATTTGTCATCGCAGGCTGCTTAGTATCACTTATTAATTTTTTATAAGCTCCATATCCGGTACACCTTAAATAAATCGTGATGAACTCTTCAAAATTTCTACACTGCCGTCAGGATAGCGAATTCCCTTTTGGTAGTTCATTGTACGTTTGTCACTATCGGAGTTATTGCAGAGGTCTTCACTTTCGAACTGCACGCCCCCGCAGCGTTTGCAGTTTTATCCTTGTTTCATTTGTGCATGACAGCACCGCACAAGCTGCAGGTGCATCTTTTATCTAGATGGTGTCCGCCGCTTTTGATACATGCTTTTTTCCGCAATTCGATATCGAACGACCTATTTTGCGCAATGGCAGCCAGAGTATCTTTATTCATAATGTCAGCAAACACATCTTGAATAATCCGTTCGCAATTTAATAGTCTTTGCAATACTTCCGGGCTTTTGATTTTTTGAAATGCGACCGCGCGAAATCCAAACGGATTTTCCTCAGCAATCCGCCCTTACTGGCACTCGTCTGTTATTTTACTAAACGCAGCTTCAGCAATCTCACGATTCCCGCCAAATTTCCGGCGTAAATAATGATGTCGGCAAGTTCAGTCTGATCGCTGATTTTTCAACAGCTTTGATTCCTTTCTCAGGTGTCCTCCTCCATATTTCGATATAAAAATCAAGAGTATCAAAGTTCAATTAAAAATCGTTTTATTCTGTAGTTCATGATTGTCGCCACACCTCCTTATTGCTATCCCGCCAAAGAGCGCAGGATGCTTATCACATTCGCCCGGCTGCATTTTCTTGCGTCTACAATTCAATTTGCAGATTGATCTGCATCTTATTCTTTTCTAACTCGTTCGAAGTATCATTGTCACCTCATGAAGTCTTTCCCTGCTTGAACAGTGCTTTTGCAGCGCAAATATCCGCGTTTGAGATTCCCAGCTGACGCGCATGATATGCGGCTGTTCCGCCGGCTTTTATAGCAAGTGAACCTCCGAGAAGGAGTTTGCCGATATATACATTATATTCCAATAAAAACCGTATGACCTGCACGCTTTGCCGGTACAAATCCAATACGCGGGATGCTGCTGTTTTAGCAAATCAGGGACGTTATATATTGACAAACATATATACCGGTGATAACATTTACTCAGTTCGTTGCGTGCGCAACTATTTTGAGAGGCGGTGCAGTGTGAGTTCTGTCATGAAATATATCAACCGCATTGCACGCTGCTATGCCCTTTTCAGAAACGGCAAACTGAAAATAAAAGGGCTGAACGTATATCAGCACAGCTATATACTTAAGATATGCCAAAATCCGGGCGTTTCGCAGGATCAGCTTTCAAGGCTTCTGTATATCCATAAAAGCAATGTGACCCGCCAATTGGCGCTTCTTGAACAAAACGGATATATAAAAAGAATTCAAAATGATAAAGACAGGCGCATTTTGCAGGTGTATCCTACCGAGAAGGCTTATGAAGCATATCCCAAAATAAAAAGCGCGTCGGCGGAATGGGGCGAGCTCCTGCTCTCGGATTTTTCCGAGCAGGATATCGATTTTCTGTTCGGTATGCTGGAGAAGATGACGGAAAAGGCCGTTCAAATCGCGGAAAAAGAAATCGAGAAAGATCAAGGCTCATGCGAAAAATAGCTGCATACCTGCGGCCGAGAATCGCCAGAATGGCCGCCGGGTTTACTATCAAATTTATCGGGACCGTAATAGATCTTCTGCTGCCGTGGATACTCGCTTACACTATCGACAGCATCGTTCCGAATAAAAGCATACCTTTGATATTGCTGTGGGGATCCGTTATGGTCGTTTGCGCAGTTTTGGCGGCAGCTGCGAACATCGCGGCAAACCGCATGGCGTCCGCCGTGGCACGCGATACCACGGAAGCGATTCGTCATGACCTGTTCTCGAAGATCTCCTATCTTTCCTGCAGGCAGGTGGACAGCTTCACCGTACCGTCGCTGGAAACAAGGCTTACGACAGATACATATCATCTTCATCAAATGATCAGCTCAATGCAGCGGCTGGGCGTGCGCGCGCCCATCCTTCTGCTCGGCGGAATTATCGTAACGCTGTCGCTCGAACCCGTGCTCGCACTGATACTCATAATAACTCTCCCAATAATCGCAGCGATTATTTTTTTGATCTCCAAAAAAGGCGTGCCTCTTTATAAGAAATTGCAGACGGCGGTGGATTCACTGGTGCGAACGGTGCGCGAAAACATCACCGGCATTAGGGTCATCAAAGCGCTGTCTAAAACAGAGTATGAGAAAGAGCGTTTTTCCGGCATAAATGAAAAAGTTGCCGAGAGCGAAAAAAAAGCGGGAATTACGATGGCCATTTCCAACCCGGGCATGAATCTGATTCTGAACCTCGGTCTTACGTCCGTTATCGTCGCGGGAGCGTTTCGGGTCGATTCCGGAATCACTCAGCCCGGCAAGATAATAGCATTCCTTTCATATTTCACCATTATTCTGAACGCTATGCATTCAATAACCCGCCTGTTCGTTATGTATACAAGGGGCGTCGCTTCGGCGGAGAGGATAAGCGAGGTGCTTAGCGCGCCCGATGATCTCGCCGTCGAGCCTGCCGAGCATAAAGACAGCCCTTATCACATCGAATTCGAGCACGTTACGTTTACATATCAAAAGGGGGAGGAGAACAAGCCCAGCGTCGAAGATATCTGTTTCAAGTTAAAACAAGGCGAAACGCTTGGAGTTATTGGAGCGACCGGCAGCGGCAAAAGCACATTGATCCGGCTGCTTATGCGGATGTACGATCCGGACAGCGGCAGGATACTCATAGACGGGGAGGATGTCAGGGGCATTCCCAAAAACGAGCTCTATTCAAAGTTCGGTACCACATTACAAAACGATATTTTATTTTCCGGCACGATCGCTTCCAATATAGATTTCGGCCGCGGATTATCGAAAGAGCAATTGGAAACGACTGCTGAGCGGGCGCAGGCTAAGGAATTCATTCAGAAGCTGCCTCTCGGTTTTGAGCATGTACTCACCCCGAGAAGTACCAATTTAAGCGGCGGCCAGAAGCAGCGGATACTTATTGCCCGGGCGCTGGCTGCAAACCCGGCAATACTCATTCTTGATGATTCATCCAGCGCTTTGGATTACAAAACCGATTCGCTGATTCGAAAAACCCTTTCGGAGGATTTTCCGGAGACGACAAAGATAATCATAGCGCAGCGCGTCAGCTCTGTTTTTAATGCCGATAAAATCCTTGTTATGGACGAAGGAAGAACCGCGGGCTTCGGAACGCATGAAGAGCTTTTAAAAAGCTGTGAGATTTATGCCGAAATCTTCTCGTTACAGATGGGAGGCGGGGAGGTTGGCTGATTCCGACAATCAAAAAGTCAGTGCAAAAGACACGAAGAGGATATTAAAAAGACTCTGGAGCTATCTTTACAGGTATAAATGGAGCGTATATCTTGCCATAGCACTGTCGGTCGCAAGCAATATGCTTGCATTGTTAGGTCCGACTCTTTCCGGGGCAGCCATAGATTCTATCGGAATAGAGGCAGGGAAGGTGCGGTTTGAATCGGTTTTCTTCTACTGTTCGTTAATGGCAGTATTTTATGCCGTTTCATCGATTCTTTCCTATATACTGTCCGTTTTGATGATAAGGCTCAGCCAGAAAGTCATATGCAGGATGAGGGGCGATGCGTTCAACAGGCTGACGGAGCTTCCCGTAAGTTTTTTTGACAAGCATCAGACGGGAGACATCATAAGCCGCATTTCCTATGACATCGATACCATCAACGCTTCGCTGTCCGCGGATTTGCTTCAGGTTTGCACCAGCATACTGACCGTGACGGGTTCGCTTGTTATGATGATATTGATTTCACCCGCGCTGGTTTGTATTTTTGCGGTTACGATACCGATTTCCTTTGCGATCACCAAGTATTTGACCGGGCGGGTCCGCCCGCTGTTCAGGCGGCGCTCTGCCAAGCTCGGTGAATTGAACGGCTTTGTCGAGGAGATCATCACGGGCCAAAAAACAACTAAAGCCTATAACAGGGAGAAGGCCACGATAAGCCGGTTTGACGAAAGAAACAAAGACGCTGCAAACGCTTATTATCAAGCGGATTACTACGGATGCATGACCGGGCCTTTGGTCAACTTTATAAATAATCTTTCGCTTGCGCTTATCAGCATGTTCGGCGCTCTGCTTTACCTTTTCGGGAATCTGACTCTCGGGAACCTTTCATCCTTCGTTCTTTATTCGCGGAAATTCTCCGGACCGATCAATGAGACCGCGAACATACTGAGCGAGCTTCAGTCTTCATTCGCCGCGGCAGACCGCATTTTCCGACTGATCGATGAAGACCCAGAGCCTAAGGACGCGGACGACGCGGCCAAATTGAAGGATCCCGAAGGTGAGGTGGAGCTTTCGCATGTGGATTTCGGTTACGAGCCGGGGAAAAGCGTTATAAGCGACCTTAACCTTAAAGCCGAAAAAGGTAGACTTGTTGCAATTGTCGGGAAAACCGGAGCTGGCAAAACGACGATAATCAATCTCCTTATGCGTTTTTATGACCCCGCAAGCGGGAAAATAGCCGTAGACGGCACGGATATACAGAAAATCACGCGGAAGAGCCTGCGCCTTGCCTACTCAATGGTACTGCAGGATACGTGGCTGTTTAGCGGCACGATTTTTGAGAATATCGCTTACGGGAAAAAAGACGCAACCATGGAGGAGGTCGTCGCCGCTGCAAAAGCCGCCAAGATCCATCATTTTATCATGCAGCTGCCGCAGGGGTACAACACGGTTTTAAGCGGAGACGGAGTAAATATTTCGCAAGGTCAAAGACAGCTGCTCACAATAGCAAGGGCCATGCTTTTGGACTCGAAGATGCTGATACTGGACGAGGCTACGTCCAACGTGGATACCCGCACGGAACGGCTTATTCAGGACGCCATGCGAAAACTTATGCAGGGCAGGACATGTTTTGTTATCGCACACCGTTTATCCACCGTTCAAAACGCGGATGAGATTTTGGTCGTGAGCGGAGGAAAAATCGCGGAACAAGGAACGCACCGTGAATTGCTTGCGAAAAACGGAATGTACGCGGAGCTATACAGGGCGCAGTTTGAATGAGCGCTGCAAATCACCCGCGAATATCGCGATATTCCAGAAACGAAATTACCGCTCAGGTTCAGCGGCGCGAGAAGCGTTGATACGGTTCCGGCGAAAGTCGCTTTCTGCATAAAAAATCGCTCACAGTACATGAAGCACTGTGAGCGAAATTCATATTCCCATTTCTTCCTTGACTTCTTTGAAGCACTTTACGGCAAAGTCCAGGTCTTCCTTTGAATGGCCGGCGCTTACCTGAGTGCGTATGCGAGCTTTTCCCATCGGAACAACAGGGTAGAAGAAGCCGACCACGTAGACTCCCTTACGGAGCATTCGTTCCGCGAACTCCTGCGCTGTATGTGCGTCATAGAGCATGACGGGCACTATGGGATGCGTGCTTTTGGGTATGTCAAAGCCCAGCTTTTCGAGTTCGCTCCTGAAGTACGCGGTGTTCTCATGCACTTTGTCCCTTAATTGAGTGGAGCTTGACAGCTTATCGAACACTTTGATTGAAGCCGCGCAGATGGCCGGAGCAAGTGTATTTGAAAAAAGGTACGGCCTTGAGCGCTGCCTTAAAAGGTCGATTATCTCCTGCCTTGCTGCTGTATACCCGCCTGAGGCCCCGCCCAGCGCTTTTCCCAAAGTCCCGGTGATGATATCCACGCGCCCCATAACGCCGCAGTGTTCGTGCGTTCCTCTGCCGTGTTCGCCCATGAATCCGACCGCATGGCTGTCATCCACCATCACGAGCGCGCCGTATTCATCCGCAAGGCCGCAGATGCCCTGAAGGTTCGCGATGAATCCGTCCATAGAGAATACGCCGTCGGTAGTGATAAGCTTTATGCGGCAATCCTTCGCTGCCTCAAGCTGCGCCCTGAGATCATCCATATCGTTGTTTTTATACCTGAATCTTTTCGCCTTGCACAGGCGTATTCCGTCTATTATGCTTGCGTGGTTGAGCTCATCCGATATAACGGCGTCGGCATCGGTCAACAGCGTTTCAAACAGGCCTCCGTTGGCGTCAAAACAGGAGGAATACAGTATCGCATCATCCATGCGGAGGAAATCCGCGATTTTTCTCTCCAACTCCTTATGGATGCTTTGAGTTCCGCAAATAAACCGGACGGAAGAAAGCCCGAAACCCCACCGGTCGTAACTTGATTTGGCGGCTTCAATGAGCTCCTTGTCATTCGATAATCCGAGATAGTTATTTGCGCACATGTTGAGCACGCATTTGGTATTTGTCGTGTCTATCCTGCTTTTTTGCGGCGTGGTAATCACCCGCTCGCTCTTGTATGTGCCGGCTTTGCGGATTGATTCCAGCTCGCTTTTAAAGATCTCGATAGCCTGCTTCATTGCTTTCTCCTTTATGTAAAGTATTTCCCCGGTCAGCGTAAAGCGACCGTTTATTTCGTCCAGTCAAGCACCACTTTTCCGGATTGACCGGAATTCATAGCCGAAAAGCCCTTTTCGAATTCGGTGTAATGATAGCGGTGAGTGATCATGGGGGAGAGGTCCAGCCCTGCTTCTATCATTGCGCTCATTTTATACCATGTGTCGTACATCCGCCTGCCGTATATGCCCTGAAGAGTCAGGCATTTGAATATGACATCGTTCCAGTCTATCACCGTACCGGGGGCAGCGATTCCCAGAAGCGCCACCTTTCCGCCGTGACGCATCAGTTTGAGCATTTGGTTGAGCGCTGCTCCGCTTCCGGACATTTCGAGCGCAACGTCAAATCCTTCCACCATTCCGAGTTCCGGGAATATATCCTCCAGGCGCTCGTTATTTATATTGACCGTTCTTGTTGCTCCCATCCGTTTTGCGAGATTGAGCCTGTAATCGTTTACATCGGTGACAACGACCTGCCTCGCGCCGTTTTGCCTGCATATTCCCGCTGCCATCATACCGATGGGGCCGGCACCCGTAATCAGGACATCCTCGCCCACAACGTCGAACATAAGAGCGGTATGCGTCGCATTGCCGTATGCGTCGAAAAATGAGATAATTTCCTCGGGAATCGAGCTTTTGACAGGTATCACATTGCTTGCGGGTATGCACAGGTACTCGGCGAATGCGCCGTTGCGGTTAACGCCCACGCCCTTCGTGTACTTGCACCAGTGTCCGTTTCCGGATCTGCAGTTTCTGCAGACGCCGCAAACTATATGACCTTCGCCGGAAACGAGCTGCCCGACTTTGAAGCTGCGTACGCCTTCGCCCAAAGCCGCGATTTCGCCCACATATTCATGACCGACAGTCATAGGCGGTATTATGTTTTTTTGACTCCAGCTGTCCCAATTGTAGATGTGTACGTCCGTGCCGCAAATAGCGGTCTTGTGAATCTTAATAAGCACTTCTCCCATTTCGGGTTCGGGGACGGGAACTTTTGCAAGCGTCAAGCCGGGACCGGCTTGTGCTTTGACGATGGCATCCATCATTTTTGTCATAACCATCCTCCTGTATTAGATTATGAGACCTGCCATCTACATTTTAGCATATTTTATTTAAAATAAAAGATATGCAGTCGCAGAAAGGCGCAATGATTATTGTATATTATCCTGAAGCGCAACCGCTCTTTACGGCGTGGCGCTTTAAATCCGGCATCGGCATAGGGCTTTGTGCGCCTGGGCAAAATAACACCCGGGAGGTGGAACATTATGGGAGAAGAAAAAATAAGTGACAGAACGATGAAACTGATTGCCACTATACTGGGTATCCGGCCGAGGAAGGAAAAAACCGTCATGCTGGACGAGCATTATGACGAGTTTTTGAAAAACACTTCGCCGGACGCGACGGAGCTGTATTACCAGAGAGACGAATCCGCGGGAGTCCTTTTTTCGGTCATTTGCATATTGAAGGGAGCGGCTGATGCCGGTTCGATAGTCGCCTCTTTAAACGATCAGACATGCAGGGACTGGGAGCTTTGCATTGCAGTCGACCCGGAACCGGAGTGGAATATGAAGCCTTTGACCGCGAATCCCAAAATAAGGCTTTGCGTGCTTCCGGATTCCGAAGAGGAGGAACTCATCAACGCGGCTGTCGGTATGGCAAGAGGGGATTATTTTCTTTTCCTTAACACGGGCGACTCGCTCACAAGCGATGCGCTGTATTGCTTTACGGAGCAGATCCTCGACTGGCCGGACGCGGATCTTATTTATGCGGATGAGGATTTGACAGGGAATGATGATAAAAGGATTTGCCCCGTATTTAAACCGGAGTTTTCACCTGAAACGTTATTGAGCTACAATTACATCGGCGCTCCGCTCCTTATAAGCAGAATGCTTTACGAAACGGCCGGCGGGCTTAAGGGTACAGACAGCGCATCGGCATATGATTATGTTATCAGGTGTTCGGAGGAATGCAAGGCGGCAGCCCATATTTCGAGAGTCCTTTTATCCAAAAGGAATTTGCCGGCTTCCGTTAAGCCGAGCAACGGACGCGATATTTTGGACTCCGTTATCAGGTCCAAAGGTTATTCCGGGTATTCGGTTACGGGAATTTGGGACGGGAGCTTCAGGGTCAGGTACGGCATCAGAAAAAATCCCAAAGTGTCGATAATAATACCGGGAGCCGAAAGATTTGAATCCCTAAGAAGAACGCTCGAGTCCATCGATGATTACGCAACCTATAAGAATTATGAGATCATTATATCGGACATTAAAAAAACCGATAATAAACTTTCACGTTATTATGACGCGCTAAAATCGAATAAGGCAGCAAAAATTATACTCTACGATTCGCGGGCGACTCCCGGAAAGCTTTTGAATATGGGCGCGGATAAAGCCAAAGGCGAATTTCTGCTGTTTCTCGGCAGTGAGATAGAAATAATATCCCCCGAATGGCTCGAATCGATGGTCGAACTTGCTCAGCGCCAGGATATCGGAGCGGTTGGCACAAAAATGATTACACCGGATGAGAAGATATATCATGCAGGCATAGTGATAGGGCTTGGAGGATGGTACGGGAGCGTATATTTCGGTTCCCGGGATGAAACGGGTGAGTCGAGGTTTGACAGCTTTGTAAACACTCTGCGCAATGTAACGGCGGTCAGCGGGGAGTGCATGATGGTTTCTTTAAGGGAATTTTACAGGGCCGGCTGCTTTAACGAGATTTTTCAAACGGCGGGGTGGGATGTGGATCTCTGCCTGAAATTGGCTCAAAGCGGAAAGCGCAATGTTTATACCCCGTTTGCGAATGTAAAGAGTCACGCAAAGCCTTTAAATTGGGATCAGCTTTCTGACCGGGAACTGAGGGAGCTTTACGACGTTTTAAGCCCGGTGCTTAGAAACGGAGATCCTTATTTCAATCCGAATTTTGACTATGCGAAATCCAATCCTGTATGCGCTGAAAAGCCTTATCCGGCTATTGAGCTTAATCCATACGGGGGATAAAAAGCGAAGGATTACATAACGGCCAATATGATTTTCCCGTAACAATAAGGCGGGATTGCCCTAAAAAAAAGCAGGACGAAAGCGTAATGCCTTCGTCCTGTTCTCATACCGCGTTCTATGCTTTGTGCCGTTGCCATAAAGATCACGCATGCAGCGGGCTTTCTGAGTTTGCGGCAGGAATTTTATTTTGACCAAAAATACTTTGCTCACCGGGCTTACGCTTCACTTATAATCAGTAATCCTCTCGGTATCAAAACCTCAGCGATAAGCAGCTGAGGCCCCCGTCGACTTTTCTGTACTCCGAGGTATCGACAACGATGGTTTTATATCCTGTCGTTTTAACGGCATTTAGCACGTTGGGGTATCCGGCGGGTACGATGACTGTGCCGTTTATCCAAACGCAATTGGATGCATAGGCTTCATCCGGTGCGACCGTTATCCTTTTAAAACTTGCAAACCGAGTATCATCAATAAACTCTCCGCTTACAAGCACCGTGTTGTTTTCAATGTAACTCACGCCTGTTTTCAGGTGCAATACTGTTGAAAGAGGCACTGCTGAACCCGTCATACCAAACTTGTTTAAAATCGATATAAACTGCCGTATGCCTTCAGCATTGGTTCGATTGGACTGACCGATATAGAAATGATCGCCTGCCATCATCACATCGCCGCCCTCCAGCGTGCCCGGGGCTTTGATATATTCTATTGTTTCTTCCTCATAGAACCTGCGGATCGCGGGCAGCATTTCCAGCGGCTCGCCTTTTCTGGAGTCTGCGCACGGATTTGTGATAATGGCGCATTTGCGTGTAAGAACCGCAGTATCCTCGACAAAACAGGAATCCGGATATGCTTCATCAGGCTCAAGGACAGTTACTTTCACGCCGCATTGCTTCAGAGCAGCTATATAGTCGTCATGCTGCTTGAGAGCAAGCTCAATATCCGGCTTGCCCAACTCCGGAGACGATGTGATTCCGTGAACGATTGCCCTGCAAGGTCTTCTAACGATCGCATTTGTAAACATTGTTACCTCCCGTATGCGGCTGCTGTTGATCGTTTTTTTTCGCTAATAAAATACATTTATGTGTTTTATTCTACCTGATATTGTATTAGATTGAATATAATTTGTACAAGGGATTATTTTTACGGTCCAAGCGAAATAGCTGGGGGCAAGCTATAATAAACGCTGAACCGTTGAACATATTCATTTCCTTGGCTAACAGTGCAGCTCCAAAAACAGCTTAAATACTGCGCAAAGTACGATCTGCCGTCATAAAGGAATCATGATCTGAGCTCAGGCCATGCCCTGATTCAGCGCAACTCAATGTTCTCCGCTTCGCTTCATCATCCGCAGGACGCGCTTAAGCTCCGCATCCTTCGACTCCCTTCAATTCAAATGCCCGGCAGGGGAGTCGATTTGGGCATCGGTATTCCGGATTGCTTGCATTCCATGCCGCGCAATCCGGCCTGTGCACCAAATCCCGGGGCTGCCCCCTTCATCTGCCACTGGCAGCGGGAGCAGCCCTTCGACTCCCTTCATCTTAAAAACCAACAAGAAAAGGATACCTATAAGGCATCCTTTTCTTGTTGGCACCCAGTAGGGGAGTCGAACCCCTGCTACCGCCGTGAGAGGGCGGCGTCCTGGGCCACTAGACGAACTGGGCATTCGCTTAAGCGCAATTTTTATTATACCGAAATCCTGTATATTGTCAATTACTTTTTGAAGTGTTTTAACCGGTTCAAATGTTTACAATAAGCTTATCTTTATGCTAAGGTTTAAGCGATGGACGGATCAGGATATAAAACAATTCATGTAACAGCCGCGTTTATCGAAAACGACGGCAGGGTGTTGATTTGCAGGCGAAAAATGAAGGACGGTAACGGCGGCAAATGGGAGTTTCCGGGAGGAAAGGTGGAACCCGGAGAGACAAAAAAAGCATGCCTCGAACGGGAGCTGAAGGAGGAGCTTTCGCTGACTGCGGCCGCGGGAAACGAGATTGCACGGGTCCGCCATGAGCATGAAGGCAAAACGTATGAGATAACCTTTTTTGAAGCCGTGATTGCGGGGGGCGAGCTTAGGCTTAGCGAACATACCGACGCCGCGTGGGTCAAAAGAGAGGAACTTGGCAATTATGATCTCATGAGCGCGGATACGGAATTTGTTCGGTTCCTTTTAGAATAAAATATTCTGTTGAGGTTCACCGCGCACGATTGCGCTGCATATATAATATAAAAGGAAATTATGATACTTAATCATGTACGGTCAGACGGTTGCTTATTGACATAAAAGCCGCATGGCTTTAAACTGTTTTTAATATAAAAAGGCATCGATGCGAAAAGAGTAGCCGCCGTATCCGCCGCCAGAGAGGGAAGAACGAAAACGGCTGAGAGTCTTCCCGGATGGATGGG
Source organism: Firmicutes bacterium ADurb.Bin182 (assembly GCA_002070205.1). Taxonomy (GTDB): domain Bacteria; phylum Bacillota; class Clostridia; order Christensenellales; family CAG-138; genus MWCU01. The sequence goes on along the minus strand of MWCU01000087.1, from coordinate 79,035 downwards.
CGAGTGAAGTGCATTCGCGAAGCCGCGATAGGAAAAGGGGTATCCCTGAGTATTATTTGCCGTTTGCCGCGTTAAAGCTGCTTGAGAGGGATTTGCGTGAGTGCAAATCCAAACGGAGTGGGACCGCGAAGCATATTCGTCTCTGTGTTTGACAGAGAGGATATGTTTTTTTATAGGAGATATTTATGTTTAAGACGCTGAGGAGCGATATACGCTGCATACTTGACCGGGACCCGGCCGCGAGAAACGCCTTGGAAGTTTTTTTGTGCTATCCGGGTTTTCACGCTGTTCTGAATCACCGCATCGCGCATTTTATGCACAAGCACGGGTTTAAACTGCTGGCGCGTGTTATATCGCAGATTTCAAGACATTTTACCGGAATCGAAATACATCCGGGAGCGGTGATAGGACAACGGCTGTTCATAGATCACGGAATGGGAGTTGTTATAGGTGAAACGACCGAGATAGGAGACGACGTAACGCTGTATCAGGGGGCGACTTTGGGGGGAACGGGAAAGGATGTGGGAAAACGCCACCCCACGATCGGCAGCCACGTTACCATTTCCGCAGACGCCAGCGTACTGGGGCCGCTGCATGTGGGCGATTACGCTAAAATCGGCGCAGGCGCGGTCGTTTTGAAGGACGTCCCTCCGTATTCAACGGTCGTCGGCGTGCCGGGTCATGTAGTTAAGTTCAACAAGTGTCCCATGTATACGGACGCAGAAATATCATGTGCAAAAAACTGCGGGTCGGAGCTTTGCGGAACCATGGAGTGCCCCGTTATGAATCAGGAAAAAGAATACTATCCGTCATCAAGCCGAAGGGCGGGGGAAGAGGGCGTTGATTTGGACCAGGTCAACCTGCCCGACCCCGTAGAACTTGAACTCAGGCGCATCCGTGACCGCATCGAAAAGCTGGAAGAAGAACTTGAGAAGCTGAAAGCTTCAGATTAAATGCATGCACAACGTTTTATTGTGATTGATCGTTAAAATCATAAGACGACCCTGCAAGCTTAGCCTGCAGGGTCTTATTAGACTGTCGAAAAAGTCATTTGGGGATTATTAAGGGGCTGGTGGAAATCTTTGATTTCCGCGGGACCCCTTAATTTTCAATCCGGCTTCAGCGGCATGTACGGTGAAACGGATGAAATCCGTATGGATTTCGTACTTTGCACGCTTTGCCGCCCGGAAATCTTTGATTTTAGGCAAAGCGTGTAGAACTCGAAGAAGTCTATACAGACTTCTTCGACACGCTGAAAGACCCTGCAAGCTTAGCCCGCAGGGTCTTATACAGGGTTTTTACCCGTTCGCCAATACGCCCGTAAATCTGCGTATGCCGGTGAGATTCATGTATTTGAGGTCCGTTATCTTGACCACGTCTCCGGGTTTCGGGGAATGAATGAATTTCCCTCCGCCGATATATATCCCGACATGATCCACGGGAGAGTTGAACGCCACCAGGTCGCCGACGCGCATCTGGCTGTACGGTACGGCGATTCCCGACAGGGCCTGATCCTTGCTGACTCTCGGGATCGAAATGCCCGCGCCGTTTCGGTATACATATTGGGTGAAACCGGAGCAGTCAAACCCCGCGGGCGTGGAACCGCCCGAGACATAAGGGAGACCGAGATGTTTCTTAGCTTCGGAGACTATTCCGTTAAGCTTCATGACCTCAGAGCCTATTTTGCTTTGGGTGGCGGGTCCGGCGATCCCGTCGACATAGAGTCCGTTGCGCTTCTGGTACAATCTGACCGCTGCCTGCGTGGCGCTTCCGAATATGCCGTCCGCATAACCCTTCAAGTAACCCAAATAAATAAGGTTCCCCTGAAGCTGTTTGACTGCGCTCCCTGTGCTTCCGACGCGCAACAGTCCGATGCCCGGGTCGCTTGATGCGGGGGCTTTAGCGACATAATCCTTGTGAACGAATCCGTTCAGGTTTTTATATGTCACACTGTACCAGTCCCCGCTTGTGCCGTTGATTGTGACCTTATCGCCTTTATAAAGGTAAGTGAGCCGGCTTGAGTAGACAGAAGCTGAGCTTCTTAAGTTAACGCTGTTGCCGGTTATCGTTCCCTCGGCGGCCGCAAACGATGATGCGACGGGCACGGCAAACAGCACCGCAAGGGCCAAAGAAAAAATGATTATTTTTGACCGTTTCATTTGTTCTTCCTCCTTTTCTTATGGTGTGTACAATATAACATATCAATCGATATTTATCGATATGTAATCGCATATATTCACAGAATGGTTACGAAATAGAGAATATCTGTCAATTAGGCCGGCTTTGGATAATGCTTTTCAAACAGCTTTACTTTAACGGACTCGGAATGCTAAAATGGCTATGGATCAAGGGGGAGAATGTAAATTATGAAAGATTTTGCACAAAGGGACTATATTCTTGAAAAGCTCAAGGCGCTGCTTGACATTCCAAGCCCTTCCGGATTTACCGGAAAGGTTGCCGATTATCTGATGGAAGAGCTCGCCGGGCTCGGCTACCGGCCGTATAAAACTGTTAAAGGAGGAGTCGCCGTGAAAATCGGCGGCGGCGATAGCGCGCTTATGCTCAGCGCGCATGTGGATACGCTGGGCGCGATGGTAGCGGCAGTAAAGCCCAACGGAAGGCTTAGGATCTCTCCGGTGGGCGGGCTGCAGGCCAATAACACGGAAGCTGAAAACTGCACCGTGTACACAAGGTCCGGAAAAGCTTATTCGGGCACACTGCAGATGAACGATCCCAGCGTTCATGTCAATAAGGAATACGGCTCGCAAAAGCGCGATTACGAGGGCATGGAAGTCGTGCTGGATGAAATAACATCCTCAAAGGAAGAGACCGAAAAGCTCGGAATTTTTACCGGCGATTATGTGTGCTTCGACCCGAGGACCGTTATAACCGAGACGGGGTTCATTAAGAGCCGTTATTTGGACGATAAGCTGAGCGCAGCCATACTTCTGGGGCTTGCGAGGCAGCACAGCGAGAGAAGGTATTCCTTGAAGCGCGGATTATATTTGCATTTTACAGTATATGAAGAAGTGGGGCACGGGTGCTCCGCTTCCATGCCTGAGGACGTAACGGAAATATTGTGCGTCGATATGGGCTGCGTCGGCGACGGACTCAATTGCGATGAAAGAAAGGTGTCCATATGCGTTAAGGACAGCAGCGGCCCGTCCAACTATGAGATGACAGGCGCGCTCATTGACTGCGCAAAGCGGAGAAACCTTGAATACGCGCTGGATGTGTATCCGTATTACGGATCGGACGCGGATTCGGCACTGTATGCGGGGCATGACGTTCGTCATTGCCTTATAGGGGCGGGAGTATATGCATCTCACGGTTATGAGCGCTCTCATATCGACGGGGTGAAGAATACGCTTGAGTTGATAGAGGCTTATATAACGGAATAAACAAATAAGGAGAACCGAAATGAAGAAAATCGTTAAAGCAGAAAACGCACCGGCGGCTTTGGGACCTTACAGCCATGCTGTATGCGCGGGGCAGTTTATTTTCACATCAGGTCAGCTCGGAATGGACCCGGCGACCGGCAAACTGGCTCAGGGCGTTGAGGAGCAGGCCAGATTGGCTCTCACAAACCTTGAGATCATTCTCAAATCCGCCGGAGCCACACTTAAGGATGTTGTAAAGACGACAATATTCGTACAGGATCTTAAGGATTTTGCCGCCGTAAACAAAATATACGGCGACATATTCGGCGATATGTACCCTGCAAGATCCTGCGTGCAGGTCGCCGCGCTTCCTGCAGGCGGACTGGTTGAAATCGAAGCCGTCGCCGTAAAGGGCTGAGAGAAGCTTCAATATTATACCGATGGATGAGAAAAAGCCGGGGGAACATTCAAGGCTGATGAACTCAAGGCCGCTTGCCCTCATTGCCCTTTGCTTCGGCGCGGGGTTGGCGCTAGGCAAGGAACTGCAGGGGAGCGGGCTGTGGATTTTTGCCGCTTTGGCCGCCTTTTTTGCCGCAGTCGCTCTTCTCATCAAATACAACAGGGCGGCGATTATATCAGCCGCCCTTCTTATCGGCTTATTAAGGATAACGGCTGCCTATCCTTCATTGCCTCCTCCCGGGGATTACAGGCTTTCGGGACGCGTGCTGGACATCCCCCGCTATGAATACGGCGCGTGGGATATTATTCTGGGCGGCGCGAAAATCGACGGAAGCCGCGCAAGCGGGCACGTCAAGCTTACATTTTATGATCCCTATCGAAAAAACGAGTTTTCGGCGGGAGACATAATAGAAGTACAGGCGTCGGTCAGTCTGCCGAAAGGCGCTATGAACGAAGGCGCATTGGACATAAGGCATTATCTTTTGGGCAAGGGCGTCAGCATGAAAGCGGCGTCGAGCCGGCTGCTTAGCAGAACAGAATCGAAACCCGATCTTCATACTTTAAATTTGAATGTCCGAAACGCGATCTGCTCCAATATTGAAACCCTTTTCCCGAAAAACGCCGAGCTCATGAAGGGCATCCTTCTGGGCTTTGAGGATGAAATGGCCGAGGAAACGTTAGTGCGTTTCAGGGATACGGGCCTGTCTCACATACTGTCCGTATCCGGACTTCACGTAGGCTTTTTTACGGCGGTTTTGAATTTTCTTCTGAAACGAACGAATGTCAGGGTCCGATTTGCGATAATCGGCATTTTCCTTTTGTTTTATTGCGCGGTTACCGTGTTTCCCGAATCGCTTATAAGAGCGTCCGTCATGTCTCTGCTCATGCTTGCCGCCGGTATATTCGGAAGGCGGAACGATCCGCTCACTTCGCTTTCGGCGGCGTTCATATTGATACTTATCATAAACCCGTTTCAGCTCTTCGCCGCCGGATTTCAGCTGTCGTTCGCGGCCGTCGCGGGCATACTGATGCTGTATAAGCCTACCTGTCTTTTGCTCAGGGATTTGTTTGCGCCGCTTCGTGAATCGCTTGCGGTTACGGCGAGTGCTACGCTGGGTACATTGCCGTTCACGCTGTCGAGCTTTAATAGACTTCCAGTGTACGGCGTAATCGCCAATCTGTTCGCGGTGCCGATATCTTCGCTTGCGGTTATTCCGGGATTTATCGCTATAATTATATGCTTTGCGTTTCCAACCGCTGCGGCGCCGCTTGCGGCTTTTTCCGATTTAATGCTTGAGCTGATGATGTTTGCGGTCAATATTATCTCCCGAGCCCCGTATAGCATATTGAAGCTGCCTTCACCCTCTTTTGTTCAATGTGCGGGATTTGCCGTATTGATGCTTTTTCTATCCCCGTTTGTTTTGATAAAACCAAAACTGAAAAGGATAAGCGCAGTTCTGCTTGCTGCGCTTTGCGCAGCCTTTGTCATCATCCCGGTTTTGACACAGCCCGAGTGCAGTGTTGCGGTTTTGGAAGCTAAAGGATGCGCGCCGATACATGTGAGAATAGGGAACCGCAATTACATTCCGGATTTGGGCGGAACGGAGGGCAGCTATGCTCTCTCCCGCATGCTTGACCACAGAGGTGTGACGGCGATCGACGGTGCACTGGTCACCACGCTTTCCGACGCAAAAGCCGTTTACGAGCTTTCAAAACAGTTCCGGATCCGGACTGTCTATGTATTCGAACAAAGCGAAAATATCCGTTTGATACTTGAGGCGAGCGCTGAAAAAGTTCTTGCCGTCGAGAGGAGCGAAACGGTTGCCGCCGAAAAAGACCTTGCTTTTTCCTTTGGCGAAGGCTTGATTATAAGGTATAAAAACTTTGTGCTTTGCACAAAACAAGCTCCCGGACAGGCGGCGGTCAGGGTAATAAGCTCAGAGCGGGATATATTTGAAAATAAGGCGGTTGCGGTTTTAGCAGGCGGTTTTCAAGGATTCGCCGAATCCTTAAAAGATACGAAGGTTTTCAGCACGGCACATCAGGGGGAAATAACGTTCGATATAAAAGGAGAAACGGTCAGCATTTCAACCTTTATTTAATAGCCGGATATGTTATCATTGTGATATGAGGTTTTTCGGAGGTCAATATGGATCACAATGAATTCTTTAAACGCCTTAAGGCCGGAAATCTGAATGACTTATATCTGTTTCACGGCGAAGAGCAATATGTAATGAGCAAAGCGCTCGAGCAGATAAAGGCGACGGTTGAAGAGACGGCGAGGGATATCAACATCCATACGTTTAAAAACGATTCATGGGACGAGGTTATAACGGCATGCGAAACGCTGCCCTTCTTTTCTCAGCGCCGGATAATAATTTGCTGCGAACTCCCGGCGGAGCAGGACGCGGAAAAAATAATCGCATATCTGCCTTTAAAGCCCAAGTCTTCATTGCTTATATTCGTAAAGAACGGAAAAGCCTCGCCCCGGCTGTCTGTTTATAAAGCGATAGAGGAACAAGGTGACGTCGTTTTATTTGATAGGCTCAAGGAGGATGAAGCGGTAAAATGGGCGATGCGGCAAGCGCGCAGAATGGGCGCGAGCATGGATGCGCAGGCCGCGCGTCATTTGTTTGAATTGACGGGATCGGATTTAAACAACGCCGAAAAAGAACTTAAAAAGGCATGTGATTTTGCGGGACGGGAGGGTGCTGTAACAAAGGATACGCTGGATAAATGCGTAACGCGCAATCCGGAATACGGAATATTCGATATGCTCGAATACTTTCTTTCGGGGAAAACCGCGGACGGTTTAAGGGCGCTGGACTTTTTGCTGAGTGAAGGAGAAGAGCCTATGCGCATCGCAAGCTTTTTGACGGGACGTTTTAAGCTGATGCTCATCGGCAAAAAGCTTTTGGAAAGCGGAATGGATTATAACAGTGCGGTCAAAGCGCTTGCGGCAACGACAAAAAGCAGAAATACCTACGCTGCCGGAAAAGCTTTGGAGAGTTCGGGAAAGTTTACGGACGAAGAGCTTGCCGATGCTTTAAAAGCTTTTATGGATGTGGGATTTATGCAAATAGACGGAGTAATGCGCGACCGCGATACGCTGGAAATGGCTCTGATTTCTTTATCCCCTCAAAAAAGATAATAAAAAAGCCCGTTTCAGGGCTTTGCAGGCTGTCAAAAATCCACTTAGGGGATTATATTAAGGGGCTGGCGGAAATCTTTGATTTCCGCGGGACCCCTTAATTTTCAATCCGGCTTCAGCGGCATGTACGGTGAAACGGATGAAATCCTCAAGGATTTCGTACTTTTCACGCTTTGCCGCCCGGAAATCTTCGATTTTAGGTAAAGCGTGTAAAACTCGAAGAAGTCTATGCAGACTTCTTCGACACTTTCAAAAGCCCGATTCAGGGCTTTGTTTAAAACTTTAAAAATTTTCAGCAATCATGTGGCGGGGTTCAGTTTTCCGGCGAGCCGCGCTTTTTTGCGGTTCGCGGCATTTTTATGGATAACGCCCTTAGCCGCGGCTTTATCCAGCGTGCTTACCGCTTTGATAAAAGCTTTGTTTGCTTCGTTCTCATCGCCGGAAGACGCCGCTTTGTCAAAATTCTTAACAGCGGTCTTTACGCCGGATGAAATCATACGATTGCGCAGGTTCTTCTTCGCAGTAATATCTACCCGTTTTAAAGCGGATTTCGTGTTTGCCAAATAATTCACCCCCCTGCTTTTTACTCGAACAAAGCGAATTATACCATGGATGCTTTTGCGATGCAAGCAGTTTTCGATAAAGTTGAGGCTATTATAAAATTAAATATCTGCCGCCCGATGTGCAGATAATATAAGCATCAGCAATATGAAAGGACAAAACCATGGCAAAAAATATTTATACCGACCTTGCCGCCGAAGTGCGCGAAATGAATCCGAGTTTATCGGGGGTTACTGAAGACAAGCATGAAGGAGACGGGTTTTCGGTATCCCGCATCAGGATCGAAAACGAATCCGCGGCAAAAAAGATGGAAAAACCTATCGGCGAATATATTACGCTCGACGCTCCCGAGCTTTTGAACAGACCCCTGGATCTTTTTGAACGCGTCAGCAAACAGATCGCGGATGAAATCGCAAATCTGATGCGGGATGTGGAAAAAAAGGCTTCTGTTTTGATAGTGGGGCTCGGCAACCGCTTTATAACGCCCGATTCGCTCGGACCCCGCGTCGTCGAGCAAATTTATGTTACCCGCCATATTCTCGAATACCTTCCGGACGCGGTCGAGGGTATGGATCTCCGGCCTGTATCCGCTTTCGCTCCGGGAGTTTTGGGGGTCACGGGCGTGGAAACGCTAGAGGTGGTCAGGGGCATAGTGGAAAGCGTTAAGCCTGACCTCATAATCGCAATCGATTCTCTTGCCTCCCGCAGGGCCGCAAGGATCAGCACAACGGTGCAGCTCACGGATACGGGCATAAGTCCCGGCGCGGGGGTAGGAAACATGCGTAAAGGCCTCAATAAGGAAACGCTCGGCATCCCCGTGCTTGCAATCGGTGTTCCGCTTGTTGTTTTCGCTTCGACGATAACTCAGGATACGATAACCTTGATAGCCGATGAGACCGGCCTTCACAAGGACGAGGAAAAATTGAAAAGCCTTGCCGAAAAGGTTATATCCGAAAAGTTCGGACCTATGATCGTAACGCCCAAGGACATAGACGAGATAGTGGACGATATGTCGCGCATTTTGGCGGACGCAATAAATATGGCGATGCACCCGATGAATTATGAGGATGTGCGCGCTCTTATCGCGTAACCCGTAATACTTAAGGACATCCCCTCATATCAATAGACGGGAGGATGTACCTGCCATGCTAAAGAGGGTAACTGCCGCTAAAATACCTTATGAGACTCGCCTGGGTAACCGCGTGAGAGCTGTGTCAGCGTTTGTATTGCTGTTATGCATCGTAACGCTGGCATTATTTTTACGGTTTGACGGCCGGGAAAGATCGCTTGCTTACGAACTTTTATGTTTCCAGTTTCCTTTTCTAGGGGAGTTCGGCGAGCCCGGGGAAGAAAACGAAAGCCCGTCCGAAAACGATTTGATAGTTATCGAACACGCCGATATCGATCCCGGTGTAGGTGAGGATATCATCATCAAACTGAAAAAAATCAATCTGCCCAAGCAGGCGGGCGTGAACCTGTCCGGTCCGGAACCGCGCGTTTTGATATATCATACCCACGCGACGGAAGCATACAGGCAGACAGAAGAATGCGTGTATGTCGAAAGTTCGAAGTGGCGAACCCTCGATAAGGAAAAAAGCGTGGTTGCGGTGGGGGAAAGGCTTGCCGAGATTTTAAGCGAACAGTACGGCATAAACGTTATCCATGATACCACAAATCATGAGCAGGGAGAATCGGGAAGTACATCTTATGACCGTTCCTTAAAAACGATGAAGCAATATAAAGAACGGTATCCTTCGATCATCATGTTCATAGACGTTCACAGGGATTCGGGGTCCAGCACCGAAGACGTCGTGATAGTTGACGGGAAACGGGTCGCGCGGATGATGTTCGTAGTCGGCACGGGAGAAGGCGCGACAGGCACAGGGTTTAACGATATGCCTGATTTCGAGTCGAATTTTTCACTCGCAAAGCAAATCACCGAGCAGCTTTTAAAGGTCAGTCCGAATCTGATGCGCGATATAAGGGTAAAAACCGGGAGGTATAATCAGCACATGTCGAATCAGTGCTTATTGATAGAAGTGGGACACAACTACAACTCGCTGAGCGAAGCGCTTGCGGCGATGGATTATTTTGCTGCAGCGATTGCGAATTACGGCGGATCAGGGGCTGCGCGCATTGCAGAAAATGAAGATTCTCTGCCCGTCAACAGCAATCCGGAGCAGAATAACCCGGGTATGCATAATGAGGACGACGGCGACAATCCGGAAGAAAACCCTGATGATAATCAAATACCTCTGCCGCTTATCCCTTAAGCAAGCTTGCTCTTCAAGTTTGCATGGAGTATAATGACCCTGATGTTTGGAGGTTGTTATGTCCGATAGACCGGTGGGAGTTTTTGATTCGGGACTGGGCGGGGCGAGCGTTCTTCGCGAAGCGCTTATCCGCTTGCCTTTTGAAAATTACGTTTATTACGGGGACAACGGAAACGTTCCGTACGGAGATAAAAGCGAATACGAAATCACGAAGCTCGCATTTGAATGCGCGTATTTCCTTATCGGGAAAGGCGTAAAAACTATGCTTATTGCATGCAACACCGCCACAAGCGCCGCAATAAGGGCGATTCGCGAAAAGCTCGATATACCCGTAGTCAGCATGGAGCCTGCCATTAAGCCCGCCTGCTCGGAACCCGGTGACGGAAAAATCCTTATGATGGCAACAGCGGCCACAACGCGGCTTTCAAGGTATCAGGCCCTGAAAGCCCGTATGCCGGATCCCGGCAGGGTAATAGATATACCCTGCCCGGGGCTTGTTGACAGGATCGAGACGGGGGTTTTTGAAGATGACGCTTTTGATGACTTGCTGTATCGTTTCCTATCCCCGTATCACGGCCAAAAGATCGATTCCATAGTGCTCGGATGCACGCATTATGTTTTCATAAAAAACGCGATCAGCAGATACGCCGCCTTGCATTTCGAAGGGAAACCGAGACTCGTCGACGGAAACGCCGCTACCGTACGGCAATTGGAGCGCGTGCTTGTGTCCAACGGGCTTAACAACAGCGCCGGGAAAGCGTCGGTGGACTTTTTTACTAGCGGAGATGCCGATCGGTTAAGGCCTTTGTTTTTTTCATTGCTAAATAGAGCTTAAAGTCCGAAAATTTGTCGGGCAGACCGAAAATAACGAAATTAATTTATGGCTGCTCTTATTTTTATATTGACACAATTTGCCATTGTGATACAATATACAGTACATCGTGCGCTTTATAGGCACAATATATATGAAACCGAAAGGATATGCCAATGACAAAACTCAGTCAAAACGCAATCACCGTTCTTGAGCGCAGATACTTGTTAAAGGATGAAAACGGCAAGGTCGTCGAAACCCCGGACGATATGTTCCGCAGGGTAGCGAAGGCCATAGCTGCCGCCGATGCGGATTTCAATCCGGATGCGGATGTAAAAAAAACCGAAGATGAATTCTACGAGCTTATATCTTCGTTAAAATTCATGCCCAATTCGCCCACGCTTATGAATGCGGGAAGGCATTTGGGCCAGCTTTCCGCATGCTTCGTTCTTCCGGTCGGCGATTCCATGGGTGAAATTTTCGATGCCGTCAAAAATGCGGCGCTTATTCATCAAAGCGGGGGAGGGACCGGCTTTTCGTTTTCGCGTTTGAGGCCGTCCGGCGCCTCGGTCCGTTCTACGGGCGGCGTGGCTTCGGGACCTGTCAGCTTTATGAAAGTATTCAACGCTTCCACGGAAGCGGTGAAGCAGGGAGGTACGCGCAGGGGAGCCAATATGGGCATTCTGAGGGTGGATCATCCAGACATCCTTGAATTTATACAATGCAAAAAAGACAACAAGGATATTACCAATTTCAATATCAGCGTAGGCCTCACGGAAAAGTTTATGGAGGCCGCAGAGAATGACGAGGATTATGACCTTATCGACCCGAGGACAAAAAAGCCGTCGGGCAAGCTGAATGCAAAGAAGCTGTTCGAGCTTATAGTGGATATGGCGTGGAAAAACGGAGAACCCGGAATTATTTTCCTGGATAGGCTCAACAGGGACAATGTGGTGCCAAGCGTAGGCGAGATCGAATCCACAAATCCCTGCGGCGAGCAGCCGCTTCTGCCGTACGAGAGCTGCAACCTCGGTTCCGTCAACCTTTCTTTGATGCTCAAAAAAAACAACGGCGGCTATGAGGTCGACTATGAGCTGCTTGGAAAGGTAGTGGATACGGCTGTACACTTTTTGGACAACGTGATCGAGGTCAATAAATATCCGCTTCCCGAAATAAAAAATATGACCCTTTCCACCAGAAAAATAGGCCTCGGAGTGATGGGCTTTGCGGACATGCTTTTCAGGCTTGGCGTTCCGTATAACTCCGAAGAAGGCATCAATACAGCCGATAAGATAATGAGCTTTATTAACCAAAGAGCACATTCGGCATCGGAGCTGCTTGCAAAGCAGCGGGGACCCTTTCCGCTTTTCGGTGAAAGCACATTGGCGGCAACGGGCAGGCCTGTCAGAAATGCGACCTGTACGACAATCGCTCCGACCGGAACGATTTCGATAATTTGCGGAGCTTCGAGCGGGATCGAGCCGCTTTTCGCGCTTTCGTTCGTTCGCAACGTAATGGACAACGATGAACTGCCCGAGGTCGATCCTTACTTTGCAGAAATCGCAAGGAAAGAGGGTTTTTATTCCGATTCTCTGATGCGTACAATAGCCAAAGAAGGCACGCTTGCGCATTTGAGCGAAGTACCCGAGCATATAAAGCGTTTGTTTGTCACGGCGCACGATATTTCGCCCGAGTATCATATCCGAATGCAGGCTGCATTCCAGGCGCATACGGACAATGCCGTATCCAAGACCGTCAACTTCCGTCATGACGCTACCCGTCAGGATGTTTCCGACGTATTTATGCTTGCGTTCAAGCTGGGCTGCAAAGGCGTCACCATTTACAGGGACGGGAGCCGTGACGAGCAGGTGCTTTACGTAGGTGACAAAAAGAACGAGCAGGCGGAATTCTCTGAGAGCATGAGGAAAATCACGCCGAGACCGCGTCCCGAGGTTACGCGCGGATTTACTGAAAAGGTCGTGATCGGATGCGGAAACCTGTATATAACCGTGAATTACGATGATGACGGAATCTGTGAGGTGTTTACCAATTTAGGCAGGGCGGGAGGCTGTCCCAGCCAGAGCGAGGCGACGAGCCGCCTTATCTCCACTGCTTTGCGCTCGGGACTGGATGTGCACGCGCTCATTGAACAGCTTAAGGGTATCCGGTGCCATTCGACGCTTCGCCAGCGCGGCAACAATAAAAATATCAAAGTATTGTCCTGTCCCGACGCGATAGGAAGGGTACTTGAGAAAGTCGCTGATATGTGCGAAAAGGAAAACGGAAATAATAAGGAAAAACAATCAAGACCTATTTCCCGCGCAAGCGATATCAGCGACGAATACGAAAACGGATTAAAGGATGAATGTAAAAATCCGCTTTGCTGCCCTGAATGCGGAGGCGGCCTTGAGCATGAGGGAGGCTGCACGATTTGCAGAGCCTGCGGATACAGCAAATGCAACTGACACCGATATTAACAACAACAATGAAAGCTCCGCATCCGAACGCGGAGCTTTCCCGATTTGGATATAAGCAGCTTTTTATGCGGGGAATGATATTCCTTTGACGAAAATGGTATAAGCCAAAAATAACAACAATGAGATTCCGAATGTGATAAGCAGCCATTTGCGCCCGGTATTGACGCTGCGTCCGAACTTCCTTTCGGCAAAGCCGGGTCCCAAAAAAGCGATTACTGACGCGATAATGAGTCCGTAAGTGTTTGTCCCTTCAACAAGCAGCGGAAGCAGAAAAAGACTTGCGGAACTCAAAAGGCCTGCCGCTATACCTCCCGCGCGAAGATAGACAGTCCACTTTTGGTCGTCGATACCGGCGACCTTTTTCTGCAGGTCGGTGAGCTCCGGCGGAGCGGATTCCTGAGGCTCCTGTTTCGGTTTCGTGCTTTCGCTGTAATCGTCTTTCGAATCTTTCAGATCGTTTTCGTCCAGTTTGGGGAAAACATCGAAGTCTTCGCCTAAAACGGTCTTGTTTCGATCTTCGTTATTATTCACTCTTGATTCCTCCGATGCAAGTTTTTATTATTATCGCATAGTTGCGCAGATTTTTCCATGATAAAGACTTTATGGCTTGAAAAGTGGTTTACAAGCAGGCGTTGCGCTGATACAATACTTAATGGCGTAGAATTTCAGTATTTAGCGCCATCACGATGAGCGTTTACAATAAATATCCAACCAGCAGGGGGACCGTTTTTGATGAAAGATTATTCGGCTAAAAACATTCGCAACGTCGGTATGTTCGGGCACGGCGGCGAAGGTAAAACAACCATTACCGAGGCTATGCTGTTTAACGCGGGCTTGTTGGACCGCATGGGCCGTGTGGAGGACGGAAATACGACGACGGACTACGACCCGGAGGAAGCCAAACGCACGATATCGATAAGCGCTTCGCTTGCTCCGTTTGAATGGAACGGCATTAAAGTAAACATTATCGATTCTCCGGGTTATTTCGATTTTTATGGCGAAGTCGAATCCGCGATGGCGCTTGCCGACTCGGCGCTTATAGTCGTCGGCGCCGTTTCCGGCCCGGTAGTCGGCACGGAAAAGGCGATGGATATGTGCAAACGTTATAAAAAGCCGCGCATGATAGTCGTTAACCAAATGGACAGGGAAAACGCAAATTTTTCGAAGGTTTTGGGGGAGCTTAAAGAAAAGTTCGGCACCAGCATCGCGCCTATCCAGCTTCCGGTAATCGAAGGCGGAGTTTTTAAAGGTTTTATTGACCTTATTGAAATGAATGCCAAGATGTTCGACGGAAAAAGCGTCAAAATTACGGATATACCCGCCGCATTTGATGAAGCCGCAAAAGAGATAAGATCCGGTCTTATTGAAGCAGCCGCCGAAAGCGACGAGGAATTGCTTGAGAAGTTCTTTATGGAAGAGGAGCTGACTAAAGAGGAAATCCTTTCGGGACTGAGCAAGGGCGTCCACTCGGCGTCCGTAACGCCGGTATGCTGCACCAGTGCGACGCTCAATTTGGGAATAACGACTTTGATGGATAATATTGTTAGTTTCATGCCGGCGGCCGACGCAGTTTCCGTAAAAAGCGCTGTGGACGCCAAGACGGGGGAGCCGGTCGAAGTGAAAAGGGACGGTAAATTTGCGGGGCAGGTCATGAAAACCGTTGCCGATCAGTTCTCGGGCAAAATATCCGTTATAAAGGTATTCGCCGGCGTTTTGAGCCAGGATGTTTCCCCATACAATTCAACGGCAGAGAAATCCGAAAAGCCCGGCACGGTTTATATAATGAGAGGCAAGAACCTGATTAATACCGATAAGTTGATTGCGGGCGATATCGGTGCAATGACGAAGTTCCAGTATACAAACACCGGCGATACGCTTTGCGATCAGTCGGCTCCTGTAAAATTCGAAGAAATCCGTTTTCCGAAGCCGAACCTCAGCCTTGCGCTTTCCGCCAAAAAACAAGGAGAAGAGGATAAGGTGTTCGGCGGCCTGAATAGGATGCTTGAAGAAGACCGCACTCTGTCCATGGAAAAGAATATCGAGACAGGAGATACTATAATAACCGGGCTCGGCGAAATGCATCTGGACGTCGTCTGCTCAAAGTTAAAAAACAAATTTAAAGTAGAAGCTGAGCTTTCGGAACCCAAAATCCCTTACCGCGAAACCATTCGTTCAACGGCTGAAGCGGAAGGAAAGCATAAAAAGCAATCAGGCGGAGCCGGTCAGTTCGGCGTTGTTCAAATGCGCTTTGAGCCGCTGCCCGGAGGCGATTTCGAGTTCGTGAACGCAATCGTGGGCGGAGTCGTTCCGAAGGAGTTCATTCCGGCGGTCGAAAAAGGAACACGCGAAGCCATGCGGCACGGAGTGCTTGCGGGTTACCCGATGACAGGAATCAAGGCGACGCTGTATGACGGCAAATATCATCCCGTGGATTCAAAGGAAGTCGCGTTCAAATCCGCCGCAAGGCTCTCATATAAGGCTGCATGCGCAAAGGCTAACCCCGTGCTCATAGAGCCCATCTATCGCGTGACGGTCGTCGTGCCGGGCGATTATATGGGCGACGTTATCGGCGATATGAACCGCCGCAGAGGCAGAGTTCTCGGAATGAATCCGTCCGCGGACGGCCAGCAGGAAGTTGTCGCGGAAGTTCCTTTGAGCGAATTGTCCAGATATGCGACCGACCTTCGCTCGATGACTCAGGCGCGGGGTTCGTTCGATATGGAGTTCGTCCGCTACGAGGATGTTCCCGGAAACATCGCACAGAAAATAATCGAGAACGCTAAGAAAGAAGAGGAAGAAGAAGAGTAAACTTCTTTCCGGCAATCAAAGCGGCGGGCATGGCCCACCGCTTTTTATGCGCCTTTACCGTCGAGATAACCGCAGCGTTCCGATTACTTATCGGGGAGAACCTTTACGTTCGTTCCGTCAAGCACGATCTTTACGGTGCCGTTTTCATCGGTGCGGTAAACGGATATGCCCGAGGATTTCAGCTTTTCAATAGTTTCATCATGAGGATGGCCGTAATCGTTGCCCGCTCCCACAGAGATCACCGCGATTTCGGGATCTACTTTTGCAAGGAATTTGTCGGACGTTGAGGTGGATGAACCGTGATGGCCGAGTTTGAGTACGTCTGCTTTAAAATACCTGTTAGGCAGTTCCTTGAGCGCAAGAGCTTCGGCTGTCTGTTCGGCGTCTCCGGTTAACATAACGGCTGTTTCTTTAAACCTGACGTTGAGCATTATGCTGTAATCGTTCAGATCATCGTATTCCACGTCAAAAGGCGAAAGCACCAGGATTTGGACCGCGTCGTCCCAGGAAACGGGTTCGGTCGAGCCTACTTCTGCTTTCTTGACGGGAACACTCAATTCATCCAATGCTGTCAGCATATTTTCGAATGTTTTTGTTGTATGCTCGACGGGGGGCATATAGAAAGCGCCGATTTCGTAGTTTCTTATCACTTTTTCCATCGCTCCGATATGATCGCTGTGGGGGTGGGTCGCAACCGCGATATCCAATCGTTTGATGTTCAGTTCCTTCAATAACGCATCGATAGCAGGGAAAGCGCTGCTTTCTCCGGCATCTATAAGCATTGTTTTGCCGGACGGGGAAAGGAGGAGTATGCTGTCTCCCTGTCCGACGTCGATTACATATACGGTAAGTTCACCCTGCGCTGTACCGCCGTCATCCGTTTCAGCCGGCGCTTCGGGTGTGGATGCGGGGTTCGGGATATCCGCCGCCGGTCCTGACTGAATAAAATAATAGACGCATGCGGCGATCAAAAGAACCAGCAAATAAACAATGAGCCGTCTGTTCGATCCTGATCTGCTTTTTTTCCCCATTTTTCTCCCTCGCTTAAAATTCGCATTCCGGTTTTATACTATATATTGTAAACGGTTTTCGGCAAAGCTGCCAGAATAAGTTTATGGCTTACGATATTACAGTATATGCGGATAAGTACAAAATATAGATGTTGACTTGCGAAATTTCTGCAATTAAAATCATTGATATGGTATTATTCTGCATCCGTTGTATTATTTTTAAATATGATGGATTTTTTGGAGGAATTATGATGCAAACTTTTGAAAAAATCAAACAAATCATTCAGGACCTTTCAGGCATACCGGCAGACAAGATCACGTTGGAAAGCACGCTTGAACAGCTTAACCTGCACCAGTTGGATTTAGCCGAAGTCGTATTTACCGTTGAAGAAGAATTTGACGTCGTAATCCATAACGAGGCTTCGATAAGCAGGCTTAAGGATCTCGTAAACCTGGTCGCGGATCAAATCGAGGCAGCATAAAAGAACCGAAAAAAGGAGCCGTTCCGGCTCTTTTTTTTATCAGTCGGGAGGGAGCGGCTCAGTGGGTATCAAGTTGAGCATATCTTCCGTTCTTTCAACGTTTGTGAAGACTTGCGGCACTTCTCCTACTATTACGTTTTCGGAAACGGCGGCCTGCGTTTCGCAGGTAACCGTTTCCGTCATTCCCGGGAGGACGATTTGAACGGTGGCGGTAAGGTGCAATTTGATCCTGTGCAGAGTCTGGTTGATGCCGGCGGACAGAAATTCCGAGCGGAAAGAGGCGGAGACGCTTCCCGCGGGGATAAAGGAGGCTTTGAGTTCAGGCCCCTTTCCTGAAAGAAACGATATGCCGGATATGGTACCCAGCGGAACGGATACCCCCTGCTCGCCCATTTGTGAGATTTTCATAAGTGCGTTTTCCGCGGTATTTGCGGCAAAAAGGTTCATGTTCCTTGAGTTTGCCTGAAGCATATAAACCTTTTCCCCGATCTCATGGATCTCGACAAGCTTTGAGTAGCTCTCTTCATTCTTTAAACTTTCAATGATCGCGTCATTCATTGCCTTAACCGCCATCACCTTTACGCGTTCCTTTGCGTATGCGGACATGGCGGGTCCCAAGTTGGAGGTCAGCAAAACCGCTGCGCCGGCAACAAAAAGAATCAAGATGACTATCGTCACCTTTATTCTGAGCTTGCCCGGCTTTTTGCGCTTTTGCACATTCAGCTCCATTTGATTCCCCCGCAAAAATGGCGGTTCTGTTAATAATATATGCGGGCGGCAGGTTTTTTGGGCTTGTAATTTGAAAATATGATATAATAATTGAAATCGTACGCGCAAAAAGAGTGTGAAAGGGATATGCTGATGCCGGATCGGATAAAAAAATGGGTCCAAGGCAGTCTTTGTGCCGTAAGAAACGGGATGAGAAAGTTCGCGTTCCGCTTAAAAGCGGTATGGGAACGCTTGACGGGTTCTGTGAAAAGATCCCGGAGAAAACCGGAAGAAGAAACGGATCATTATCCATCGGATATTGAGGATAATAACGAGCCGGAGCTGCCGGCGGACACGGCAAGGGTGCATCGCGTCGCTCCGGAAAAGGCCGGCAGTTCGGACCATACTAAACTTTTCAACTCGGATGAAATCAAAAAAGCCGATACAAAAAGCGGGCTCAAGCTTAATTTGGAGGATGAAGACGAGCCGTTTGTTCCGGAACCTCTGTTTGTCGAGCGGGTTGCCTTAAGGCCTTTTCCTTTGGCCGTATTGTTTACCTCAGTAAAGTTTCTGATAATAATCATTCTTCTCATCGGGTGCGCGGGCCTCGGAGCCGGGCTCGGCATTGCCAGGGCTTATGTTGAGACTACACCCAGCCTTGACACCGCCAAACTAACCAAATCAGACCGGACCTCGTTTATTTACGACAAGAACGGGGATTTGATAACGTCTTTTGCGAATCTTGAATACAGGGACTGGGCGGATATCGAGGATATCCCGGATATGCTCAAAAACGCCGTGATAGCGGTTGAGGATGTTCGATTTTACAAGCATGAGGGACTGGATTACAAACGTTTGTTTTCCGCGGTAATAAACACTCTGCGCAATTCGTATGCCCACGGAGGGAGCACGATCACGCAGCAGCTTATTAAGAACAAAATACTGACCTCCGAGCAGACTTATAAGCGCAAGATCCAGGAGGCTTACCTTGCTCTTGAATTGGAGCGGATGACGGACAAGGATATTATTTTAGAAGCTTATTTGAACGACGTATATCTCGGTGAATCCAACTACGGGGTAAAAACCGCATCGCAGGATTATTTCGGCAAAGCGCTTGACGAATTGACAGTCAGGGAATGCGCTATGCTTGCGGGGCTTATAAACAAGCCCTACACATATAATCCCCGGACGAATATGTATAAACGCAAAGACATGACATCTACGGACGAAAGGACCGATAAAGTCCTGAGGGACATGTATGAGGCCGGTTTCATAACAAAAGAACAGCTCAACGCGGCTTTGGCGGAAGAGGTGAAAATCCTTGAGGTTTCCGCACAGAAGCAAATGTACGATATGCCCTATTTTGTGGAATACGCTATACGCGACGTAATCGACCACCTGCTCTTGCAAAGGGGAATGCTTGATACAATCGCGAACAGGGCGCAGCTTGAAAATGAACTGAGCACCGGCGGTTACCGGATCTATACTACGGTCGACCCTAAAATCCAGCATATCGTTCAGGAAACCCTATCCGCATGGGAACAGTATCCCGCGCTTGCGGACCCCGCTTTCAGTTTGAAAATAACCACCAACGCGGACGGATCCGTCCAGGAGATCGTACAGCCGCAGGCAAGCGCTGTCGTTTTTGACTACCATACGGGCGAGCTTCGGGCCGTAGTCGGCGGAAGAGATACGCCTACCCGCAAAAAAGAACTTAACAGAGCCTATCAGAGCGACATGCCCATAGGCTCATCCATAAAACCTCTTGCGGTCTACGGTCCCGCGCTGGATCTCGGCGTTTCACCGGCCACGATCATCCATAATATGGAGGGCGAGATCGAAGGTTACGGCGGAAAAGGTTATCCAAGCATAGGCAGCGAGAGGTGGATAGGCCCCGTAACCGTTCGAAGAGGGGTAGTATCTTCGCTGAATGTCGTTGCCGCCCGCACATTGTTTGAATATGTTACGCCTGAGGTTTCAAAAGAATACCTAGTAAATCTCGGCGTTGATCCCTCGCGGATAAACATGGACGGGCCCGGACTTGCGCTTGGCACTTCCGGTTTTACGCCCATAGAAGCGGCTGCGGCATACGGAGCCATCGCGTCGGGAGGTGAGTACAAGGAACCGTTCTCGTTCACGAAAGTCCTGGACGCCGAAGGAAACGTGATACTTGATTCCGCGAAAATCAGAAAAAACAGGCAGGTATTCAAGAAGTCGACCGCATATTTGCTTGTAGATATGCTGATGGACGCCGTAAAAAGCGGGACCGGGACCGAGGCCAGAATCGACGGAATGACCGTGGCGGGAAAGACGGGTACAAATTCGGACTACAGCAGCGTCTATTTTGCGGGGATGACGCCTTATTACACGGCTGCTCTGTGGATAGGGCACGATGACTATACTCCCAAGCTGAAAAGAGAATCGACCGGCGGAAGATACGCGGCTCCTTTATGGAAGGCGTTTATGGAAAAGATCCACGAAGGACTTGCAAACGCGCCCATAATCGACGAATCGCCCGGCAATATCGGCCTTGTAAAGCGCCGCGTTTGTTCCGTATCGGGTCTTCTGGCAACGGACGCTTGTGAACTTGATTCATCGGGCCATACCCCGGTAACCGATTGGTTTGTTGAGGAATACGCGCCGACCGCAAGCTGCGACATGCATGTTGTTGTAAGCGTTTGCGGCGAATCCGGTCAGCAGGCGTCAACGAACTGCCCCGAGTTCAAAATAGAACAAAAAAGCGTGGTGCTTATAAGTTCGGATTCACCGTATATTGAATTTGAACGCTCCGTTTTGAAGGACGCGATATCCAACGCTGTATTCACGGATATTCCTATAGAACAATACCGCGGCGGAAACTATGATCCTTCAGGTTTTTGCACCCTCCACGGATTCAACTGGTCATATGCTTCGGACCTGTTCGGTACCGCGGTCGGGTTGATAAGCGAGGCGGAGGAACTCATCCGCATCGTAAAAGCGTATATGAATAGCACGCCAGGCCTAACCTGGTCTGAAACGTCCTCATTGAATGCAGCGATAAACAATTTGGAATATGAGATAATCGTCGGCAATGCGTCAAGCATCTCGTCGGCCGCTTCGCAGCTGACAAGCGCATATAACGCTGTGGTTGCCGCGCATCAGGATCCCTACCCGACTGAAACGCCGGATGTTTCACCTTTGCCTTCTCCGGGCCCTACGGACGGTTTTAGCTTCGGATAATAGTACGGAGGAAATATGGACCCCCTTTTCACTTTATATGCAAAAGAACGGCTCAGATTGCAGGAGCTTGCCAAAACCGATATGCCTCCGGGCGAGTATTTGCGGCCCGTATTCGGGCAAGGGCCTCCTAATCCTCAGTTCATGTTTATAGGAGAAGCCCCGGGAGCGGAGGAGACCCGCCTGGGAAAGCCGTTTGTAGGCAAAGCGGGCATGCAGCTTGACGCTTTGCTCAAATCCGCGGGGATTGAAAGATCCTGCGCCTATATTACTAATGCCGTCAAATATCGTCCGGTGCTGCGCAAGCAGAAAGGGTGTTCAAACCGTACGCCGACCGCGGATGAGATAGCGATATCAATGGAGCTTCTCCTGGCGGAGATTTGCATCGTGAAACCGCTTGTGATAGCCACGTTGGGGAACGTCCCGCTGCTTAGCGTATTGACTCTTGCGGGCGAAAAAAAACGGACCGTGGGAGAAACGCACGGAAAACTTTTTTCTGTTTCTTTGGGCGGCAGGAAGCGTATGCTGTTTCCCCTATATCATCCGGCCAGCGTTATCTATAACCGCTCTCTCGGGCGGGTTATGGAAACGGACGCGCATGCGTTAAAAACGGCCGCGGACGGACTAATCAGCGGGAGGTTGAAGTATGAATAAAAAGAAGTTTTTTAAAGCCGCTATTACGATATTTTTAGCTATTTTGACTCTAGCGGGCTCAGTCTCGCTCGCGGCGGACCGTGAGTTCGGGCAGATCACCGGCGATTCCGTCAATTTGAGAGAAAAGGCGGACAAGGGCTCCGCTTCGCTTGCAGCCATTCCCATCAATACCGAGGTGGAGGTGCTGGGAGAGGAAAACGGCTGGTATCGCGTTTTGTACGGCGGACTTGTCGGTTATGTAAGGCAGGATTTGATATTTGTCAATTCTACCGGAACCCGGGCCGCATATGTTCTGGAGGACGGCGTTAAGCTCAGAGGCGGTCCGTCGCTGACGTCCTATGTTGTAACCGAATTAAAAGGCGGGCAGGGCGTCAAGGTGAAGCAGATGGTCGGCGACTGGTATTTTGTGGTCACAAACGACTATGTGGGGTATGTGCACAGGACATACCTTATAATGACCAAGGCTTCCACAGCCGCGGTAAACATGCTCAAAGTCGGCATGGAAGGTCAGGAAGTAAAGCGCCTGCAAACGGAACTCAACGACCGCGGGTTCTTAACAAGGAATGATGTGACGGGCGTATTCGGAGCCAAAACGCGAAAAGCCGTTGAGGAATTCCAGAAGGCATGCTCTCTTGCGAGCGCGGACGGCGTCGCCGGAGCTGAAACGCTTTCCGCCCTGTATGATCCCGCTAACAAGGTTCAAAAGGAAAATGCGAACTTTATGAGGCTTAAGGGATCGGTCGTATTGCTGGATTGGTTTAAGGGAGGAGCCGAATGGCTGGCGAAAGGCGCGTATTTTACGATTACGGATGTGAAAACCGGGCTGAGCTTCAGAGCGAGGCGCTTCGGCGGATGGTATCATGCGGACAGCGAACCCGCAAGCGCTTCGGATACGGCAATAATGAAACGCATAGCGGGGGGCAAATGGTCTTGGAACCGCAGAGCCATTTGGGTCACATACGGCGGTAAAACAGTTGCGGCAAGCATGCACTGCATGCCTCATATGGCAAACCCCACAAAGAGCAATAACTTTGACGGACATTTTTGCGTGCATTTGTATCATTCAAAGGTACATGAGACCAGCAGGGAATGCCCGCGCCATCAGGCTATGGTTCAAAGCGCTTATAAAGCCGGGAAAGCCAGCTGAAAATATCCCGCTGAATTTTATACCGGCTGAGCGGTCGGGGTCATATTATGGAACACTACGCTCGTTTTGAAAGGTTTTTGCTTTACAAAACGGTAAATAATCGATATAATGTTGCGTAATATTAAAATCGCGATGATTGGGACAGCCTAAGTACTATCGGACCTCAGCGAGCCGCGGAAAGGTGCAAGCGCGGCGGAAACGGGTGCTTCCGGATCCCCCATGAGCCGCTCCCGCCGAACGGAGACAATTAAGCGGAGCCGTATGCCGAACGTTACAGGGCAGCATGAGCGGCCGGACTTATCCGGCAAATCAGGTGGTACCGCGGAAGTTGACGCTTTTCGTCCTGTCAGGATGAAAAGCGTTTTTTTATAATTACAGAAGGTCAGGTGATATTTGAGTGTATAAAAAAGTAGACGTATCGCTGGATTTTGTGTCCCGCGAGAAGGAAACGCTTGAGTTTTGGAAACAAAACAAAATATTTGAGAAAAGCATCGAGCAGAGCAAGGGAAGGCCGGCTTATACGTTTTACGACGGCCCTCCTACGGCGAACGGAAAGCCGCATATCGGGCATATACTGACGCGCTGCTTCAAGGATATTATACCCCGCTACAAGACAATGAAGGGTTTTGACGTCTTAAGGAAAGCGGGCTGGGATACGCACGGGCTCCCTGTCGAACTGGAGGTGGAAAGGCAGCTCGGTTTGGACGGTAAAGAACAAATCGAGAGATACGGCGTCGATCCGTTTATTCATGACTGCAAAAAGTCCGTTTGGAAGTATAAGGGCGAGTGGGAAAGAATGTCGGACAGGGTGGGCTTTTGGGCGGATATGGATGATCCGTATATTACCTACGACAATAATTATATCGAATCCGTATGGTGGGCGTTAAAAACCATCCATGAGAAGGGGCTGCTGTATAAGGGCTATAAAATAGTTCCTTATTGTCCGAGATGCGGTACCGCGCTGTCCTCGCATGAGGTGTCGCAGGGATATAAGGACGTTAAGGAAACTTCCTGCATTGTTCGCTTCCCCGTTAAGGGACAGGATAATACGGCGCTGCTCGCATGGACGACAACTCCCTGGACGCTTCCCTCCAACGTTGCGCTGTGCGTCAATGCGAAAGAGGAGTACGTAAAAGCGCTGTATAACGGCGAAATCCTGATATTGGCAAAAGCGCTTGTTCCCGTTGTTTTGAGTGAGGATGCGCGTATCCTGGAGACTTTTCCGGGTTCCGATCTCGAAGGTACGGAATATGAGCCGCTGTTTGATTTTCCCGTCGATCATAAAGGCAAAAAGGGATGGCGGGTCGTCAGCGACGCTTATGTAACTCTTGAAGACGGAACGGGCATCGTTCATATCGCGCCGGCGTTCGGCGAGGACGACGCGAGGGTGGGCCGCAGCTGGGATCTTCCGTTTGTCCAGCTTGTTGATTCCCGGGGGCTTATGACGGGAGGAACGCCCTGGGACGGGGCGTTTGTTAAGGATGCCGACAAACTCATACTTGAAGACTTGAAAAGGAGCGGACGTCTTTTTTATACGCTGGATTTTGAGCATAACTATCCGTTTTGCTGGCGCTGCGATACTTCGCTCATCTATTACGCCCGCGAAAGCTGGTTCATAAAAATGACGGCCGTCAAGGATAAGCTTATCGAATTCAACCGAAAGGTTAATTGGATACCTGAAACCATCAAGGAAGGAAGGATGGGGAATTTCCTTGAAACCGTTATCGATTGGGGCGTATCCCGCGAGCGGTATTGGGGAACGCCGCTGCCGGTATGGGTATGCGCGGATTGCGGCGAAGTGCACGTTATCGGAAGCATAGCGGAACTTCGCTCGATGGGTAAAAATATTCCCGACAAGCTTGAATTGCATAAGCCGTATATCGATAAAGTCGAGGTCATTTGCCCCAAGTGCGGCGGCACGATGAAAAGGGAGCCCGAGGTCATAGACTGCTGGTTTGACAGCGGCTCAATGCCTTTCGCCCAGTGGCATTATCCGTTTGAAAACGTTGAAAAATTCAAACGGCGTTATCCCGCTGATTTTATCAGCGAGGCTGTGGATCAAACGCGCGGCTGGTTCTATACTCTGCTTGCGATATCGACCTGCCTGTTCGATGAGCCGGCGTTCCTCAACTGCATAGTGCTCGGCCATGTGCAGGACAAGGAAGGGCGTAAAATGAGCAAGCATCTTCACAATGTTGTGGATCCCTGGCATGTATTGGAAAAGCAGGGTGCAGACGCGGTGAGATGGTATTTCTATACCGGCTCTATGCCATGGCTTCCAAGCCGTTTTTATGACGATGCTGTCTCCGAATCCCAAAGGAAGTTCATGGGAACGCTTTGGAACACATATGCCTTCTATATTTTGTATGCCGATATCGACAAGTTCGACCCGATGAAGCATGAGCTAAGGAAGGAAAATCTGTCCGCTATGGACAGGTGGGTGCTGTCAAGGCTCAATACCGTAGTCCGAGAAGTGGATGCTTGCCTTGATGCGCTTCGAATCACCGAGGCAGGAAGAACATTGCAGGATTTCGCGGACGAACTGTCCAACTGGTATGTGAGAAGGTGCCGCGAGCGGTACTGGGGGAAGGAAATGACCGCGGATAAGGAAGCGGCTTATATGACGCTGTATACCGTTCTTGAAAACCTCTGCCGCCTTTTGGCGCCGTTCACGCCTTTCATGGCGGAACAGATGTATCAGAATCTGGTGCGAACGGTGAATGACAAAGCGCCTGAAAGCGTTCATCTTTGCGGGTATCCGGCCGGAGACGAGTCCTTTATCGACACCCAAATGGAAGATAACATGGGAAGGGTGCTCGATATCGTGGTTTTAGGCAGAAGCGCAAGGAATGCCGCCAATATCAAAAACAGGCAGCCCGTCGCGTGCATGTTCGTGCAGTCGGAAGAACTTCCTGACAACTACGTTTCCATAATAGCCGAGGAGCTTAACGTCAAGAGCGTTAAATTCGTGTCCGACGCCTCGTGTTATATTTCATATAAGGTAAAACCTCAGCTCAAGACTCTCGGCCCGAGATACGGAAAGCTGCTGCCGAAGATAAACGCGCATCTGCAAGGGGAGGGCATCGGCGACAAGGTCGTTGAAACGCACGCGTCGGGTGAAAAATACCAGTTCGAAATAGACGGAATGCCCGTCGCTCTCGATAAGGATGACGTGCTTGTCGAAACTCAGCAAAAGGAGGGCTTTATCTCTGTTTCCGAGCATTCGCTCTCGGTAGTGCTTGACATTAAGCTTACTCCCGAACTCATAGAGGAAGGGTTTGTGCGCGAGATAGTATCCAAGGTCCAGACCATGCGCAAGGAGGCGGGATTTGAGGTGGTTGATCATATCCTTTTAAGCCATGAGGGCAACGAGCGGCTCAAGGCAATATTTGAAAAATACTTTGAGGATATTGCGGGCGACACGCTTGCGGACAGAATCGTTGCAGGTTCTGCCGGAGGTTTTAAAAAGGAATGGGATATAAACGGCGAAACGGTCACATTGGGTGTTGAAAGGGTCAATGGATAATTAAGATGGAAAAGGGGCGGAAGCGCTTTATAGGCTATTCCGTCCCTTTCAACTTCATAGGCGCCGAAAAAACGCCCGGTCGTTTTTTCAGGCGACCCTTCTGTTGCGCTTCCGCATTTTTATTTCCGAACCGATCCAAAGCGCGGCAGGTATGATAATTTGCACGGGCAAAAAGAAATAAGGCGTCACGTTGTAAACTTCTATAATCTCCAGGGGATCTTTGAATACGACAGGACCGAGGGCGATTATCAAAAGGCTTGTGGGAATGATTATCTGCCTGTGACTCGACAATCCGAAAAGCTTCGCGATCCCTTTTGAAGCGGCATAAAGGCATACGGCGATCTTTCCTATGCCGGTAAATATGAAGTTATAGGATACTATAGCTTCAAATCTTTCGAATATGTCGCCGGCCTGCAGCAGCCTCGCCGTTCTGTATGAAGGAAACAAAGAGTCCTGCATGAGATGAGGACCAAGAGCGCCTATATTCCTCAGAATGATTATCAACAGAATAGACGAACCGAGGAAGAGTCCCAAAAGATAGATTTTATACGGACTATCCTTTTTTTTAATCGCGTCGAACATAGGCAATATCAAAACCGTTTCGGCAATCGGCCAGGATACGATATTGAACGTGCCCTGGGTGTATTCATTTAAGCTCTGATCAAATACCGGAAGGAAATTATCGAGTTTTAACTGGCCGAAGGAGAGCAATAAGGTTATAATTATACTCGCGATTACGAGTATAAGCGGAAACATGACGCTTCTGCCCATGTTCTCAATGCCCGTTAAAACAAGATAAGTTACGGCGCTCATCATTATAAGCATCAGATAAATTTGAGGCGTCGAAGTCAGCGACGTTATCTGCGCGAATTCGGAAAAGTCGCGAACAACCATTCCGCCTAGCTGCAGCGCATACGTAACGTAAAAGACCGTGAGGATTTTCCCTATGATTTTCCCGAAAACAAGCTCTAAAAAATCGTACAGTCCCTTTTGAGGAAACAGTTTGGCGATCCTTGCGTACATCAAAACTACGGGAACGGATATGATGACTGCTGCAAGGAAAGTGAGCCACGAATCCTGGGCTGCTTCTATGCTGACGCCAATAACCACGCTGCTTCCGAGCATGAATATTATCATAAAGGCTACAAGCTGCCGCCCAGAGATCATGCGGTTATCGAGATAATTTTTCATATTTCCACCCCTGTATAGCTCAATACTTATTGCGGAATTTTTATAATGCTGCCGACAATCGATTTCATCAAGTCCGCAGCGGAGGGCACATCGACAAAGTTCGGGAGCAATATAATCCCGAGGCTTATTATAAGCAGCAACAAGTAGATCCGCGCTTCCTTCTTTTGCCGCATCCTAATAAGCGGAATAAAA
The DNA here is from genome assembly GCA_002070205.1 of Firmicutes bacterium ADurb.Bin182. Taxonomy (GTDB): domain Bacteria; phylum Bacillota; class Clostridia; order Christensenellales; family CAG-138; genus MWCU01. The sequence goes on along the minus strand of MWCU01000087.1, from coordinate 50,989 downwards.
TCAAAAACGATTATGCAAATATAAATTGCCGCGATGACGAAAACTTCCATGTTACTCCTTTATCAGTGCTTAAGGAAGCCCGTGTTCATTATTTCGATCTTTGGCTTTACCTCTATTTCAATCTTTCGGAAATAATCGTCCCAGTCCTTTGATATCGTACGCCAGAGCTTCGGTTCCTTTTTGTTGATCATGCCGCCGAAGCCGAAAATGTCCGAACGGAATACGGTTTGCGCCTTGCGGACCACGGCGGAGATATTATTTGATAAAAACTCCTCCGCGTCGGCTATTACTCTTTCCTTTACGGCTACATTAATCATATTTACCCTGTCGCTCAATTCGGTGACAAACACTTTTGTTTTCGGCTCGATAGTGTATTTGAATCGGCCGTTTTCGTAGGTGTAGGACCTTTTTGTCGAGCTGCGGTAAACCTCCATAGTCACGGAAACATCCTCTTTGGTTTTAAAAACAAGAAGCCCGCCCTTTATCTCATCCATAACAAACAAAAAATATTTCGTTTCATCGGGGGAAAGGTACCCTTTCAGTCTTTCATCCTTGAATACGGCGACTCCGTTCGTCTGCACCGCAGGCTCTTCGTTATTGACGGTGCAGCTTATTACGGGAATCACAAGCTCCTGCCCTTCGGCCAGCGTCGTATTATAAGCATTATATAACTGGATGTTATATGATTTCGCAGTCGTTTCGGCGTCTTCGGATATTATGTCCGCTGCTTCGGTTGAAATGAATGACGTATTGATGGGCTTGGCCTTCAGTATCTCCGCGGCCGTTTTTTCCTGCGAAATGATAATATTGATTGTTTCCCGCACTTCAGTGCCGCGCAGGAACAGGTCGGTCACCTTGGACAGCCCGTTCTCTTCCTCGGCTATTTGATGGCTGACAATGAGCGATTCGATATTTCCGAAATACAGTTTGTTTATAAGTTTTAACTTTGCGTTCCTCGCCGCGTCGAAAATGCTCTCGCCCCTGCTTTCGATAAGGGCGGATTTGGTCTCTTTTTTTGCGATAGCCGTGATGTCGACAGTTTCGTAAGTCAGGATATATTCACCTGTCAAAACATCTTTATCTATAGCTACCCCGATAATGATGTTCATCTGGTTCAGGCCCGTGTAATCCATGCATGCGCAGGACAGAGAGCAAATCGATACCGCAAGGATTACTGCAAGGATTTTTCTCATCATCTTTGTGTCCTTCCCGCGTTCTTCATTCTCAGTTTGTCGTTTGTGAGCCGGTACGGGCGTTCCTTCATCATCCACCAGGGTACTCTGAAAAGAAGGTCCTTGAAATTTTGAAATTGCACGTATTCTACAGCGGGCATGGCGGGAATTCCGAAGGAATGAAGGTTGTATATGTGTATGACCGCAAACGAGAAAACCGCGAAAAATCCGAACAGCCCGAATATTGAGGAAGCGAATAAAATCGCGAACCTAAAGTAGATTGCGGACCCTTCAAGGCGAGGCACCATCAGGCTCGTAATCGCCGTGAATGCGATTATGATGACGACGGGAGCGGCGATAAGGCCCGCCTCAACCGCAGCCTGTCCTATGACTATCGCGCCCACGATGCTGAGCGCGTGACCGACGTTTGAGGACATTCTGACGCCTGTTTCTTTAATTATCTCAAAAATGATCATCATGATTATAAGCTCAAGCGCCGCGGACAGCGGGACGCGGCTTCGTTCGCCCGCCAGAGATATCAGAAGCGTGGTAGGCAGCATTTCATGGTGAAACGCTACTATGGATATAAAAATGCCGGGAATGGTTATCGTTAAGATATACGATATAATCCTGAGCATCCTGAAAAATGAGGTGTAATAGAAATTCATATAATAATCTTCATTGCTTTGAAAATTTTCTATGAATAAATACGGTATAGTCAGCACCATGGGGCTGCCGTCCACAAACACCGCGATGCGCCCTTCGAGCAGCTTCGCCGCCACGATATCCGGCCTTTCGGTGAACCCGGTCGTATAGAACGAACTCAAGGGCTTATCTTTGATGAATTCCGAAATATAGTTTGAATCCAATATGCCGTCTATATGGATCTGCTCGATACGCCTGTGCAGCTCGCTCAGAATTTCTTTTTTCACCAAACCTTCGAGATAACATACGCAAACCTGCGTATGCGACCTTTCGCCGACGCTTTTAAATTCCATTTTCAATTCATTTGTTCGAAGCCTTCTCCAAACCATGGAAAGGTTGAACAAAATACTCTCTGTGAATCCTTCCCGGGGTCCGTTGAGTACCTTTTCGCTTATCGGCTCCGAAACGCCCCTCAGCATAAAGGATTTTGTATTCAAAATCAGCGCTTCTTCCGCGCCGTCCGCCAACAGGATGGTATCGCCGTACGCAATCGCCTGAATGATTTTTGGGATGCTGTTCGTCTTTTCGGTTTCGTTGACATGCAGCACGTGATTGAGCAGATAGTCCAATATATCTCCGTCTCTTTTGATGGGTTCGGTAAGCATCAAAGGCCTTATTATGTTCTCGTTTATTATCTCGGAATTTGTCAGCCCGTCGACAAAATAAATAAAAAACTGCAAAGACGGGTCATGGTTGTTTTTTACCCTTCGATCCACCAGCGTGTTGTTTTTTTCAAACAGCTTCATCAATATGGCGATATTCGTCTCGAACGAGGGCGTCAAAAAATTGTCGCAATTCTTTTTATTTATGGCATCGATTTTCTCATCGACAGCCTTTTGGAATCTGGTCGATCGCAAAATAAAGCAGCTCCTTTTAAAGCAGTTTGAAAATATTTTCTGTTATTTTTATAAAAAAATACCTGATAAACAATGACTCGGTGCAAAATCCGGCAGGAATATCCGCATAGGTAATGGTTATGCGCTTCCCCATAAAAAGTATTTATAGAAAAAGAGTATTGACAAAACGAAAATAAATGAGAAAATATTAACAAAGAAGATCGCGGCCATCATCGAGGCGCAAAGAGCTTCCTGTAGCGGAAATAAACCGTATACACAGCAAATAACGAGCGCTTTTGTTATGTAAAGGGTTTATTATATAAAATCATTTGGAGGATGAAAAATGAAAAGGACAATTGCATTGCTTTTGAGCGTATTGCTGATAATGGCAGCATTCGCAGCCTGCACACCCGCAGAGCCCGAACCCCAGAAGACCGAACCCCCGGTAGCTCCCACTGAGAAGCCCGTGGAACAGCCCACCGAAGAGCCGACCGTTGAAGAGCCCGTTGCTCTCAAAACCGGAATTGCGGTAATCACCGGCATCGATAAATCCAAGGACGCGGCAGCCGACGCCGACGGTCTCGCGCAGGCTGATTCCATAGTCGTAGCCGTAACGGTCGATCCCGACGGCAAAATTCAAAACTGCGTTATCGACACCGCTCAGACGAAGATGAATTTCAACGCCGAAGGCAAGATGACCACGCCGCTGGACACCGTTTATAAATCCAAGCAGCAGCTCAAAGAAGAGTACAACATGAAGCCTGCATCCCAGATCGGCAAAGAGTGGTATGAACAGGCGAACGCTTTTGCAGAATATGTGATCGGCAAAACCGCCGATGAAGTTGCGGGCATAGCTCTTACCGAGTCCCTCGCTCCGGCTGACGCGGAACTCTCGGCTTCGGTAACCATGCATGTCAACGGCTATATCGACGCCATCGTGAAGGCAGTCGGAAACGCTCAGGATCTTGGCGCGAAAGCCGGCGACAAGCTCGGCCTCGGAGTAAAGACGACGATAGCGAAGTCCAAGGACGCTACGGCGGACGCCGCAGGCTTAGCCCAGGCTTACTCAACCTATGCTGCGGTGACCTACGGTCCGGACGGCAAGATCACCAGCTGCTTCATTGAATCTTCCCAGACTAACGTCAATTTTGACGTAACCGGCAAGCTGACAACAGCTTTGGATGCGCAGTTCAAGACCAAACAGGAACTGAAGGAAGAGTACAACATGAAGCCCGTATCCCAAATCGGCAAAGAATGGTATGAGCAGGCGAACGCCCTTGCCGCTTACGTAACCGGAAAGACCATTGACGAAGTCAAGGGTATCGCGCTTAACGAAGGAGGCGCGCCCGCCGACGCCGAACTCGCCGCATCGGTAACAATTCACGTCACCGATTACCTCGAAGTGATCGAGCAGACTGCGGCAACCGCAAAATAAGAACACGATATTGAGTTCATTTGAGGGGCAGTTTATAATGATACTGCCCCTCATTGAATTTTAGGAGAAGAACGTGGCAAAGAAAGTATTGGCAGTCCTAATTGCGATTTTGATTTTATTCAATATGTCTTCATGCAGCTTAGTCAAAACGAACAGGTATGAAGCTCAGTTCCTTGTGCTGTTTGACACTATAACGACGCTCGTCTCGTATATGAAAACTAAGGATGAGTTTTCGGATTTTTCCACCCTCGTTTATGACAATCTTAAAGAATATCATGAGCTTTACGATATTTATAATGACTATGAAGGCGTCAACAACCTGAAAACGATAAATGACAACGCGGGTTTGTCGCCCGTAAAGGTCGATCAAAGGATAATAGACCTTTTGAAGTTTGCAAAAACGTTGTACGAGCAAACCGGAGGCAAAGTGAATGTCGCTTTCGGCGCCGTATTGAAGATATGGCACGATTACAGGACGAGCGGCATAGACGATCCCGAATCCGCGAAGCTGCCCTCCGTTCAAGAGCTTGCGGATGCTTCGGAGCATACCGACATCAACGATATTATAATCGATGAAGAAAATTCCACCGTTTTCCTTTCCGATCCTCAAATGAGGCTGGACGTAGGCGCGGTCGCAAAGGGATATGCGGTCGAACGCGTTGCGGAAACAGCGAAGGAAAACGGTTTTACGAATGCTTTGATAAGCGTCGGAGGAAATGTCAGGGCGCTGGGCAATAAAGGAGACGGCACGCTGTGGAACGTAGCCATTCAGAACCCCGAGCCTCAAGGCCCGAATCTTCATATCGTCAATATTGATGAACTGTCCGTTGTGTCAAGCGGGGATTACGAGCGATTCTATATAGTTGACGGGAAAAAATATCATCATATAATCGACCCCGACACATTGTTCCCCGCCGGGTTCATGACCGCCGTGACAATAATCACTGCGGATTCCGGCTATGCGGACGCTTTGTCCACCGCTGTGTTCAACATGCCTTATGAGCAGGGACTGGAATTTATAGACGCGCTTCCGGGCGTTGAGGCGATGTGGGTCCTTAAGGACGGAACAAAAAAATACAGCAGCGGATTCATGAAATATGTGAAAGAATAAGGTTCGTGATATACTAAGCTTACCATTGCAAAGGCGGGTACGACATGAAGCTTTTTAAAAATATCGAAAAATCGAAGGCGCTGAAATTATCAGACCTTGTACAGTATCAGGAGGGACAGATCGTCAGCAAGACGCTGGTTCAGAACGCAAGCGTCAGCATAACTTTATTTGCTTTTGATAAGGCGGAGGAAATCAGCTCACACGCTTCTCACGGGGACGCCATGCTGACGGTCCTGGACGGAAAAGCCGGTATTACAGTCGGGGAAAGCAAATCCGTTCTTTCCGCGGGAGAAACCATTGTAATGCCCGCTGACATTCCTCATGCCGTATATGCCGAGGAGCAGATGAAGTTTTTGCTTACCGTGGTATTTTAAAAAAGCAAATTCCGGTCAACAAATCTTGCGGGGGAGCGGGTTCTATGGTAAACATCGAATTTCAATATAAGGATAAGCGCGAATTCTATGAACAGCTTAATTTGCAGCTTCGCTCATTGATCAAGGGCGAAACCGACATAATCGCAAACCTTGCCAATGCTTCGGCGCTTATTTGCTGTTCTTTGAATCATATAAACTGGTCGGGATTTTATATATTGAAAAACAACGAACTTGTACTCGGTCCTTTTCAAGGGAAGCCCGCATGCGTCAGGATACCCGCTGGAAGGGGCGTATGCGGAACTGCAGTCATGCGTAAAAAGACGATTTTGGTGGAAAACGTGCATGAATTTCAGGGTCACATCGCGTGCGACAGCGCTTCGGAGTCGGAAATCGTCGTTCCGATTTTTGCGAACGGAATCGTTGCGGGAGTATTGGATATCGACAGCCCCGTGCTTAACAGATTTGACGAAGAGGATAAAAAGGGTCTCGAGGAATTCGTATCCGTTCTGGAGAGAGGCTGCGATTGGTCTTATCATATATAATTTTATTTAATTCATATAAAGTTTTAAATCAGTCAATACGGGCAATGATATAATAAACAAGATTAAAAGTCGGTCAATCGATAACGAAAACATTGTTTCGCGAAAGGAGAAGTCTTATGAAGAGAACAATCGGCGTTATTGCGATACTTCTTTGTTTGGCGTTTATAGTTCCTTCGGCGCTCGCAAACGAGGTTGATGCGCGCGTGACGATGGGCGCGAACCTCGACGACGCGCAAAGAGCGGCTATCTATAAGGATTTCGGGATCGAACAGGGAAGCGTTACTGAATTGAAAGTAACCAATGAAGAGGAAAGGGCTTACCTGGAAGGTTTGGTGCCGGAAGGGAAGATCGGCAGTGTCGCGCTTTCGTGCGTCTATATAAAAGCGCTCGATGAGGGCGAGGGGCTTAAGATATCCACCAATAATATAAACTGGTGCACAGAAGAAATGTATTCCAACGCTTTGATGACCGCCGGCATTACCGACGCAAGGGTCATGGTCAGCGCTCCTTTCCCCGTATCCGGAACCGCGGCTTTGACAGGGATCTACAAGGCTTATGAGGATATTACCGGGACGAAGCTCAATGAGCTTGCAAAATCATTGGGCGCTGAGGAGTTGGTGCTTACCGGCGAGCTTGCGGAATATATCGGAAGCGAGCAGGCTGCTCAGCTGATCAACGAGCTTAAGCTGATACTCGACAAAGCCAAGAATATGACCGATGACGAAGTGAGAAATGAAATCAAGGCTATTGCGAAAAATATAAACGTCAGCATTACCGACGGCCAGGTTGAGCAGATTTTAAAGCTTGCGCGCGCGATGCAGGGACTTGACGTCGATGAGCTCAAGCAAAAGCTGATATCCTTTGCAAAAATGGCCGAAACCGCGAACAGTGCCTCAGAGAAACTGAGCGAGTTCAGCCGGAAAGTTCAGGGTTTTTTCGCAAAGGTAGGAGAATTTTTCTCCAGGATATTCGGTTAAGACTTCTTAGACACGTTAAGCGCAGCCTGTCGGCTGCGCCTTTATTGTATTGTGCTGCAAAATATGCTTGAAACGGGTTTTAAATTGGAGTAACATGATTCATCAGGGGGGTGTGCCATGCGCTTGACGAAAGCCCAGGCTTCAAAATTTCTGCTGCGAAAACACGGCTTGGTCGGGCGGCATGTTTTTTCCGGCAAAAGCGGGATATTATCCTTTATTGAGCAGGCCGGATGCATTCAATATGACCCCATCGATATATGCGGAAGAAATGCCGATCTGGTGCTTCAGTCCAGGATTGAGGGATATAAAAAGACGGATCTGTATGAACTGCTGTACTCGGAGCGAAAGTTTATCGATTATTGGGATAAAAACATGTCCGTCATAAGCGTATCGGACTGGCCGTATTTTCAGCGCACCAGAACGGATCATGAGCAGGACACTTATTATCAGAAAAGCATACTTGGCGTATATGACCGCGTACGAGAAGCGCTTCATGAAAAGGGACCGTGCTGCTCGAAGGATATCGGCCTCCATGAAAAGGTGAGATGGCCTTGGGGTGAAACGCGAACTTCCCGCGCCGCTCTTGAAAGCTTGTATTTCAGAGGAGAATTGATCGTTCATCACAAAAAGGGCACCGTAAAGTATTACGATTTCGCATATAAGTGGCTGCCGGGGCATATTTTGTCCGCGTCTGATCCGAACAAAACCGAGAAAGAATACTTTATGTGGCATGTCAAGCGGCGTATCGGTTCCGCCGGAATGTTGTGGAACGGACCGTCCGATGCATTCCTGTATATTCGCGGTCTTGATTCGAAAGCGCGTGCTTCGGCGTTTGAAAGCCTCCGGGCGGCGGGAGATATCGTGAATATTGAAATCGAAGGGATTTCAAAGGAATTTTTTATGCTTTCTTCGGACATTCCGTTGCTTGAAAGGACGCTCAGTGAAACTTATGAACCCCGCTTGGAACTGATAGCGCCTCTCGATAACTTGATTTGGGACAGGAAGCTGATCGAAGCCGTTTTTGGTTTTGAATACCGGTGGGAAATCTATAGTCCTCCCGCGAAAAGGAAATACGGATATTATGTGATTCCTATGCTTTACGGAGAAAGGTTCATAGGCAGGGCGGAACCGGTATGCGAAAGGGGCAGCCGAACTCTTCGCGTCAAAAACGTATGGCTTGAACAAGGGCAAAAGCTTCCAGAAAAAGAGTGGCGCGACTGTATTGAGCGATTTTCGAAATTCAATGAATGCAATAACATAATACGGGAGGACTGCAGATGAGAAAACTTACCGAAGCGGACCGCGATCTGGTGCTGAAATACGTTTTGAAAGAGCCGGAATACAATATTTTTATTATCGGAGATATTGAGAACCACGGCTTTGACAATGATTATCAGGAAATATTCATGCATGAAGAGAATTCGCAAATAGATTGCATGCTCCTGAGATACAGAAATCACTTTGTGCCTTACAGCCACCATGAGGGGTTTAACTCCAAGGCGGTTTTTGATCAGATCAAGTCATACGAAAAAATCTGCGACATCAACGGGAAAGCGGATATCGTTGAGAAGTTGATTCCGTATTTCCCGGATTTTAAACGGAAAACCGACTATTTAAGCCGCCTTTCCAAGGTCAGCAGATTAAACACCTGTGCAGACATAGACGTGAAGCGACTGGATCCGTCTTTTGCGGGAGCTGTAATCGATTTGTACAATAATGTGGATGAATTCAAGGACGGCTATGAGGGAAGAACCGAAGAAGCCGCTCAGGAAACAAAATTCGCAATGGAGCGCGGCGATCTGGTATTCGGCGTAACGGCGGACGGGGTTTTATTGAGCGTTGCGACGGCGACGGCGCGAAACAGCCGTTCCGCAATGATAATAGGCGTTTGTACTCTGCCGGAGGAGAGAGGGAAAGGCTACGCTTCGGCGGTCGTATCAAAGTTATGCGAAAGCTGCCTTGAAGAGGGGATGGAATTTTTGTGCCTGTTTTACGATAATCCCGCGGCGGGCCGCATATACAGGAGGCTCGGCTTTGCGGAAATGGGAAGATACATGATGCTTCAGAACCCGCGTCTGAATTAACGGAGCAGGAAGCGGCACGGCGCCAAATTTCATTATCCGCTTTATATAATCTCCGCAAGGAGCTTTATAAGATACTCAAACGAACATTGAATGCGCTCGACGGCGGGGTGGAAGTAAAAAACGCACGTTTTGCCGCTGTCGTCGAACTCTTCGCCCGTTTCGCTCCAAAGCAGTATGCGTTTTTTGTCGCCGGCGAGCGCAATGCCGAGCTCGGTATGGGTCCCGGCGCCGCCCGGTAGCAAAACAAGCAAAAGGTCGCAGTCCGCCGCCGCGCGGGTTTCGTTCAGCGATACCTCGCGCATACGCTTCTGGCCGCAGCTTCTTACGTCCCGGTGTGCAGTCCAGTCATATAGATGTTCATATCCCGATTGCTTTAATACATTCGCCGCGAGGCTTACTCTTTCAGCATTGGGAAGCCCGCTCGCGATATAGAATTTCATTTACGTCGCCTTTCTGTAAAGCGGTCCGGGATCTCCTATGCGCCAATGTTTGCGGCATAAGCCGATGTATTTATCGTTCGCGCCCAATACGACCTGCTCTCCGACCTTTGTGATGCCGCCCTTGCCGTCCAGCCTTGCGTTGAATATGGCCTTTCGTCCGCACCAGCAAATCGTTTTTACTTCCTCTATTGTGTCCGCCCAGGCCATCAGATAATGGCTTCCTTCGAAAAAATTACCCTGAAAATCAGCCCGAAGCCCGTAGCAGATGACAGGTATTTCGTACTCGTCCACGATCACCGTCAAAAGCTCCACTTCCTGCTTTGTAAGAAACTGAGCTTCATCTACGATTATGCAGTCGTATTCGTGAGCTTTTATTTTTTCAATGTCCATGTTCGCAAATAAGACGCACTCATCCGACAGCCCGCATCTCGATTTGATAACGTGCATCCCGTCGCGCATATCTATGCCGGGTTTTACGAGCAATGCATTCTGACCCCGCTCTCCGTAATTGTATTTGACCATCAATGCATTTGCCGTTTTGCTGGAGCCCATTGCCCCGTATCTGAAATATAATTTTGCCATTAACTCCTCCGCGGCTTCCTGTGCAAACAGGTGTCGATATTTTACCTTCCGCCCTTATCATAAGGAATACCGCTCGCTTTCGGCGACTGAGAAGTCTTTGACGTAAACGCGAGCACGATAAGGGTAGCGATGTAAGGAACCATCTTATATATGTCGCTGGGAACAGGCAGCGAAGCCAAAAGAGGTATCCCGGAATAGGTAGAAGCGATCGTTTTCATGAGGCCGAAGAAAAGCGCCGCAAAAAGTATGCGTATGGGTTTCCATTGCCCGAATATCAGCACTGCGAGAGCTAAAAATCCGTAACCTGCCACAGTTGCGTTAAAGTTGGTGGAGGTGGGTATCACGAACACCAGACCGCCGAGCCCGGCAAGAGCTCCTGAAATCAGTACGCCTGCATAACGCATGCGGTATACGTTGATTCCGACCGAATCGGCCGCATGGGGATGCTCGCCGCACGCGCGAAGCCTAAGCCCGAATTTTGTTTTATATAGTACGATCGCTGCGACGGCGAGGACAGCGAACCCGATATAAGTCGTGATATAGTTGTTCTGAAAGAAAAAGCCGCCGATTATCGGTATATCGCCGAGAACGGGAACGCTCTCGATGCGGAACGTATTCCTGAAGAGTATCTGCTGCACGTGGTTATCCTGCACCATACGCGCTGTGAATATGGCGAATGCGGGAGCGAACATATTGAGCGCGGTGCCGCTGATGACCTGATTCGACTTAAGGTTTATGGACGCATACGCGTGAAATAAAGAGGTGATCATGCCGGAAAGTACTGAAACGAGCACGGCAAGCAGAAGAAGGGGCTGGCCGCTCATTATATCCTGCATTTGATTTATAAAGAAAATGCTTGAAAAAGCGCCGATGATCATAATGCCGTCCAGCGCAATGTTTGTTACGCCGCTTCGATCCGAATACATGCCGCCAAGCGCGACGATAAGCAGGGGAATGGAGAAAAACCAGGTCTGCTGCACAAGGAAAATGATAGTTTCCATTTACTTGTCCTCCTTTTCGACACCGTCGTTCAGTCCTGCCGAGGCGCCGGCAAAACGGCCGGGTTTGCCGGCCGGGCCCGTGTCCGAAACAAGCTCCACATGTCTATCCCTGAACAGCTTTGAAATCACGTTGCGCAAAAGCAGCGAGAATGCGCTGAAGTAGATGATGATCGCGATAATGATGTCGATGATTTCGGGAACGTAGTTCAATTGCTGCAGATACTCGCCGCCCATAGTGATATGGGCTACAAACAGCGCCGCAAAAATGATGCCGATAGGATTGGATAATCCGAGAAGCGCAACGGGAATGCCGTTGAATCCCTCGGGAGCGATCACGTCCACGACTTTGATTCGCCGTCCGTTAGCGCCGCAAAGGTATAAAAGTCCTCCTCCGAGCCCGGAAAGCATACCTGCGATCACCATTGAAAGAACGATGCTTCGTTTCTCATTGATCCCCGCGAACTTGCTCGCGAATCTGTTATAGCCGCACGCCTTCAGTTCGTAGCCGAATACAGTTTTATTCAGCACAATATATATGACGATGGCCGCTGCGATCGCAATATAAAAACCCGCGTTGATAGTTGCGGTGTCCTTGTAATTGCCGGTCATGTTAAAGAAAATATGGTCAAGCCCCCATTTGGGTATGACAGCTGTTTCAGCGACGTTTTGAGACAGCGCTTTGAGCGAATCATAAACGTAGAGCTTAACAAAGTAATTCACGCCGTACATGCCTATGTAATTCATCATGATCGAGGATATTACCTCGTTTACATTCAAATATGCTTTGAAAAGCCCCGGGATGAGCGCCCACAATCCTCCGGCTATCATAGAGCATAGAAGAGCGATTATCCAATGCGACCACGCGAGCGATTCGGGAAGCTGCAGCTTTACTCCTATGAATATGGCGACAAAAGCGCCCACTATGAACTGGCCGGAAGCGCCGATGTTGAAAAGCCCCGTTTTAGAAGCAAACCCAATCGACAGACCCGTCATAATAATCGGGGTTGCGTAATAAAGCGATTGACCGACTCCCCTTGCACGAGCGGAAAATCCGCCTTTCAATATAATGCCCAAGCCCTGCAGCGCCTGAGAAGAATTGCTTACGAACAGAATGACAAGCCCGAACAGCAGCCCCACGCAAATCGCCGATATTGACGATACCGCATTTGTAAAGCCCTGGGATCTAAACAGATTTCTCTTATTCATACCGCTTCACTCCTTTTTGAACCCGACATATACAATCCGAGTTCCTGTATCGTTGCTTTTTTAGGGTCAAGATCGGCAACGATCTCGCCCTCGTATATGACAAGGATACGATCGCTGAGATTCATGACTTCATCGAGTTCCAGTGAAACTAGCAGTACCGCTTTGCCGTCGTCCCTCTGTTCGATCAGTTTTTTGTGTATATACTCGATTGCTCCGACGTCCAAACCGCGAGTCGGCTGAACCGCTATCAGTATCTCGGGGTTATAATCTATCTCGCGTGCTACTATTGCTTTTTGCTGATTTCCGCCCGACATGCTCCTGACTATTGCCGACGAGCCTTGTCCGGCCCTTATATCATATCTGTCTATCAGCATATCGGAATACTTAAATACAGCGGGGAATTTGATAAACCCGTTGTTTTGGAATTCCTGCATGAAATACTTTTTGAGCACCAGGTTTTCGGCAAGCGAGTAATCGAGAACAAGACCGTCTTTATGTCTGTCCTCGGGGATATGGCTCATTCCCTCGATATTTCTTTCTCTTATCGAAAGGTGCGTGACGTCTTTACCGTTCAGAAGTATTTTCCCGTCTTCGACGGGCATAAGGCCCGTAAGCGCATATACGAGCTCCGACTGCCCGTTTCCGTCGATACCCGCAATACAAACTATCTCTCCTTTACGAACGGTAAAGGATACGTTTTTGACGGGCTTTTTGGTGCCGTGCCTGGATGCGACCGTAAGGTTTTTGACTTCGAAAACCGGCTCCCCGGGTACCGCGTCCGTTTTTTCCACGCTGAATTTGACTTTTCTGCCAACCATCATCTCGGACATGGTATCCTTGGATGTTTCCGCGACGTTTATCGTTCCGACGCATTTCCCCTTGCGAAGCACGGTGCACCTGTCCGCCACTTGTTTGATTTCATTTAGCTTATGGGTTATAAACAGGATCGACTTGCCTTCTTTGACGAGTTCCCGCATGATCTTCATCAATTCCTCGATTTCCTGCGGCGTAAGAACGGCTGTCGGCTCGTCGAATATGAGGATTTCGTTTTCCCTGTAAAGCATTTTAAGTATTTCGACGCGCTGCTGCATGCCGACCGTAATGTCGGAAATCAAGGCATCCGGGTCCACCTTTAGCCCGTATTTATCGGAAAGATCCATTACCCTTTTGCGCGCTTTATCCATTTTAAGAAACCCGTGCTTGGTCGTTTCCACTCCGAGTATTATATTTTGAAGCACGGTAAAGTTGTGGACCAGCTTGAAATGCTGATGGACCATTCCGATCCCCAGCCGGTTTGCATCGTTGGGGTCCTTGATGGATATTTCCTCTCCGTTTTTTTTGATTATTCCTTTTTCGGGACGGTAGAGCCCGAAAAGAACGCTCATAAGCGTGGATTTGCCCGCTCCGTTTTCGCCGAGCAACGCATGTATTTCTCCCTTTTTAAGCTGAAGCGTAATATCGTCGTTGGCGATGATTCCGGGGAATTGTTTTGTGATGCCTATCATTTCGATAATGTAGCTCATCCCGTCACTCCTAGCACATATTCAATAAAGAACATTTTGTTAACATTATAAATGATATGAGATAAATTATAAACCCTAAACCGATTAATATATTCAATCTGAAATATCAAGCTGTCACAGAACGGAAGGATGCGCGAAACGGCCGTTCATTTGAAAAGCTTTTCCATAAGGTCCTTTATGCGCTTTTTGCGTCTTGCTGTTTCCTGCCTGTCGACGAACAGCTTTCCGCTTTCGTCAAACTCAATAACGTCGCCCTCCGAAGCTTCCGGAGGAAGGTCGCTTATGTCGATTTCGACGAATGAACCGTTGTTTTCGCATATGGCGCGTCCGCCCTCAAATCTGTCTATGATCATATTGCCCTTCCTTATATTGCTGTGATAATATTAACATGCGGGTTTGCCGATTTCAATTTTTTTCGCAGTATCCCGGTTAGCGTTTTTCAATCAGAAATACCCGATTTCATGATAATTTCTTTTTACCGGTATCGCCGCGAAGCATAAACAACATATAAATATTCGATTAATTATTGCATTTGATATTTTAATGGCACCGGAATTAAGTTATAATCATACTAAGGGTCTAAAGATACGGAAGGAGAAAGCTTAATGTCATTCGATGTTATCGTGAAAGCGGTCACAAGCGGTTTTTCCAACTTCTCCTTTTGGGATTTTGTGGACATAGCGATTATTGCTATCCTTCTGTATCAGCTCATATCCCTGACCAAGGAAACGCGGGCATATCAGGTTCTCAAAGGGATCGGGATGCTGTTTCTTGCTTCCGCCGCAAGTCAGCTTCTGGGCTTGACGACCCTCAGATGGCTGCTTGACTCCGTCATAGCGTCCGGGATAGTGGTTGTTGTCATACTTTTCCAGCCCGAGCTCAGAAGAGCTCTTGAACAGCTCGGAAGAGGGCGCATATTCGAAGGAAACCTGCTCAATCCCATAACTCCCGAGTCGGGATGGATTGTAAGCGAAATGAGCCGCGCGATATTGAACATGTCCAAAAAGCGCATAGGCGCGCTCATAGTTATGGAACAGCGGACAGGTCTCGGCGATATAATAGCGACGGGCACGCGCATAGAGGGACTCATTTCCAGCGCGCTGCTTGAGAATATATTCGAACCCAACACGCCTCTCCATGACGGAGCGGTAATTATCAGAGACGGAAGGATAGTTTCGGCCGGATGCTTTCTCCCCTTGGCGGACGATGTTGTTCTGTCGAGGGATTTGGGCACAAGGCACAGGGCGGCACTGGGCATTTCCACCGTATCCGACAGCGTGACTGTCGTAATATCCGAGGAAACGGGCGTTATATCGTTTACTCGCGACGGAAAGCTTGTGCGCTACGTGGATTCAAAGGCGCTTCGGGACCTTCTCGAAAGCATTTTCTTAAAGGAAAAGGAAAATTTAGCATGGTTAAAACGGAGGAACAGGAATGGAAAAGCAAAGTAAATATGTTTTTGCATTCAAAAAAATAGGCAAGTCCCTGTTCAGCCGCAACCTTTTTTTAAAAATAATTTCGATCGTGTTCGCAATGCTGATATGGGGATATGTGCTGACCGCGGAAAACCCTCTCAGGACCAAAACCCTTGCGAATGTGAGCGTGAGCTTCACGGGAGAGGCCGATCTTGCGGCGCGAAATCTTGCCGTAAGAGGAAACAGGGAGGAGATCCTTCGCCCGATAGAAGCTAAGGTAAGCACGGCGCTGACTAATTTTGCCGATCTTTCGGCAAACGACGTCACGCTGACGATCGACCTTAAGAACGTCAACAAAGCCGGGAAATACCGCTTGCCTATCACTCCTTCCGTGCGCGACGGCAAGGTTGAAAGCCTCGATCCCGAATTCATCGAAGTCGAAGTCGACGATCTCGTATCGAAAAGGATACCTGTGGAAACCGAGGTGACCGGTAACCTCCCCGAAGGGTATTGGTCCGGTGTTCCGGTCCTTAATCCGCAGATTATCGAGATCAGGGGGGCGAAGACCGACGTCGGCTCAGTCGTAAAAGCGGTGTGTAAAATCGATCTAACCGGAAGGACCGAAAGTTTTAACGATGCCGTCAATGTTTCGCTTCTCAATGAACTGAAAGAAGAGGTCGATTCGAGATTTGCTGTCGGGAGCATACCTTCCGTCACGATAAAGCTTCCCGTGCTTCCGAAGAAAACGGTTCCCTTTGATATTGAGAAGGCCATATTCGGGGCCGATAATCTGCCCGCGGATTATGAGATCGCGGGATACATTACCAATCCCGGGGAGCTGACCGTCGTCGGGCAAAAGCATATACTTGACACAATTGAGTCCGTCGGGCTTGAAAGCATCGACGTATCGGGCTCGTCGGAAAGCATACTCGATAATGTCGCAATTATGTTTCCTGAAGGCGTGCAGTCCGCAAACGGGGAAAGCAGAGTCGAGGTATATATCGACATCCGGGAGAAACGTCAGGAAAAAATATTTGAAAGCGTGGAAGTGGAAATCGTTAACCTTGGGAAAAGGCTTGACGCATCGCTCAAGACAGAACGATTGGACGTCAAACTCAACGGAAGAATAAGCGTTATCAGAGAAATCGAAAAAGGCGATATAAGCCTTTTTGCGGATGTTTCGGGGTGCGGTCCCGGAACCTATGTGCTGCCTTTGCAAATAAGAATTAACGGCAGGGAGCTTCCGGAGGATCTTGTTTGTACGCTGCCCGAGCAATTCGCAGAAGTAACGATCACACGTTAAATACACATAAAACCTCGCCGGCCGGTTAATCGACCGGCCGGTTTTTTACGGAGGAGAAGCTGTGACCAAAAAGATTTATGTTTTTATTGGAAATTACGGGAGCGGCAAAACCGAGCTCTCGCTTAATATTGCAATGCAAAGTGCCGGCGTATGTAAAACGGTTTTGGTGGACCTTGACATAATAAATCCGTATTTTCGCTCTTCGGAAAGAAGGGATATGCTCGAGGGAATGGGTGTCAAACTGATTTCGCCGAATTTTGCAATGACCAACGTGGATGTGCCCTCGCTCCCGCCCGAGGTTCATTCAGTATTCACGGGCGCATATGAAACGGTCGTTTTCGACGTGGGAGGGGACGCAGCCGGAGCTGTGGCGCTAGGACAATATAAGCGGTATTTTGACAATGTTCCGAAAACGAACCTGGAGGTGCTTTTTGTCATCAATCCGAGAAGACCGTTATCCGAAACTCCGGAAATGGCACTGGACTTGCTTGAAAATATCAAATCGAAATCAAGGCTTGATATCACAGGGCTTGTCAACAATTCTAATCTGTCCATGGAGACCTCGGCCGATGATTTGTTGGACGGTTTTGAAATGGTGAAATCCGTCAGCAATAAGACCATGATCCCGGTGTCATATACGGCGGGGAGGCAGGATGTATTGAATGAATTTTTAAAAATAGCCGAAGAGAAAGGATTGGACCGAAATTACATCGGAAAGCCGTTCCCTATTCGAACATACATGCACAGAGACTGGGACTCGTTTCTGGCGCATGGTATTTAATGTATATTATTTGAACAGGTCTTATATTGATGTTATAATCCGAGTATAGTCTTATGATTTTTCCTTGAATATTCATATCGAAAGCGAGGTTGAACAGTTTTGGCGAAAGTTACCATAAACGAAGAGCTGTGCAAGGGGTGCGAGCTGTGCATCAGAGCATGCCCTAAGAAGATCCTGGTCCTGTCCGATACCAAATTGAACTCCAAAGGATATCATCCTTGTGAAATCACGGATATGAGCGCCTGTATCGCCTGTGCGGCTTGTGCGAGAACCTGTCCGGATGTCGTTATAGAAATCGAGAAATAAGGGAGGAGTAAATTATGGCCAAAAAACTGATGAAAGGCTGCGAGGCGATAGCCGAAGCCGCGATAAGGGCAGGCTGCAAGTTTTTTTTCGGCTACCCCATAACGCCGCAGAACGATATACCAGAACATATGGCCGCCCGTCTTCCTCAGATCGGCGGATGTTTTCTTCAAGCGGAGAGTGAAGTTGCCGCCATCAATATGGTTTACGGAGCTGCCGGAGCCGGAGCTAGGGTAATGACCTCCTCATCCAGCTGCGGCATAAGCCTTAAAATGGAAGGAATCACATTTATAGCAGGAGCGGAACTCCCGTGCGTCATCGTCAACATGATGCGCGGAGGACCCGGCCTCGGCTCCATACAGGCATCGCAGGGCGACTATTTCCAGGCCACAAAGGGCGGAGGGCACGGCGATTATCATATGATCGTTCTGGCCCCCGCATCCGTGCAGGAAGCAAGCGATATCATGCAGCGCGCTTTCGATCTTGCCGATATCTACAGAACGCCCGTAATGTTGCTTGCGGACGGGATAATCGGCCAAATGATGGAACCGGTCGAGTTTCACGAACAGGAAAGCAAAAGGGAGCTCCCCGAAAAGCTGTGGGCGACTACCGGATGGACGCCTGATTCCTGCCGCAAGAGGGCGGTCGTCAACTCGCTGTATATAACAAATGAAGAGCTGGATACCTTGAATCAGCGCCTCCAGTCAAGATACAGAGAAATCCAAAAGAATGAAGTAACGGTTGAAGAATATAACACCGAAAACGCCGAATTCATACTTTGCGCGTACGGAACGATAGCGCGTATCTGCAAAAGCGCGATTACGCTGCTTGCCGGGGAAGGAGTCAAGGCGGGGCTTATCCGCCCGATCACGCTTTGGCCGTTTCCTTCGGATACCGTTAAAAAGGCTGCAGAGCAGGAATCCGTCAAGGCGCTGCTCACCGTGGAGATAAGTTCGGGTCAAATGCTCGAGGATGTCCGGCTGGCGGTTAACGGGAGAAAGGAAACTGCATTTTTGGGAAGGCCGGGAAGCTATTTGCCGAGCGCAGAGGAGATCGCGCAAACCGTATTGCGGATGAGGAGGATGCATTCATGACTAAAGTGTTTCAAAAAACCAAGCTGTTAACGGATGAAGTGATGCATTATTGCCCCGGGTGCACCCACGGCATCGTTCACCGGCTTGTGGCCGAAGCGATAGATGAACTGGGTGTTCAGGGGAAAACGGTAGGGGTAGTCCCCGTCGGATGCGCCGTGTTCGCATACAAGTATTTCAATATCGATACTCAGGAAGCGGCGCACGGAAGAGCTCCAGCCGTTGCGACGGGCATCAAGCGCGTGCATCCCGACAATGTCGTTTTCACATACCAGGGCGACGGCGATCTCGCGTCTATCGGAACGGCTGAAATAGTGCAGGCTGCCCACCGCGGAGAAAAGATCACGGCCATATTTGTCAACAACGCGATATACGGAATGACCGGCGGCCAGATGGCTCCCACGACTCTTGTCGGACAGAAAACGACCACGTCCCCTTACGGCCGCGATAAGGATCATTGCGGAAGCCCCATAAGAATGAGCGAAATGCTCGCGACCATTGAGGGCTCCGCTTATATCGAACGCGTCGCTTTGAACAACAACGCAAATATAATGAAAGCAAAAAGAGCCATAAAAAAAGCATTCGAGACTCAGATAGCCAAAAAGGGCTTCTCGATGATCGAGGTTTTGTCCACCTGCCCCACCAACTGGGGCAAATCGCCCGTAGAGGCAATGGAGTGGCTGGAGGAGAACATGATCCCCTATTATCCTCTCGGCGTAAAAAAGGAGGTATAAGCAATGCTGGAACAGAATATTTTTGCAGGCTTCGGAGGACAGGGCGTACTGCTGATGGGTCAGCTTTTGGCCTACGCCGGAATGCTTGAGGACAAACATGTCTCCTGGCTCCCCTCCTACGGTCCGGAGATGCGCGGAGGCACCGCCAACTGCAGCGTTGTGATATCGGACCGTCCCGTCGCTTCGCCTATAGTGACAAAAGCCAGTTCCGTCGTTGTTATGAACCGTCCGTCGCTCGATAAGTTCGAATCCTTCGTGCAGCCCGGCGGAACGATTTTTATCAACAGTTCCATTATTGATAAAAAAGCGGAGCGGGATGACATAAGCGCATTTTATGTGGAATGCAACAAAATCGCGGAGGAGCTCGGCAATCCGAAGGTCGCAAACATGGTCATGCTGGGCGCTTTTATTCAAAAAACCGGGTGTGTCGATTTCGAAAACGTGCTTAAAGCGATTTTGAACAAGCTTGGAGAGCAAAAGGCGAATTTGATCCCGCTCAACAGGGAGGCTTTGAAGAGAGGAGCCGCTTGCATTTCGCAATCTTAGCCGCCGCAATTTACCGCTTTGCGGTTTGACTCCAAGTTAAGGGAAATACTAAATGAGATAAGATTTGCGGCGGGAGGTTCTTGATGATTGATATAGCCATAATAGGCGGCGGTCCCGCGGGCTTGACGGCGGGTCTGTATGCGGCCAGAAGCGGAAGGAGCTGCGTGCTTTTTGAGGAGATATTCGTAGGAGGTCAGGCGGCCAAAACCCATATAATAGAGAATTATCCCGGGTTTGCGGACGGCGTGCAGGGTAGTACCCTCGGGCTGAATATGGAGCAGCAGGCTGTTAAATTCGGTTTGGAGATAAGATACGATCCGGTCGAAAAGCTGGAATTGAAAGGCGGCGTCAAACGCGTCATCACGAAAAAGAATACGACGGAGGCGCGTGCCGTGATTATTGCAACCGGAGCCGAACCCCGGAAACTCGGCCTTCCCGGCGAGGAACGGCTGACGGGGGCGGGAGTTTCCTATTGCGCGACATGCGACGGAGCTTTTTTCAAGGGCAGGGATGTCGCGGTTATAGGCGGGGGTGATACCGCGATATCCGACGCGCTCTATCTTACGAAGTTCGTGAAAAAGGTATTTGTAATACACCGGCGCGATGAGCTCAGAGCAAGCGAGGTATTGCAAAAGGCAACTTTTTCCGACCCCAAAATCGAATTCATTTGGGACAGTATTCCCAAAGAATTCATGGGTGAAGAAAAGCTTTCGGGGCTTTTAACGGAAAACGTCAAAACCAAAGAGCAGAAACGAATAGACGTTGACGCAGTTTTTATCGCTGTCGGTATCGAGCCGAAATCTAATTTGGTAAAAGATATTCTGAAACTTACCCCGGAGGGCTATATCAAAACGGATTGCATCATGCAGACCTCGGAGAAAGGGGTCTACGCGGCGGGAGACGTCAGAGATACTCCCCTCAGGCAGGTAGTAACCGCGGTCGCCGACGGCGCAATCGCCGCTACAAAAGCTGTCGAATATCTGTCGGTATGAAGCCGGAACAAAAATAAAGGGATCCATGCGGAAATAAAAAATTTCAGCTCAGCCCCTTAATAATCCCCGAAATAACTTCTTATGGAAGTCTCAAAGTCCGGGTTTGACGCCCGGACTTTTTATAAATAATCTATGTAATATCAGCTTAAATGATCAGTATCCGAGCTCCTGTCCCACAATTATCACATATACATTTTCGGTATGCGTGCTCGGCGCTTCCATTATGGTCGTTATCCTGCATATCCTGTTAGCGCTTGAGCAGTCTGAGCAGCCGGTTTTGGCGCACGGAGTCTTTAGGCCCAGTCTTTTTGCGTTCATCGGCGACGCTATATCCCTGATTCGCTTCAAAGCGGCTTCCAAATCCGGCACAAGTTTATTGACGCCGGCAATTATTATAACATTTCGCGGACCGTAAAACATCGAGGCTGTCCGGTTTCCGGTTCCGTCCGTATTTACGATAAGCCCGTCCTCCGACACCGCATTCGCCGATGCTATGTAAAAGTCCGCCTGCATGGCTTTTTTGCGGGTTTCGTTCCTTTTTTCATCAGGAACCGTCCAATGCCAGTATAACTCGTTGCCGTTTTCCAAAAGCGAATCGTAGATGCGAAGGTCGCGGACCGTAACGGATCCGCCGAAGCCGCAGCTCGCGCTTCCGATAAGTTCAAGCGCTCTTTTTCTGGCTTCTTCACCGGTTTGCACGTATTCGGCAATGAAGCCGCGTGATTTTAAATTCTTTATGACGCGTTCAACCATAAAACGCTCCCGTTATGTTTATTGTATAATTTTATCATATCCGGCGGATGCTTGCAATTTGATTGTTCATCAAGTATTATTTTCAAAGAGTTTCAGTCCTTTCGGAGGAATAAAAATGGCATACAGCCGGGAATTGATACGAAATTTCTGCATTATAGCACATATAGACCACGGTAAATCCACTCTCGCCGACCGCATGATGGAGCTTACGGATACGGTCGCGCTTCGCGATATGGAGGATCAGCTTCTGGACGCGATGCAGATTGAAAGGGAGCGCGGCATAACCATCAAGGCTACTGCAGTCCGGATGTTTTATACTCACAGCGACGGCAAAAGGTATATGTTTAACCTCATAGACACTCCGGGGCATGTGGATTTTACGTATGAAGTATCGAGAAGCCTTGCGGCCTGCGAGGGAGCCGTGCTCGTTGTCGATGCGAGCCAGGGCGTGGAGGCTCAGACGCTGGCCAACGTTTACCTTGCGCTTGACAACAACCTTGAGATCATTCCCGTAATCAATAAAATCGATCTTCCGGGCGCCCAGCCGGAACGCGTCATAAGAGAAATTGAGGACATCATAGGCCTGCCGGCTGAAGATGCGCCTCAAATCAGCGCAAAAACAGGGTTGAATGTAGAAAAGGTGCTCGAGCATATCGCGGATATGATACCGCCGCCGAAAGGTTCGCCTGAAGATCCGCTTCGCGCGCTTATATTCGACTGCATATACGATAATTATAAAGGCGCGTTGAGCTATGTCCGGATAATGGAAGGCCGCGTTCGGGCAGGCATGCGGATAAAGTCCATGGCAACCGGAAATGAATTCGATGTGACCGAGGTGGGAGTTTTTTCGCCCTCTCTAAAGCCCATTGATGAACTGACGGCCGGGGAGGTCGGATATATCTGCGCGTCAATAAAAAGCGTCGCTGAAACTAAGGTCGGCGATACCATAACCGAATCAAGCCGCCCGGCAAAATCTCCGCTTCCCGGCTATAAGCATGTGCAGCCTATGGTGTTTTGCGGCATTTATCCCGCCGACGGAGCCGATTATGAAGACCTTCGCGAAGCGCTCGATAAGCTGAAGCTCAACGACGCGTCTCTCTCGTTTGAGCCCGAAACGTCGGTCGCTCTGGGTTTCGGTTTCAGATGCGGATTTTTGGGCCTTTTGCATATGGAAATCATTCAGGAGCGCCTCGAAAGGGAATTCGATCTCGATTTGGTTACAACCGCTCCGAGCGTAATCTATAAAATCAAAAAATATTCCGGCGAGGAATTAACCATAGACAATCCGACAAACCTGCCGCCCTCCGCGGAGATCGCATATATGGAAGAGCCCGTGGTGGAAGCCCGTATCATGACGCCGTCCGAATTCATCGGGTCTATCATGGAGCTGTGCCAGGAAAAACGCGGAATATTCAAGGATATGAGTTATTTGGAAGAAACCAGGGTGGTTATCCGTTATATCATGCCCCTCAATGAGATCATCTATGATTTTTTTGACCAGCTCAAATCCCGCAGCCGCGGTTATGCGTCCTTTGATTATGAGATGAAGGAGTATATGCGCTCCGACCTTGTGAGACTGGACTTTCTTTTGAACGGTGAAATGTGCGACGCTCTTTCTACTATAGTTCACCGGGACAAAGCTTACGCGAAGGGAAGGTCGGTAGCGGAAAAGCTCAGGGAGGTAATTCCCAGGCAGCAGTTTGAAGTTCCCATCCAGGCCGCGATAGGGGGGAGAATAATCGCGCGCGAAACGGTTAAGGCCGTACGCAAAGATGTGCTTGCTAAATGCTATGGCGGCGATATTACCAGAAAGAAAAAACTGCTTGAAAAGCAAAAAGAAGGCAAGAAGCGCATGCGCCAGGTAGGTACGGTCGAAGTTCCGAGCGAAGCGTTTATGAGCGTTCTCAGGATTGATTGATATGCCGGGTTTATATGTGCATATACCGTTCTGCTTAAGGAAATGCCGTTATTGCGATTTTGTTTCCTTTGCCCCGCCGTATGAGACCGGCGAATATACGGAGGCGCTGAAGAGGGAGATAGAGCTTGCGGCAAGGGCATGTCATCTCCGTTTCGATACCGTATTTATCGGAGGAGGAACACCTTCGGTGCTTCCTCACGGAGCGGTTTCGCTTTTGCTTCATCATATAAACAAGAATTTCAGCATAAGCAGCCCGACAGAAATCACAATAGAGTGCAATCCCGGAACGGTTGACGCAGAAAAAATGAGCGAGTATATAAACTCCGGCGTCAACCGGGTTTCATTCGGTCTGCAATCTTCAGACGACGCGCTCTTGAAACGCGCCGGCCGCATACATGACTTTTCCGATTTTGACAGGGCTTTCGATCTCGCTCAGAATGCCGGTTTTGTAAATATCAGCGCGGATATAATGGCCGGTTTGCCCGGACAAACGCAGGAGAGTTACCTTGCAACGCTTGAGGAATTGAAAAAGTACGGTCTAAAGCATATATCCGCTTATTCTCTGATATTGGAACCGGGAACGGCTTTATTGGATGACGTAATGGCAGGAAGAGAGATCCTGCCCGATGAAGCCGAGGTTTGGGCAATGCAGGACGCGGGTAAAGAAATGCTTGAGAATATGGGTTTTTTGCGT
Organism: Firmicutes bacterium ADurb.Bin182; assembly: GCA_002070205.1. Lineage (GTDB taxonomy): Bacteria > Bacillota > Clostridia > Christensenellales > CAG-138 > MWCU01. The sequence goes on along the minus strand of MWCU01000087.1, from coordinate 26,471 downwards.
TACGAGATCTCAAACTATTCAATTCCCGGATATGAGTGCCGCCATAATGTGAATTATTGGAAGAATAAAGAGTATCTGGGCTTGGGCATATCGGCTCATTCCGCTTTGCGCGATCCGTCATGGACGCGGCGTGAAAACGCCCGCTCCATGAAACGGTACTTAGAGCTGATAAACGCGGGAACGCTTCCTGTGGTAAAAAGCACTGTGATCGGGCAAGAGGAGGAAATGTTTGAGTGCGTTATGTTGGGCCTGCGCATGGTTTCGGGCATTGATCTGTCCGAATTCGAACAGAGGTTCTGTCAATCGCTTGTCTGCATATACAAAAGCGCGCTGGATAAATTATATAAAAAGGGCTGGATCCAAGAGAAGGACGGCAATTTGATGCTGACTGAGGCGGGCCTGGACATGCAAAACGCCGCATTGCTGGAATTTATGTAGCTTATGCCGTCACTAATTTGTCACAATGGTTTTTGACATCGCTCTTGACAAAACCATGCAGCGGTGCTATTTTTATTGTATCGATTAGCACTCGACTGTTAAGAGTGCTAACAGCGACAGGAAAGGAGGCTGTGGCATGGAGCTGGACGCAAGAAAGCTTAAAATTCTTCAGGCTATTATTGACGATTATATATTGACCGCCGCTCCGGTAGGTTCAAGGACCATTTCCAAGCGATCGGATATCAATCTGTCTTCCGCGACTATAAGAAACGAGATGTCGGATCTTGAGGAACTGGGGTTTCTTGATCAGCCGCACACCTCCGCGGGAAGGATCCCTTCGGAAAAAGCTTACAGGCTGTATGTGAACAGCATTATGCGGCACGCTCATCTCACAAATGACGAAATCAGCCATATAAAGAGTCACTTTACTAAAAGACTGGATGAAGTGGAAGCCGTTATGAAGCAGACGGCTTATGCGCTCTCCGACGTGACGCGCTATACATCCATGGTTTTGGCTCCCGGGTTCAGCTCGGCAAGGCTTAAGCACCTGCAGCTTGTTCCCGTTGCGGAAGGGAAAGCGCTTGCGGTTATCGTTACCGACGCGGGTCTTTTCAAAGATACGCTCATCAGGATACCTGATAATATCGGACCGGCGGAGCTTGAGCAATTGTCAAGGGTTTTGACGATGCGCCTTAAGAACCGCAGGCTGGACGAGGCGGGCAAGCTTATGACGACCGACCTTATGGGAGACTTCAGGGAGCATCGGATTTTCTTAAATGCGATAACGGACGTTCTGACAAAGAGCATTAAGCCTTCGGAGCGCAGTTTGGAACTGAGCGGAGCCACGAACATTTTGAATTATCCCGAATACAGCGATATGGATAAAGCGAAAGGTTTTTTCACAGCGCTTGAATCAAGGGATTTGCTTTACAGGATGCTCGCAAATGCCGTTAAAATGGAGTTTACGATAACGATCGGAAGCGAAAACGAGGATGTTAATATGCGGGACTGCAGCGTTGTTACCGTTTCCTATAAACTCGGCGACGAGCCCTTGGGGTCTCTCGGCGTAATCGGTCCCACTCGCATGAATTATGCGAAAACGCTCGCGATATTGAATTATTTTGGAAAAAGCATAAGCGAAATCATAACCGATTTGATCGAGGAGGACTGAAAAGTTGGCTGACAATCCGGAATTGGAAAAAAATGAGCAGGAAATTCAGGAAGAACCCGGCAGCAACGGCGCCGAAACCGCAAGCCCGGATGCCGGCTGCATTACGATGTCAAAAGAAGAATTCGAACAGGTAAGGCAGCGCATCGAAAAACTGCAGAGCGAATATGATAATATCGTTGCTCTCGCACAAAGAATACAGGCGGATTTTGACAATTACAGAAAACGCAACGCATCCGTCAGGGCGGACAGCTTACTGGAGGGCACGCGCAACTTGATCAAGGAGCTTCTGCCGGTTCTTGATAATTTCGACAGGGCAATGGATAATTGCACCGCATTGGATGAAGCATGGTTAAGCGGTATTCAAATGGTAAGGCGTCAACTGTACGAGATACTTTCAAAAGAGGGTCTGGAGGAGATCCCCGCGGACGGGAAGTTTAACCCGGAGCTTCACGATGCGGTTCTGCAGGAGGAAGCGGAGGGCATGGAAAGCGGTACGATATCGGAAGTAATTCAAAAGGGTTATAAAGTGAAAGATTGCATCATTCGCCATACCATGGTGAAGGTTGCTAAATAAATGAAATGCAATTCAGGAGGAAAAATAGATCATGTCAAAAATTATAGGAATTGATTTGGGAACCACGAATTCCTGTGTCGCCGTACTGGAAGGCGGAGAACCGGTGGTTATTCCCAACGCCGAAGGCTCAAGGACCACCCCGTCGGTCGTCGCGTTTTCAAAAGAAGGCGAAAGGATGGTCGGCCAAATCGCAAAGCGTCAGGCTATCACCAATCCCGAGCGTACTATCACGTCCATCAAGCGTGAAATGGGATCTAATTATAAAAAACGCATAGATAATAAGGATTATACTCCGCAGGAGATCTCCGCCATGATCCTTCAAAAGCTCAAGCAGGATGCCGAAAGCTATCTGGGCGGGAAGGTGACACAGGCCGTTATAACAGTGCCCGCGTATTTTTCCGACAGTCAGCGCCAGGCGACGAAGGACGCAGGGCGTATTGCCGGCCTTGAGGTGCTTCGCATAATAAATGAACCTACCGCCGCTTCGCTCGCATACGGCATGGATAAGGAAGCCAACCATAAAATATTGGTCTATGACCTCGGTGGCGGCACGTTCGACGTATCAGTGCTTGAAATCGGAGACGGCGTGTTTGAAGTGCTCGCAACGCACGGCAATAACCGCTTGGGCGGGGATGACTTTGACCAGCGCATCATGGATTATATATGCGACCAGTTCAAGCGCGACAACGGCATTGATCTCCGCAACGACAGAATGGCGCTGCAAAGGCTGAAGGAAGCCGCTGAGAAAGCAAAAATCGAGCTTTCCAGCACGATGCAGACAATTATAAACCTTCCGTTCATAACCGCGGACAGTTCAGGCCCCAAACACCTTGAGATGACATTGACCCGTGCGAAGTTCAATGAACTTATTTCGGATCTGGTGGAGAAAACAAAAGACAGCGTATTTCATGCCATGAAAGACGCGGGGCTTACCAATTCGCAGATCGACAAAGTAATTCTTGTCGGCGGTTCCACAAGAGTACCTGCCGTTCAGGATATGGTAAAGGCCGTTACCGGCAAAGATCCGTTCAAGGGCATCAACCCCGACGAATGCGTCGCTATCGGCGCGGCGATTCAGGCAGGCGTTCTCGGCGGCGAAGTTAAGGACATACTGCTTCTGGATGTAACTCCTTTGTCGCTCGGCATTGAGACGGTCGGCGGCGTGTTCACAAAGCTTATTGAACGCAATACGACCATTCCGACCAAAAAGAGCCAGATTTTTTCAACCGCCGCGGACGGGCAGACCAGCGTGGAAGTACACGTTTTACAGGGCGAACGCGAATTGGCGCAGTATAACAGAACGCTCGGCAGGTTCCAGCTTGCCGGCATCGCGCCCGCGCCGAGAGGCGTTCCTCAGATAGAGGTGAGCTTCGATATCGACGCAAACGGTATCGTTCACGTATCCGCAAAGGACCTTGGCACCGGCAACGAACAAAAGGTTACAATCACTGCATCCACCAACCTCAGCGAAGATGAGATAAAGAAGGCGGTGCGCGAAGCCGAGCAGTTTGCGGATGAGGACAGAAAGCGGAAGGAAGAAGTCGAAACTCGCAACCATGCCGACAGTCTGGTATATGCGACGGAGAAAACGATGAAGGAGTTGGGCGACAAGATAGCGGCGGGAGATAAAGCCCGCATCGAACAGGAAGTCGCCGCCGTCAAAAAGGCATTGGAGGGGACGGACAGCGCGGCAATCAAGGCCGCAACCGAAAAACTGACCGAGGTCTCCTACGACGTTTTCGGCAAGATCTATCAGCAGCAGGGACAGCCGCAGGGCAGTCCCGGTCAGGGCGGCGGCGCGAAAAATAACGACAATGTCGTGGACGCCGATTACGAAGTCGTCGACGATGACAAAAAATAGACGGTCTGACCGAAATTTACGGGAAGCGAAAGCCGGAGGGCTTTCGCTCCCGGTTATACCGAAGGAGAATTGGGGAAATTGGCAAAACAGGATTATTACGAGATTCTGGGCGTCAGCAAAAGCGCGAGCGACGATGAAATAAAAAGCGCGTTCCGGAAACTCGCGAAGAAATATCATCCCGATCTTCATCCCGGCGATAAGGAAGCGGAGGCGAAGTTCAAGGATGTCAACGAAGCATATGAAGTGCTGTCAAGCCCTGATAAGCGAGCGAAATACGATCAGTTCGGTCACGCGGCATTTGATCCGACAATGGGCGGCGGCGGGTTTTCGGATGCCGGCTTCGGCGGATTTTCCGATATATTCGAGACGATGTTCGGAGGTTTCGGATTCGGCGGTTCTGCCCGCACGCGAAGCGGACCTGTTCAGGGCAACGACCTTAGATATAATCTTTCCATCACATTTGAAGAGGCGGCTTTCGGCGTAAACAAGGAGATACTTGTCCCGCGGGAAGAGTCATGCAAAACTTGCTCCGGCTCGGGGGCCAAGCCCGGAACAGAACCCGTTAAGTGTACTGCCTGCGGAGGCTCAGGTCAGGTCCGCATGCAGCAGAATACGGTATTCGGCTCATTTTCAACCGTAAGAACATGCGACGTCTGCAGCGGTTCCGGAAAAATCGTAAAGGAAACCTGTCCCGATTGCAGGGGAAGGGGCAGGGTCAGCAAAACAAAGAGGCTGTCGGTAAATATTCCCGCGGGAATCGACAACGGTCAGTCGATAAACCTTCGGGGAGAAGGCGAAGCGGGATACCGCGGCGGTCCCGCCGGGGATCTGTACGTCACGATTTCCGTCAAGCCGCATAAGCTCTTTAAGCGGAAGGGATATGATCTTTTGCTTGACATGAGCATACCCTTCACTTCCGCCGCGCTTGGCGGTGAAATCAAGGTGCCCACTTTAAGCGGCAGCCTGAAATACACTATCCCAGCGGGCACACAGCCCGGAACCGTATTCCGCTTGCGCGAACAGGGGATCAAAAGGCTGAATTCGGACAGCAAGGGAGACCTTTATGTAACGATACATATTGAGGTTCCCAAGCGCTTGAACGAAGAACAAAAGGACCTGCTCAATAAACTGGCTCAATCTCTCGGAGAACGAGCGTCGGAAGCAAAACCAGGCAGGAAAGGTTTCTTCTGCAGATAGAATGCGTATTTGGAAACTCGGTTTTTCGGACGGTCTGAAACTTAAGGATCGTCCGAAATCATATTGCCGTTTGCGCTTAATACTTGGTTTCTCGGGCATGAGTCAAAGCGGTAATACTTGCAAACGACTTTTAACAGGTTTATATTCGAAATGAACACCGAACAGGAAGGCGCGGGACATGAAGTGGATTGAGATTTGCATAATGACGACTGATGAAGGTGCGGAAGCGGTCTATGCCATGCTGGATAAGTCGGGGATTTCCTCGGTCGTAATTGAGCAGTCAAGGGAAAGCATACAAGCTTTTTTGACCGAAACCGAAAAATACTGGGATTATGCGGATCCCGATGAAATCGCTCCGTGCTCGGGGCCGTGCGTAAAAGCTTATATTGCCGATATTCCTGAGAACGCGAAGCTGATCGACAAGGTATATGAGGAAACCGCAAAACTGAAAAACATCGAACTCGGGTTTGATGTGGGCAGCCTCGAAATAAGCGCCCGAACCGTTGACGATGAGGATTGGTCGAATAACTGGAAGGCTTATTATAAGCCGATCCCGATAGGAAATAAGCTGCTTGTAAAGCCTTCATGGGAAGAGGTCCAAAACCCCGACGGACGAACGGTAATTTCGCTTGATCCGGGCATAGTTTTCGGCACAGGCTCCCATCAAACGACGCGCATGTGCATCAAAATGCTTGAACAGACTGTAGAAAAATCCGATGTCGTTCTGGATATAGGATGCGGAAGCGGTATTTTGATGATTGCTGCTCTGCTGCTCGGCGCCGATAAGGCGGTCGGCGCGGACGTCGATGCCGCCGCGTTGCATGTCGTAAAAGATAACGCCGGGCTAAACGGCATCGACCCGAAAAGGTTCAGCGTATATATCGGCGACGTTTTAACGGACCCTTCTTTAAAAGAAAACCTCGAAGCATACCGGTACGACGTTATCGTTTCCAATATTACCGCAAACGTGATAATCCGTCTTGTTCCGTTTGCGGCGCAGCTTATAAAGCCCGGCGGCTCGTTCATAGTGTCCGGCATAATCGGCGAACGCCTTGATGAGGTGCTGACAGCGTTAAATGAAAACGGTTTTAAGGCGGCCGACACCGAAATCATGGACGATTGGGTTGCCGTGCTTTCCGAAAAGCTTTAATGAGGCGGGTATATGCATCGTTTTTTCGTCGACAGAAATAATATCGATTATTCCAAGCGCACGGCTTTTATCGAGGGCGAGGACGCTAAGCATATTTCGCGGGTTCTGAGGCTCAGGGAAAACGATAATGTCGTGCTGTGCGACGGATGCGAATCGGAATACACCGCAGCCATATTTAAAATAAATCAAAGGCGGGTCGACTTGAGATTATCGGATGAAAAAAAAACGGAAACGGAGCCCGGATTGAGGATCACTCTGTATCAATGCCTTCCCAAGGCGGGGAAAATGGAATTGATAATTCAAAAATGCGTCGAGCTTGGAGTATACGAAATAGTGCCTGTCATTTCAAACAGGTGCGTGGTAAAAGTCAGCGATGATGACGTTCGCGGCAGAGTCGGGCGGTGGCAGCGGGTTGCTCTGGAAGCCGCGAAGCAATCCGGCAGAGGCATTATACCGAAGGTCAAAGAACCGGTGGAAATCGGCCGGATATCCGCCGGCCGGCACGCGCTGTTTTTGATTGCGGACGAAGAGGAAAGATCCGCAACTTTAAAAAGTGTACTTAGGGCAAATAAGGGGATACTCGATTTGGGTCTGCTGATAGGGCCCGAAGGCGGACTTGAGCGGGCTGAGGTTTCGGGTATCCCGGGAGCTTTTCCTTTCACGCTCGGCAGACGCATTTTAAGAACGGAAACCGCCGGCATGGCTGTTATCGCGATGATTCTGTTTGAAACGGAAGGTTGAAGTAATGACAAAAGTCGCGTTCTACACGTTGGGCTGTAAAGTCAATCAGTATGAAACTCAGGCTATGGAGGAATTGTTCGAGGCAAACGGATTTGAAACTGTAAGCTTTTCCGAACCGGCGGATTTCTATATCATCAATACCTGCACGGTAACTCAAATCAGCGATAAAAAATCGCGGCAGATCATATCGCGAGCTCATTCCGCATCGCCAAGCGCCGGTATCATAGTAACGGGGTGCTACGCTCAAAGGGCATCCTCGGAACTTATGAAACTTCCGGGAGTACGGATGGTTGTCGGCACGGGGAACAGAAATGAAATAGTGGAATTGGTCAAAACTCTAGACAGCGGCATCGAAAAGATAAACGCGGTACGCGATGTCCGTCATGAGCGGGAATTTGAGCCGATAAGCGCGACGAAGGATGAAAAGACAAGAGCGCATTTAAAAATCCAGGATGGATGCGACAGGTATTGTTCTTACTGCATCATACCTTATGCGCGCGGACCGGTTCGCTCCAGATCCTTGAAAAGCATCGGGGATGAGCTTGAATCGCTTGAGCGCAAGGGATTCCCGGAAGTGGTATTCACAGGCATCCATCTGATGTCCTTTGGAAAGGACACTGGCACAAGCCTTAAAGACGCAATCGCTCAGGCGGACGGATTGACCGGTATCAGGCGCATCCGCCTCGGTTCGCTTGAGCCGGTCGGGTTGACCGATGAATTCATTGATTATCTTGCCGGCAATTCAAAGATATGCCGCCATTTTCATTTATCGCTTCAGAGCGGAAGCGCCGGAGTTCTAAGGCGCATGAACAGGAAATATTCGCCCTGCGATTTTGAGGATCGAGTAAACAGACTCAGGCAAGCTATGCCCGAATGCGCGATTACTACGGACATAATAGCGGGTTTCCCGGGAGAAACCGAGGAAGAGTTTGCACAAACGCTCGAATTCGTAAAAAGGATCCGTTTCGCAAGGCTTCATGTTTTCCCGTATTCGGTGCGCAGCGGAACCAAAGCCGCGCAAATGCCGGATAAGATCCCCGGTCCGGTCAAGCATATGCGGGCAAAAGAGCTTATAGAACTCGGGAAACTCCTTGAGCGGGAGTATATCGGGCAATTTGTAGGTACAAGGCAGGAGGTCCTCTTTGAACAGTTCAAAGAGGATCATATTGAAGGATATACGGGAACCTATATACGAGTCAGAGCAGGCGCAAACTCGGATCTTACCGGATGCCTCAGGAACGTTTTTATCGAAGGAGTATCGGAAGAAAGACTAATAGGAAGCATTGTCGATTGACGGCCGGCGTTATATAGGGTACTATTTCTTGTATTAAGCAAAGGAGGCATATTCATGGAAAACTGCATATTCTGTAAGATAGCGGAAGGGTCCGTTCCGTGCAAAAAAGCATATGAAGATGAACGGCTTCTTGCTTTTCATGACATACAGCCGCAAGCGCCTGTACATATTTTGATTATTCCCAAAATCCATATTGACAGCGTCAACCGGCTGGAGGAGGATACCGCGGAATTACCGGCACAAATGATTATGGCGGCGAAAAAACTGGCCAAAGAATATCGTATCGAGCATACGGGTTACCGGCTTGTCATCAATACGGGAAAGGATGGCGGGCAAAGCGTCGATCACTTGCATATGCATCTTCTCGGCGGGCGCAGTCTCGGCTGGCCTCCCGGTTGACGGAAAATCCAATGCTTGGCATCGAATGTGAGAAGATAATTATAGTTGACTTGGAATTGTGCTTAAAGTATAATGACTTTGTGTTTTGACGGACAGGCGGCGATTATGAATACGCATTTTGTTACGTTGCGTCAGAGGGGAGGGAAAAGAAAATGGAAATTCGTGTAGGAGAAAACGAGTCCCTGGAAAGTGCTCTCAAACGGTTTAAACGTAAATGCGCACGTTCCGGAGTCCTGGCTGAAGTTCGCAAGCGCGAACATTATGAAAAGCCCAGCGTTAAACGCAAGAAAAAGGCTGAAGCGGCCAGAAAGCGTAAATACTAATTATCTTTGTTTTTGATTTGTCGGGAACCCTTCTCAGGTTGATTGACCTTCCCGAAATGCAGGTTCCGTCATACACGAAACATAAAAATTCAACCCGGTTTTCAAAGCCGGGTTTTGTTTTTTTTTAATTTCTTTCTTTTTTACAACAATATATCCTTTCAAATTTGTACTTTAGTTTATTGAAAGTATTCGTAATATTAAGAATCAAAACGGGGGATAATTTTTTATATCACGCAATCGCGTAGAATTTTAGCAAAAGGAGAGCGCGGTTGAAACTCCGGGACTTTGCAAAAAAAGCGGCAATATATTCGGTTTTGGCAGGTTTTCTGTTTTTATGCGGCTGCTCGCTTATATCATCCGGCAAAAAGATCATGGGCGAAAAGATATCCATTGACGGTATAGACGTATCGCTCATGGATTTCGACAGCGCCAGAGCCGAACTTTTAAGGGCGCAATCCGCAAGACAGAAAAATTGGAAATGCACCGTTTCGCTTGACGGGGTAACGAAAGAATTGACCGGAGATATGCTTCCGGTAAAATTCAACAGCGAAGAAGTATTGAATGACGCGCTTAACGTTCAAAATTGGCAGTTTCTGGACGCCGAATTTCGCCGCTTCGAAACGCGCATGAGCCTTGATACGGATGCCGCAGCCGCAGTATTAAAAAAGATAAAAGAAGAGCTGGACGTGCCGTTTAAAAACGCAACCGCGAAGTATAATCCTGAAACGGACGGAAAGTTTGATTTTACGGGACATGTGTACGGGAAATCCGTAAGTATAGAAAAAATCGCTCAGATGATCAATTCCGCGATGCTTGCCGGCAAAAATGAATTGGCCATCGAAGCCCCGTTTGAACCTGTCGAACCCGAATACACTGAAGAAATGGCGCGAACGGATAACTCGCTAATTTCGACCTATACCACTTCTTTTGCAAAAAGCCCCCATAATGCAAAGGGAAGGGTATTCAACATCAACAAAGCCGCGGGGATAATCGACGGGTATATATTGAAACCCGGCGAAGAATTTAACATGAACAAAGTACTGGGACCGAGAACGGAGGAAACGGGCTGGGAAAAAGCGCCGGGGATCCGTTACGGAAAATACGAGATGGAATACGGGGGCGGGGTTTGTCAGGTATCGTCCACATTATTCAATACGGTCATGATGGCGGACCTTAAAATCACTGACCGCAGGCCTCACAGCTGGCCGCTGACATATGTGCCTATCGGAAGAGACGCGACTATCAGCACGGACGGCCCGAACTTTAAATTCGTAAACAATACCGATTCAACCATTCTTATTTCGGCTTCGGTTGACAATAAAGAAAAAACCATCACGATGGAAATTTACGGTCAGCCTCTCAAGGACGGCATATATATTCGGATAACATCTGAACGGATAGCGACCATTGCCAATCCCGGCAGCGAAATTATATTGGACAGATCCCTTGCATTCGGTACGAGAATTGAGGACCGTGAATCCAGATCGGGCAAAAAGTCGGTCACCTACAAGGAATACTATGATAAAAACGGCAAACTGATCGATCGGGTAGTGGCGTATGAAGACACGTATCCCGCCATAAAAGGGCGCGTTTATGTTTCGGAGGACATTTTTTACGGATATGATAAAAATCCGAAGGAACCGGACATCCGGGAGGTCGGGGATCCGCCCGGGCAGGATATCGGGGGGCAGGTCGGCAGCGATCTGATTTTCGGCGACTGAAATTTAAAAGCCGTGCCTGCCGGCACGGCTTGCTCATTTATCCTTTTTTGACAGGCGGCGGCAGCGTTTCGGGGCCGGTGCCGATTTTGGTCACGCCGCGGATGGCGCGATATGTGTCCGTGTAAAGCTCAACGGTCTCGACGACCTCCCCGTTGACGAGTTTGTCGCGGTACGCCGTAGCGATACAGCCTTTGCGTTCATTGACAATTTTCTCGGAATATCCTGTCGGCCATAAGGGTTCTTCGATAATTTCGGGCTCGGGCGGCTCGGGTCGCTCTTTGATTTCGCTCCGCGCGACATATGTGACGCCCTCCGGCAGCGGCGCCCCGTATACGTAAACGGTCATTTTATAGTCGGCGGCGTATGTGAAAATGAATATCGGCGCCTGCGTGTTGTTCTTGAAAACGAGGTCCGGTCCCCCGGTGGACACCGTCGCATCCAGCCCTTCAGGTACGTAGGATGAGGGCCAGGAGTGCTTTTTGCGGTCAACTATCTCAATATCCGGTCCGCATCTTAACAGCGCGTTGTACAGAGTGGTCGAAACCTGGCAAATTCCTCCGCCTGCCTGCATCTCATAGGTATTTCCGTTGACGATTCCCGGCGCAAGCGCCCATCCTCCTTTTTCCGTGCGGGGACCGACATATTCGTTAAAGGAAACCTGTTCGCCGGGTTCGAGCTTTAAACCGTTCAGTATATCGCTCGCTTTCTCGATATTGCGTACGCGTTTACTGTCGCCGAGGGTGCGGCCTTCATAAGAGGTAACAAAGGGTTCGGCTATCAGCTTCGTATTATTCTTCACTTCGTCCATGGTTCGCGTCGGAGCGACCAGCTTAAGCTCCGGCTGAATAGTGCAGTCATATTCTTTTATTTCAAGGCTTTGTATGATTTGCGTCTTTACGACTTCGATATCGAGAATATGCCCGTCCGTTCCTTCTATGAACCTGAACGCGGGTTCGTTGCCGGACGTGTCGGGAACCGCATACGGTTCTATAGGTTCCTGATTGACGCTCGAAGAGATACCGGCAAGCAACCCTTGTATTTTCGCATCGTCCGGCACGAGCTTTGTTTCAAATGACTTTCCCTGCTCCTTGAGCTGCGCTTTAACATTCGAATTCTCTATAAGCGTTCCGCTGCGCCCGAGCATCAGCGCTTCGTTTAGGACTTCGTTCAATGTTGAGGACATATCAAGGTCAGCGGACGTCAGAGTCCAGCGAGTGCTTCCGTATACTATGGACAGATTGACCGAGGCGATCTCATCGTTCACGCCGGGAAGAAGCGCTTCATACGCTTGATCGAACGTCATGCCTGAAATGTCAACTCCGTTGACGCTGATACCTTCAAAGAAGGTGCCGCTGTCGATAACGGCGGATATTTCCTCTTCGCCCGGGCGAACGGTAATTGCAAGTATGCCGACGGCAACGAGCAATACGGCAAGCAAGGCCAAAACAGCTTTAAGAATATTAGTGTTAAGGCCTGATCTTCGCCTGCGCCGCTCTGCGCCGGCAGCTCTATTTGCTGTATTGCCGCTTTGAGCGCGGCCGCTGCTTAAAACAGACCTGTTTTCCATTACCGCTCCTTCCGCAACAAGAAATGACTCGTATTATTATAAACCATTTACAGGCTTTGCCGCAATACGCGCAGCCGCGAATGAAAGTAATGTTACGAATATGTTCATAATAGAGCTTAGCGACGGCTGTGAGTATAACTTGTTATTCAAAAAATGTAATAGTATAATAAGATTATGGTTTTGTGAAAGAAGGATTGAATTTGGCAGCCACACTGAAAGTCATACCGCTCGGCGGCATGGGGGAAATAGGAAAAAACCTTACCGTTTTGGAATACGGAAACGATATCGTTGTTATAGATTGCGGACTCACATTTCCCGATGAGGAGATGCTCGGAATAGACCTTGTGATTCCCGATATGACGTATCTTGAAAAGAACGCGGAAAGGTTGAGGGGATTTTTGATAACTCACGGGCATGAGGATCACATCGGGGCTCTGCCTTTCGCGTTAAAGAAGTTCAATGTCCCCGTATACGGCACGCGCCTTACGATCGGGCTTATAAAGCACAAGCTGGAAGAAAACGACGTAAAGGAAGCGGAACTGATATCAGTCAGCCCCGGCGACACGATACGTCTCGGCTGCTTTTCCGTAGAGTTCATCAAAACCAGTCACTCGATTGCGGGGGCTGTTGCTTTGGCAATCAATACGCCTGTCGGTACGATCATCCACACAGGCGATTTCAAGGTCGATTATACACCTATCGACGGCGAGCCTATCGATATAGCGCGCATAGCCGGTTACGGCTCGAAGGGCGTCTTGCTGCTCATGTCGGACAGCACAAACGTGGAGCGTCCCGGAACGACGCAATCCGAGCGCGAGATCGGGAAAACCTTTGAGCATTATTTCGATATGGCAAAGGGCAGGGTCATCGTTTCATCCTTTGCCTCCAATATATACCGGATCCAGCAGATAGCCGATGTGGCCGTGTCTTTCGGGAGGATCATATGCTTCCAGGGGCGCAGCATGCTGAATATCGCAAAGATGGCAAGGGATATGGGCTATTTGAATATCCCCGACGAGAAAATCGTCGACGTGGAAAAATTGAAGTTCTATGACGACGATAAGGTATGCGTTATTACCACCGGCAGTCAGGGAGAGCCTATGAGCGGTTTATATCGCATGGCAAATTCCACTCATAAGCTGAATATCGGAAAGGGAGATATGGTGATAATATCCGCGACCGCAATACCCGGAAATGAAAAAGGCGTTGCCCGCGTTATAAACCAGCTTTTTCAAAAAGGCGCGATGGTCGTTTACGACTCTATGGCGGATGTCCATGTATCCGGACATGCATGCAGGGAAGAGCTGCGGCTCATGTTTACGATAACAAAACCCAAGTATTTTATTCCCGTCCACGGCGAATACAGGCACCTGTATCAGCATGCGAGGCTTGCCGAGGAAATGGGCGTGAAGCCCGAGAATATTTTCGTTGCGGAAACGGGGAACGTGATCGAATTTACTAAGAAGGACGCCAAAATCAACGGCACAGTGCAATCCGGAAGCATTATGGTCGACGGGCTCGGAATAGGCGATATCGGCAATGCCGTCCTTAGGGACAGGCGGCTTCTTTCACAGGACGGGTTGTTTGCCGTTATCATCGCTCTTGAAAAGCATACGGGCAAACTGCTCGCGGAACCCGAAATACTTTCGCGGGGCTTCGTGTATGTCAGGGATTCGGACGAACTCATGAACGAAGCCGTTGAGCTTATCAGGGAGCAAGCTCATAAATTTGAAAACAGTCAAAAATCGGAGTGGGCTTCCCATAAAAACAACATAAAAAGCACCCTTAAAACTTATTTGTACAATAAAACCAAGCGCACGCCTATGATCCTTCCGATCATTGTGGAAGTGTGAAGCATGAAGGGAAACAAGGCATGATCTACGATAAGGCCCGCGAGCTTTCACGGCTTCTCCAAAGCTCGGATGAGTACAAGGAATTCAAGAGCGCGCGTGAGCTGGCTATGGAAAACGAGACCACCCGCGCTTTGATAAACGAGTACCACCAGCTTCAAATGAAAGTGCAGGCAGCGGCGGTAACAGGCGTAAAAGACGAGCCTTCTCTTGAGCGGCTGAAAAAAGTCGGCGAGATACTGCAATTTGACGGCAACGCGTCCAGATATCTTATAAGCGAATACAGGCTCAACAGGATTCTTTCGGACGTATATAAAATACTCGCGTCCGCTGTCGACATCGATTTGAGCGCACTTGAGACTTGATTGAGGAGAAAATGAACAAGCACGACGGTGATAATATACTTCATGACGACTTTATCGGTACGCGCTCGGGCAAAGGAAGAGCCTGGAGGCTGATTAGGCCTTTCGTGGTTATTCTGCTGAGTTTGGCGTTGGCCTTGTTTTGCGTGTGGTTCGGGATAGACTATTTATTGGATGAGTACATCAATCCGGTCGATGTTAACGATGCGACTCCTATTGTTGTTGTGGTTGACAAAGGAGACGGCGCTTCGGACGTTGCTAAAACGCTTTATGAAGCCTGCGGGGAAGGAAAAGAAGGGCTTATTTCCAATAAGGCCGTATTCAAAATATACTGCGATTTTGCGGGCAAAGCAAATAAGCTGAAAGCGGGCACTTATATTTTGTCCAAAAACATGGACATACCTCAAATGGTGGAAGAGATATGCAAGGGCAATCCGCCCAAAGCTTCGGTTAAGTTTACGATCAAAGAAGGGCAGACCGTAGAGGACATCGCAAGGGTTTTATCGCAGGAAGGCCTCTTGAAGGACCCGGACGATTTCTTCGAGTTGTGCAGGAACGCTGAGGGATTTGAGTATGACTTCATCAAGGACATCCCGGTCAATCCCGATGAAAAACGCAGCTTTAAGCTCGAAGGATATCTTTTCCCGGATACGTACATGGTTTTTGAGGACGCAAACGCGAGAACCATAATAAACAAAATGCTTTTACGCTTTTTTGAGATATTTACGGACGAATATATCATGCGGGCGCAGGAATTGGGCCTCAGCATAGACGACGTCGTATCCCTTGCCTCGATGATAGAAAGGGAAGCAAAAACAGCCGACTTTAAAAAAGTTTCCGCGGTTTTTCATAACCGGCTCAAGAGAGGCGAACCGCTCGGGTCCGATGCTCCGCTTCAATATATCTACAAGACCAACACATTGTTGTTTACCGAGGAGCAGATCAACAATCCTTCTTTATACAATACCCGTATCCACCCCGGGCTGCCGCTCGGGCCCATTTCGAACCCCGGAAAAACGGCTATCGAGGCCGCTTTATACCCGGATGAAGAATTCATCAAGCAGGAGTACTTGTATTTTTGCTTAAAGGATACCGAAACGGGCGAGCTGGCATTCGCAAAAACGCTGGAGGAGCACAACGAAAACGTCGCGCAATACAGCCCCGGCTGGCGGTGATAATATGCGGGATATAAATAAAGCGGAAGATACGAAGTATTTTTGAAATTTATGGTTTGGCGGCGTATTGAGGAAAAGCTTGTAAAGTTTTGGTTCTTTTTCGCATAAGCTGATACACCTGACCCTGCTGGAGGTGTATCAATGTTCGAGTTGCTTGCCTATCTCAAGGATCTTTTTTTCTTTGCGGCATACGTTAACTCCGGAACATCGTTCCCCGAACCGCTGACTCCCGAACAGGAAAAAGAGTATTTACAGCTTTATGCGAACGGAAGCGAGGAAGCGCGCTCAAAGCTTATCGAGCATAATTTAAGGCTGGTCGCACATATCGCAAAAAAGTACGCTTCTTCCGGCGTGGACAACGATGATATCATATCGATAGGTACCATCGGTCTCATCAAAGCCGTTTCGACCTTTAACTCGAATAAATCGACCGCTCTCGCAACGTACGCCGCAAAGTGCATCGAAAACGAAGTTTTGATGTCGCTGAGAAGCGAGAAGCGCCGGGCGGGGGAAGTTTCGATAAACGATGCCATAGGGTCGGACAGGGACGGAAACGAGATATCCCTCGTGGACGTATTGGGCACCGACCCGAATCAGGTGCAATACGACGTTGAGGTGAGGATCGCCTCGGAACAATTGAGGCGGATGATCACAAAAATACTTACGTGGCGCGAAAGAACGGTTATAGAGCTGCGCTACGGCCTCACGGGGAATTTCCCCATGCCTCAAAGGGAAATCGCCGCTATGCTCGGAATATCGCGCTCGTATGTATCCAGAATAGAAAAGAAGGCGCTTCAAAAGCTTAATAATGCCTTTCATAAAAACTGACAGCGGGGAAATATGACGCATATAAGGTTCGGGCCTTCGGGCAACAGCGATCTTTTTTATGAACGGGGGTATAAATCGTCTCTGCAGGCCCCGAAATGGCTGCATTCTCTCGGACTTGATGCTTACGAATATTCTTTCGGGCGCGGCGTGCGGCTCGGCGAAGAGAAGGCGTCGCTTATCGGGAAAGAGGCGAAGTTTTATGACGTTCAGCTGAGCGTTCATCTGCCGTATTATATCAATCTGGCTGCCGAAGAGCCGGACAAGCGTGAAAGGAACATCGTTTATTTTTTGGAATCCCTTAAAGCCGCAAAGGCAATGGGAGCAGTGCGCGCGGTTTTTCATCCCGGTTCAGCATCCAAGAATACGAGGGAATTCAATCTTGCCGCGGCGGAACGGTTTTTGAAGGAGATAATAGGCATCATCGACGAGAACGGATACCGGGATATAGTTCTGTGCCCCGAAACAACGGGAAAGCTCAACCAGCTGGGCAATCTTGAGGAAGTGGCCGAGCTTTGCGCGGTCGATGAAAGGCTGCTGCCTGCTGTTGACTTCGCCCATCTGCATTGCAGGGGAAAAGGCTGCATAAAAGGAAAGCGGGACTTTATAGAGATATTCGACTATCTTTTGAATCGTCTGGGCGAATACAGGACAAGCAACATGCATATTCATTTCAGCCGTGTCGAATTTACGGCCGGCGGAGAGAAAATGCACCACAGGCTTTGCGATGTGCAATACGGGCCGGAATTTTTGCCGCTCGCCGAGCTCCTGTTCGAGCGCAAAATGAGTCCTGTCGTTATTTGCGAATCCAAGGGAACGATGGCCGAAGACGCGGTGTCGATGATGGAGATGTATCGCAGTTTTCATAAGGAGCAAAATTCTATTGTTGACTGAAGCATAAATGTGGTAAAATCTTTAAGAATTGCTTAGGCGCAGAAAGAACGGGGAGCGGATAAATGAGAAAACGCTGGGAAAAGCTTACGGAACATATAAACAAAAAAGGCCTGGACGCAATGTTGGTCACATCTATGATCAATGCGAGATATTTCAGCGGATTTACCGGGGATAACGTAACTCTTCTGATAACCGGTGAAAAAAGGATACTGTTTACTGATTTTCGTTACACTATTCAAGCAAAGATTCAATCCGAAAATTTCTTTGATGTCCGCGAGGTACAAAAGAGCCGCGAGATCGAAGCGCTTGCCGATGAAATAAAAGCGCTGGGATTAAAGCGCGTTGGCTTTGAGGAACAGACGGTAAGCGTCGGCCGGTTTGAAGAATGGAAGTGCTTCCCATGTGAATTTGTTCCCGCGTCGGAAATGCTCGCTGAAATAAGGCTGATAAAATCTGCAGATGAAATAGAAAACATTGTAAAAGCTCAGAATATATCCGACGACGCCTTTTTGGATATCCTTGGCAGAATGAAGCCCGGAATGACCGAAAAGGAGGTCGCGGTCGAACTTGAATATCGGATAAAAAATGGCGGAGCCGATGATATCGCGTTCGACATCATAGTGGCCTCGGGCGAAAACGGCGCATTGTGCCATGCCGTCCCCGGGCTGAGGAAGCTTGCTTACGGCGATCTTGTTGTGATGGATTTCGGAAGCAAGCTGAACGGTTATTGTTCCGATATGACAAGAACGGTCGCGATAGGAGAGCCTTCAAAGAAGCTGTGCGAGATTTACAGAATAGTATACGAAGCGCAGTCGATCGCTTTGGACGCGCTGAAACCCGGAATCAGCTGCAAGGCGCTGGACGCGGCGGCAAGAGACTATATAGCGTCGTTCGGCTACGGGGAATGCTTCGGGCACAGCCTCGGGCACGGATTCGGTTTGGAAGTTCATGAGGGCCCGGCGGCAAGCTCCAGATCGGAAGAGGTTTTAAAACCGGGAATGACCGTAACTGTTGAGCCGGGCATATATATCGAAGGGCTGGGCGGCGTCAGGATTGAGGATTGCTGCATCGTAACCGAGGACGGTCATATCAATCCCGTTACCGCTTCAAAAGAGCTTTTGATCATAGAATGAAACCCGATCAATGATTAAATTTTATTTGGAGGAAACGAACATATGATTATGGCAGGGGATTTCAGAAAAGGCGTAACCGTAGAGATCGACGGGCAGGTCTGGTCCATCGCTGATTTTCAGCATGTAAAACCCGGGAAAGGCGCGGCGTTTGTAAGGACCAGATTAAAGAACGTCGTTACGGGCGCGGTGCTTGAGCGGACTTTCAGCCCGACCGATAAGTATCCGAAAGCTCACATCGAAAACAAAGAAATGGAATACCTCTATACCGACGGGGAACTGTATTATTTTATGGATGTTGAAACATTTGAGCAGCTCCCGCTCAATTATGAGCAGGTCGAGGACGCGATCAATTTTATCGTGGAGAATATGCATGTAAATATCCGCTTCTTTAAAGGAAATGCGTTTTCGGTTGAACCTCCCAATTTCGTTGAACTCGAGATAACCGAAACGGAACCCGGCTTCAAGGGCGATACCGCAACCGGCACCACAAAGCCCGCAACGCTTCAGACCGGATATAAGATAAATGTGCCGCTCTTTGTAAATCAGGGCGACAGGATCAGGGTGGACACCCGCACCGGCGAATATATGGAACGTGTCTGACGCAACATAATATAAATGCATGTACGGAGGATCGAAATGAGCTACATCAAAGAAAAAGTATCCTATTTGCGCGGTTTGGCGGACGGTCTGCCGATTGAATCCGAAGCTGCGGAAAAGCTTTATACGGCCTTGATCGAAACGCTCGATGCCATGGCGGACGCCATAGATGAAAACGAGGAAGCGATAGACGAACTGGGCGAATGCGTTGATGAAATCTACGAGGATCTGGACGATCTCGAGGATTATTTGTTCGGAGATGAAGAGGACGAAGAGAATGACGACGATGAGAGCGACGATGACGATTTCGTAGAAATCGAGTGTCCCAACTGCAACGAGGTCGTTTATTTCGATCAGGAAATGCTCGAATCCGAAAACGACCTGATATGTCCGAATTGCAATCAACCCGTTATGCCCGCGGCCACTCCGGAAGAAAAATGAATTCAAGCCTAATTCCCCCCCGTTGAATGGGGGGTTTTTTGTTTTGCCGGCATTTTATAACTCGGATTAAAAATTCTCCGTCCATGTATGTATAGCGCCGATATTGGGAATACTAACCATAATATTTTTGCCATTCGTAAGAAAATGACACATTTGTACAAAAGTGGAGAAAGTTCGATGAAGGTTTTTAAATCTGCGGCACGAAATTCTATATGTTCCCATTGTTTAGGAGGTAACCAAATGGAGCTGAACGGAACGAGAAACGGCAAAACGCTGAACATCGCGCTTAAAGGGGAGCTTGATCACCACAGCGCCGAATATACGCGCAATTGGATAGACGCGGTTTTAAAGGACAAAAGCATAAAAGAACTTGTCATCGATATGAAGGGCGTAACGTTTATGGACAGTTCGGGCCTCGGCGTTATATTGGGGAGATACAGAACACTTAAGGAGCGGGGCGGCAGGCTATCCATCAAAAACGCGAATAAAAGCATAGACAGGATATTCAGAATGTCAGGAATATATACGCTGGTAGATTGCACAGGGATGTAGGGAGGATAAAATGGCTCAAAATGAAATGCATATAAGTTTTTCCGGTCTGTCTCAAAATGAGGGATTTGCCCGAATGGTAGCAGGTTCTTTCGCTATGCAGCTGAATCCCACAATAGAGGAATTATCGGATATACGCACCGCCGTATCCGAGGCCGTAACCAATGCCATCATTCACGGTTATGAGAATAAACCCGGCACCGTATATATGGATTGTTATCTCAACGATAACGAATTTACGGCGGTGATCCGGGATGAGGGGAGCGGCATAGAGGATATTTCGCTTGCGCGCCAGCCCTTTTACACATCCAAGCCCGAGCTTGAACGCTCCGGCATGGGGTTTACCGTAATGGAAGCTTTTATGGATACCCTGGAAGTTGCTTCGGAGCCCGGCAAAGGCACTGTAGTAACATTAAAAAAGAAAATCGGACAGGATCAGAGTCAATGAGTGAATCCATGCTGCTGCCGCATGATAAAGTTCTCGAACTGATCCGCAGCGCACAGCAAGGCGACCAGCAGGCGCAGGAACAGCTTGTTTTATGCAACACGGCGCTTGTTAAATCCATAGTCAAGCGGTATATGGGACGGGGCGTCGAGTTTGAGGACTTGTATCAGATCGGCTGTTTGGGATTGGTTAAAGCAATAAGCAATTATGATGAAGCGTACGGCGTTCGATTTTCGACTTACGCGGTGCCTATGATCGCGGGAGAAATCAAGCGTTTTCTAAGGGACGACGGGATCATAAGGATAAGCAGATCATTAAAAGAGCTTGCGGCAAAGACGGCGGCCGCGCAGGAAGAATTATGCGCGAAGCTGGGCAGGGAACCGTCCATAAAAGAAATCGCCGGAGAGCTGGGAGTGGACAGCGGTGAAATAGTTATGGCGCTTGAATCTTCATGGCCCTGCCAGTCGATTTACGAGCCGATGTATGACGACGGATCGGATACAACGGTACTCGACCATATATCCTCAAAGGAGCAGGAGGAGACTAACGTAATAAACAGGCTGCTGCTCAAGGAACTGATACGCGATCTTGAGCCGAGGGAAAGGCAGCTTATAATGCTGAGGTACTTTCAGGATAAAACGCAAAGCGAAACCGCGACTATTTTGGGCGTATCACAGGTTCAGGTATCGAGGCTCGAAAGCAGAATAGTATCGAAGCTCAGAGACGCGGCAAAATGATTTCAGCGGCCTGCCGCCGTGTATATATGATTCATATGCTCAACGTCCGGAAGCGAGCTTACGTGCGAAAGGCTTCCCTCGAAAAAGAGGCATGCATGGCCGTCCATATCGTTACCGCTTACGGTATCCTCTCCGTGCGGGAATCCCTGAAGGGAAGCCGCGATATGCGTTCCGTTGATCTCGACAAGAACAGGTCTTTTTGAATAGTTATATTCATTTCCGAAAGCTTTTTTATATTCCGCGGCGTCCAAAGCGTTTTTGCATTCCATCTCCGCATGGTTTTCGCCTCCGGTAAAAGCCATGTTCCATGACTTGCCGGTGTTAAAATCCGTTATCGTATAATCCGAGTTTATTTGCAGCATGCTTTTAACTTCATTCCACGGCACGAGTTTGCCTGTTTTTTCGGGCGTTCCCTGCAGCGGCTTTCCGAAGGGGATGGAAGCGTCGATGGGCGCCCGTTTTGCCACCATGGAAAAAAGAATGCTTTTTGTCTGTTCTCCCACCGTTCCGTCCGCCATTATTGCGGCTCCGCTCGAATCCTGTTGCAGCCGCTGAAATTTGATGGTGGATTTTTGGGTCATGTTCGCGAAATTTCCGGTCGGTTTAAAGTTGAAATAGCCGAGCTCCCTGAGGCGCAGCTGTATCCGGACAACCATTTCCCCGGTGCTTTGAAGAACGATAAGTTCATCGCTGCCGGGATCTGCCTGCGATATTCCCGCAAACCCGAAAAACAGAGCAACAATCAACAAAATAGCAAGTAAGCGTTTCATTCCTGCCTCCGTATTACCTGTGTTTATTATAACACAAAAAACACAAAGCGCACCCTGCGGTTCTTCTGCTATAATATAAGAAAGGCGGTGAGAGAGCAATGAGATGCTCGTGCGGCAATTGCGGCACTTACATGATCCAAAGTGAAAAAGGACTGGAAAGCGGATGCATATGCCCCGAATGCCGCAGCTTTTGCGGAATCTGCTTGGGAACGGCCGGAGAACCCAAGACTCCCTCTCAGCTGAGAAAATTTATTGAAAACCTGCCCGTCGATACGGACGAAGAGGCCGGCGATCATACCCGATGCGGACGATAAATAAATATCGCTTTTACGATTTCATTTTCCCAACCTGTAAAACAAATAAAATATAAAGAACAGTATTATTGATATCGAAAGGCAGCCGGGTTTCCGTTTTACGGACCTGCCTCTTTGGCGTTTGTCCCCGCTTTCGAATGCCTCCGTATATTGGATATAACCTTCGGTACCGCGTCCGTAAGGACCGTAATCGTCTTTCGTTCGACCCACCCCTATGTTTCGGCAATATTCGATATATATTATACAGGGTGGAGAGGACGAAAAACAACTGTCAAGCGTTTTGCGGCAGTGCTTTTATCAGCTCATGTCGGGAGCTATAAGTTCCTGCTTGAGTTGAGCAACGCTTTGCATTGTTTCTCTTACGATTCTGCTTTCGGCATTTTGTGCTTTATGCATGCCTTTATTAAGCATCTGCTCGAATATGTCGTACTGAAGGCCTGCGCAGCTTTTGATATTTTCGACCATTATATCGCGCAGGTCTTTTTCAAAGACCCGCGTAACGGAATCCGAATACTCCCTGATCAATTGCTTTTCTTCATTGAAAAGTTCCGTCAACAGTTCTTTATCGGACATTCGGTTTAGCGGCTTGAGCATAAAATCTCCTTTCTTATCGGCAGCTTCCGAGGTAGTCCTGAAGCTTGTTAAAATGCTTTTTATGGCTGATAATCGCGGCAGCCGCTGTCTCCTTCAACTGCGGATCGGTCAGGCATTCGGAATACAGTACGAATTTTCTGCAAGCCTGCGCTTCGAGTCTTGCAAGTTCTTCAATAACGTCGAGACTTTTCGGAGCGATTTTCGACTGCTCCTTATCGTATTCGAATTCGGGAACATACGGCTTAAAATCGCCCGGTATGATGTCCGAAAGGCTCAACGCCGGGTCAAACGGGTTTTTCTCGTTCATAACGACCTCCGGTTTATTTGATATTAGTATCCCTTGTTTTACCGCCTAATATGAAAAGGGGTACCGTAATCAAATGAAAAAGTGTATAATTCGAATATGAAAAAATTACAAGCGGGACCGAAAATGAAAACAAAAGGGCCGGCGCCCTCCGGCCGGACGCCTATGGACGCGGCGCTCAATTATCTGACTGCGCGCCCGAGGACCGTCATGGAAACGGAACTGTATCTTGATTCCAAAAACTTCGGTGAATATGAAGTATACGAGACGATAGAACGCTTAAAAGAATTGGGCTACCTTGACGACGTCAAGTTTGCACGCGATTTCGTGGCTTCAAGGCTGAGGGCGAAGCCCGTCAGCCGGCGCAAACTGCAGGATCAGCTTTACGGGCATAAGCTTCCCAAGGATATCATAGATGAGGCATTAAGCGAAGTTACGGACGAAACGGAGCTTGATAACGCGTACGAGGCAGCAAGAAAGTATTTTGAGCAGCTTTCCGGCCTTCCCGGGCGGGAGCGAGCGGAGAGGACCGGGAGGAGGCTCATGTCGCGGGGCTTCGATTACGAAACTGCGAGAAAATGCGTTTTAAGGTTGGAGAATGAGCGGGAATAATGAGATAAAAACACGCATATTATCAAATCTCGAAACCAAAGAACTCGGAAGAGAGATCGTCTTTTATGACGAAGTGTCGTCTACGAACGAAATTGCCAAGGGTCTCGCCAAAAGCGGCTGTAAAGCCGGAACCGCGGTGATCAGCGATTCGCAAACAGGAGGCAGGGGAAGGCTTCAAAGGGCATGGTTTTCCGAAAAGGGCTCGGGCATTTATATGAGCATAGTGCTTAGGCCATCGATACCGCCGGAAAAAGCTCCGAGATTCGCGCCGGCCGCAGCATTGGGAGTGTGCGACTTACTCGCAGAGTATAACATTGAAGCACGGATAAAATGGCCAAACGACGTTTTGTGCGGCGGCAAAAAGCTTTGCGGCATACTTTTGGAAAGCGGAGCAGCCCCGGGCGGCGGCGCCTTCATCGTAGCCGGAATCGGGTTGAACGTGAATCATCGCGAGTTTCCGGATGAACTCAAAACTACGGCTGTTTCCATGTCGCTGACAACGGGCTTGCTTTATGACACGCGGGAGGTTGCGGCAAAGCTTTTGAACTGCCTGGAGCCGCAGTTTTTGATGTGTGAGCGGGATGAGGACTTTGAAAGCCTGCTTTCGAGGTATAAGCTAAGGTCATGCACATACGGCCGGGAGGTCCGCGTTACAGGAATCGGCAGGACGCATCAGGGCATTGCCGTTGATTTTGACGGGGAGGGACGGCTTTGCCTCCAGCAGGAAGACGGCTCGATTATAACGCTCAATGCCGGCGAGGTTACATTAAGGAGCGAATACGATGGTTAACAACACCATAACGGCGATAAACGGTATATTGGCGGGGCATTGGACGGACCATGACGCTATGACAGGCTGCACGTCGCTTATTTTTCCAAATGGCGCGGTGGCGGGAGTCGACGTGAGGGGCTCCGCGCCGGGAACCAGAGAGACGGATCTTTTGCGCGGCTACAATATCGTTGACAGGATACACGGCCTGATCTTGAGCGGGGGAAGCGCGTTCGGTCTGGACGCCGCATCTGGCGTTATGCGATACCTTGAGGAAAAAGGTATCGGATATGACGCGGGCGTATGCAAGGTGCCCATAGTGCCCGCCGCGGTCATTTTCGATCTTACCGTGGGGGACTTTTCCGTTCGCCCCGGCAAAAATGAAGGCTACAGCGCCTGCGAGAACGCCTCTGCGAATCCTCTTGCCTCGGGAAGCGTCGGAGCGGGTGCGGGCGCGACAGTCGGCAAGGCGTTCGGGACAAAGCATGCAATGAAAAGCGGCGTAGGAAACGCGATCGTTGCGCTTAACGACGGCATTCTGGTCGCCGCAGTAGCTGTGGTAAACGCTTTAGGCGATGTATACGATCCCGCGACGGGAGAAATAATTGCCGGAGCGGTCAAGGGCGGAAAGTTTTGCCCGTGCATGGAGCTGACGGGACCCGCAAGCGCAGGCTTCGGCAATACTACAATAGGCGTCGTTGCCACAAACGCGAAGCTTACCAGGGAGGAAGCGAACAAGCTCGCGTCAATAGCGCACGATGCTCTCGCAATGGCGGTGAGGCCCGTGCATACAAGCTATGACGGCGATACTTTCTTTGCGGTTTCGACCATGGAAAAACCGGCTGCCGATATGCTGCCATTGATGACGGCTTGCATAAAGGCGGTAAGCACGGCGATCGCGGATGCTGTCAAACATGCGGGGAATTTGACAAAACATGAATAATTGGTATACTGTTACAAACCGCATGTTTATTTGAATAGTATGGAATGAAGGATGCGACGGAGGTTTTATTTTGGTTGTCGGCACAGGGATAGATATCATAGAGGTTGACCGGGTAAGCGACGCCGCGGAACGCCAGTCCTTTTTTGAAAGGGTTTTCACTCCGCAGGAGAGAGCGTACTTTGTAAAGCAGAATCATAACCCGCAGACCATAGCCGGTACGTTTGCGGCCAAGGAGGCTACGGCAAAGGCTCTGAGCGCGGGGTTTAACGGGATAAAGTGGCAGGATATCGAGATCCTGCGCGATGAAAGCGGAAAGCCGTATGTTAAGCTGTGGAACGCCGCGGAGAAAAGGATGCATGATCTCGGAGGGAAAAGCATTCACATAAGCATTTCCCACATCAAGGCGCTTGCAGTTGCGCAGGCGATTTTGGAGGACTGAGGGCGGGAGCCCTTTTTTTTTCGGAGGCAATATGAAAAAAGTCGTTACCCCGACTGAAATGCGAGATATAGACGCGTTTATGATCAGCTCCATGGGAATCCCAGGCTGCATACTGATGGAGAACGCGGCCGAGTGCGTTTTAAGGGAAGTCCAATCCGCAATAGGTCAAAGCGGCGGAAGCGTTTTGATACTTTGCGGCACGGGCAACAACGGAGGGGACGGTCTTGCCCTTCTTAGAAAACTTATAATACACGGCATAAGCGCGAAAGCCGTCATTTTGGG